>CALFUT010000053.1 GCA_937929805.1 uncultured Pirellulaceae bacterium
CGTGTTCTCGTATCAAAGGATCATTGGTCTTGGACCCAAAGTCGTTCCATTGATTCTGGTTGAGTTACAAAAGGAAACCGATCATTGGTTTTGGGCACTCGAAGCAATTACGGGTGAGAACCCCATCCCGAAAGAAGATGCTGGTGATGTTGAAGCTTCAGCTCGGGCTTGGATTGCATGGGGAAAGAAGAATGGGCATCTGCAATGAGCCTTCGTGAACTCTTTCCGAATTTGACCGACAACAATCACGAACTCACAAGCCCAAGAACCATCAAATACAATTGCATCGCATGGGCGGCCCAAAATACGCAACGCTGGTGGCAGCCCGGTGTATTCTGGCCAATTGAATCATCGCGAGACGAGCACGGCGTCGGTGCGTTGGTGCTCGCATTCAAGGAAATCGGTTTCGAAGAATGTGACGACGGATCTTTGGAAAGCGGGTACGAGAAACTCGCCATCTACGGTTCGGCACTGATGTACACTCACGCGGCACGGCAGTTGGCCGACGGACAATGGACTGGCAAGCTCGGCCAGCTTGAGGACATCACTCACGCAACTCCGAATGACATCGCCGGAGGTGACTATGGAGAAGTTGTCCAGTTCATGAAACGAAAACGAGATCCAGCGTAATAATTTCTCAATTGTAAAACTGTCATCGTCAACTCGATTCGTTTTTCAACGAGTCACGGTGCTCAATCAACTGAGCCGCGATGCTGATGGCGATTTCGGCGGGTTGGTTCGAGCCGATCGGTAAACCGATGGGACACAGGAATTGTTCGGCAGCTTCGGGTGAGATGCCGTCTTCTTTCAGCTCACGTACTAGCGCGCCGCGTTTTGACCTGCTACCGATGACGCCGAGGTATGCGGGAGTGATATGATCGCGGAAAATGGTGGACAGAATCGGACGGTCGGTCGAATGCCCCATCGTCATGCAGATCACGTAGTCGGAAGACTTCAGTTTGGAGGCCTCAGCCGATAGATCGTCCGTGCAAACTTTGCTCAAACGATCGTGATCCGGCAAGCGATCGACCCATTCTTGTCGCGGGTCAAAACAGGTCACGCGGCAGTCGAGTGTCAGCAAAACCGTGACCAATGCCTGAGCCACATGCCCGGCTCCAAAAACGACGATGTGCCAGTCGTCTCGGTTATAGACTTCAAAAAACAGCTTTACCAAACCGCCGCAAGTCATCCCAATATCGCGTTGCAGGTTCCAGTCGACGATCTCGCGACTTCGATCGGCGTCATTCAGCATTTCTTTCGCGAACTCGATCGCGTGATGCTCGACCTTACCGCCGCCGACCGTCCCATGGACTCGGCCTGATCCATCCACCAGCATTTTGGAACCGGCATCCTGAGGCGTACTGCCCGTTGCCTCGACCATCGTGACCGAAACGAACGGCCGCGAAGTCGCCGCCAATTCGGAAAGTGCTTCGATATAAGGCAATGAGTTCGCCATACGATTCAAAAGTTTTTTTGGACAGGATTTACAGGATGAACAGGATTGGCACGCAAGTTGTTGTAGACATCCTGTCAAAATTTCTGGCAGTCAACGAACCACAGGACAGCGAGGAATTTATCAGCCACGGATCGACACTGATTTTCACGGATCTTGCTCGATTTGCATACGTGCTTGTTTTAGACAGGATTACAGGATGAACAGGATTGCCGCACGGCGAGGATCATCCTGTCAATCATGTTCATCCTGCGGAAATTTCTGTCAGGCAACGTAAAACTTCTTCGCCCGTCGCCGGCAATTGTAGGTTTGGATCAACGTCTCCCGGCAACTGCGAAGATAACTGAGCCAGCGCGTGCTTCACCGCGGCCCAAGCTGCGACACCCAGCAACAAAGGAGGCTCGCCCACCGCCTTGCTGCGGCGGACGCAGTGCAAGTTGTCTTCGTTCGGGAATAGCTCGCAGCGGAAGTCGATTGGCACGTCAGTGATTGCGGGGATCTTGTAGGTCGTGGGTGAATGAGAAAGCAATCGCCCATCGTCGCCGTAAACCAAGCACTCGGCGGTCGCCCACCCCATGCCTTGAATAAAACCGCCCGTGATCTGACCCAAATCGACGCCCGGATTGATCGACTTACCAATGTCCATCAACAAATCGACTCGAGGGACCGACACATCACCGGTGAAGCGGTCGATCTTGACTTCGGCGACGGCGGCTCCCTGAGTGAAATACAAAAACGGATTGCCTTTGCCGGTCTCGCGATTGAAGTCGACGCCCGGCGTTTTGTAAAAACCGCGGGCCCCAATGTCGACGCGTTCGAACCGAGCCTTCAGCGTTAGCTCGGCGAAGGAAATCGTTTCGTTCGGCTTTCGCGAGTCATAAACCACGCCACCCTCGAAACAAATGTGATCGGGCGAGGGAATCAGTCCGTCGTCGGTCGAGGCAAACAAGCCTGCTGCAAACTGGGCCAATCGAGTCCTAATTTCACGACAGGCGTTGACCGCCGCAGCTCCGTTTAGATCCGTTCCGGCCGAGGCAGCCGTCGGCGAAGTGTTGTTGTTCTTTTCGGTCGAAGTCGGCATCAAGATCACGTTCTGCCAGTCGATCCCGAACTCGTCGGCCACAATCTGCCGAATCTTGGTATTCAAACCCTGCCCCATTTCGGTTCCGCCGGTCGAGACCTGAACCGTTCCGTCGGTGTAAACGTTGACGAGTGCATTCGCTTGATTCAAAAACTTGGACGTGAACGAAATCCCGAACTTCACCGGAGCCATCGCCAGCCCTCGCAGCCACAGCGGGTCGGTTTCATTCTGAGCGGCGATCGCTTCCTGCCGCTGTCGATAGTCTGACGTTTGAGCCAAAGTCTGCATGATCTCGGTCAGATGATTCCCAGTCAGCAACTGCCCGTAGGGAGTCACATTTCGGTCGTCGGTGCCATACGCATTTTTCAACCGTACGTCCAAAGCATCCACTTTCAGATACTCGGCGACTCGCTGGATGATGTTTTCGGTTGACGCAACGGCTTGAGGCCCACCGAAACCCCGAAAGGCCGTGTTGGGCGGAATGTTCGTGCGGCAAACCTGACCGGTGAATCGAGCGTGTTCGATAAAGTAGGCATTGTCCGCGTGCAGCAACGTTCGCTCCATTACCGACGTCGACAAATCGGCCGCCGCGCCGCCATCGGAAAAGAAATCGCACTCGAGCCCCACGATCTGGCCATTATCCTCAAAACCGACTCGCCAGCGACACAAATACGGGTGCCGCTTTCCGGTCACGGACATATCGGTGTCTTTGTCATAGATGACTCGCGCCGCGCGGCCTGTTTTGGACGCGACCAACGCCGCCATCAACGCGGGGATCACGGCCTGAGTTTCTTTGCCGCCAAACGCGCCGCCCATTCGCTTGCAGATGCAGACGACTTGATGCATTTGCAGCTCAAGCACCTCCGCGACCATCGTCTGGATTTCGGTCGTGTTCTGAGTCGACGAGTGAACGACCAACTGGCCCTGCTCACCCGGAAACGCAACGGCAGCTTGCGACTCAAGGTAAAACTGTTCCTGCCCGCCGCTGCGGAACTCGCCCGACAGTTGATGCGTGGCACCCGAGATCGCGGTTTCCGCGTCGCCACGACCGATTTGCCGTTTGGGCCCGATAAAATTCTCGGACGCAATCGCCTTTTCCAGTTCCAGAACGGGTGCTGTTTCTTTGACGTTGATTCTGATCAGCGATTTTGCTTCCGCCAACACGGTCTCGTTTTCGGCAGCGATCAACACGACCGGCTGGCCGACGTACAACACTTCTTCGGCGGCCAAAAAGGGCTCGTCGCAAAACAGCGGCCCGAAAACATTGTGCTTGCCCACGTCTTTGTAAGTAAACACCGCCACGACGCCATCGAGCGCCGAAGCTTGTTCGGTTTCGAGAGAAGTCACCGCTCCACTGGCGACCGGGCTGCCGACGAAATCCACATACAACTCATCCACGCGACGAGGCAGATCGTCAATGTAAGGAGCCGAGCCGGTGACGTGGCCAACGGCCGAGTCATGTGGGATCGTGCGACCAACGGACTTTCCACCGATGATCGGTTTGTCGTCGACGATTGGTTTTTCGGGCGATGCTGGACGAAACTCATTCATGCGATTGCCTCCACTGAATTCGCTTGAACTTCATGGAAGAACTTTTGCAGCACGTTTGCGGCCAGTTGATTGCGGAAGTCTTGACCGCCGCGAACATCGGAGATCGGCGTGATCTCTTTCAACGCGACCTCACCCGCCTGTTTCATGACATCAAGCGAAAATGATTTGCCGCGCAGAAACGTTTCGGTTTCTTTTAGCCTCAACACGGTCGGGCCGACGGCACCGTAGGCGACTCCGGCATCCTTGATCGTGCCACCATCGAGGTCCACCCAAATCGCACCGGTGAAAGTCGAAATATCCATGTCGCGCCGGCGGGAGACCTTGTACAAACGAAGCTGGCGATCGGCCGGCGGCAAAGTCATGCGAACTTCATGAAGTAGCTCGCCCGGCTTCAGGTCGATCTGTTTGTAACCTTGAAAGAAATCGTTGATCGGAACGGTTCGACTGCCTTCTTTGCTAACCAAAGTCAGCATTGCATCGCAGGCAACTAAAAACGGCAGCGAGTCCGCAATCGGCGACGCGTTGATAATGTTGCCGCCGATGGTGGCGACGTTGCGAATTTGGGGCGAGCCAAACACCTCGACGATTTCGCGAAACGGCTTGGCGTGCGTTTGAGTGATGTGCTCCAAATCCGTCCAAGTGGCTCGTGCCCCGATCACCAACTCATCACCTTCGATCGAAACGCCCGCAAGTTCGTCCACGGCGTTCAAGTCCAACCAAACCTTCGCATCGCAAAGACCCTTATTGAACCGAACGCCTGTTTCCGTTGCGCCGGCAATGATTTCGGCGTCCGGCTGTTCCGCCAAAAACTCGGTCGCCTCGCTGAGTGAACTTGGGCAGAACACCAGCGATTGGTTGTTCTCGATCCTGACCGAATGCTTTGAAGCTGCTTCGATTTTGGTGATCATGTCGCCCGGCAGGTATCGCTCGTTCAGATTCTTTCCGGCACAGCCCGCCAGTTGA
>CALFUT010000054.1 GCA_937929805.1 uncultured Pirellulaceae bacterium
GGTTTTGGTTTCAGGGACACGAAAGTCGTTTTCATGGCCCAAACCCTCACGACCTGTTGTTTTATCCCATCTTGCCGCTGTGACCTATAGCGATGTGGGGCGGGAGGAAGAGGCGGCCACATTCGATGCTAGCACGATTGACTTTGAGAAGCCGGAGGTCGGAATTCGGAATGGGCGAATGCGGAGTTGAATAACTTCACACTTCACACTGAAAACTGAAAACTGAAAACTGAAAACTGAAAACTGAAAACTGAAAACTGAAAACTGAAAACTGAAAACTGAAAACTGAAAACTGAAAACTGAAAACTGAAAACTGAAAACTGAAAACTTTTTCCTGTAAACTGTCCTCTTTCAACTTTCTAGGAACTCCATGCCCTACAACAAACTTAACCCAGAAGAAACTCGTGTCATCCTCCACAAAGGCACCGAAGCGCCGGGGTCGGGCGAGTTGAACAAGCACTACGAACCGGGGACTTATCTTTGTCGCCAATGCAACGCGCCCTTATATGCTTCCTCCAGCAAGTTCAAATCAGGCTGCGGCTGGCCCAGTTTTGATGATGAAATTGAGGGAGCCGTCAAGCGAGTGCCGGACGCGGACGGTCGGCGTGTCGAAATTGTCTGCGCAGCGTGCGATGGTCACCTAGGGCACGTTTTCGAAGGCGAGCGCTTCACCGAAAAGAACACGCGACATTGCGTGAACTCGGTCTCGATCCAGTTCGTGCCTGAGGGCGAGGAATTACCTAAGCCGCTGAGTTAATCGGGAATCGGCGTTCGTCACTTTTCACGATTTTGATACGCCACTAAGCCTTGCTTTAGGCATTCCATAGCGGCTGCAAGGTCCGTCTGGTTAAGCACGTACGCGATTCGCACTTCGTCTAGGCCGCGATCGCGCGAGGCGTAAAAACCGGCGCCGGGAGCCATCATCACCGTGGCTCCGTCGAAATCGAACTCCTCTAGCAACCACTGGCAAAAGTGTTCGGTGCTTTCAACCGGCAATTTTACCATCGCATAAAAAGCGCCGTTGATCTCAGGGCAGAATGCACCGTCAATTTCACTGACGGCTGCCTTGACGAGGTCACGCCGAGCTTTATATTCCGCAACGATGCCGTCGTAAAATGACTGCGGCAACTGGTAGACCGCTTCGGCTCCGATTTGACCAAATGCCGGCGGGCAAAGCCGAGCCTGTGCCATCTTCATCGCAACGTCCAACAACTGCTGATTGCGTGAAATGATGCAACCGATCCTCGCACCGCATGCGGAAAATCGTTTCGAGATCGAATCCACCACGATCACGTGTGACTCGGCTCCCGGAATGCCCAAGACCGAGTGATGTTCCGCCCCGTCGTAGACAAATTCGCGATAGACTTCATCGGCGATCAAGTACAGATCGTTTTCAACGGCCAGTTGAACCAGTTGTTGAAGTGCTTCGCGAGGATAAACGACTCCCGTCGGGTTACCGGGATTGCAGATCATGATCGCTCGTGTCTTTGAGTGAATCTGATCTTTGAACGCTTCGATGGAAGGCAACGCGAAGTCGTTCTCGATCGTCGAAGAAACCGTTCGCACTTCGGCACCGCTTGCCACGGCGAATGCGTGGTAGTTTGCATAGAATGGTTCGGGCACAATAATCTCTTCGCCCGGATTGCAGATTGCTGCGACGATGAACGAGATCGCCTCGGACGCGCCCGTGGTTACCAGAATCTGGTCAATGTCCAACGAGTAGCCCAGTCGGTCGTAATAGTTTGCAATTTCATTCCTTAGCCCGGTGGTTCCTGCGGAAGGGCTGTAGGCTAAAACTTTCACATCCGCTTTTTGGAATGCGTCAAAGAACTCGGGCGGAGTCGGGATGTCAGGCTGGCCAATGTTCAAGTGATACACGTGCTTGCCTGCCGCCTTGGCCGCGTCGGCATAAGGAGCCAGTTTGCGGATCGGGGAAGAGGGCAAATAGTAAGCGCGGTCGCTGAACTTGAGCATGGTCGTGTGAAGGTTGTCGGCGGACGGAGGAGATTGGTGAATCGGTTTTCGCCGTCGGTCGGAGTAACGAGGAAACGGAATGCAGCCGAAGATTATCGGCTCAATTGACCTTGGGGTGAAGCGACCTTTAGGCGTGCAAGCCAGATTTGGAATATTTTACGTGGTGTATCGGCTTCCGGGTGGATTTCTGACAGGTCTTCTACCAATCGTGGCGGGTTGAAAGGCAAGCGTTGCTCGTCAGAATGATCGTCACTGACGCGGTCATCGTCGTACCTGCGACGTTCGAGAAGTTCACAAAAGCCAAAACTGCCTAAACCAAATCCGATCTGAAACCAACATGCCCAAAGGGTCACCCAGAATTCTAATCACGCGTCTGAGCCACATTGGAGATTGTGTGCTCACGCTTCCCGTTCTGTGCGCGATCCGGCGGAAATTTCCGGATGCTTATATTGCATGGGCGGTGGAAAAGCCAACCGATCAACTGCTGAAGGGGCACCCAGACCTAAACCGGTTGATCATCATTCCCAAAAACTGGATGGGCAAGCCGCTTCAATGGGCGTCGATACTCTTTCGGCTTCGCCGGGAGCGATTTGACATCGCGATCGATCCGCAGGGACTCACCAAAAGTGCGATGTTGGGTTGGTTGAGCGGAGCAAGGAACCGGTTTGGGTTGCAGGGCAAATGGGCACGCGAGCTATCGCCTCGGTTGAACAACAAGCTGGTTGAGACGCAATCGCCTCACGTGGTCGACCGCTCGCTAGAGCTGCTTTCGGCGGTGGACGTGTCGGATCGTGCGGTCGAGTATCGGTTGCCGCTCGATTCTGCCAGCCAGCAACGAGTGCGGTCGTTTCTGGATGTTCGTCAGATCGTCCGTCCGTTTGTGGTCGTTAACCCGGGAGCCAGTTGGCCATCCAAACGATGGGACGTCGATCGTTTTGCAGCGGTTGTTCGTTATTTGGAATCGCAGCATGGGTTACAGTCCGTAGTCACGTGGGCCGGCGATGAAGAACGTGGCATGGCCCAAGGGATTGTGCATTGCGACGATGAATGCGGATTCGTTGCGCCAAGGACTAGCCTTCGTGAGTATGCGGCATTGTGTGACTACGCATCTTTCTTCATCGGCTGCGACACGGGGCCGATGCACATTGCGGCGGCGATGGGTACGCCTTGCATTGGGCTGTATGGCACAACCTTGCCGACCGAATCCGGTGCACACGGGCCACAGAACATCGCCATCCAAAAGTGGCATCAGGATGGCACCAGTCGAGAACGTCGCAAGGCCGAGAACGTGGCGATGATGGAAATCATGCCGGAAGACGTTTTCGCGGCTTGCGATCAAATGGTCGCTCGGTTGCGTAGCGGACAGCTTGATCATTGAGCGATTGACAATTCGATGATTGTCGGTAGATGATCTGAGCCACAGGCTTCACCCGTGTTTCGCTGATGCACGTGAACTTCTTTCGAGACAAGGGCATGGTCGATCGGGATCCAAAAAAGCCATGGCAGCCCAGTGTTCCACGACGCTAAGTAACCTTGTCCCTGACGACTGTCGCGATAACTGCAACTTTTTGCCAGTTCCTTCAGGAACGGCGACCATGGGGTGCAATTGAAATCTCCGATTAGCACCGATGGTTCGTTCACCGACTTTAAGAGATCGGCGATCTCATTCATCTGCTGTGTTCGTAATTGCATTCGCAGCGAGTTAGTTGGCGACATGGTGTGCAAGCCGGCGATGCGAAGCGATTGGTCTCCAAGTTTTACTGTCGCGGACAATGCCGGCACGTCGGTAATCTTTCGAGTCAATTGCCAGACCTCAGTTTCCTCCAACGGAAGTTTGCTGAACAATGCGATGCCGTAACCATGCCAACGTGGTTCGAGCATGCGATGAGGGTAGGTCGAGTACAGAGTCTTTGTCTGATTGTGCCATTGGTTGCTGTACTCGATCAGCAAAAGCACATCAGGTGAAACACGTTCAATCTGATCGATCACCTGTTGGAACTGGCGATTGTCACCCCAGACGTTCATCGACATTATCGTGATTGTCTGCCGACCGGGCTGTGGTTGAGTGGCCGGCAGAAAGATGCTGGCTAGAGTCAGGATCTGTCCGACACCAATCAACAGCAACAACCATCCGAACACTTTTCTCCTTAGTGCCAACAAGAAGACTCCGCATATTAGCATCAGGACAGCAAGCTGGGCATTGAAGCTGCTAATCAGTTCGGCCAACAGGAATTGACGTGCCGCTAAGCCAAACAGAAACAGTCCAAGAAGGATCAACGCACCGAGCCCGACCAGAACCGTCAACACGGCGTGGATGGTCAGCCGTGAGTGGATTGATGGTCGAGCGTCTTGTTGCATGAGTGTGTCGTTGTGTCGGCCAATCTCAAAATTGACGTCGTCAAGGAGGGCAGGCTGGTGTCGTCTCCGAAACCGCAACGCGTTAGGCAGAAGGTAAGTTGAAACCGGGCGCTAAAGACAAAGAAAGCTCGAACGATTTCCTTAGTTTGACTGTGGGGTGTTTTCTGTCGCTTGCGTTATGCGGCTTTCTTTGCGGAACGACCATCGCGAGCCGCATACAGGTACGGGTTGAGCGTTGGGTCGTTGTACATCTTGTTCTGGCGGTATGTGCGGTGCCGCTTCTTGCCCGCAAATATATCGTTTAACAATTCTTGAAGCGATTGACTGAGGTCAGCTTGTTGCATCAAGCAGACTGCCAGTTTGTTTTCTACTTTTTCGCGATGCTGCTGGTCGGCATCGGTCCGCTCAAGCTGCTCTCGCAGATGGTAGATTCGCAGTGCCATAATCGACAGCCGATCGATTGCACTGCCAGGGGTTTCTGTATTGAGTGGTGTGTCATCTGAAACCACAACCTCTTTTAGCTTGAGCATTGCCGTGATTTCGTCGTCGACTTTTTCGATCCAGTCGTTTCTCTGCTGATTAAAGCCATCGATCGCCCGTTTGACCTCAGCGATTTGAGCATCCGACACGTCCCGAGATCGCGCGATATCTTCTTGGTGCCACAGCTGGAAATTGAAACTGTGCTGCTTGCAAATGGTCGCTTCGAGTCCATCAAAATGGTTATCAATCGGATCGTGGTGCCAACGGTCGACGGTGTCGCGTTGCAGTTTGTTAATTTGCTCGACGTTGATCATGATAAAATCCGCAGAAGAGTGTTATTGGTCCTCGCCGGCCCGTAAGAGGCTGTGATTTTTTGTGACAGGCGTTGCACTAAGTGGTTTGCGCCATTCGTGGTTTGCGCCGTTGGTAGTAGCGGCTTCAATCGCTTGAAAACGACAACCGAAAGCCGAAAGGCTTTACGACGAACCTTGCTCTCTAAAAAATCACGGCCTCTAAGGGGCGACTGCGGCAGAATTCTAGGCAAAACAATCAGATCGCCACAATAGAAATATTTCCCCGGATATGGCGCGTCATTCCGTTTTTCGGGTGGTATCAAAAGACGAATTCAGTGCACCAATACACAACAATTTGGTCTTTTGGTGCCCAATTAATGCGAAACGCTTGGGGCCGATTGATGGTTGATCAAGAGCGTTAACCGCGTATGATCTTCTATCTCTTCTGACCAGTGACTCGCTTCAATATGCTGCCAGTAACATGACTGCAACCCTTTTAACGCGTGAATCGATCCGTGGAGTCGCGCGGTCCATGTTTGTTGGCTCCGGAGGAGGTCTGTTCTTGCTGCTGCTAGTTTCGCAGTCTGCCTTTCTGCCAACGCTGGTCGCTCAGGAGCCGACTCAGTTTCAAGCCGAGCGAGCGTTTGGTTACCTGAAGTCGGTTTGCGAAATTGGACCAAGGATCTCCGGTCAGCCGGGGATGTTGAAACAGCAGGTATCTTTGAAAAAGCACTTTGAGGACCTTGGTGCGAAGGTTGCGTTGCAGCATTTCAACGTGCAGAACCCGCTTGGGGCTGGCCGAGTGAATTTGGCCAATCTGATCGTGCGGTGGCATCCTGATCGCAAGAGGAGAATTTTGCTCTGTTGCCACTATGACACGCGACCTTTTCCCGATTCCGATCAAACGAATCCGCGTGGTCGATTCATTGGTGCCAACGATGGCGGCAGTGGTGTCGCGCTGCTGGCGGAGCTAGGACACCACGTTGGATCGCTTGAAGGCGACCACGGTGTTGACTTTGTGTTCTTTGATGGCGAAGAATTCGTTTACGACCGGCGACGTGATCCGATGTTTCTTGGATCGACTTGGTTCGCTCAGCAGTATGCGGCCAACAAGTTTGATGTACGCTACGAATTTGGAATCTTGGTGGATATGATTGGCGACGCAGATTTGCAAATATATTACGAAGGCAACAGCCTCGGTTACGCTCGTCGTTTGACCCGTAGCATCTGGGGCGTTGCGAAGGATCTTGGCGTTCGTGAGTTCGTCCCGAAGAAGCGGCACCAAATCAAAGACGATCACTTGCCGTTGAACTCGATCGCTCGGATTGAAACGTGTGACATCATCGATTTTGATTTCCCCAATCCGCGGTCGGGAAACATTTACTGGCACACTCAGCAGGACGTCATTGAAAACTGTTCGGCCGATTCGCTGGAAAAAGTGGGCCGAGTGTTATTGGAGTGGTTGCGACGACTTGGACAGAGTGGAGCCGTAAAATGATTTCTGAGCCGACACTTCTGATCGCCGCTGCCAATGAGGGAGCACTTTTTTGGGCGCTGGTTTTTGGCGTCGCCTCGTTCATCGGCGGCATCACGCTGATTTTTGCTCACCGGCGCGGACTTGACCTCGCAACCGCCGAAGCCGAAACAGCCCGGAATCAGCGATTTGAAGTTCGCAAATTTCGACGCCGTTCACTGGTTGGGTCGCTGATTGCGTCGATGGGAGTGACGATGGCGGGTCTTTATTGGGTGACCGACCCAAAATTGTTCTCGCTGTTCCTGTTGATCATTCTGGGTTTGCTTGCAGGAATCTTAGTCATCGCGATGATCGATTTTTTCTCGGTTAGTTTGCACACGTTGACCGACACGCGTGCGAGCGACTACAAGACGCTGCTGCAAAAGTACCAGCAGCGGAAACGAGAAAGCGAGACGCAACCGCTTGGGCCGAGCGAAGATTGAGACAAGTGGCAGAGTTAAAACCACCGATGCCTAGTTGGACAGCGTCACTTTAGCCGGATGAAACCGATGTTTGCGAGGGGAAGGCTCCGCCCGCCCCGCTTCAATGTTTGAGCATTTTGCCGCGCACGGCTCGGGCGGAGCCTCGCCCTCCCTGCGACACGCCACCAAAAAACACCGGTGAAATTGAAAAACTAACGCTGTCCAACTAGGGGGCTTGCTGATGCAAGCTGTCCTCTTGGTTTAGGCAACTTTCAATTTTGGTCGGCGGCCTCTTTTCCAAAGAAGAAAAACGGAAAGCCTCCGGCGTTGCCCGTATCGTTGGTGTTGTAGACGTACTGCGAGTCCAGCCATTTGGTGACTCGTTGCAACGCGTCCTCAAGATGAGCCTTAGAGTAGTCATCTAGGTTTTCTTGCTTCGAGGCAGTTTCTAATTTGTCCTTCACCTTTTTCAGCATCAAGACGGAGAGATTTGCGATGGGCTTCATCGCAGCTGCTCCGCCCCGCTCGCCTGCCAAATCAAACAAACGCTCGATCGATTCGGTCTGCAGGTTTCTTCGTAAACTGGAAATTGCTGGCTTGCGAACGGTGAACTGGCCGTTGGGAAGCTCATCGAGCTCTTTCCAAATGGCGTCGTTAATCGTGGTGAGCATTTCGGATAGCGTCAAAACGTCTTCGTCCGCTCCGACCCGAAGTTCATTGTCATAGACGCGTCGCAAAACGGTCGGGTTGAGCAATTGCGACAAGGTCGATGCTTGAATTCCCATCACTCGATCGTGAACAGGCCATGCGGCTTCGGGCACCATGAAATAACCCGCGAACGAATCAGATGTCATGTGCGTCAAAAGTTCGGGTGTTAGTCCGTACGTTTCATCAAAGAAGGTGCTTTCAACGACAAAGTTGAGTGCATCTCGCTGCTTGTCGGCCGGAACGACGACGATTGGTTTACGGTCGTTTGGATCGCCTTTTTTATCACGATTGACGAAGACTCCGCCCAGCCAGTTGGCCATCATCGATGACGCGCGTGTTTGCAGGGATAGCGTCAGCAAGTAGCCTCGGCGGGCTTTGTGCCACGAGTCACCATCTTGCACAAATTCGTCTAAGATCCGCTTGCGGTTTTTCTGAGCCAGTGAGATTTGCTCTTTCGCAAACGCGAGCGGCTCTTTTCCAAAATCGTATCGACGTGCCAGCGGGTCAGGCCCCCAAGTGTCTTCGTCGGTCGCGAATGCAAGTTCCGGCTCAGAGACACGAGAGAGAATCTTTTCTAGGTTCTTCTCTTTTCCTTTGAGCGTGTAGCCATACTCGATCGCCCACATGTCGTAGGGACCAACGCCGATCATGGCGTAATCGCCTTGGACTTCGCCCCGGTCGACCTTGAAGTTGGTCGGTAGGTAATCCATCACGCTACCAGCGAGAGGCTTTTTGCCTTTTAGGTTTTCACTGTTGACTTCTTCAATGTCGTAAACGCTGGACGCCTTAAAGTTGTGACGCAAGCCAAGCGTGTGGCCGACTTCGTGAGAAACTAGGTCTGCCAGTAGCGGGCCAATGAAGGACTCGGGCATGCCGTCAAGCATTTGCTCCTTTTCCTCCTCATCTTCCTCATCTTCTTCGTCTTCTTCGTCGTCATCATCCTCTTTGTCTTCTTCGTCGTCCTTCTCGTCTTCGTCGTCCTTGTCATCGTCCTCATCTTCTTCGTCGTCGCCGTCCTCGTCGTCTTTTTCAGCTTGCAACGAGAGCATTGCCATTCGCATCATGGCGACATCCATGCCACGACCCTCGGCGGCAAAACAGGCTCCATTGACTTGGCTGTGTCGATCGACCAAGCCATCCAAAGGTTCGTCGCCCATCAGGCGAGTTTTCAAGGTCGAGGGTTGATCGCTGGCTCGGCGTTGAGCGGCTTGGTGTTGAAGCTGCTGCCGCACGAAGTCACGGTTGGCTGGATCGGCAAGGCGAATGCGAGGATCCCAGTTTGGATGTTTCTCGAACCACGCAATGGTTTCCGGTGCCATGCCATCCATCGCGATTTTCGGCATCAGTTCGGAAAACTGCTTTTCGAAGGTGCGAATCCAGCCGTCGGTTAGCACGATGTCCGCGTCCAAAATCTCTCCGGTGCCTGGATTGACTCGGCTGGGGCCGATCGCGGTGCTGATGTTATTGTTCAACCATCGCACGAAATTGTACCGAACGTCTTCCGGATCTTTCTCGACGTGTTGGCCGGTTTCCATGTCCTGTTGCCGAACCTCAATCGCATCCGCGATCCCGATCTGTTCGAACGCTTTGTTCCAGTTCATGATTCCTTGCCGAACCCAGCGGCGATAACGAATCGGAGTCGTATGTTCGATGTAAAATACGATGGGCTTCTTGGGTGGGCTCATCCGCAGCTTTTCATCTCGTTTCTCAAGATGCCAGCGGTTGATGTAGCGCACATTGGTGTCGTCGGAGTCGTACTTGCCGTAGTCAGAATAGGTCGTCGTGAAGTATCCGATTCGCTGGTCAGCTTTTCGCGGCGAGTAGCTGGGACTGCCTTCAATTTTGCTGATTGAGTAGTGCAACGTTTTTAGGTTGCCGTTGGTCATCGGTACTTCGAAAGCAATTTCGATGTTGTTTGGGAAAACTTTGGCCTGCTTGATCGAGACCAATGAGGATTGGGCTCGCATGCCTCGACCGAAGAAAACACTTGCGTTGCCGACAAGCAGTTGGTCCAGATCGATCACCGGACCCTGCCGAGGGACGATCGTGAGAATCGGCAAGCTTAAAAGCACTTTGTCAGTGAACAGTCGTTCGACCGAAGCTTTCGATTGTTTGTCCGATCCCTTAACGGCTAGGTTCTCTGCGACCAGAGCAATTTTCTTTCCGTAACGTTTCCAGTAAACGTAGAACGAATCCGACTGCAGTCCCGCGAATAGCTCGCCACCCGAAACGGTCGGCGCAATAAAGTGACGCGTGGATGGACTGGCAAAGTCGCGCGGCAACTGAGCCAGCATCTGGCCATCCGCCTCACGTTTCCAGATTCGGTAAAACGGTTTGCCGCCGCCTTGGACTTCGATTTCCTCGTAGTCTTCGGTGACTTTTTCGAGCGATGGGAAATCAAAGATCCCATTCTTTTTCTTCTTCTCGGTCGTCGTGTCATCATCCGCAACGGCAAAACTCGTCAGGCACATTCCGAGGACGATCGCGTGAAGGGCGATCATAACTGGTCGGGAGAAAATCGATTTCAACATCTAAGTTTCCTTGAATCGAATCAATGAGGGTCGCGGTCGGTCGACCTAAGTGGCCGAGGACGGCAAAAAGCTCGCCACGCTGTACAAGCTCGCTATCTTACGTAATCAGAAGCCCCAAAGGGTAAACCATTCTAAGGAGTATGTGGCCGATTCCAAACAATGGTGGCCAGCGTGCTCGGTCGAGCGTGCCAATTTCCCGTGTTTTGCCGATCGTGCGGGGTAGAATTGGCGTGGGGCGTGACGGGGGACACGCCGACGGGGCTCAAAAATCAGCGGAACACAACGGGATTTGGTATCTTAGAGAGGCGGCCAAGAACGCAAGAGAGACCAAGAGCGTTCTGCATTTATCGCCAAGCCACCCCTAGAGCCAAGCCACGAAACGCCAGAGCAAGCCATGAGCCCCGGATTCGAAATCGCGTTCGACCGCCCGTGGTTTTTGCTGCTGTTCTTGCTAGTGCCAGTTGTCTGGTGGATGGGGTTTAACAGCTTGGCGGGTCTAGGGGCGTGGCGAAGGGTTTTCGCGCTGCTTCTTCGGTCGTTGGTTGTTTCGTTGTTAGTTCTCGCGTTGGCGCAGACTCAGGTCCGGCAGACGACCGATCGACTGACCGTGATCTACCTTCTGGATCAGAGCGACAGCATCCCACCGGCTCGGCGGGACATGATGCTCGACTACGTTTTTCGTGAAGTTGAAAGCCATCGCCGGGACGGAAAGAAGGATCTGGCGGGCGTGATCGTCTTTGGCGGCACTGCCAAAATTGAAGCGGCTCCGTTCGATGGCAAGTTGCCTCTCATCGATCGCCTTGAATCCTCGACAGATTTAAAAACGGATTCTACCAGCCTAGAATCGGCGCTGAAGTTGGCGAAGGCGTCCTTTCCAGAAGATACCGCTCGACGAGTCGTTATCGTGTCGGATGGGAATGAAAACATGGGCGACGCGCTGAGTTTAGCTCGATCAATGGCGGAAGACGGGATCGGGATCGACGTGGTTCCCGTCGCGTTGTCTGCGAAGTCGGAAATAGCAGTTGAGAAAATTGTGTTGCCGACGGAGCTTCGAAAAGGCCAAGCTTTCGAGGCCCGGATCGTGATCAACAATCAAACCGATTCGCCGGACGAGTCGGCAGAGCCAGTAACCGGCAAGCTGCGTTTGACGATGGGGTCAGCGAAGTCGAGCGAATTACTGGCTGAGCAGCAGGTGACGCTGCGGCCGGGCAAAAACATTCACGGTTTCAAGCACGAACTTGAACGAGCGGGTGTGTTCACGCTTGATGCGACGTTCGTCCCGGACGATCCATCGGTCGACGCGATTGAAAACAACAATCGGGCGTCCTCGTTTGCTCACATTCGAGGCAAAGGGCGAGTTCTGCTCATTGAAGATGGTTTCAACCAAGGTGAGTTCCAGCATTTGGTCGAGCGTCTGCAAGCAAGTTCGATCGAAATCGATGTGATGCCATCGAATCAATTGTATACCTCGGCCGCAGAACTGTTGCCGTACGATGCGGTCGTGTTGGCGAATGTAGCGAGATCGACGGGCGATGATGCGGACAGTCCGGAGCTGGCGGCATTTAGTGACGCTCAAATCAAGATGCTGGTCGACAATTGCGAGCAAATGGGCTGTGGAATTGTGATGCTGGGCGGCGATCGCTCGTTTGGTGCGGGTGGGTGGTCGAACACTCCGCTGGAAAAAGCAATGCCGGTCGATTTTCAGATCAAGAACGACAAGGTTTCCGCGGTTGGGGCACTGGCGATGGTGATGCACGCCTCTGAAATGGCGAATGGAAACTTTTGGCAAGTCAAAATCGGCGAGGAAGCAATCAAGGTGCTTGGCCCAATGGACTATTGCGGTGTGGTCGATTGGAGCGACATGGGGGGCACGCCCAAATGGCTCTGGCGCATGCCGGACGGGGTTGATCGAGTGTTCCAAAATCGGAACCGCATGTTGGGGATGGTGAATCGCATGACGCCGGGCGACATGCCTGACTTTAACGCTCCGATGCGGTTGATGCTGAACGGCTTGAAGCAGGTCAACGCTTCGATCAAACACGCAATCATCATCAGCGACGGTGACCCAACGCCTCCGACGAATGCTTTGCTTCGGTCCTACGTGAAGAACAGGATTAAAATTTCAACCGTGGCAGTGGGAACGCATGGGCCGCCGGGTAGTACTCCATTACAAAAGATTGCCAAGGCGACGGGCGGCAAGTATTGGGTTGTGAAAGACCCGCGAGCGTTGCCAAAGATTTATCAGCGTGAAGCTAGGCGTGTGTCCAAACCTGTGATCAAGGAGTCGAAGACGGGAATGACGGTTTTGCCAACAGAGTCTGCTCGCAGCCATGAGATGCTGGCGGGGTTGGAGCCCGAGAACATGCCAACATTTTCCGGCTACGTCATGACGACGGTTAAACCCAGTAACTTGGTGCAGCAACTGTGTTTGTCCAGCGAGCCAAAAAATGACAAGGGAGAAAACTCGACGTTGTTGGCCACGTGGCGATATGGGAACGGGCGGACCGTCGCATTCACTTCCGATGCTGGTCACCGATGGACCAACAGTTGGTTTCAAAGCGAGCAATACGACAAGTTTTTCTCGCAAATGGTCCGCTATGCGATGCGGCCTGTGACCCTGTCAGCCAACTTCAGCGTTGCTTCGGAAGTGAAGGACGGCGTGGCGAAGGTGGTGGTGACGGCGTTGGACGACAAGGACGATTTTCTGAATTTCTTGGATATCTCAGGGCGAGGCGTCGGCCCTGATCAGGAAGGTTTTGATCTGGAGTTCGACCAAGTTGGTCCCGGGCGTTATGTAGCACAGCGGCCGGTCAGCGGATCTGGAAACTTTTTGTTTTCACTTTTTCCCGGCGAAGGTTATCAGCGGCTGACTTCCGGGTTCAATATCCCGTGGTCGTCCGAGTACTCGGATCGCCGAGCCAATCGTGCTTTGTTGGATTCATTGGCTCGATTCGAGCCGCGTGGCGGGGAAGCAGGGACCGTGATCGACGGATCGTTAACCCGGAAGGGATTGAGTCAGCTGCTGGAAACGAACACGTTCCGCCCTACCCTTTCGGCCGCGATAGGAATTGAGGACATCTGGCCGCTGCTGCTGGTGATTTGTAGCACGGCGTTTTTTGCGGATGTGCTGGTGCGTCGAGTCGCGATTTCGTTCGACTGGCTTGGGAATTTCGGGCGGTATTTGAAGTCGTTTGTCGTCAGTTCCGAATCAGAAGCTCCGGCTCCTTCCTTGTCACGATTGCAAAGTCGAAAGCAGGAGATTGAAAAGGAAATCGAGCAACGGCGGGCGGCAACACGTTTTGAACCAGAGGTCGGCGGAGATGCAACTTCGACTAGCGGGAAGCAACTTTTAGATGATGTGCTGGCGAGCGAGATCGAGAAAACTCCTGCCGCACCGCCAAAGATTAAGCGTGATACATTGAACCCGGACGACGATACGTCTTACACGTCGCGATTGCTCGAGGCTAAACGCAAAGCACGGGAAAAACAGAAACGAAACGACGACTCATCAGATTCGTCAAATTGATCATTTGATACGGCGCTTGGCAGGTGGAAAATCCTCGTGCTTTTTTGGAAGCTCGAACCGCAGCCATGCTTGCTAGTAAAATACTGATCGCCACCGACTTTTAACTGAACGTATTTACATCGGGAACTTACCGGAATCGCCAATGACCGACCAACATGAGTTTCAGCAGCAGGCTGATAAATTCCGCGAACGCTACGAAGCAATCCGAGCCGAGATCGGCAAAGTGATTGTTGGCCATGATGAAATCGTGCATGGCGTGCTGACGTGCCTGATGATCGGCGGTCATTGCCTTCTGGAAGGTGCTCCCGGGTTGGGAAAAACGCTGCTGGTCCAGACGCTGTCCAAGACGCTCAGCCTTGATTCGAATCGGATTCAGTTTACGCCTGATCTGATGCCGGCCGACATTCTTGGTACCAATATGGTCGTCGAGGATCAAAACGGAAATCGTTCGTTTGAGTTTCAGAAAGGTCCGATCTTCACTCAGATCTGCCTCGCTGATGAAATCAACCGCGCGACGCCAAAGACGCAGTCGGCCATGCTGGAGACAATGCAGGAAGGCACCGTCACCGTTGGAGGCACTCGGTACGAACTACAGAAGCCGTTCTTCGTGTTGGCGACGCAAAACCCGATCGAGCAGGAAGGAACCTACCCGCTGCCGGAAGCTCAGCTGGATCGATTCTTATTCAAATTGGTCGTCGGGTACTCCAACCGCGAGGAGCTTTCGGAAATTTTGGATCGAACGACTCGAGGAGTAAAAATCGAACCTCAGCCGGTGATGGATGGAGCGGAGATCATTGAGTGGCAGAAGTTGATCCGGGAGGTGATTCTTGCCGACCATCTTCGTGACTACATCGTTCGTTTAACGCTTGCGACTCATCCTGAGGGACCGCACGCGGTTGATATCACGAATCAATATCTGCGATGGGGCGCCAGTCCGCGGGGAGCTCAGACGATGGCGTTGGCGGCGAAGGTGCGGGCGTTGTTGGAAGGGCGGTTCAATGTCAGCTTCGAAGATATTCGACGCGTTTACCTTCCCGCGATGCGGCACCGAGTCATTCCGAACTTTGAGGCCCAAGCGGAGAACGTGACGAGTGATCAAGTGCTGCTGGAGATTCTAGATCGCGTCCCTGAGAAAGCAGACGATGCCTGAAAATCCGTTGCCGTTAAAATCGGCGGCCAACGATTTGCTGCCTCCTTCGCTACTGGCGAAGCTGGACAGGATGGAGTTGGTCAGCCGCAAGATTTTCCGTGGCCGCATGAAGGGCGAACGTCGCAGCGTGCGCAAGGGGCAGAGTGTTGAGTTTGCAGATTTTCGCAACTATGTTCCGGGCGATGACCTGCGGTTCGTCGATTGGAATCTGTACGCCAGGTTGGACAAGCTGTTTCTGAAGCTATTCCTTGAAGAGGAAGACTTGCACTTCTATACGTTGATCGATGTCAGCGAGTCGATGAACTTTGGGACGCCCAGCAAGCTGCAATACGCCAAGCAACTGGCCGCGGCGTTGGGCTATATTGGATTGTGCCGTAGCGACCGAATCAAGATCGAGCCACTCGACCCCGTCGTCGCGCCCTCAGCGCCGGTGCTACGTGGGCGCGGGCAAGTGTGGCAGATGCTTGAGTACCTGAATCAGTTGAAGTCCTCGGCCAATGTACCACTGGCTGATTGCGTGAAAAATTTTTGCTCGCGCAACACGGGAAAAGGCGTGCTGGTTTTGATCACCGACTTGATGGATAAGTCCGGGTATGAAACGGCTCTTAAATACTTGGTAGCCAGAAATTTGGACATCTACGTGATTCACGTTCTCTCGCAGGAAGAAATTGATCCGGATATCCAAGGAGATTTGAAGCTGGTCGACTGCGAAGATAGTGATATCGCCGAAATTTCGGTCAGCCAGAGGTTGCTTGACCGATACCGCCGAACCTTGGCGACGTACATCGAGCAAGCACGCGATTTTTGCTCGCGACGAGGCATCGTTTACACAATGACCAGCACCGAAAGGTCGGTTGATCGACTAGTTTCACGCTATCTTCGACAACGAGGATTGGTGCGTTGAACTTTCTCGACTTCAGCACAATTCCTTGGTATCAGTGGCTGATTTTGGCTGTCGTGCCACCGTTGATTTTTCTGCTGTACTTTTTGAAACTGCGACGGTCGCCGTTGCAGGTTCCCAGTACCTTTTTGTGGACTCGAACGATCGAGGACATGCATGTGAACAGCCTCTGGCAGCGGCTGAGGAATAACCTGTTGCTGCTGTTGCAATTGCTTGCTGTCTTGCTGCTGTTGCTGTCGTGTCTGCGTCCGGGTTGTCGCAGTGAAGAATTGGCCGGCGATCGATTCGTTTTTGTGGTGGATCAGTCGGCCAGCATGTCAGCCAAGGATACTCCGTCGAAGGGTAGTCGATTGGACGAAGCAAAACGGCTTGTGAAGGAGACGATCGACCGCATGAGTGGCAGCGATGCCGCGATGTTGATTAGTTTCTCGGATCGAGCGATTGTGCAACAGTCGTACACCACCAATCGTTCGTTGCTCAAAAGAAAAGTGGATCAGATTCAGCAGACCGAACGATCGAGCGATATCTCCGAAGCGTTGACCGCGGCGTCCGGGTTGGCGAATCCGGGGCGAACGAGTGACCGAGAAAGTCAGATTGATATGCAGGTCGCAGAAGGCCGAGATGCCGTTTTGCAGATTTATAGTGATGGCGGAGTGAAAGAGGTGCCCCGTTTTTCCTTTGGGAAATTGACGGCCCAGTATTTTCCGATTGGATCTTTTGAGGTGCCGCCCAACGTTGGAATTACGGCATTTTCGTTGAACAACCAGTTGGAAAGCGATGGGCAGATCGAAGCTTTCACTCGATTGCAAAATTCTGGCATGGAGGACGCGGAAGTCGATCTCTCGCTGTTTGTCGATGACGAACTGTTTGATGCTCGGGCAGGAGTGAAAGTGGCGGGGCTCAGTTCGACCAGTATCAGTTTCGATTTGTCTGGCTTTGCCGGGCGAGTCGATCAGGCGATCCCGATTCGCGTCCAGATCGATTCCGCAGATGTTTACGCGTTCGATAACGTGGCTCATTGCGTGCTCAATCCGCCTCGGCTTTCGAATGTTTTGATCGTTAGCGAAGATCAGAAGTACTTAGAACTTGCGGCTCGAACGGACCGAGTCAAAAAGTTGGCCAACGTTCAATTTGAGTCCCCCGATTTTTTGAAGAACCCTGACTACGAAAAGCAAACGACGCTCGGCTTCTTTGACCTGATCGTGTTTGATCAATGTGCCCCAGAGAAAATGCCTCCGTGCAACGCGGTTTTCTGGGGCTCGTTGCCGATGGACGAACGATGGTCGAAGACCGGTCAATCGAGCGTGACGCCGATCGTGGACGTGAACAACGCTCATCCGCTAATGCAAGCGGTGCAAATGACGACCGTGAACGTGCTGGCCAGTGACATGATCGAGGGTCCAACGGGTAGCGTGTCGCTGGTCGACTCGATTGAAGGTTCGGTGATGACACTTGCCCCTCGCAGTGGGTTCCTTGATCTGGTCATCGGGTTTCCATTGATTCAGTATGACGAATCGGGTGACGCCAGCGTGAATACCGATTGGCCTCGGAAACTTGGATTCCCGATCTTCATGCAAAACCTGTTTGTCACTCTTGGAGGTCAATCGCAGTTTGGTCAATCGTTCAATCGCAAACCGGGGCAGTTGATGAATTTTCGTTCTCGACTGCCATATCCAAAAGTTAGTGTGACAACGCCGACTGGTAAAACAGAAACGGTATCCGCTCGTGCTGACAACTCATTCGTGTTCGTTGATACGGAGGCCTCCGGGGTTTACGAAATCCGTCCTCAGGGAGAGCAAGAGATCGATCAGTTAGTTGCCGTGAACCTACTTGACCGGCGAGAAAGCGATCTGGCGGTCGCTGAGAAGATGGAGTTGGGCTACGTTGAGATTGAAGGGACTCGAGCACGCGTTCCCGCGAGGCGTGAGTACTGGCCTTGGCTGGTATGCCTTGCGATTGTCGTGTTGATGATCGAGTGGCTGATTTACAACCGCCGCGTACTGATCTAAGAGAGGTCGGCTGGGGCGAGCGACCTAACGCGGATATTTCGTAGGCCGGTAACAAGGTCTCGAAAACACTGCCCAAACTGTGCTCAAACTGTGCTCAAACTGTGCCCAAACTGTGCCCAAACTGTGCTCAAACTGTGCAAACTCAAAATGCTTGAAAACAGCCTGTGATTCGACGCTACCTCGGAATAGAGACCGAAGTTCCGGCAGAACAAGCGTTTGCGTGTTAGGGTCTACATCTTGGGTGAAATATCGGACCTAACACGTCAGTCCAGCGCATAAAAAAAGCACGGAGTCAGAACACTCCGTGCCTTCGTTCGTTACCGCAGACGTTGGTCTGAATTTCGTTAAGATCGGCGTCGCCGTGCCGCCAATCCAATCAAGGCAAGCAGCATTCCCGATGCGGTTCCCGGCTCAGGAATGGCTGGCGTCGGTACCACTGCTTGGAAAGCTACATTCGTACGCGTGTAGCGTTGATCGATCCCGTTCACATCTCCGTTGGTCGTTTGGTTACTGCGGTCAGAAAATGAGAACTCATAGGTTCCAACAATATCCTGCAGCGTTAAGGCGTTCCCTGCACCATCGGTACCAAAGGCCGAAAGCAGACTGACCTGCCCGTTGTTAGCACCGGTTGCGGCGTAAACTGGAATTCCTGTGCCTGCCGAGTTCAATACTGGCACCACGTCACCATCCGGCGTATTTGTAGCCACGTCGAACAATGAATCGCCACCGTCTTGAAATCGGTAAGATCCAGAGAAGTTCGAGGTGGCTCCGATGCCATCAATGTTTTGGTTATCAACGATGCCATTTGCCCCAGTGTCGGAACCACCGTCCGTGATACCGACTCGTTCAAACAAAGTCGCTGCACGAGTGATGCCGGCGTTTGCCCCAGTGCCGGCATAATCCACTCGAACCGTCAAATCACTTGCGTGGCTGTGAGTCAATCCTTCAATGGTGAAAAAGACATCGACGATGTTCCCGCCATTGTCAATCGCATCAACATCGCTATCAGTAATCGTGACCGTGCTGAAGATGGTGTTTTGAAGGTTGGTCAGGTTCGGATCGAAATCTGGAATCGCGACCGTCGAACCGATAGGATTTCCAAATTCGTTATTAGTTGGATCGCCGTTGGAATCGTCACTGTTTGTAGCGATAAATCCAGATTGAGCGTTCGTGTGACCTGAAATTGCAACGGTCAGTAGAATCATCGCAGCGACAGAGAGTGCGTTTTGTCTAATCATTAGCTCCAATCCTCATTCAAAAAGGCCAAGGCAGGTGGCTCGCTGTAGGAGACGAGCGTCCACGGCAGGTAAAGGGGCTTGCTGTATAGCTTCCCGAGGCCGCCCATCTTAACGTGCTGCTCGAGGTTGGACAATCCACCGAACAAGTACTACACCAAGGATTGATTTTGGAGCAGGCTTTTTTATTGCAAGCTTCGTTCTGGCCTCATTTTCGTCAAGAATTCGACATAACACCCTCAACTTCAACCCCGCTTTGATTGAATGAATCGCTTGAGCGTTAATCAGGTTTCTAGGCCAGTGGCAGCGCCTGATCGGCTCGAGTTCAAAGACTAAATCAATGCGGCAAGCAGGACGCAGCTTCCCTACCCTATTTGGTTCCGAAGCTTGTCCTTATTCGGTGGCTCCGAAAGCAGTCGCAAACACAAGCCAATCGCAAACCGGACAAGCGCATGCAAAAAGCACGGAGAGAAATGTTCTCCGTGCTTTTGTGTTTGTCTATCACGCGAAACGCTAAGCGAATGCTATGCGGATCCAATTAGGCTCGACGACGTCGTGCCGCAAGACCAATCAGACCTAGCAGCATTGCCGAAGCTGTTCCGGGCTCAGGAATTGCAGTAGTTGCCGCAGTCTGAAACGCGACATTGGTTCGTGTGAAGCTCTGTTGAATCCCATTTACAGCACCGTTGGTGGTCTGGTTGCTGCGATCAGAGATTGCAAAGGTGTACTCACCGATGATGTCGACCAGCTGCAGTGCGTTGCCGTTACCGTCAGTGGCAAAGGCTGAAAACAAGCCGACTTGTTGGTCAGTTGCACCTGTCGCTTGATAAATCGGAACGCCTGTGATTGGGTTCAAGACTGGAACAACGGCATTATCGCCTGTGCTTGTTGCGGCTTGGGCGAACAGCTGTGTACCTCTATCTGCAAATCGGTAACTCCCATTCAAGTTCGCGTTGGATCCAAAACCATCACCATTCTGGTTGTCAACAAAACCGTTGGCGCCGTTGCCGGAACCACCGTCGAGGATACCAACTCGCTCGAACAAGGTAGCCGTTCGTGTTGCGCTAGAGGCACCTTCGGGTGTGTAGGCCACACTGACAGTCAAGTCACTTGCGTGACTGTGAGTCAATCCCTCAATTGTGAAAAAGACATCCACGATGTCTTGGCCGTTGTCGTTAACGGCATCTAAGTCATCTTGAGTGATGGTGACGGTACTGAAAGTAGTGTTTGCGATGTTAACTGCTGGAGCGATGCCGCCCGCCAAGCTTGGGTCAAAGTCCGGAATTGGGTTTACGGCGAACGAGCCACTGTTTGCGGGGAGAAATGTCCCGGGCGTCGTAACTTGAGCAATCGCGGAACTTGTCAACGCCACGGATAGCAAAAGCATCGCACCGTAAACGAACACTCGTTGTCTTATTATCATTGTCAATCCTTTAAGTAAAACGGCTGCTGTAAGCTGCTCGTGTGGTCGAGCGAACAGATCAGAAAGCGAGAAGCGATATAGGTAAGATTTTCTGATGCGCAAATTACCACGTCGGCCAAAGCTAGGCAATCCGTACATTCAAAATTTTCTGAACCGGTTACACGGGCGACAGCGTCTTCCCAATCTGCAAAGTTTATCGAGTTTTCAAGCGTGCCCCCACAGTAAAAATTTGGAAGAGTCAAATCTCGGCGATGTTTTAATTGATTCGATGAATTGAATTTACTCGATTGCCGATTTTTCGTTGTGATTTCCGACGTTTCAAGCAGCTATTTCGCAACAACCAACGATGTAAACTGGCCCATGGAGGAAATGGAAGACTTCACTACATACTGCTTGTTACAGTCGAGGTTGGTTGAGCTTGGGAGGACTGCGCAGTTTGGGTCGAGTTCGTTGAAGTTCAATGTAGCGGGGATCGTTTTGTTTTGCATGCTCAAGATGCCCGCGATGAGCTCGACCAGCGAGGTTCCCGGCCCCAAATTTCCAAAGTTCCCTTTGTTAGCCGAGACGATGCACTCACCAAACACTGCGTTCAACGCTTTGGCTTCGATGGAATCCCCTTCAACGCTTCCCGTGGCATTCGCGTTAACGAACCCTATTTCAGAAGGCTTCAAATTGGCACGTTGAATTGACTCGTGAAGGCAGGCCTCGAATGCGGCTCCAAATACATCGCTGCCCACGCTGGCGTAGCCACTTGAATGCCCCAAAATCCGAGCAATCACATCAGCGCCTCGCGCTTTCGCGTGTTCTTCACTTTCGATGACGATCGCACCCGCCCCTTCGCCAACAACCATTCCGTCGCGATTGCGATCGAAGGGGCGGCACGCTGCTTCTGGGTTGTGAATGTTTTTGCTTAGGTTGTCGACACCATGGTACAGCATTGAAGTGAGCGCCATCTGGGATCCGGTACCTCCGACGATGGCGACATCGACCGTCCCGCGTTGAATCAGGTTAGCGGCTTCGATCAGCGCGAGCATTGAAGATGCCTCTCCTTGGCAAATACTGTTGCTGGGGCCACGAGCATCAAGCGCAATTGAAATATGAGAAGCCGCCATATTGGGCAAATACTTCAACATCCATAAGGGTTGGATCTCCCTGATCGCAAGCTCGCCCCATCGGTCGTGCTGATAGTCCTTGTCAACAGTGCAGCGATGAAACACGTCGGCGACCTCACACGGATCGGCAAAAAACGTTTCTGTTCCCACAACCGTTCCGATGCGGTTGGGGTCGATGTTTCGATCCTCGCCAGCCTGAATTCCGGCTTGTTCGACCGCCATTGACGCCGCCGCACAAGCGAACTTGATCGGATCGCACATGATCTTGAGTGCTTTGCGAGGCTTGACGTACTGTTTGGGCTCGAACCCAACAACGGGAGCCGCAATCCGAAACGGTAGTTCGGTATCGGCGAACTGTTCTCTGACTCGCACACCACTGACGCCGCCTACGAGCGATTCCCAAAACGGCTCGATCCCGATCCCGATGGGGGAAACGACGCCAAGTCCCGTGATAACTACGTCCGAATCGGGTTTCATGGGACCTGTGAATGATAGGGGAATGGTGAGTGCAGAGCCGACGGCCAGTCTCGATTATGACGGTTCGTAGTCAAAGATTCGATAGGTCTTGATCAACTTTGCGCCACCTCGTTCGAGCGTGCCTCGCGAAAGCTTGTTGGACTCAAGCACCCAAGAAAATTCGGCTTCGGTGATCCCCCATTTTCTCACCTCGGGCACCAGCCGCTTCATCAGCACAATCCCCAGTCCCCATCGCTGGTACTCGGGGACCACGTTGGTGCTAATCAGGCGAACTTTTTTGATTTTTTTACGTCCAAAAAGAATCCGTAGGAAACCAAACGGGAAAAGTTTTCCGTCAATTTTTTTGATGATGGGATTGTAGTCAAGCAAGCCGAAAACGGTCGCAACAGGTTTGCCCTCAATCTCTGCCATCGTGGTCATCTCCGGCGTGATCAGCATCTTCAGGCCCTTAGCCGATTCGCGAAGTTCGCTTTCGGACATGGGAGTGAACCCCCATTGGCCGGGGAGCGAGCGGTTGTAAATTTCCAGAAAGCTATTCACGTCCTGATCGAAATTTTGCTTGCTAATGGGCCTGACTTTTACGTTGAAACGTCGTTCGGCTTCATCCGCGATGAAGGCCATTTTCGGATCGAGATTATCCAGTTCCTCCACGACCCCCAGAAAAGCATACAAGTCTTGTGACTTGAAGAAGCCGTAATCGGTAATCAGGTTGCCGTAATACGGTTTGTTGTAGGTCATCATGAAGGTCGGAGGTTGATCGAACCCATCAACCAGCAGTCCCCACTCATAATTCTGAGACGGGTTGGCCGGGCCTCGCATTTTTGTGATGCCTCGTTCTGCCAACCAGTTTCGAGCTGAATCAAACAACGCGTTCGCCGTGGCTTGATCATCAACGCACTCGAAAAAGCCGAACATCCCGCGCTGCTCGTCATGGTACTCGTTGTGAGCCCGGTCGACGATCGCAGCAATACGTCCGACAACGACTCCGTCTTGCTTAGCCAGAAACGTCTGGATCTCTGCGCGATCGTAAAATGGATGAGGGCGATAATTCAACAGCTCGCGAATGTTCATCCGGATTGGCGGGATCCAGTGTGGGTCTCCACGATAGTGAGTCCACGCGAACTGGATGAAGGCTTTTTGGTCAGCCTTTGTCTGGACGGGCGAAACGGTGACGGATTTAGAATTCATGGACTCAATTTTCAGAAGTCGATAGTTTGGATTCGAGAGGTGAATTAACGCCGAGAACTTTTCAGGTTTGGATTCCCAGTCATGGCCACGTCGGTTCGCAATGTTATAGTTTATCGTTCCGCTCGGAGAATCGGCAGTGCGGATTGACTTCTTTTGAGTTATCGCAAGCCCCAATGCGACGCAAACATTGATGAACACGGATTGATGAACACGGAGTTGACTCTTTCATGCGAATCTTGCTCACCGGAGCAACCGGGTTTCTTGGAAACCATTTGCTCCAGCAGTTGACCGAAGCCGGCCACGAAGTAACCGCCACGCTTCGCCACAGCTCAGATCCGCGTCCTTTGGACGGATGGGACGTCACAAAAGCGATTGTCGATTTGAACGATGCTTCGGAAATTGCTCCGCTGGTTGGTCAGCACGATGCGGTTATTCACTCGGCCGCCATGATCCATCTGGGTTGGTCAAAAATTCCAGAAAGTCGGAACGTCAACGTTGGGGCCACGAAGATTTTGGCTGAGTCAGCGCGGCGGCATGGAATTCGAATGGTCCACGTCAGCACGGTCGACGCATTGGGGCAAGTCGACCCCGACCAGCCGGGAGACGAGACCAGAACCGAGCCCCCTAAACCCGCGTGCGCGTATGTGGTGTCGAAACGGGAAGCCGAAGCGGTGTTCCTTGATCAGGTGCGAAGTGGTCTCGATGGAGTCATCGTCAATCCGGGTTTCATGGTCGGGCCACGCGATTGGAAACCCTCGTCGGGCGAGATGTTACTTGCCATCGTCAAGCAGTACATGCCACTGGCTCCAGCTGGCGGATGTAGCGTCGCCGATGTGCGAGACGTCGCTTGCGGCATTCGGCTGGCGTTGGATCGTGGAGTCGCCGGGGAACGTTACATTCTTGGTGGGCATAACGTTACCTATTTGGAGCTATGGACTGAGATGGCGAAGCTTGTCGGGCGTCGACCGCCGATTGGAAAACTCCCGACATGGATCTCAAAAATTGCTGGCGGCGTGGGCGATTTGGCTGGGCGGTTTACGACCACCGAGCCACAGCTCAATTCGGCGGTGACTGCAATGGGACAGATTCATCACTGGTACTCCAGCGACAAGGCGATCGACCAGCTTGGCTACCAGATTAACGATTACTTGCCGGCGCTAGAGGAATCGTGGAAGTGGTTCAAGGAACGAGACTACGCCTGATCGGTGGTTGGTGTGACTCAGTGGTCTGCGATTTCGGATTGAGTCCCCGCCGAGCCAATTAGGGTGCGACGGCTGGTGTTTTCGTGCCGGTTTTGACGATCACGTTGGCTCCGCAAGTCTGGTTGCCGTTTGGCCGTCGTTTAAATGGGCACGCATCACAATTTGTTAATCAGGATCTTAGCGGCGACCCGAAAATAAATGGACAACGATATCGCGAAAAGCCGCGTAAAGTGGCAAGGCCGGTATTACTTCGATCGTTCCCTTTAGAAGATTCTATGAGCCCAACAGACGCCCAATTCGTTGGTGTTCGCACTGATTGGCTTCATCTAGTTGATGCTCTTCCGACGCCGGTCTTCGTGAAGAATCGGGAGCAAAAACTGATTGCTGCGAGTGCCTCTTTCTGCAAGCTTGTTGACTGCGCGCGAGAGTCAATTCTTGGTTTTCAAGATTTTGAAATTCGGCCCGGCGACTATTTGTTTGATTCGAATGCCGAAGTGCGGACGCTTGAGACGGGCGAGCAGTTTGCATACGAAGTTGGGTTGCCGTCTGATGAAGTTGCGTCCGAACAGGCAGCCAAGCCTTTGAAGATTCGGTTAGGCCGATGGGTGGATCCCGACGGAAACAAAGTACTGGTTGGTTCTGTTGAGGATCTGACAGAATTGGCCGAAGCGAACGTCTCTTTGAAAGTTGCCCAGCGTCAATCGCAGTTGGCTTTCACATTTGACACGTTGACCGGACTGCTCAATCGATCTCAGATCAAGCCTTGCATCGACGAGTGCATCGCGACGTCAGAACAAAGTGGGTTGTCTTTCGCAGTGCTGCTGATCAGTTTGAATCGGTTCAAGGCCGTTAACAATGTTCTAGGGAATCAGGCCGGCGATCGTCTGCTGCAAGTTTGTGCGCAAAGGATTCACCAAGTCGTGCGAGCTCGGACGGACGTGGCTCGTTCCGGCGGCGATGAATACGTTGTCTTGCTTTCGGAGACCGACCCGTTAAGTGCAGGCCGAACTGCTGAGCGAATTATCGAGATGATTGGGATGCCGATCGATCTTGACGGTTCGCGTCTAGAAATCTCCAGCAGCGTGGGGATCGCCATGTACCCGCGCGATGGTCGAAGCAGCAACGAATTGCTTATTAAGGCGGATCAAGCACTAGCCGAGGGCAAGCGAAAAAAGCCATCCGGCTGCGTGAATTATTTTGAGCCCTCTATTGGACGCGATGTCGAACGAAAGCTTGCGTTATCGCGCGATCTAGCTCAGGCGGTGGACAACGACCAGATTCAGACTTATTTGCAACCAATTGTCCGGCATGAAAGTGGGCAGATTCGAGTCATCGGTTACGAATCGCTTGCTCGTTGGCAACGCGGATCTGGGGAATGGGTTTCGCCTCTAGAGTTTGTGCCGCTATTGGAAGAATCGGGGCTGATGATCGAAGCGGGCGAAAAGATTCTCAATCGCGCTTGCGGATTTATCGCAACTCGATTGTCAGACGATGTGTATGTGTCGGTGAATGTGTCAGGGCAGCAAATCGCCGACGAAGGGTTTTTGGACATGGTTGACCGAGCGGTGCAAACCAGCGGAATTCCTTATCAGCGACTTGCGTTAGAGGTCACTGAAACGTTAGCGATGAACGATCACTCGACCTGTATCGAGTTGCTCAATCAATTGACCGAACGAGGTATTCGGTTGATGATTGACGATTTCGGGACCGGTTATTCAAATCTGGCTAGGCTAAGTGAGTTGCCATTCAGTGTTGTGAAAATTGATCGCAGTCTGATTCGTGACCTGCCCGGCAAACGCTCTGGTTCGGCGATTCTACGAACGGTGATAAGCATGGCTCGCGAGTTAGAACTGCGATTGGTGGCCGAAGGAATTGAAGAACCAGCCCAGCGAGACTATCTGATCGAACTTGGGGTCAACACGTTTCAGGGTTACTTGTTTGGTAAGCCCAAGCCGATGCCAACTTGATGTCGGTGAAAAGCAGCTACCACCAATCGCCCGCAGAATCTTCGTTGTTCTTGCCCGCACCGGAATTGGAAACGGTGCTAATCGGGTGTGCCCATCAAGCTTTGGCTACTGCAGGACCCATTGCTAAAACCTAACCGTCGGTTGCCCGTTCGGATTCGCGGCACTTCGAATCTGTGGCTGAGCCGGTCCGTTTGTTCTCGGAGGAGCGAAATAGTTCGGGGTAATGGATGAAGCAGAGGGCTGTGACGTAGAAGGTTGGGCCAGCGCCGAAGCATTGGGTTGGTTTCGCGTGACCGACCCTGATTGTTGGCTTTTGAGTGTTTGAGGAAGCGTGGCTTCTGCGCCGCTGCCACCTAAGAAGCTAAAAGGGTTGCTGTTCGCCAGCCGACCAAAGCTTTGCTCTTTCAGGGCTTGCTGTTTTGCTCGAGCCCAATCAGTGGTGCGATCGATCATCTCTTTGGACTTAGCGTTGAACTGGTTCAGCAGGTTTGGAGGCTGAAACGATGGCAACTGCGGCTTTGGGATCAGGTTTGAAAGGTTGCCTAGGCCACCTTCCATGGTTGCGTTCCGTTGAGATCCCTGCTGATTGAGTATCGATGGAATTGACGGCAGTTGAAACTTCTGTTGCCCCAATAGATTGCTTGCCTGACCGAGCGCCGATGGTTCCATGCCAAGCGGAGTGGATTGGTTTGCGTTGCCGCCACCAAACAGGTTTTTCAATAGTTGTCCGTGAACCGAGTTGCTGACGACAAATGCAGCCGCAAACGCAAGAAAAAGAGTTGTGAGCTTCATGATTCAGTTCCAGATTTTAATTGTCTTCGGCTAATCTAGTTTTTTGTCAAAGTTGAATTGACTAATCGCATGATTCAGCGTGTTGTGGAAAATCCAAACGAAAAAGATTTTCCAATCGGCCAATTGTTTCGCAAACGTGTGGATTGTCGTTTGGCGAGCGCCTATTGATTCGCTTGGAAATCAAGGCGGCGGAGTCTTTCAAATTCGCAACATGGCGTCCAGAGCGATTGCCCCTCAATTCGATTTGCGGCATACTCGGAATAGCGGCATCTAGAGTGCCTGCACTCGGTGCTGTCTGTCGCGGGCTGTGTTTTTGAGGCTCGCGACTTAGTTACTGATCGAGTTTTCGTTCATCGAATTTCCTTTTTGCCAATTTGATCCTTCAACCCCTCATAAGACATTGAAAACCATCGGATTTATCGGTGCTGGAAAAATGGCCCAAGCGTTAGCGGGAGGGATTCAGAAGGACTTCCCGGATTTGACTTTTGTCGTTTCCGACCCGTCTGCCGATGCATTGACAGCATTTGAGCAAGCAGTTGCAGGTCGCCCGTGTAGACGATGTTCGAATCAAGAAGTTTTCGAGCAATCGGACTGCGTCATGCTGGCGGTCAAACCTCAGCACGTTGCGGCTGCATTGGAAGCTGTGGATACGGGTTCAGTTGCTCCGTTAGTCATTTCAATCATGGCCGGAGTCACTATCGCTCGCGTGCAAGAATTGACGCAGCTGAACCGTGTGATTCGAGTGATGCCGAACACGCCATGTCTGGTCGGCGAGGGCGTGTCCGGGATCGCGGCTGGAGAGAGCGTTGACGCCGAAGACGTGCGGTGTGTTTCCGAGATGCTCAAGTCTGTCGGTAAGGTTGTGCAGGTGACCGAGGAACAGATTGACGCAGTCACCGGAGTTTCTGGGTCGGGCCCTGCCTACGTATTTCGGTTTATCGAGTCGCTAATCGAGGGCGGAATCGCTGAGGGATTGTCGCCCAACGTTGCGGCGACGTTGGCCGTACAAACAGTCTTAGGCGCAGCGAAACTGGTTATTGAAACTGGCGAGGAGCCGGCTGTTTTGCGTGACCGAGTCACCAGTCCTGGCGGAACGACACTTGCTGCATTGAAGTCGTTGGAGGCTGATGGGTTCGGTCCAGCGATTGTTGCGGCTGTTTCGGCAGCCGTTGTGCGGTCAAAAGAACTGGCGGCAGAGTAGTTGAAATCCCATTGTTGATCGGGGTTGGCAGTCGGCTAAGACGCTCTATTGAATGCCCCTTCGGTTGATTGTCGGGCTGAGACCCGTGTTGCATTGTGGTTGGTCTCGCTAAACTAGAGTCAGGTGGGAAATCCATTTTGTTGGCATCCCAGCCGAGCGGTTAGTTATGTGATGGAGTTCGACCATGTCGTTGTTTGAAGATGATGCTTATATCTACCGGGACACGTTCTTCGTCTACCTCAAGGGGGAAGATCGGCCGACGGCGACTGCCGTTGCGGACTGTTTCGAAAAGTTGGGATCGAAGTACGTCGTGGGCGAGATCCGAGAAGTCGACGGTCGGTTTGGCTCGGTCACGGTGAAATCACCGCAGGACTCTTCGGCCATGGATATTGCGTTTGTCACCGGCGATGAAGTGGTCGAGCAGATTCACAATTTAATGCTTGAGTTTCGCACGATGACGCTGACCGGCGACGATCGCCAGAAGCTGGAGGATTTTCAACAGTGTACGGCCCGGTTCGACGTCTTTCATTTTGAAGAACAGTCAAGTGCGGGTGGAAACTCGCCGGACGAAATGGTTGACCCCGGCGGGCTGTTATTGGTCATCGAGAAGCTTGCGCAATTGACTGGAGGCGTCGCTCTGGACCCGCAGTCGCAGACGCTGCTGTAAGGCATTCTCAATCCCGCGAATCAAACGCTGGCTTAACGAAACGCTGGCTTAACGCTGTGGCGACCTTGTTGCCGTTGCCATCTATCTCCGCTGCCACATCTTATCGCCATTCGTTTGAGTCTGGCGACCTCTGGTTGCCGTAAACGTGGTTTCTTACGCGACATGCGATACGGCGAAGAGCAAGACGCATCCGACGTAATGTTTCTGGCATAAGTCAAAACCGGCGGTGCGTCAAAATCTTTACTCGAGGTGTTGTACGCAGATTCCGAATAATCGGAATTGAGGGCGAGATTACGACAAGCGTTACAAAGGGCAGGGTTTCGGCAAAGAGTTTCTTTGATGAAGTGCTTTTCTCGGGTGTGGCCATAACTGGGCGGCATGTTAACAGGACGGACCGCCGTATGCGGTGCGTTTGATTTGATGTTTGGCATCCCGGCTAATTTCGGCCCCAAGCCTGATTCGAATCACTTTTGTTCGTTCTGTCTTAGTCCGATCGGAAGACAGATCGTAAGATAATCGTTTGTGTTTCATAAAGGAAACGAAAATGAAAAGTATTTTGAAAAATTCACTGCTTATGTTGGCAGTGGCTGTTGTCGCTGTTGCTCAAACGAGCGACGCGCGTGGCCAAGCAGCAGATGGGACCGCTAACGCTATCCTTAACTTGGGAACCGGCGAGGTTACTATTGAGCTTGGCAGCGGTTTGTTGATCTTTGGAATTGAAGGCGTTCCCTTTGACAATGCTGTTGCAGCGCCGAACCTGCTTGCAATTGATCCTAGCGGATTGGGCACCCAGAATGATGCTGGCGGTATCGGTGTTGTTTCGTTCAGTGGCTTGCCAGTCGGTGAGTTCAGCCTCGGTAACATTCTGACTCCAGATCTGCGAACTGAAGCAGCCCTCGCTAACCTGAACTTTCGGTTCGATGGTCCATCAAACCCGGATCCAGCCAACGCTATCGGTGCTCCCGGTTTCGTCACCATCATCCCCGCAGCGATTCCTGAGCCCGGTTCATTGAGCCTGTTGGCTCTAGCTGGTTTGGGCGCATTTGCTCGTCGCCGGCGATAGTTGGTCCAGCGACCAAACTGAAAATACCAAAAGCCGTTCGCGTTTTCGTAACGCGGACGGCTTTTTCGTAGCTCCTTTGATCAATCTAGACGGTACCGCGTTGCTTGACCGACGGCGCTGAGGCTAAGATCGGCTGCGAACTTCAAAATCGAGATCCGATGATGGTCTGCTTTCTGGGTAGATTCAGGCAGCACTCGAAGGCTGAGGTGTCGAAGTAAGCGAACGCACTCCACTCGAGTTGATGGCTCTCGTTCACACGCACCATCATTTTGAATGACGATCACGTAGTAAATGTCGTGAAACCTTGACAAGCGTCAGTAGTAACTTTGGTTTCGCGAAGCCCGTAAATGAACCGTTAATGATGGCAGTGGCTCATGCCTCGTGTATAGGCGTAGGGCTGAAGACAACGGTTGGCAGGTCACGAAAAGTCACCCAGATTTGATTTGTTTCTGGGCATAAAAAAAGGTCACCTATCTAAAACAGGTAACCTTTTCGAATTTCCTAAGTGGATTGCGACTATCGTTATCGACGACGACGCGCTAAGGCACCTAAACCGGCCAAAGCAAGCAAGCTAAGTGAACTAGGCTCAGGAATAGCCACATCATCAACCGGTACGATCGTGATGTTCAGTGGGGCCGAAACAGCGAACGCTGGATCAGGGCTTGATGGACCATCAAATCGAAGGTTCAGGTCCGCAAGAGCTGCTTCATTGCGCAGTGCTTCCGGAAGAATCGCACCAAGATTAAAATTACCAACTGGCAAACCGCTGAATGAAACGACGCCGATGCCCGCTGCATCGTTCTGAGTACCCAATCCGCTCGGATCAATCGCAAGCAGGCCGGCTGCAGCTGCTGCATTATCGAATGCAACGCCTTCAAGTCCGAAAATCAACAAACCACTGCCGATGTCGAGAACAACTTCACCTGTGTTCAGGTCCACACTGGCTTGTACTTCACCAGCCGTTTGAGCCATGGCGTTACCAGCCTGAGCTACAGCAAACGCTGCGACCATTGCTGCCATCACCAATGACTTCTTAAAAACATGAGTCATCATTTCTTCCTTCGTTGCGAAACAAAAAAACTTAAAAAAGTCCCGGAGGCCACGGGCCTTGAGACCACGGGTACGAAATTTAGCGAACGACAAACAACCGTCACGGCCGCGGAACGTTCTTCGGATTGGTATTGTAGTTGGCCACCGATGTCGTCTGCAACTGCTTATCCAGTAAATTCATCAAAATTGCTTAAGTCTTCCAGCGTCTGGAACCCCGGCGAAACGCGAGGATTTTGGATGATTTTGCTTTCGAGCGGCTAATCCCGTGTCGTTTTCGGAGCGAACACGTCAAAAATGCGGGTGTTCACATTAGGTGGTTTCGGGGAAATATCCGTGGCGATTCGGTGCCTAGATCGACTGTATAAACAGTCCCTTCAGCTTACCTATTTTGGATATTTACTCGTTCGCTACCCGGAAATCAGAAACCCGTTGGCAGATCACTGATGCTTCCAATCCATCAATTCGGTACGCTCCAGCCCGGTTTGGGTTTCTCCCTGAGCAGAGCAAGTAAAAGCAGCGCATAACTTCCATCGGACGATGCGAAGCGGGATGGCAATCAAATTGCTTCGAGTCCTTTCGATGGATGATTCCGTCCGCAACGATCACAACGCAAATGAGCGAATCAATCCAGCCTGTCGATCAATTGATCCTTCTCGTTCATGGTGTCGGAGATCCAGAACCAGGTGGCCCAGTCAGTACATTTGCTCGTTCGATCGCACAAGAGTCAAAGCCGCTAAAAGAAAGCCGCAGCGTTGTCTGGTTGAATGAAAAAGGGGCTGATTCCAGCTACGTAAAAACGTTTCCGGTTCATGTGCGTGATTTGAATATCCGCCGTAAGAACGTCAAGCTGGCCGAAGTTTTCTGGGGAGACATTTCACGCGTCATGAATGGCGTGCCGGGAATGATACTCGGGCTGTTTCAAATTCTATTTGGTTTGCGATACGTGGCGTACGTCGCCGCAGACCAGCCTGGCGTCGGAGCTGCTTGGCTGAAGAAGCTGGGGCTAATCAGCAGCCGAGTCCTGCATGGCCCTGTGCTGGCCGTTACGTTGTTCTTGGCCCTACTGGCTTTCGCGATTTCTGGATCACAATTGTTGTGGCCGGGCTCTAATGATGGGGCCAGTTGGAACCAAGTCGTGATCTTAGCCTGCTGCGTTTTCAGTCTGGCGGTCGCGTTCATCGGAAGACGATTGACTCGAAACCGAGTGATTGAACGGTCATGTTTCTGGTTGGCGGTGACGGCAATCTACATGCTTTCCTTGGTTATCCTTAAAATTTTCTGGTTTGATGGTCAGTCGTCAGTCCCAGATCAAGCACATGGCGGGCCGGGCCTGCTTTGGCATTGTCGGGTCCTAGTCGTACTGCTTGGCTGGTTGTGGTTTTGCGAGATTCTGGTGATGCTGGCCATGGCGGGTTGCTGGTTGCTGGCGGTCATGCGTCCCGGAGTCAACCGCCGGGCGTTGCACATCGCATTGCTGTTGCCGCTGCTGTCGATCGGAATCTGGGGGCAAGCGATTCCAATGCTATGGCTAACGACGGCACAAAGTGCACGTCAGCTTCTAAAGTTCGACGATTTTTCTCACATCTTTGACGAAGCCATTCCCCTGTTGGGAGTCCAGTTCATGATGTGCCTTGCGATCGTGATCGCGTCCGGGATTGTTGCGATTCGTTATCTGCAGTGGCGATCAAAACAGACTGTCGACCGTTTTCGAGCGGGATCCCGCGGGCCTCGTTTAATTGTGCATGGCGGACTGCAACTGGTGCTGGCTGGTTGTGCCGCCGTTGGAGTCAGTTTGGTGATCACGATCGAGGCATTTGAGTCACTAGGATATTCACATAACGATTTCTTGATTGGCCGAGTGATGGCCGAATCCAATAAATACGCAATGGCGATGTTGGTCCCAATCGGTTTTCTCTTAGCGTTTGCTTTCCCGCGACTGCGTCCAGTGTTCGATATCGTGCTGGACATCGTTAATCACTTCTATTTTCGCCCCACCAACGTTCAAGATGTGTTGGACGACGATGACGAGTTTGACATCAACGAGACGACATTCGAGTCGGGCAATCTTTTTTTCAGCCGGCGGCAAGCCGTTCACGCTCGGATGCAGCGAATTCTGACTCATTATCGCGACACCATGACGGAACGCCCCGAGTTGATTGTGATTGCTCACAGCCAAGGGACTCAGATTGCCATTGAGTTACTTAATGATCCAGAGCTTGCTTGGATAAGCAACCAATTCCAAAGCGTGAAGTTGGTGACGATGGGTTCTCCGTTTAGCAATTTGTACCAACACTACTTCGGCCACATTTATCCTGATTTGGACAAGCCGTACTGGGCTACGCTGCGAAGTCGAGTCGAGCGATGGGCCAACATCTTCCGCATTGATGACCCGGTTGGAACTGAGATCAACTTTAATCCGCTTCTTCGATATCAGTGCGGCTCTAGCTTTGATGAAGCTTCGCTTATTGCGGACCGATCAAACACGACCGACGGTTGGACGGAGGAAACGATTCCGTATTTGCATGGCGAATTGGCCGCGAACCGAGCCGCTGATGGAACGTGTCCACAAACGAAACCACAAATACAAGTCAGCAACCATCCCGTTGGCTGTCGCGGCCACGTGAACTACTGGACGGACCGGGAGGTGCTGGAAATCATTCACGACGTTGCACTTGAGCCCGAATCAGCCCATCAGTTGGTTCGAAAAGCTGCATAAACCATTCCGGGATTGCGAAGTTCGCTGGAGTTCCTCGGCCAAGCTTTTGGCAATTCGACGACTGTTTTTGAGAAACGCATCCTTGGCCTGCGGGCACTGCCCATCGCCGGCTACGTGTGCAAGACAAATTCTTGATCGCCGACGGTCAGTACGTCACCGGTCGCAAGTTCCAAGTAATCGAAAGATTCTCCGTTTACCTTCGCCGGATTTGACGCACAAAGATTCTTTACGTACCAGTTGCCGCCGTCATTAAGTAGCAGGCAATGCAGAGACTCGACCGAGTCAGAATCACAAACAAGGTGGCAGGTTGGTCTTCGGCCGATGACGAACTTAACCGAGTTCATCGGAATCAGCTTACGTGTTCGACTGCAAGTCAAAGTGCCGTGGACCTTCGTCGAGGTTTTCTTTTCCGTTTTCTCAAGGGCCGCGACTGACGAAGTCGCGTTGGTGGTTCTGGACTTATCGGGACTAGCCTTTCCCGTCGGTGCTTCGCCATCGGCGGTCTTAGTATTTCCGCTGGCAGCAAACGTTAATCGCATTTCCACATCGTTACCGTTGCCAGAGAAAATCACTTCGTCCATAAACGATTTCATCAAGATCACTCCTCGTAAAGTTGGATTACTCCAAGAACCCACGTTCGAGGTGTCGAAACCCGGCCCATCGTCACGAATTCGAATCCCAAATCCCGTTTTTCGAATCTCCATTGCAACCAAGATTTTACGATCTTTCCAAGGAGCCGAACCCAGCCGCTCCGTTACAATTTGCTCAAACTCGGTGCCGGGTGAGTTAGGGGTTGGGATTTTGTAGTGAGCACCAATTTCCAAATTGCCTCGATAGAGTGCATTGTTCAGGGCTTGGCTAACCGCCATGGAAACGCGCAGACGCTCAGTTCGGTTCAATGGCGTCATTCCCTTGAGCATCTTCTCGGTGAAGTCCACAAAGGCGGGGATCTGAGCCGGATCGTTGTCCAGCGAAAACTCAAAGTGCGAACGCATCGATCGTTGCAGCAACCGATTGTAGTTGCGTTCGCTCGACATCATGTCGAATGTCTCTTCGACCGTTGAGATCAACATCTTGTTGAGTCGAGATTTTGGAATGTAGCTGGCGGCACCTGCCTTCAGCGCCACGGCCGCAATCTCCTCGCTACCCATCCCCGTCGTCAACACCACGGGGATATCTGGATAGTCCTTGCGTGCCGCTTTCATCAACTCTAGACCATCCATTCTCGGCATCTGAATGTCGGTGATCACCATGTCAATTGACCAAGCCTTTAGTTGCTCCAGCGCATGAACGCCATCGCGAGCACCAATCACTTCAAAGCCCGGCACCTTTTTTAGTAGCCCCTCCATCAACAGGCGATCGACATCCGAGTCATCAACAATGAGTACGTAATGCATGATATTCCTCGTTCGCGATAGAGAATCAGAGTGAATGGACAACAGCAATCAGCGAGTGCTTTGTCTAGCTTTGAAATTGGGGTTGGCTTTTGTGCCATCTCAATTTTAAAGTCCAAATGAGCTGCCAGCTTCACCGTTATGTTTTGACAAAGCAATGCCGTAAATAAAGCGTACTGCATTCGGGTGGTAATTCCAAATAAAAAATGTTCCACCCCATCAAATCCTAACACCTTCCCCGTGCGCGATTCCAAAACGGCGGTGTTGCACCTTTTGAGTAAGACATGCTGACCAACCTGAATCTCCCATCTGTGCAGCATCCGCTGGTGAGCGTTGCTAGAACTTGTTTGTCCAAGATTTCACAAACTTGCGAGATATAGATTCTTGCTGTGACCAAAAGGTCGAACAAGCTTTATTTCATTCTTGTGAATCGTGCCTGAGAAAATGATGGTCGGTTGGTAGTTTTAGCCACCAAGATTAAGCTCGATAGTTCTAAACGATCCAAACGGGAAGTTTGATAATTGAAACTACCGATTGAGCCGGCGCCTCGTGATTTCTGCATAGTCAGCTGGGCGAAAAAGATATCTTTGCGATTTCCAGTGGCTTTCGCCAATCACCAGCTGATTCCGATTCGCAAAATTCAAGTTGAGAAGAAATGCCAATCCCAATATTTAAACGCGACAAAGTGCTGGGCGTTCCTGCTTATGAGCGCTTCTGGTTGGGCGGTTGCCTGAAGTTTGCCGCCTCGTTTGCTTCGCCGACCCGGACGATACAGGCAATCGAGTCGATCAGTCGGAAATTGATTGCCGTCGCGGAGCACGCTGGCGCGGAGGATGCCTTTCATCCGACCAAGGTCCCTCGGTTGATCGGTATCGATCAGCGCTCCTGTTCATGGTCGGTCGTGATGGTGATCGAGCATCTTGCGATCTTCAATACGGATGTCTTGAAGATCATCCGCTCGTTGCAGCAGGAAGTGGAGCCTCGTGGTGCGATTGAGATGGCTGACTATGACCCGGGTTCGCAAGGAACGTGGGAGGCGGTTGAAGATTTTCGCAAAAGCATAAGCGAATTGTCTTGGATGATTTCAGGCGACATCTCGTTTGACTCCAACGTCATGTTTATGCATCCATGGTACGGACGCATGACAGCGCACCAATGGCTCTGTTGTGTTGCCGTGCATCAGTACGTTCACTTGAGGCACGTGCGCAAGATTGTTGCCGTGCTAGGAGTGACATGAAGCCAAAGCCTCATCCGGCGGATAGCTAGGCCATGAATTTGCGCATCGTTTAAGTCTAGCAACTTCCGGCTCTGTTGATCTTTGTTCAGACGCAATCGTCCGTCGCAGCATGCTCTAGAAGAAGCTGGCTAGGTCTTCTTTCTCTTCTTCCTCTTTGCGACGGTAGTAGCCATCAAGGATCGGCAGCGGATCGACGAAATTCCAACTAGGCAACTGAGCGAACGCTACTGCCATCAGTGTGCCACCGCGAACTGCCCACAAGATTCCTCCAAACGTACCCAGTACCGTGATCGCCCCTACGGACATTCGAATATCCACGTCTGCGTCTGCCTTTCTGGAGAATTTTTCAAGCTGTTTCCACAGGCCAAATGCATCCCGCGCGAATGAGCCAGATGAATCCGAATCGGAATCAAATTGTTCCATCGATTGTCCCGCCGCTCGCTCTGCCGAAATTCCAATAAGAATTTGTTGGGCCAGCGCCTCGTCTTCGATCTCATGAAGAATTTCGGCGGAAAGCAAATCCCCGACGCTTAAGTCTTGCTGAGACGCTAGTCGAGCCGCAAACTGCTCTGGCGACTCGACCGACGCGACCAGCGGTGATTGGACAATGGGTTGAGAAACGTTGGCCTCGCTGCCGTCTGCATCTCCTTCGCTGTCATTGTCGACATTCTCATTTGACTCACCTTCGTTTTCTTCATCCCTGCTGTCTTCATTGTTTTCGTTATCATCCGTGTCTTCCCCGTCGTCAGTGCCGCCGCTGGGAATGTTGATGCTGATGTCGATTCGCAGTGATTGTCCGTTGGTTGCCCCGCCAACGCCATCAATGACGTCGTAAGTAATGAGCTCAGAACTAGCGACGGGATCCAAGTTCGAATAGCTAAGTATGCCTGCGGTAACGTCAGACTGAGTAAACGAGTCGCCGGCCGAAAGTGGAATTCCGCCAAGCGTTAATACTCCATGCTGAGGTTCATCGGTAAGCAAGAACTGAACTTCAGACGGTGTCTGTTCTGAATCGGCAAAGCTTAGTTCGTTGCCGCTAATTACAACCGACTGTCCCGCACTGACGTTCACCGTTGTTTGCCGCAACACTTGCGGAGCATCGTTTACGTCCGTTACCTGAACTGAAACGTTCTGGCTGTCTGCCAGATTGCCGGTTCCGGTGTCAGTTGCGATGACGGTAAAATCGTACTGGTTGTCTCCATTCGAGTCTGACGGAGCCTCAAAGTTCGGTGCAGCCCGAAAGGAAACCTCCCCGGTGCTGTTGTCGATGTCCAGTAACCCAGCATCCGTTCCCGCAAGTGAGTAAGTTATTGAGTCACCATCGATGTCGGTTCCCGCAAACGTACCGATCAGCAAAGTGTCCTCGGCCACTGCAACGCTGACGTCGAGGGGCAGGATTGGGGCGTCATTGGTCCCGGTTATCGTAATCGTGACCGTTTCTGTATCGCTAAGTGGCGTGCCGGCATCATCGGTGGCACTGACGAGGTACGTCAGAACCAGAGTCTCGCCGCTTGCTAGGAAATTGAACGCCTCGGCTCCACTGTCAAAGTTCCAAGTAAGTGTACCGTTCGTCTGAGTCCCATCGAGAATCGTCGTCGGCGACACCGATAGGAAGCCTTGCAGTGTTGCATTGTCCAG
>CALFUT010000055.1 GCA_937929805.1 uncultured Pirellulaceae bacterium
CGACCAGTTGGTCACCCTGTCTTTCTTGCCTTCCGTTCGAGTTTTGCTCCGCTTGCCCATCGTTCGCTCCTTCATATTCAATCGAAATATCCATGCGAGCAACTCTTACGAAGCAAAATAGGGAATTGTTCGACAAGGCCGTTTACAGGTCGTAAAAGGTGAGGTCGTAAAAGGTGTCAGGGACGAATGGCACTGCCGTTTGATTCTTGTCTCGTGTTGCGCGCAACGATTCTATTGACACGTCAGTCGATTTCTGAAAATCTCTGCTTGTCTTGCGAATCATTCAACTGAATGCCCTTCGCTTGGCGAAGAAATAGGAGCCCTGCTTGGTTCACACTCCAGTGAAAAGCCAAGGAGGGTTTTTTGATGGACGCATCTGTATCAAATTCAGGCTTTGGAAGCAGTCGCAGTTTTAAACTGATCAAGGACAGCATGCTGCAGTCAGACGAGCTTCCCTTGGCCGAAGTCCTTGATGTCCGGCAGTGGCAAGACATTTTTGAATCTCATAAGATTGACTTCGGCAACGACGAGGAAGCGGTCTACACGCCAGTGATTACACTTTGGGCTTTGATTTCTCAGGCGTTCTTTAAAGAAGAGATGCGAAGCTGCAAGGCGGCTGTCGGACGAGTGGCCAGTCTTTGGGCAACACTTGGCAAGAAGGTTTGCGATACCAACACGGGTGCCTATTGCCGCGCCCGAGCCAAAATCTCGTGGCAAGCTGTGCGAGACATCTGTTGCCAAATCGCCGAAACAGCCGAACCGATGTTCGATGCTCAAAATGTCGATTTTGATTCGGAGCAACATCAAGTCGTTTCCAACGCCCAATCCGTTTCTACCGATGGTCGCATCATGCTTGTTGATGGTTTTACCGTGACGGCTGCCGACACGCCCGAGAACCAAGAAAGATTTCCGCAAAACCCAGCTCAAAAGGAAGGAATCGGATTTCCAATCATTCGAGGAGTCAGCTTGATTTCGATGGTCACGGGCTTGTTGATCAACCTGGCTTTGGGGCCGTATGCTGGAAAGCAAAGCGGTGAAACGGCGTTGCTGTGGAAAATGCTTGATCAGCTAAAGCCGGGAGATACGCTCGTTGCCGACTGTTTCTACTGCACTTACTGGATTGTTGCAGCTTGCAAAAACAAAGGCGTCAACATCGTGATGAAGAACCATGACAAACGCGATGACGATCCACTTGGTGCCAAGCGAATCGACAAGCATGAGCGAACCACGGTTTGGCTTCGACCGCAGCGGCCAAACTGGATGAGCGAAGAAGAATATGCTGCCTGCCCGGAACAGATCGAAATCCGTTTGGTCGATGTGCTCATTGAGCAACCGGGCTTTCGCTCGAAGAAGTACACGATCGCCACAACGATTCTTGAAACGAACGTCTTCACTCGCAATTGGCTGACGGAAGTGTACCGAAGTCGCTGGTTGGTGGAACTGGATATTCGATCGATCAAGTGTTCATTGGGCATGGACGTCGTTCGTGCCAAAACACCGGCGATGGTGCAGACCGAGATTTGGTCGTGCCTGTTAGCGTACAATCTGATCCGGATGAAGATGCTGCAAAGCTGTGCCACCAATAGACGCATGCCGCGAACGCTGAGCTTTACAACCACGCTGCAGTTGATCGCCAATAATTGGCTGCTGGGAGCGGTGGTGTTAAACGATCAGTTGGTCGTGCTGGGCCAGCAGACCAGTTCAAGCGAAGTCGTTGGCAATCGTCCCGATCGCGTCGAACCAAGAGCCAACAAGAGGCGACCGAAAATCCTCGCGCTCTTGAGCAAGCCTCGGCACACCGCCAGACTGGACATCATGTCTGCTGCGTGACGCAACTTCTTTCACAACAAACGGCAGTGCCATTCGTGTCAGGGACCGTTTTGGCAGTTTAGGAAAACTTCTTCGGTCTTCCTCTTGCCCGCATGGTGGATTCGAGGCCGAATGTTTTCGCTGTTTCCTCCGTCCAAGTCGTATCGCCAAATGGAACACCGCGTTGAATGCTCCGCTGTAGACTCTTTTGTCCTTTCGCGGTAACTGCCATGTTCACTCGATCGATCCAATTCGAGGCGCGGCGTATTGGCCACGGTGAGATCGGCACTACCGACTCGCCACCAAGCCAAACAAGACTACTTCTTGTCATATCCACTTGGATTGGCTGAGTGCCAAGCCCACGCAGTTTCGATGATCTGCTCGGGGTCGGTGTACTTGGGCGTCCAGCCAAGTTTCTCTTTGGCCAGACGTGCGTCGGCCACCAACTCAGGTGGATCGCCCGGACGTCGCTCGCCCTCGACGGCCGGAATGGCGTGCCCCGTGACTTTGCGACACGCCTCGATGATCTGCCGAACACTAAACCCGTTGCCGGTGCCAAGGTTCACGCACAACCCCTCGCCAAGCTTCAACCGATCCATCGCAGCAAGATGAGCCGCTCCGAGATCGTCGACGTGAATGTAGTCGCGAACGCAGGTTCCGTCGGGCGTATCCCAATCGCTACCGTAAATCGTGACGTGATCGCGTTGGCCGAGAGCCGTTTGCAAAACGATCGGGATCAAATGCGATTCGGGATCGTGGTCTTCTCCAATGACGCCATCGGGCGAGGCACCTGCCGCATTGAAGTACCGCAACGCCGCGTAACCAAAATCATAAGCTGCCGCGTAATCGGATAACGCTCGCTCGATCGCCAACTTGGTGAAGCCGTAAGGGTTAACCGGTTGCTGAGGCGTTTGCTCGTTGATTGGAACAACTTTAGGCTCGCCATAAGTAGCGCAAGTGCTGGAAAAAACAATCTGCTTCACATCAACCGCACGCATTGCCTCAAGCAACTCGATCGTGGCAGATATGTTGTTCAGGTAATACTTGGCCGGATCAATCACGGACTCGCCCACTAACGCGCACGCGGCAAAATGCATCACGGCATCGATTTTGTGATCGCCCAAAACCTGAGTCACCATCGCACGGTCGCTCATTTCGCCCACGATCAGCTCGCCCGCCGTCACGGCTTGACGAAAACCGGTCGACAGATTGTCCAACACGACTGGAACGTGCCCCGCCGCGGCCAGCAACCGAACCATGTGCGAGCCAATGTAGCCCGCGCCTCCGACGACCAGTACGTTCATGGGATTTCCAAAAGATAAGAAGTTTACATCGAGCAACGCATGCGATCACAAAGCCCGACCTTGGAGCGAACATTGTACACGAAGCGAATCGCTTTTCACGCGACTCTTGCCGACAAAGCACTCAAGCCAAACAACTGTTCGACGGTTCGCTGCGGATGATGCCGATGGATCCATTCCTGCGAGAACTGCTCGGCCGTTTTTCGATAATGATCGATGTTTGCGACCGCCTCGGCCACACATTGCGGAAGCTCTTTTTGGCTGGCCGCAATGATACCAACGGCCCCAACAGGAACACCCGCAACCGTCGACTGATTGGAGTACACTTCCATCGAGAAATTTCGGATCGTCAGTGTGCCATTCGCGAAGGCGTTCGTGAGTCGAAACTCAACACTTCGGCAGTCTTGTTTGAGTGAAAATAAAAACCGGGGCGAGCTTTCATCGCGAGTCATGCCAATCGCCTGAGCACTCGTTGCGATCGGACGGTCACCACCATCGAATTGGGCACATTCGATGCGAGCGTAAAGCCCATGCAACTTTGGCCAATGCCAATCGAAATGAACCACCGCAGTTTGATCGCTTGGCTCACAATCGACCGCCGCCGTGAAAGGATGTGCGCCCTCATCGAATGACCAAACGCCATTGGGACCGGGCACGTTTTCGCGATCAAAAGTAAAAAACGAGTGTCCAAGCTTTGCTCTTGCCACGTTTTGCTTCTGAAAACGCTTGACGTGTTGCTGGATGGGTTCTTGAATCTGGTCAGCCAACCATGTTCCGGCCGGGACAATCACCGGCTTTCCACACGTTAACATCTCAACCAAAATTCCTGCACAGCGACTAAAGTACGATCGAGCGTCGTAACAAAACAGTCCGACGTCCGCAGAACGAAGCAGCTGCCGGTATTCGTCTCGCGGAAGCGGGTGCGGCGGGTATTCGATTGGAATGATGTCACCGAAAGCCGAATCAGTCTGCTTCGGCGCGTCGCGAACAACATTCTCGCCATCATCACGCAGCGACAAATCCAGCCACGATCTCCCGAGCCGCTTTTTTCGCGGCCGCTGAACAAGCAGCTTCGCTTTGCCGGTCAAAAGCAACGGTTCTTTGATCGCGTCGACCAAGCTCTGCAATTGAGACGCTTGACCTTTTTCTCGCCGAGTCGCTCCGGCACAAACGAACTTCACCGGCGGTGAATTTCCCATCTTCCGACAAGAATCAGACAGAGACAAGTTCCGATCCGAGATTTGCCCCGGCACCAAGTCGCTGGAAACCGGATAGGGCAGGGCAGTCACCAGCGCGGTTCGCAGACAATTAAACTGGTCGGCAATGGTCTGGGTGGTGGCGTGAAAATGAAGTGAATTGGCGGGCAATTTTCGGATCGCTTGTTGCAGCTCTCCACGAGTCCGCATCATCGCGACTCGTTGCGATGCGTATTCCGACGTCCAGCCGTCCAACAAATTAAAGTGGAACAGAAAATGCCAGCTTGCGTTGAGCGCTCGTGGATGATCCACCAGAAAATCGACGGCTCCAGCCACTTCCAGCTCCGACGCCGCCGCCACCAGCACGCGATCACCGGGCTGTGGGGCACGAGAGGAAAAAAAATCACGACAGCCGTCGGAAAACTTTTTAACGATGCGCCGACGTCGTCGCTCAGCCATTCGCTGCTCGAACGAGCGCTTCCAACGCCCAATTAAACGGCGATGTGACACAAAATTGGATTCGTCATCGAGTATCGGTTGGTTTCGTTTGCTACGGCGTAAACCGGCCAGCCAACTATTCCCTTGGTAAACCGTTTTGGCAAAGACAGCTCGCACATTCCCCAGTTGATGCAAGGCGTCGCGCAGGTTTGCGTCGATTTTTCGTGAGTTATCGGCAAGATCTTGATGACAACCGATCGTCACGCCGATCCCCGCCTGCTGCGCAGCAAGCGCGACACTACGCACGTAGTCGAAGTGATGCCCGCCGGTATCTCGCAGCGAGTGATCAATCAGAAACAGTCGGTCCATGGCTGCATCGTAGCTGCGTTTAAGAAGCGCGGTCAATCGCAAGAAAACGGTCAATCGATGGCCGCGATCAGGGTGCTAGCACGCGTTGCAATTGACCCCCGAATAGCGATCCAAGTAAAAGTTCGGGTGCTTCAATGCAGCCGCAAATGAATCGGGTTACCTCTCAGAACAAAGCTATGTCCAACGATCGCCGAAACGTCGTCATCCTTCCCTACTTCTGCGATGAAGAAGTCGACCGATACCTTAAGATTGCTGACAAGCTATCGACGTTTCTCCCACCGCGCGTTCAGTGCGAGTTTCTGCTGGCTGCAAGTCCTCGGACCAGCACCAGTCAACGCTTGGTGGATGCTTTCAGCGCGTTGGGGAAGACTAACGCCTTCCAGTGTCCGACTCAAATTTTCGGATATCCCGAAGGACCAACGGCCATGTTCTGGGATTGCATGGATTTTCTGTCCGAGAACTACTCCAACAGCAGCGGATTCGGTTTGTGGTTGGAATCCGACATGGCTCCGACTCAACCTGACTGGCTGGATCGATTGTCATCTGAATGGGAAAGCGAGTCGGAAAAACCAATCATGATGGGCTGCTTTGTACCGAACGTTTATCGCAAGCGTCTGTTCAAGCGACCTCGGTTAATCTTGGACCATCACATCAATGGCGGCGCTTGCTACGCGATGGATTTCGCTCGTCACATGCCCGAATCTGCTCGCGAAGGCTGCTTCGACATGGTCGTTTACCGCCACGCGCACGAACTTGGACGAGCCAAACGGACACGACAAATCGCGTTTTCGACCCATCAAAGAATTCGCCGCGACTTGAGCGATCGAACGAAAGTCTTGGTGCATGGTTTTCAGCAAGATAAAAATCGTTTCATCGATCAATGCCTAGCTCCGTTGAGCCAGTTCGAAAAAGCAACCGCGCCGCTCAACCCGTTCTTTGATCGGCTGGAATCACTTAAGCGAACGGCAAAACTTCGCCTGACAAACGGCGGCACTCATCGTGACACGCTCGACAGCGTACTGCTGGCTCAACAAAAAACAGATCGAGCCGCCAACAACCAATCGGCACGCGTCCAAAAGGCCGCGTAATTTGGCAACGCTACTATCGCAGAAAGCCCATATCTGAACCGCCACGCGACCAAACCTCCTCCCTCAAACACGATCGTTCATGCTCACGCCCGCCGAAATTACCGTACGACATTTCAGTACGTTTCCCCATGGAGGGGCGGCAATGGCTGCGCAACGATTGCACCGCGGATTGAAACGGTATGGGCTGAACAGCCAGTTTGTGTATCACCTTGAGGAGGAAGCGGACGCATCCGTTGAGCAGGAGTCGGTTGAGCAGAATTCAGTTGAGCAGGAGTCAGTTGAGCAGCAAGATTTTCAAAAACTTACCTTCGACAAAAAAGCGCACTTGCAAGGTGAAGATGGCAAGCAACTGGACTGGCTGGCTTTTCGACTTGCTAGGTTCAAGGAGAAACGCGTTCACCGTCTCTTTCGTCGCCATCTAGCCAAACGTCCGGAGGGTTTTGAAACGTATGCGATGGCGCGGCTTCCCTATCCAACACCTATTTCGCAGGCCACCGAATGGACCGACCACGACATCGTCCACCTTCACTGGATTTCGTTCTTTCTTGACTACCCATCCTTTTTCCAATCAATCCCTGATCACGTGCCGATCGTCTGGACGCTGCACGACACGAACGCCTTCACCGGTGGCTGCCACTTTGTCTCCGGTTGCAATAGCTTTCAGTCCGGTTGCGGTTCGTGCCCGCAAGTCCGTCGCCCCAAGGCCAAAGACGTTTCGCACCATTCATTCATTGCCAAACAGCTGGCACTTCAGCATAAGAACGTGCACGTGGTATCGCCAAGCGATTGGTTATCGCGGTTGGCGATGAAAAGTGCCGTCTGGCCGCAGCACACACAGTTCGAGAAAATTCATTACGGGTTGGATCTGAAAAAGTTCCAGCCAATCGACCGGGCCACTGCCCGACAATCACTTGGGCTTCCCCAGAATACGACCTTGATCGCGTTTGGTGCTGCCGACGTTTCGAACCAGCGAAAAGGGTTCCGTTTTCTGGCAGAGGCCTTAAAACACGTTCATCGACAATTCCCTGAGCAAGTCGAATGCCTGATCTTTGGTGCGGGGGAGCTCGAGCTTCCTGCCGATCTGCCGTCGGTTCACTCGATGGGCTTTGTCGAAGACTCGGATCGCCTGAACCAAATTTATGCTGCCGCCAACATGTTGGTGATTCCCTCGCTTGAGGACAATCAACCTCAGACGGGCCTAGAAGCGATGGCCAGCGGGACGCCGGTCGTTGCGTTCGCTGCCGGCGGAATTCCCGAATTCGTCCGACACGAACAAACTGGTCTACTAGCGCAACAAGCTGACTCAAACGATTTGGCCACGCAAATGATCCGCTTGGCGAAAGATCCAAATCTCCAACGTCAAATGGGCGATGCCGCTCGAGCGATGATGGAAATGGAGTTTGAAACCGAAACCCAAGCTTGGCACCATCTGAAGCTATACCGGGATATCTTGAAGGCGAAGCCCGTTGCCACACCGGAAAGACCCATCCAGCTGCCACAACGAAGACGGGCCGCTTAGTTGGACAGCGTCCGTTTTCAATTTCACCGTTGTAGGTAAAGGGACGTGTCGCCGCGATGGCGAGACACTCCGCAAGGGCCTGCCACTCCGACAGGGCGAGACACTCCGACAGGGCGAGACACTCCGGGAGGGCGAGATACTCCGGGAGGGCGAGGCTCCGCCCGAGCCGCGCGGAACAAAAAGCGAAACCATCGAGTGATGCAGTCAGAGCTTTGAACCGGGGTGCGGACGGAGCTTTGAACCGGGATGCGGACGGAGCTTTGATACGGGGTGCGGACGGAGCCTTACCCTGGGATGGTGAAATATTCGTAAGCTGGGGGGATTTTGGGCGAATTGGTATTTGAGAACTGTTACGCCCCAGCGTATTCGTTGAGTGTCTAATCACAACACACGAAGGAGCGTAACAGTGAACCCATCATCTACGATTT
>CALFUT010000056.1 GCA_937929805.1 uncultured Pirellulaceae bacterium
ATTCACTGCTGCTGTGCCCAATTCCCCACCATCAAATGGCCCGGTCCAATACCCGACCGCCCGTATTGGCGGCGTGAAAATTTCTCCCAACCAAAACCAAAAATATTTTGGTCACAGAAGCCACTTTTTCAGGGTCGACTAAATAGACCGAAGCCTCGAAGGATTTCCTTAATTTGCCGGTGGGTTATATTCTGCCAATTGCCTAAACGGACGTGCAGCTATTCATCCAGCAACTGCTTTAGTAGAGGCTCCATCGATTCGGCCCAAATTTTATAGCCAGTCCGACTGGGATGCAAAAAATCCCCCATCACTGACTTCGGAAGCACGCCTTGCTCGTCAAGAAACCGGTCACCGATATCTAAGTACCACACGCTTCGTCCGTCGTGTCGTCTCTTGATGATTTTATTGATTTCACGATTACGCGTGCGCTTCTCGCCGTCTGGCTGTTCGTCCCGAGGAAAAATCCCCAGCAACAATACCTTTGTATCGGGCGAACGTAACAAAATCTCGTCAACGATTCGCTCGATTCCAGCAGCCGTATCCTCCGCCGCTCGCATTTCCCGAGTGTTGTTGGTGCCGATCATGACCACGGCAACTTTAGGAGTGATGCCGTCCATCTCCCCGTTCTGCAAACGCCAAAGAACGTGCTCAGTTTGATCCCCGCTGAATCCAATCCCAAACGCATTACGATCTCCGTAGAATTCGTCCCAGATTGCTTGTCCTTCTTTCTCCCATCCATGCGTGATTGAGTCGCCGACCATTAGAAGGTCAACGTTTTTCCTGACGGCAAGCTCCGCTAATTTCGCTTCATGGCGAGGCTCCCACCATGCCATAACTTTTTTTCCGGTCCGGCGAATTGGCATCGCCGATCGGTTGTATTTTACGCCCGGATAGTCTCGCCATATCCAACGCATCGCGTCGGGCAACACAGCACCGCCGTGAAAACCATCGTGGCCTGCTTTGCCAAAATCGAATTTAACGTCGTACTTTCTATATTTCAAAGCGTTGTACATTTGCTTGTTCGCCAGCGGCCAGTTGCCGTGCTCGTTATCCAAATCGTTGCTGCCGCCTTGCAAATAAACGCGAATCGGTCTCTGGTACGATTTTCGAATAATGCCGGGATAGGTATCACCGTGCAAGATGTTCGTGTAGCTACCAATGTGACTAATCACTTTGCTAAAGTGGTCCGGCCGCTCCCATGCGGCGGTGAACGCACAAATACCACCGCTGCTAACTCCGCAGATGGCTCGCCCAGCAGGGTCGGACGTAATGTTGAATCGGGCGTCGACCTCCGGCAAAATTTCACTGATCAAGAACTGAGCGTAATCTCCAGTAAGCGCGTCGTACTCGTCGCGACGGTTTGCAGCGTATGGTTCCCAGCCTCGCTTTTCCGGCAACTTCTCAAGCAGGTGCCCGGGGTCAACGAAAACTCCAATCGTGACCGGCATTTCTCCCTTGGCGATCAGGTTATCCATCACCACCGTCGCGCGATAGAGACCATACCGATTAGCGTAATCATGGCCATCCTGAAATACCATCAGCGCCGCTGGCTTGGCCGCTTCGTACTGCTGCGGAACGTAGACGGAATACCGACGCTTGGTTCCCGGATACACTATGCTCTCTAGCCACTCGTGTTCAGTAATTTTTCCTTCCGGGACTCCCTCTTGAACCATCGAGTCAGCAGTCAGCGGGTATAAGATCCGCAACGGATCAACCTTCCCCTGTTGGGCCGACAAACATTCTCCTAAAGCCACGAGAAGCAAAACGAAGGTGCAAACAAGCGTCGAGAGCGGTTGCCGGTAAATCATGAATGTCCCCAAATCCAAATGCGGTCGTTCCAGTCGACGAAAGGAACGGTGAAACTGGTGATCCAACGTTAAAGCGCAGCCGCCAGCCTGTTCGCAAATAATCTAAACGACTCAAGCCGTTTTCTCAATCAAGCTGCAGCACTCATTCAAACTCCAATCGGTCAGTCAAACAGAGCATCACCGCTGAAAAAGAGGCAAGGGATACGCCCACAGCTGCCGCGTGCCATGTTCGATGCCCCAAATGGAAGCCAAAGCAGAGTCCGAAAAATGGAACATTGAATCGTCCGCTCAGGAATCGATCACGATCGAACGCGATTGCTCATTGAAGACGACACCGCTAAATATCTCGTTCAAATTGGACAAGCCTTCCGTTGCCGACCAACGTTGTTTCGCGGTTCGCCGGGTTGATTTATTCTATCCTGCGGCCGACACTAGAACCCTTGTCAAAGGCTTTGCACACTCCGATATCATCCACTATTGAACTACCGTTTATGAGTGAAAAGGAATTTCATATTGTCGTCTTGGAAGGAGACGGCATTGGGCCTGAGGTGACTTCTCAGGCCGTGCGATTGCTGGGGCAAATCCAGAACAATTTGAACGGTGTTCGATTCAACTTTGATGAGTACTGCGTGGGCGTCGGCGAATATTTGAAGAACGGCACCGCCCTGCCCGATTCGACGTTTGCCGCGTGCGAAGCAAGCGACGCGGTTCTACTGGGCGCGATGGGCATCCCCAGCGTTCGTTATCCCGACGGAACCGAAATTGCGCCTCAACTTGACTTGCGAGAGCGCTTGCAATTGTACGGAGGCGTACGACCAATTCGTTTGTTCCACGCTGAAGATACGCCCCTTAAAAATCATGGTGCAGGTGACATCGATTTTGTCTTGGTCCGCGAAAGCACCGAGGGACTTTTCTCGGGGCGCGGGGCGACCGCGGATTACGAAGCCGGGCTGGCGACGAACATGATGCGGATCACTCGTGCAGGAACAGAACGAGTCTGCCGACTTGCGTTTGAGTTAGCCCAGAAACGGAACGGATTGAAAAAAGTCAGCTTGGTTGATAAAGCCAATGTTCTTTCTTCGATGGCATTCATGCGACAAATCTTTGATGAAGTGGCGACCGAGTTCCCAGACATTCAAGCTGATCACGTCTACGTCGACGCAAGTGCGTTGTTTATGGTTCGCGACCCACAGCGATTTGATGTCATCGTGACCGAAAATATGTTTGGCGACATCCTGTCGGACTTGGCTGCCGGGCTGGTAGGCGGCATGGGGATGGCTCCTTCGGGTGACATTGGAGCAACGGCCGCCGTTTTTCAACCGTCGCACGGTTCTGCGCCTGACATCGCTGGACAGGGCAAGGCGAATCCGGTTGCCACCATTCTATCAGCGTCCATGATGCTCGAATGGCTGGGTCACCCCGAGACTCAACGTGGCGCCAAGATGCTTGATGCCGCTGTCGCCAGTGTTTTGGCGTATCCAAAGAATAGAACTCCGGACATGGGTGGCAAGCTTTCGACCCAAACAATGACCGATCTCATTTCCGAGGCGCTCGCGAAGTCCATCAATTAAAAAAGCCAATAAGCTAACACTGGCTAACGGGTGACGAACTCGTTGGCTAATCGACTACCTTCGGCGCATCATTTTAAGGCACCCCGTTTACAGGTAAAACAATGCCTACTCGCTATCTTCTGGTCGCTTTAACCTTCTGCCTTTCGTTGCTGCTATACATTGATCGGGCGTGTATTTCGGTTGCCAAAGACGATGTGATGACGGAGTTCGGATTGACTTCCGGCCAATGGGGTTGGGCGATGGCAATCTTCACTTTGGGATACGCGTTGGCTCAAACGCCCACTGGCACGCTGGCAGATCGATCTGGGCCACGGATCATGCTGAGCGTTGTGGTCTTCCTGTGGTCGGTGCTGACCGTGGTGACGGGTGCGGTGACCAATTTTATTAGTTTGATGATCGCGCGATTTGTTTTCGGTGCCGCTGAGGCGGGTGCGTTTCCCGGCTTGGCCCGTGCGACGCTCAACTGGTATCCGGTCAGCGAGCGGGGCCTTGTAACCGGCATCAACTTCTCGGCTTCCCGCTTGGGAGCCGCCTTGGCGATGCCACTGATGACCGCGTTGATCGCGTGGCAAGGCTGGCGAAATGCTTTTTACATCTTGGGCGGCATGGGAATTGTCTTCGCCGTGGCATGGTTTTTCAGTTTCCGCGATGACCCAACCGAACATCCGCTGGTGTCCGATGAAGAAAGAGATTACATCGTCGCCAACCGACAAAAGGTGTCCACAAATGTCGATGACATAATTCCTTTTTCGAAGATCATCTCCAGCCGTTCGGTTTGGCTGGCAATGGTTCAATATTTTTGCAGCAACTTTACTTTCTTCTTTTGCCTCACTTGGCTATTTCCATGGTTGAAGGACACGTACAACCTGACTTCCGTCAACGCGAGCCTGTTGTGCTCGCTTCCCTTTATCGGCGGAGCGATTGGAAACTGGTCCTCCGGGTGGTTGGTTGACTTTCTGTTTGTCCGGCGAGGAATTATTTTCTCTCGGCGAGTTCCGGCCATTATCGGTTTCTCGCTTGCCGCTGTCGGATTGTACCTCAGCCTGCAGATGACCGATGCGATATCCACGATCGCGTTTTTAACATTGGCCGTCCTAGGCGCCGACATGACGCTCAGCCCGTCTTGGTCTTATTGTGTTGACATCGGCGGCAAAAGCGCCGGCGCGGTATCGGGGACGATGAACATGGCGGGCAATATTGGCGCTTTTGCGACCGCGATCGCTTATCCTTACTTAAAGTCTTGGTACGCGAGCCCCGAACCATTCTTCTATCTGGCCGCGATTTTGAACTTGGTCGCGATTGTGTGCTGGTTGTTCATACGTCCAGACCGCCCGTTGTCTGGCACCAACCGGGAAGGCATGGTCGATTGATGTCCGGCAACCAACCGCAACTGCGAGGCGCCGTCATTGGCACCGGTTACTTTAGCCGTTTCCACTTCGACGCGTGGTCACGAATCCCAGAAGTCAAGCTGATCGCTTGCTGCGATCTGGATCTAGATCGGGCTAGGTCGCTGGCAACTGAGTTCGATGTTCCTCACGCTTTCGATGACTATCGCCGGATGCTCGATGAAGTTGCCCAAGGTCCAGACAAGCTTGATTTCGTTGACATCGTCACGCGACCCGATACTCACAAAGCGATTGTTCAAGAAGTTGCCGATCGTGGTCTAGCGATGATTTGCCAGAAGCAGCTGGCACCAACGGCCAACGAGGCGGCGGAAATTGTTGCTTTGGCTGAATCTGCATCGGTGCCGTTTATGGTGCATGAGAATTTTCGTTTTCAGCCGTGGTATCGAGAAATCAAAAAACTGTTGCAAACGGGAGTCGTCGGCAATCAGCTGCTGACGCTTTCGGCGAGGATCCGAATGGGCGATGGCTGGGGCGAGGATGCCTACCTAGACCGGCAACCGTATTTCCGAACGATGGACAAACTGCTGATTTTTGAGTCGGGTATCCACACCATTGACACCTTTCGCTTTCTGGGCGGAGAGATTGACCGGGTTTGGTGCAGCCTGCGGAAGCTTAATCCGGTCATCGCCGGGGAGGACACGGGCGTTGCCGTCATGGATTTCGTCGACGGCGGTCAAGGAATTTATGATTCCAGTCGGTTCAACGAGTCAACTGCCGACAATCCTCGCTATACCTTTGGGGAATTGCTAGTTGACTGCAACGGGGGCTCGCTTCGACTGCATCATGACGGAGGAATTACAATTCAACCTTTGGGGCAGACCGAACGGAAACACCCTTACAGCCCGTCAACCCATGGGTTTGCCGGAGACTGTGTTCACGCCGCGCAGCGTCACTTTGTTGATGGGCTAGTTTCGGGCGATCATCGTTTCGAAACCGATGGACCGTCTTACCTGAAAAGCATCGCCGTTCAGGAAGCGATGTATCGTTCGGCGAAGTCAGGAACGTGGGAGAATCCATAGCATGCGAATCATCGATTTATCATTGCCGATCGACAATCAAATGCGGGGCGTTAACGTAACGGCCGCCCGAAAGCTGGAAACCGACGGCTGGAATGCTACGACTCTCGAACTGTATTCGCACTGTGGCACCCATATGGACGCTCCTGCTCATTTTATCAATGGGCATGACACGATTGATCAACAGTGTTTAAAGGTGTGCGTTGGCGAGGCGTTGGTGATTAACCTTGCACCGACCGAGCCGGCTCATTTGACGACTGTCGATGATTTGAGGGACTACCATGATCAAATCAACTCGGGCAGTCGCTTGCTGTTTCGAACCGATTGGTACAAGCAGTACGGAACCGACGCGTACCGGAACCAACTGCCGAGAATTTCCATCGAGCTGGCCCGTTGGCTAGTAAATCGCAACGTCGCCATGATTGGTGTCGAGGGGCCCTCGGTCGCAGACGTGAACAATATGCAAGAGCTGACAGAAGTTCATCAAACACTCTTTACCGGCGGCGTATTGATCGTGGAAGGTCTGGCGAACCTAGATCGGCTAAGCCAGCCCGTTGTTAAGTTTATTGGCCTGCCATTAAGCGTGACGGGCGGCGATGGGTCACCCATTCGCGCGATTGCGATTGAGGATGAAGCCAATGGCTAAGTTTGATCCTGATATAGCTGAAACTTCGGCAGGTTCCCCCGCTTGGTTAGGGTGCGTTGCCGATGACGTAACCGGCGCGACCGACCTCGCGATCAACCTTGTTCAGGGTGGCTTGCGTGTGGTCCAGTTTTTGTCGATCCCCACCGCTGAGGAACTGGCTGATGTGGATTGCGATGCCGTTGTCGTAGGAATGAAAACTCGATCGATCTTGGCGGAGGATGCGGTCGCGAAGTCGATGGCAGCGATTGACACGTTGCAGAAGTACGGATGCCAGCGGTTCTTTTTCAAATACTGTTCGACATTTGATTCCACGCCGCAAGGAAACATTGGTCCGGTCGCTGACGCGTTACTCGAACAGTTGAACGAAGGTGCTGCGATCGTGTGCCCTGCGTTCCCAAGGAATCAGCGAACGGTTTACCGAGGTCACTTGTTTGTTGGAGATCGCCTACTAAATGATTCCGGCATGGAGCATCATCCACTTAACCCGATGACCGATAGTGACATCGTTCGGTTTCTGGGTGTGCAGTCGGTCAATCGGACGGGGCTGGTAGACTTTGATGTGGTTCATGCCGGCAGCGCGGCGATTGAGGCTCAAATTCAGCGGCTCGTCGATAGCGGCGTTCGGCTGTTGGTCACCGATTGTTGCAATGATTCCGATCTTGGGCGTCTTGCAGAAGCGGTCAAGGAAATGCGATTGGTGACCGGCGGGTCTGGAATCGGGAGGTACCTGCCCGAAGCTTGGCGAAATAGCGGCCTGCTGACCTCGTCAGCCGTGAAACCAAGGATCCCTAACATAACCGGCAGAAGCCTTGTCTTGGCAGGTAGTTGTTCGAGGGCAACCCGTCGCCAAGTTCAAAATGCGTTAAGTGAGTTCGCGTCGTTCGAAATCGACGTCGCTCAGTTGATGCGAGATCCGTCGGCTCATCAGAAAAATTGCATGCACTGGATCGATTCGATTGGTGATGAAAACACACGTCCTGCAATGGTTTACTCGACTTCCAATGACGAGACCGTGGAACGAATGCAGCGCGAATTTGGTCGAGATTCGGTTTGCGGGGCGATCGAGAATTTTCATGCGTTTGTTGCCAAAACGGCGATCCAACGACTCGGATTTCGGCGTCTAATTGTTGCCGGCGGTGAAACGTCAGGGGCAGTGGTCAAAGCATTGGAAATCAAGCGACTGAAGATCGGTGCCGAGATCTGCGCGGGTGTCCCGTGGACAGAGTCCGATGGCGATCCGGCCCTAGCGATCGCGCTCAAGTCTGGCAATTTTGGTGACGACAATTTTTTCAAAAAAGCCTTGGATATGCTACCATGACAAACCACACGGCCTCATCTGAGCGAGAATTGCGCGAGCAAATTTCAATGCACGGCAAATCGCTGTTCGATCGCGGATTGACCGGCGGAGCGACAGGGAACATCAGTGTCAGATTGCCCGACGGGCTACTGGTCACACCCACCAATTCGTGCCTCGGGCGTATCGATCCAGATCGAATCTCGAAAATTGATTCACTTGGTAATCTTATTTCGGGGGACAAACCTAGCAAGGAAGCGTTTTTGCATCATGCAATGTACAGCGTCCGGCAAGAATCGCAGGCAATCGTGCACTTGCACTCAACCTACTCCGTCGCTGTGTCATGCCTCGCGGACGCAAACCCAGACAATCTTATGCCGCCCATGACGGCTTACTACGTGATGAGAGTAGGGCGTTTGCCTTTGGTTCCTTACTTTGCACCGGGTGATCGGCTGTTGGCCGAAGCCGTTGCTGACCATGCCCAACATGCCCATAGTTTACTGTTAGCAAATCACGGTCCGGTTGTCGCTGGAAAAACGCTTGATGCGGCGGTCTACGCAACGGAAGAGTTGGAAGAGACGGCAAAGCTATTCTTAATGCTGCAAGGTCACAACATCCGCCCGCTATCTGAAGCACAGTGCCAAGACCTTCGAGAGCGATTTCCGACCTAAGAGTTTCGATTTAATCCATTGTCCAGACGCCGCCATGAGGGGTTTCCATGTTCGTTTTAACTGTCGAGTTCGCCGTTAAACCCGATCATCTGTCCAATTTTCGTGACCGAATGATTCAGCAAGCCGAAGATTCCTTGCGGAATGAAAGCGAATGCCACCAGTTCGACGTCTGTTTCAGTTCTGAATCGCCCACGATTTGCTTCTTGTACGAAAAATACACGGATAGAGCGGCGTTCGAACATCATTTACGGTCAGATCATTTTCTTTCGTTTGATGCTGCGGTCGGCGATTGGCTTGATTCGAAAACCGTTCGCATGTGGAATTGCGAATGACAGATTGGCTTTGCAACCGCTATCGCGCCGCTGCCACCACCAAAGTCACTGAACGCGACGGCGATCTCAGCGGATGATATCCCACGGCAGCTGTAACCAACACCACTTCCCCTTTGCGGACCTTGGAATGAATGTCACGGCACGCGCCATCGCCCGCCAGCAGCTCAAAAGTAAACCCTTTCGATTGGGCTTCCTTTTCGACTGGCAGCTTTTTAGGAAACGAGCAACGATCAAATCAGCGCATAAAAAAATCCCGCCCACGTTTACTCGTGAGCGGGATCATATAAATCCGGCGGTACCTACTTTCGCACTTGCAGTACTATCATCGGCTTTAAGTGCTTAACTACTGTGTTCGGGATGGGAACAGGTGTGACCACTTAAATATGTTCGCCGGAAGAGACTGCAACGACCTATTCGCCCGTTACAGCCTGTATCCTGACAATTGAATCAACTTAGAGCATGACTTCTTTGTTGAAACAACAATTATGGTGTGATGTAGATGACAGGCGTTGATTGTTCTTTCGAACGACTCGTAACCCTAATGCTGTCTTGAACAGCGCCGACGATGTCTCTCAACAATCGTCTTCAAAATTTGTCTGACCACTCAGACACCTGCTTTGCTTTCACAAGGCAGTCTCAAAAAATATAAGAGATCTGGATATATGTGGTCAAGCTTTCGTCCGTTAGTACCATTTAGCTGAATACATTACTGCACTTACACATATGGCCTATCAACCTGATCGTCTTTCAGGGGACTCTCACAGCAAGCTGCAACGAAACCTAATCTTGGAGAGAGCTTCACGCTTATATGCTTTCAGCGTTTATCTTTTCCGAAGATAGCTATCCAGCCGTGCCACTAGCGTGACAACTGGAACACCAGCGCTTCGTCCTTCCAAATCCTCTCGTACTAAAGAAGAACCTCCTCAAGTTTCGTACGCCCACGGCAGATAGGGACCGACCTGTCTCACGACGGTCTGAACCCAGCTCACGTACCACTTTCATTGGCG
>CALFUT010000057.1 GCA_937929805.1 uncultured Pirellulaceae bacterium
CTCGGCGTTGGAGGAGATTGTTTCGGACTAGTTGGACAGCGCCACTTTCGATGAATGAAACCGATGTTGGGAGGGGAAGGCTTCGTCCGTCCCATTTGGATGGTTGAGCTTTTTTGCTCCGCGCGGCTCGGACGGAGCCTCGCCCGTCCCGACGACACACTGCGGCAAAAACAACGGTGAAATTGCAAAACTGGCTCTGTCTAACTAGGTTTTGTCGCAAAAGTCAAGTTGCGGGGATATTTGTGTTGCCGGAGTCGCCAGACTTCGGGAATCGACGAACGGGCAACCGAACTCTGGCGAGTCCGGTTACGGTTTTTGGACAAAGCCTAAGCCGGCAAATTACTTGAAGTAGCTCGGCTCGTTTCCGGGCTTCCACTTGATGTTGCACCCCAGCGAAGGGTATTGGTCACTTGAGGCATCGGTTCCGTTGAGCACTGCGTCAATCGCGGCTCGCAAGTCTTTGCCGTCGGGTTCGTTGCCGGATGAATCGTAGACACCGGACTTGATTCGATTTGGACGCGTTGCATCAATCCGCCCGCGGTAAGCCAATTCGTGGTTTGAATCGAACAAGAAAAAGTCGGGAGTGCACGCTGCCGTATAGGCTTTGGCAACCGACTGGTCTTCATCTAGGCAGTATGGAAACACGTAGCCTCGATCGGCAACTTCTTGTTTCATTGGTTCCGGGCCATCATCCGGGTACTCTTCGATGTTGTTGCTTTGAATCGCAACGATGCCCAAATTTGAACCAGCGTAATCTTTAGCGAGTCGAGCAACTTCCGGAGCCACATGCTTCACGTATGGGCAATGATTGCACAAAAACATCAACAGCAAGGCTTTCCCATCGAAATCGGATTTGCTGACATTTCGTCCCTCGGTATCCGTCAACGAAAAATCGGGGGCTGGAGAGCCAAGTGAGAGCATGGTGGATTCGGTAAGCGACATCGACGTTTCCCAAATTGTGAAAGGGGTTTATTTCCAACGAGACGATTCTAGCGGTGAGACCTTGGTTTCAAAAGTGCGTCAAACCAACCATGGTCGCAATCCGCTAGGGCGGGACGCGTCCGTTTGTGACGATTTTAGCGGAATATACGCTTGTCCTTTGGGAGCGGGACCAAAATTCGTTGGACTCTGCGAACAACGGGATTTAGTGACCTACGTTTTAGAGGAATGCCTCTGTTTGGACGGCATCAAAATACCCTCACCTTAGAAGATGAATGTTGGATATGAATCATCCATTTACAGCAGACATGTCATTCAACCCGCGGCACATTGTTGCGTTGTTTTTTGGTTTAGTACTTTCCGTTCTGATTGGCTCGGTGGCGAGCGCTCAGATCGATGGTTTTACGGAACCGTTTCGAACGATCCAGCTTTCGAGTGACGAAACTGGGGCGATCGCAAAACTTAGTGTGGAAGAGGGGCAAGCCGTTTCTGCAGGAGACGTCATTGCCAGCCTTGATACCCGAGTCCAAGAATTGCAGCTAGAGATCGCGAATCAGACGGCAAACAATTCAAGTCAAATGGTTGCGGCGCAAGCGACGCTGCAGAAACGGCGCACCGTTGCTCAACGTCTGCGAGAGCTGGCCAGCAAAGGGCACGCTCGAGATAGCGAACTGATTCGAGCGGAGCTAGAACTCTCGATCGCGGAAGCCCAATTGCTCTCTGCACGCGAAGAGAAAGCTGTGCGCGAAATCGAACACCGACGAGCACAAGTGTTGCTGGATCGACGACGAATCAATGCGCCTTTTGATGGCATGATTGCGAAACTTCACCGCCAAGAGGGCGAGTTTATTTCTCCATTGAAGCCAGAGATTGCAACGCTGGTTCAGGTGGATCGCCTGCTTGCCACGTTCATGGTGCCAAGTTCGCAGGTGGATCAGTTTGAAGTCGGGGGGACGCTTGAAATCGAATTGGAAAACGGACGCGTCGTAAAGGGCGAAGTTTATCGCGTTGGAGTCGTCACCGATGCTCAGAGTGGAACGGTCGAGTTGAAGTTGGTGATTGAAAATCCTGACAACTCGCTTCGAAGCGGAGAAATCTGCTCGCTCAAAATCTGATCGGCCAATTCAGTCGCTTGCTCCCTCCTTCGTGCGTTACCAAACCCATTACTAAGGTGGGTAAAACACTAGCTATAACAAACAGATTACGAGGCGTCGGGTCAGCCCAACTTTGGGTTAGGTTCTGGTGAAGTTCCCAAGTCATGAGCGCATACAGCTTCACACAAAGTTCCCCTCAGAAAAGTCCAAATCAACCCGCGGCCCAAACGCCCGTGCGGGGCGAAACGGACGCGTTGTCACATTTGCTTGGGCAGGCCGTTGCCAGTAAGGCCACGATGCCCGATTTGATTTGCTATTTAGCGGAAATCATTCACGGTCAGTCTGACTGCGTGGGCTTGTGGTTCTCGGTGCCAACCGAAACCGGTCAGTGCACACAGTTTCATCCGGTTCCCAATCGCGACGACGATCCGGTTTGGCCGTTGGTGGAAGACCACGCTCACTCGATGGTGCCAGATGTAATCACCAGCGGATTGCAGCGTTCGATTCTGTTCCAACAAAACGCACAGTTGGTGGTCACTCCTGTTGGGAAGCATCTATCAGAAGCTGAATTCCAACCAAAAGGAGTTTGGTTGGCGTGCTTCTCCACGGAATCACAGTCGGTAGTTCGTCAAAGTTGGCTAATGAGCATGATCGCTCAAGCAACTGCGGCATGGTTCTCATCGAAGCATGTGGCCGTTGCCGAGTCACGAATTAAGCAGCTGAATGAAATCTTGTCCGCATTTGTTTCGTTGGGGCAGACTGACAACGTTCAGCAAACATGTCTTGTGCTGTGTAATCAACTTAGAAAACACTTGTCGGCAGACCAAGTCGCCGTGTCTTTGGCCGAAGGAGCTGACACGTTCCGACTGGCGGCGGTTTCAGACGTTGAGCAAATCGATGACGCGGCCGATTGGACCCGTGACATGACGGACGCCTGCTCATGCGGAGGCCGATTGGGACGGACAGTGCAGTTTCCATTGAAGCCTGCCGAGCCGGGTGCGAACGAAGTAGCGGTGGAAGCGCAAAATGCACTTCAACATTTTTGTCAAACCCATGAAGCGAATGGGTGCGTTAGCATACCGCTTAAACGAGCAGATGGATCCGTGTCCGCGAGTGTGCTGATCGTCACCAACGCTGACAGGGTGCAGAACCAAGCTACGATTGAACAGTTTGAAAAAACGACCCAGATGCTTGGTGCTCATGTAGACATTGTCGCCCGCGCCAACCAAGGACCAAAAGAATGGTGTTCGCGAAAGATTGAACAGTGGAAGTCGGCTAACTGGTTTCGTAACGCGTTGCTTGGGCTTGCTGCTGCCGCAATCGTGCTGTGCTTGCCACTCCCGTATAGAATATCGTGCGACTGTACCATTCAGCCAGTGAAGCGGCGGTTCCTGTCTGCTCCCTACGATGGAATTCTTGATCACGCCGACGCAAAGTTAGGCGACGTCGTGACCGAGGGCATGGTGTTGGCTCAAATGGATGGCGGGAATCTGAAGATTGAGCTACTCGGAATCGAAGCAGAGCTGGCCGCCGCCCGCAAAAAGAGAGACACCGCATTGGCTCAAGGTGAAGTTGCACAGTCTCAGATTGCGCGTAGTGAAATGCGGCGCCATCAAGCAAAAATTGATTTGCTCACCGAGCAGCTCAAGAACCTTGAAATTCGCAGCCCCATCGATGGGCTGATCGTTGCTGGCGATTTGGACAAAGTGGAAGGTGCTCCCTTGGAGATGGGGCAGACGGTGTTTGAAGTCGCTCCGCTTGATCGGATGTTGGTCGAAGTTGCGATTGATCAATCGGAAGTCGGGTACGTTCAACCTGAGATGCCGGTGGATATCAAGCTTAACGCCTTTCCGTTTCGTTCTTGGACCGGAACGGTAAAGTGTATTTTCCCAAGCACCGAGATCGTAAACGACAAAGCGGTTTTCGTTGCTGAAGTCGAAATCGAGAACGAAGAAATGAAGCTCAAGCCGGGCATGGAAGGGACTGCCAAGATTCGTTCCAATCGTGCGTGTTTGGGTTGGAGTCTGTTCCACCGTCCGTGGGAAACAGTCCGCTACTGGACGGTGTGGTAATGCTATGAGCAGTCCCTTAGAGAAACAGCCTGATCAGGATTCGGCAAGCAACTCGCCGGCGGCTCAGGACCCATGGCGGCAATTTGTACTGACGCTACGCCCGGGCCTTAAGTTCGAAAAGCGGACGATTAAGGGAGCACAGTTCGTTGTCATCGAAGATGTCGCGCGGGGAAAGTTCTTCCAAGTTGGAATGGGCGAGTACGATTTTGTTGCGGCGGTTGATGGGAAAGCATCGGTTGAGCAAATTGCGATCGAGCTGAATGCCTCGGTTGCCGGTCAGGGATCCGACATCGAAGCTTTGGACTTGTTAACGCAACGCGGCGTGACGGTGGCTCAGTGGCTGGTCCAATCCAATCTTGCGTACAGCGACGCCATGGACAGTTCCGTTCGCTTGAACGCGCAACAACGATCACTCAATCGGGCTAAATTGATGGGATGGGTCAATCCGATCTCGTTTAAGACAAAGCTGTTTAACCCTAACCGACTGCTCGATACGTTGCAGCCATGGTGCCATTGGTGCTTTCACTGGTCCGTGTTGATGATTTGGTTGGTTCTGGCCGCGATGTCGGGATGGATTGTGTTGACTCGCTGGTCAGACCTTGGTTCCGCATCGGCTGGAATTCTGTCGGAAGGCCGCTGGATTTGGATGATTGGTTTGTGGTTGGCGTTAAAAGTCATTCATGAATTGGCTCACGGAATCGCATGCAAGCGTTATGGAGGCGACGTTCCTGAAGCGGGAGTCCTGTTTTTACTATTTACCCCGATGGCTTATGTAAATGTGACTTCGATGTGGAGATTCTCCAATCGATGGCAACGGATTATCGTGGCGGCGGCGGGGATGTATGTGGAGCTAATGATCTCATTTGTGGCTCTGATCGTCTGGGGCAAAAGCTCGGGTTTAGTGGCCGATATCGCGTTTCAAACCTTCTTAATGGCGAGCGTGACGACGATTCTTTTTAATGCGAATCCGTTGATGCGATTCGACGGCTATTTCATTCTTTCCGACCTGTTGAATATTCCAAACCTGTACACGAAGGGCACCAAGTGGTTTGCGGATCGAATGAAGAGCTTGTTCTTTGGACTTCCAATCGCCAAGAATATTTGCGGTAAAGATGAGCTAAGAATCGTTGCAGGGTACGGCTGCCTAGCCTTTTTCTGGAAGATTTCTATCAGTGTTGGATTGGTGATTGCGTCCAGCGTATTGTTTCAAGGTGCTGGGATTATTTTGGCGGCCGTCGGAGTCGTGCTGTGGTTTGGCATGCCCCTGTTTCAGCAGTATCAACAGCTTTTTGGTGCTGCCGCCAAGCATCCAATCAATCGATCTCGCACCATGTTCAGCTGCGGGCTGTCGCTGCTTTTGCTGGTTGGGATGTTTACCTTTTTCCGAGCCCCAGCAATCAAATCGGCTCCCGCAATCGTTCAATTTGGAGATGAAACCGTCATCCGAGCAGGAGCCGACGGGTTTGTCCGTGAAATTTTGGTCGAAGACGGACAAGCCGTAAGCGCTGGAGAGACGATGATTGTGATGAGCAATCCTCAGCTTTCTCTGGAGATGGATCGTTTACTTCGTGAAGCAACCGAAGCAAAAATTCAGTCGCGAATTCATCAACAAAAACAAGAAACTTCCCTCGCTCAGTCGCAGCTGAACAATTACGCCAGCTTAATGAATCAAGCAACTGAGAAGCAAAAGCAGGTGGACAACTTGATTGTTCGTGCCGACTTTGACGGCTTCGTGTTTCGCAGAGGCTTGAAGAATTCGATCAACAGGTTCTCGAAGCGGGGCGATCCCTTGTTGACATTGGCCAGACGAGATCGCAAAGAGGTCGTGATTTCGGTAGATCAGAAAGATATTGAATCGTTAAGAGAAAACGAAGACGCGACGGTTCGCGTGGTCGTACCGGGCATTCAAATATTCGAATCAAAAATCAACAAGATTGACCCAACGGCATCATCCACTCCGTCACACCTTTCACTGTGTGCTCACGTCAACGGCCCATTGCCGGTAAGACCAACCGCTTCCGGCGATGAATCCAACGAGAATGGTTCCTCGATGGAGTTGCTTTCGCCTAGGTTAACGGCGACGCTTGAGCTAGATTCGTCGTTGAGCAAACGCGTCCGATCCGGCCAGATTGGGCGAGCCTTTTTCAAGGCGCAAAGCCAGTCGCTGGGAGTGTGGCTTTTTCTGGCCGCCAACGAGTGGCTTACGAAACAGTTCGAGCAAGCTTCGCAAACCGCGGTGTTCTAGCCTCGATCAGTTGCCACAGCCACAATCATCACCGTTGCGGATGCGTTTAAAACGACAGTCTTTGTCGCTGCATGGTTCTCCCCGTCGGGTGAACATTTTTTGTTTGCAATCGCAAAACCCCGACCACTCATCGCACACTTCATCCGGCCCGACACCAAAATAGTTGCTGCGCGGCATCGCGCGCGATTCCTGATAGATTACATCGCCCGTCGCGGGCGACTGTTGTAAATAGATCGCGTCCTGCGAGATCGCTGGATTGGGTGCCAGATTTTGAGTCTCGTATGTGTAAGTGTTGTTGGGATAAACGTTGTTTGAATACGCGTGGTTAGGATAGACGACGGGAGATGGCGGGGGCACCGAGTCGACGCCCGCGGAGCTGGTCGGGAATGTGTGCGAAGCTTGGCTGGCTTTGGACGTCACAAGGAAGTCGGGAATGACTGGAATCTTGCTGTTGCTGGACGTAGGTTTCTCAACCTGTTCCAGTGGCGTCGCTTGTTCATCGATCGGGTTGAAGGTCCCCAACGCAGGTGCAGGCAGTGGTTTTGCCGATTGCAGCCGCGTTGTTGACTGGCCCTCGGTGGCGGACAACTGGACAGTCAAAATACAGAACAGTAGGATAAAGCCGACCGCCGCCCATCCGATCATCACTAATTTGTGGCGGTTTCGACGCAGTGAGTATTTGATATATGCCATCGCTGGATGTCCTTCTCATCAAGATTGTTTCGTCCCCTTAATAACTGATCGATTGTTTGAATCGTGTTTTCCAACAATATGCTGACATCCGCGACAATGGTCAGATGTGGCAGACTCAACCTGCGCGTTAAACTTTACCAATGAATCATTCGGATGTGCTTGCTGATCGGAACGTAGTCGCGCTGGCGAAACGGATCGTCGATTCGTACCAGCGAGTCGTTGGTGAACGATTGGTTGACGTTCTCGATGACACGCCCGACGTGCAGATTGCCCGGGCTGTGTATGAATTACCGGCGGTCGTATTGAGCCACGACGGAGCGGTCGACCCGACGTTTACGTTCGCAAATCTTGCCGGTCAGAAGTTGTTCGACTACTCGTGGGATGAGTTCCTGAAGTTGCGATCACATCAATCAGCGGAGCCCGAGCATCGGTCCAATCGGGCGGAAATGCTTGAGAGAGCTGCTAGCGAGGGCTACATTTCTGACTACAGCGGGATCAGGATTTCTGGTTCTGGTCGACGATTCGAAATTCAAGACGCCATCATCTGGAACGTTTTCGACGCTCAAGGAAACAAGGTTGGGCAGGCGGCGGTGTTCGATCAGTGGGAATTCCTAGGCGACTGAAGCTGAACTGAACGGAACGCTTTTGAAGTTGGCTTGAACGCTGCCGCAAAGTGAGGCCCTACTTGGACAGCGCCATGTTTTTCAATTCCGCTGTAGTTTTTAGGGGAGTGCGTCGTCGGGAGGGCGAGGCTCCGCCCGAGCCGTACGGAGCAAAACGCTCAACCAACGAAGCGGGGCGGACGGAGCCTTCCCCTCCCAAATATCGGTTTCACTCAGCGAAAGTGACGCTGTCCAGCTACTTCTTGGGTCGGAATGCCTTCAGGCGATCAGGATTCGTTTCAAGATACGGGCCCTCGATCAGATCGACGCAGTAAGGAATCGCAGGAACCACCGCATCAAGACACTGCGCGATTGCTTTTGGGCTGCCGGGCAAATTGACGATCAAAGTGTTGCCTCGAATGCCGGCTGTTTGCCTTGAGAGAATCGCAGTGGGAACATATTGCAGCGAAACGGTGCGCATCAATTCACCAAAACCGGGCATCATTTTGTCGCATACGGCCTCGGTGGCTTCAGGAGTGACATCGCGAACTGCTGGCCCGGTACCTCCGGTCGTTACGATCAGGCAGCACCCCTGTTCGTCCGCTAACTCGATTAGCGTTTGCTCGATCGTTGCTTGCGTGTCAGGGATAATGCGCGGGACGGCTTCCCATGAACTGCTTAGGACTTCGTTCAGGTAGTCACCAATCGCAGGACCGCCCCGGTCTTCGTACTCGCCTCGGCTGGCGCGGTCCGAAACGGTAAGGATGCCGACTTTAGCCGGTTTGTTTTGCTTGTCGATCATGGGCGAGCCGCTGGGAGTTGCTCCGCGATCAATGCCTGAGCCTCAGCGAAGTTGAGGTCAGAGTTGATCGCTGAAACGGAAATTTTTCCAGCCAGCAACGCCGCAGCATCGGTCTCGACATCGTGAGGTTCCGGCTCTGGTTCACACGTTGCCCAGTAGTAAGGGCGATCTTTGGGATCCATTCCTTTGGAAAACTTATGAGCCATCGGCGCGGTTTCGACGGGAACAGAAACGACTTCCGCGTTGCCATCGAGAGCAACCGTGGGCAGGTTGATGTTGATGACCGTGCGGTTTGGCGTTGGGACTTGGGCGAGCTTTTGAATCAGAGGCCATCCAATCTTCGCGGCGCGGCGGTAGTCGTCCGCTTCCTGCGTGTACTCCACACTGATAGCGAATGACTTTACACCCAATGCCGCTCCCACTAAAGCAGCCCCTACGGTGCCCGAGTGGCTTACGTTGACTCCGGCGTTGAGTCCTCCGTTAATTCCACTGATCACCATGTCTGGTTTCCACGGGCATAGGTCAAACAACGCCAGCTTCACACAATCGACCGGAGTGCCATCGACCGAGTAACCGGGTATGTCGTTGTCTCGCGAATCGCGGATGCCGCCCAGTTTGACCGGAAACAGTGGGCGCAAAAACGTCATCGCGCCCGAGATTCCACTTTGTTCGGTCCGCGGCGCCACGACGAACACCTCGGCGTCCTCGCTGACTTGGCGGGCAAGCTGGATAATCCCCTGTGCGTGGACGCCATCATCGTTGGTAATCAGGATCTTCATGTTGGCCCGCTGTCGGAAAACTTGGTTTGGCTTTTACGGTATCGGGGCAGCGTCCGTTTGACAACATGGCGATACGACTTGGACTTCCCGGCCAACATTTGGCACGTTTCGCATGGCAATAACGGTCTTGCGGGTCGCTGGAAACGGTTTAGAAAACCGATATAATCTGCGGCGAAGAAACCATCCAGATATTGAAACCCGCTTCTCCGCTTGGATCGAATGAGGCGGGTTTTGTAATTGGCAGTTTAGTGCTTCGTCACACCTGAATTGATGGGTTGACCGGTGAAGTTTAGCACTGCGATCAAATAGTTTCTGCTGCAGGCCAACCCGAATTTTCGTCATCACAAAGCACTAGGCCACGCGCTGGCCAATACCGTTGGACGCCCACATGACCGTCGCTGTAGAAAACGCAACCACGCCTGAGGCCCAGACCACCGCCGAACGCATTCTGGTGCTCGATTTTGGATCGCAGTACGCCCAGTTGATCGCTCGACGAGTGCGCGAGCAGAGCGTTTACTGCGAGATCGTCAAACATGACATCACGGCGGCTCAGATTGCAAAGCACAATCCGAGCGGAATCATTCTCTCGGGCGGGCCAGCGAGTGTCTATGAGGACGGTGCGCCGAAGTGCGACCCAAGCCTATTCGAGATTGACATTCCGATTCTTGGAATTTGCTACGGGATGCAGTTGGTCTGTGATTCGTTGGGCGGAAAAGTTGAAAGCACGCAAACTCGTGAGTACGGCCGCGCGTTTTGCGAGGTGTCGACGCCCGACCCACTGTTTAACGACTTTCCCGGGAATGCTCAAGTTTGGATGAGCCACGGTGATCAGGTCCAGCAGGTTTCCGATGACTTCGTTGGAATCGCTCGGACGGATACGTGTCCGGTGGCGGCGATCAAGCACAAGACTCGACCGGTTTATGGACTTCAATTCCACCCCGAAGTCACTCACACCACCCACGGCGCGACGTTGCTGAAGAACTTTTTGTACGAGGTGTGCGGTTGTCAAGGCAAGTGGAAACTAAGCGATTTCGCGGACGAGGCGATCGAGCGGATTCGCAAACAGGTGGGCGACAACCGCGTGATCTGCGGGCTTTCTGGGGGTGTCGACTCGTCTGTGGTCGCGGCGTTGCTGTTCAAAGCGATAGGATCGCAACTTTCTTGTATCTTGGTCGATAACGGACTGCTGCGAAAAGGTGAGACTCAGATCGTGGTCGATCAGTTCGCCAATCACTTCAAAACCGATCTGCATGTGGTCAAAGGAGCCGACCGCTTCCTTGCCGAGCTGGCCGGAGTCACGGATCCTCAGGAGAAACGCACCAAGATCGGCCACACGTTCATCGACTGCTTCAAAGAAGAAGCCGAACATATTGAGAACGCGAAATTCTTGGCTCAAGGAACGCTTTACCCTGACGTGATCGAAAGCGGAGCGGCTCCCGATGGCCCGGCCGCAACCATTAAGTTGCATCACAACGTTGGCGGGCTGCCTGAAGAGCTAGGGTTCGAACTGATTGAGCCGTTGCGGGATCTGTTCAAAGACGAAGTGCGGCGGTTGGGCATTGAACTTGGCTTGCCTGAAGAGCTCGTTTGGCGGCATCCGTTCCCGGGGCCGGGCCTTGCCGTTCGCTGCCTTGGTGAAGTTGTTGAAGAAAGGTTGGCGGTCCTACGAGAAGCGGACGCGATCGTGATCGACGAGATCAATCAAGCGGGTTTGTATCGCGAAACATCGCAGCTGTTCGCCGTTTTGCTGCCTGTGCAAAGCGTTGGCGTGATGGGCGACGCTCGGACTTACGAAAACGCGTTGGTCATTCGTTGTGTGAACACGGACGACTTCATGACGGCCGACTGGTCACGCCTGCCGTACGACGTGCTGGCGAAAATGTCGACTCGCATTATCAACGAGGTCACTGGCGTCAACCGCGTTTGTTACGACATCAGCAGCAAACCACCCGCCACGATCGAGTGGGAGTAGTTCGAATGCGGAATGCGGAATGCGGAATGTGGAATGTGGAATGTGGAATGTGGAATGTGGAATGTGGAATGTGGAATGTTTGTTCAAACCGACAATTGATGCGACACGTTTTAGCGAACACCGAAAACTGAAAACTGAAACCTGAAAACCTTTACCCTTTAAACTGCGTAAGCAATGAGCAAACAATACATCTACCAAATGGTCGACCTGACCAAAAAGCATGGTCCTCGTGTTGTCCTGAACAATGTCTGGCTATCTTTTTATCCTGGAGCCAAAATCGGCGTCCTCGGTCGCAACGGCACGGGAAAAAGTACGCTGCTGAAGATCATGGCCGGGATCGATAAGGACTATGATGGCGAGGCTCGTCTAACAGACGGGTTTACCGTTGGCTATTTGCCTCAAGAGCCCCAGCTAAACCCCGACAAGAACGTCTGGGACAACGTTCAAGAAGCCGTTGCTCCACGTCGAGCGCTGTTAGATCGGTTTAACGAGTTATCGGCCAAGTGCGCCGAGCCTCTTGATGAAGCGGCAATGCAGAAGGTGTACGACGAAATGGCTCGTGTCCAAGACCAAATCGACGCCACCAACACGTGGCAGTTAGACCACGAGATCGAGATCGCTTTCGAGGTCATGAACCTCCCGCCCAAAGACGCCGATGTGACGAAGCTGTCCGGTGGAGAAAAACGCCGCGTCGCGTTGTGCAAGCTGTTGCTGGAGAAGCCAGATTTATTGTTGCTGGACGAGCCCACCAACCACCTAGACGCCGACAGCGTGCACTGGCTCGAGCGAACGCTGAAAGATTATCACGGCACCATCGTCGCGGTGACTCACGATCGCTACTTCTTGGACAACGTCGCGGGCTGGATTTTGGAACTGGATCGAGGCGAAGGGCATCCGTTTGAAGGAAACTATTCGTCATGGCTCGAGCAAAAACAGGCTCGTCTGAAGGTCGAAGAGAAACAAAGCGAGGCGCGGCAGAAAGCGTTGGCTAAAGAGAGTGAATGGATCAAGATGTCGCCCAAGGCGCGGCAGACCAAATCCAAAGCTCGTATCAACAGCTACGAGCAAATGCTGGCCGAAGATCAACGTGACAAAATTGACGAGCTTGAGATTCAGATTCCGGCCGGTCAGCATTTGGGCGACGTGGTCATCGAAGCGGCAAATGTTCGCAAAGGTTTTGGCGACAAGATTCTGATGGACGACATGACGTTCCGATTGCCGCCGGGCGGGATCGTCGGCATCATCGGCCCCAACGGTGCTGGAAAGACCACGTTGTTCCGCATGGTCACCGGTCAAGAAGAGCCTGACGCTGGTACTCTGAAAGTCGGTGAAACCGTTCAGCTGGGCTACGTCGATCAGTCGCGTGACACGCTCGATGCAGACAAGACCGTCTACCAAGAGATTTCCGAGGGCAACGACACGCTTGAGATAGGCAAGCGAAAAGTCAACGCTCGCGCCTACGTGAACCGTTTCAATTTCCGCAAAGCCGATCAAGAGAAAAAAGTCGGTGTGCTGTCTGGCGGTGAACGAAACCGAGTCCACTTGGCTAAGCTGTTACGCCGCGGTTCGAACGTGCTGCTGTTGGACGAACCAACGAACGACTTGGACGTCGACACGTTGCGAGCCCTCGAAGAAGCGATTTTGAACTACGCCGGCTGCGTGGTCGTCACCAGCCACGATCGCTGGTTCCTCGATCGAATTGCGACTCATATCCTAGCCTTTGAGGGCGACGGCTACGTCCACTGGTGCGAGGGCAACTACCAAGACTACGAACACCAGCGCCGCGAGCGACTGGGCATCGGCGAAGACGAACCCCGCCGCTTCAAGTACAAAAAACTGGCGACGTAGGTTGGTAGTCATAGGCAAGTAGTCATCACACTCCGTGTGATGAACGTGTTGGGCTCATCACACGAAGTGTGATGACTACATTCGTGTGACTCGCATTTAGATTTCGAAGGCGTCGGCATCGTTCGCTGCTACGATCGAATCTACAAAGCCTGTCAGCATCCTGCCCAACACAGAAAAAAATCAATGAAGAAAGCCCCCGTGAGTTTGCCGGGGTTTTGGTTCGATCACGTATTGTTAAAAATTTGACACGGCTGTTTCGGCCGGGTACTCTGTCCGTGAGAGTTCTCAGCGATGAAAGTTCTCAAAAACGTCGCTTGCTAACGACTTCACTCACTAACAGTTGGAGCCCACGATGAACCGATACGTATTCACGTTATTGCTACTGGTAGGATTCTTCTGCACAACAACGTTACCTAGTTTTGCACAAGACGGTTTTCCAGTCGTTCCGCTACCGACGACTCCAACACCCGGAACCGAGTTCCCGGATGTAGGATCAATTCCGACGCCGGGTGACGGCGAAATCATTGGCGTTTACGAAGCAGGCACGGGCAGTATCTACTTGTCGATTGGGCCCAACAGCGGGCTGCAAGTATTTGGGCTCACCGGGGCGCCATTCACGTGCGAGAGTCTGAATGCGGCTTCAGAATTGGGCACACCTAACTGCGGGCCAGATGGGCTTGGCTTTGTGTCGCTCGCTCCCTTTCCATTAGGAGGCCCATTTGATCTTGGCCCATTGTTGCCGGCCGACCCGAGTATCCGAACGGCGGAAGATTTTCGGTTGCTGTACCCAAATGCCTCGGTGGGGCCGGGTTTGAGTCGCTTCAGCGTTATTCCAGCCCCTGCCGCATCTGTCCCCGAACCGACCGGTGCTTTGGCTTACTTGCTGGTTGGCTTGAGCCTAAGTTTAAGGCGTTGCAGATCTGCTTGTAATCTCAGCTGAGGATGGGATTAGGATGTTGGTCCAGCCGTGGTTAAAGCTCTGAACCACCAATCATCTGCACTAAAGAAGTTTTGGGTCCTGAAGAGAAGATCAAATAGATTAGTGAAGATCAGTGAGGATTAGTGTTCCCTCTTGTCTTGCCAATGGGCAGTGTGGCAACCGCAGTATGCGGCGGGAAATGGGCCGGCCGAGCCTTGGGGCTATTTCCCTGCATCCACGAAAAAAGCCCTTACGACTGTGAGGGCTTTTGTTTTCACTATTAACGAAGTCAGTTGGGTCTAGCCAACCGAGACGCGGGCGTAGCCCAGCAATTCGGCTCCGTCGGCGAAGTCGGCAACCGCTTGCTCGACCGTCTTCGAGTCGTCCAACGCGAACGTCTGGCTCATCAAGCAACGCTCTTGATCCAGCATCGTGTTGTCGGAAATAAAACGCTCAAGCTTTCCAGGTACAATCTTGTCCCAGATCTTTTCTGGCTTCCCTTCGGCTGCCAGTTCGGCCTTGATGTCCTCTTCGGCTTTCGCCAAAACTTCCGGAGTCAGCTGCAAGCGACTGACGAACTGAGGAACCTTCTTTTGAGGCTTGCCCAAGTTCTCGGCTTCGTTCAATTCGTTTTCAGCTTTGATCTGAGCCTGAATCGCTTCGGTTTCCTTGGCCACAAAGTCGGCGTCGAACTCGTCTGGTCGCATGATCGATGGGCTCATCGCGGCGATGTGCATGGCCACGCTGCGGAAGAACTGAGCCGCTTCGTCACCCTTGCCGCCGTCCTTGTACGAAACCACCACGCCAATCTTGCTGCCGGCGTGAACGTAAGACGCAATGTTGCTGCCTTCGATCATTGAATACTGTGAAACTTCGATCTTTTCACCAACGACGGCGGTCAGACCGTTCAGCTTCTCAACGACAGGAGCACCGTCCAATTCGAGTGCGGACAGCTCTTCCTTCGTCGCGGGGAGTTTTTCCATCGCCAAAGCGCCGACGCTCTTGGCCATGTCGACAAACACGTCGTTTTTGGCCGTAAAGTCGGTCTCGCAACTGAGTGCCATAACGACACCTTTGTCGCCAGCTTCGTTGGCCAATGCGACAACGGTGCCTTCGGTGGCGTCTCGGTCGGCTCGCTTGGCGACCACTTTCTGACCTTTTTTACGCAAGTAGTCCAACGCACCGTCGAAGTCGCCGCCGGACTCGTTGAGCGCCTTTTTGCAGTCCATCATTCCGGCACCGGTTGCTTTACGCAGTTCGCTGACATCTTTTGCTGAAATTGCCATGGTATTTCCTGTGATACTTTTGACTTATCGCAAGTCTTGAAAATGTGAGTGTTGAAAGTAAGAGCGGAACCTAGTGCTTTGTGACTTTTAAATTCTCGGGTTAGCAAATGTCGGAAGCTGTTGAGTTTGCTTTGTTATCCGTAAAACCCAGCTCAAACTTCAAGCTATGACAAAGCACTAGGCATCGAGTTCCGAGAAATGTTGCCAATGCAGACGTTGTGGCAAACAAATGATTCACGACGGAGCGTTCGAACGCCCCGTCGTGTCCAGATTAGCCAAAATTAGCTGGCGGCAGGTGCCGCGTCTTTGTCTGGAGCAGCTGCCGGTGCTGGTTTTGCAGCCGGTTTGCCTTTGCCCTTGCCTTTGTCGGCGCCTTCGTTTTTGGCAACGATGTTTTTGCGACCGGCAAGGACAGCGTCCGCCATGTGCTGCATGATCAGCTCAACCGAGCGGATACCATCGTCGTTGCCCGGGATCGGCAAATCGACGGTGTCCGGATCGCAGTTGGTATCGATCAAAGCCAGAGTCGTGATGCCCAAAGCCTTCGCTTCGCGGATCGCGTTCTTTTCTTTGTTTGGATCGACAATGATCATGCACTCAGGCATGCGGTTCATGCTGCGGATGCCGTTCAAGTTGCGGTAGATCTTGCGGTACTCGCGGTTCAGAGAAGACTGAGCCTTCTTCGAGTAGCCTTCGATCTTTTCGCTGGCACGGATCTCTTCCAGCTCTTCCAAGCGACTAAGTCGGTTACGAATGGTGCGGAAGTTGGTCAACGCACCACCAAGCCAACGCTCGCTGACGTAAGGCATGCCACAACGCTCGGCTTCTTTCTGCACCGCAGCAGAAGCCTGACGCTTCGTGCCGACAAAAAGAATCAGACTACCGCCTGAAGCGACCTGCGAGGTGAACTTTTTCGCTCGGAGCAGACCGCGAACGGTCTCGCGAATGTCGACGATGTGAATCTGGTTTTTGCGACCGTAGATGTACGGTGCCATTTTGGGGTTCCAGCGACTGGCTCGGTGGCCAAAGTGGACGCCCGCATCGATCAGATCTTGAACTAGAGTATTTGCCACAGAAGTTTCCTTTCGGCAATTTCCGCACTAGGCTGTCACAGGGTTGTGACCGTTGAACCTTGAAGCAGGAGCAACACCGTTTGCGTAGGTAAAAATTTGACGAACCGAGTTCGGATCGTCAGAGGATTTGACCCGATCGGCCGGACATTTCCGGCGTGGATCAAATCAAAAATTTGAAAGAGCAGATTTTATCGGCAATCAAACAGGCATTCAATCGTGATAGCTGGGTTTTCTGGTGTTATTCTGAGGTTTTATGGCCATTCCCCAAGCGATTTTACACGGCACGCTGGTATCGCAGGTGACTACGCCGCGATTTTCTGGGGTTCCTCGCCCTCCGAGTGATCTTCTGGGATCAGCGGAACGCCCATCCATCCCAGTACCGTGCCGTAAATGTTGTAGAAAACGGGCACCAAGATCAGGATCAGCAGCGTTCCCACCAGCAAGCCGTAGATTAGACTGACCGCCATCGGGATCAGAACTTGAGCCTGCATGGATCGCTCGTTCAGCATCGGCAGCAAACCCGCTACTGTGGTCAACGAAGTCAACAAGATCGGCCGGAAACGTCGCTTGCCCGCGCTGGTGAGTGCCTCCAAGAACGGAGTTCCCGCCCGGACGCGGTGGTTGATGAAGTCCACCAGCACGATCGAGTCATTCACGATCACTCCGGTTAATGCAACCATCCCAAAGAAACTGAACAGGCTGATCTCCAACCCCATCAGCGCGTGGCCAACAATGGCCCCCATCCAGCCGAAAGGAATGACGGACATGATGATTAGCGGCTGTAGGTACGATCGAAACTCGAGCGTTAGCAGGATGAACATGCACAGCAACGCGACCGCAAATCCAGAAAACAGGCTGCTCATGGATTCCGCGTTGTCAGCTTGTTCGCCTTGCCAGTCGACCGACAAATTCGCGCCGTATTCGTCTTTGTAGCGTTTGATCAGATCAGGAATAAAGTCCTTTTGCATTTCTGCGAAGATCAACGACGCGCTGGCTTCCTCCTTTTTCACGTCTGCCGTAACGCTGATCGAACGTCGTGAGTTCAATCGATTGATCTGAGCCAGTTGGCGTTTGAAATCGGTCGTCGCCACGTCTGAGATCGGACGCTCATTCATCATGCTGTCGCGAATGCGAATGTTTTCGAAACTTGCCATGTCTTTGCGGTCCTGCCGAGGATACCGGACCATGATTTTGACTTCGTGACGGCCTCGCTGGACCCGCATCACTTCGTCGCCAAAGTAGACCGAACGAATGGTTTCGGCAAGCGTCGATTCTTGCAGACCAAGTGCCTTGCCTTGCTCATTGAGATTCAGGTGTAGCTCCCATTTTCCCTGCCTCGAATCATCCTCGATGTCAACGACGCCCGCTTTGGTTGCAAGATACTGTTTGCATTCCTCGACCGCCGGTTCAAGGTATTCGGTACTGTCATCCGAAGCCAAAAGTTTGAATTCGATCGCAGCTCCACCGGGCCCCATCGATCGAGCGTCAAACTTGAGCGCCTCGGCTCCCGGAATCTTGTCGATCGCTTCACGCCAGCGATCTAGGAAGTTTCGGACGGTGACCGTCCGTTGACTCGGAGGGATCATGTGGACTTTAACACTGCACACGTGGCTGCCTCGCGTGATTCCCGTCGGCCCACGCATCGCGTCGCCCGTTTGGCCGACTTCTTCGTGAATCACATCGATGATCCGCTCGCCCGTTTCTTCCTCGATCTCATTTCCAATGTCGATTGCCGCTTTACGCAAATTGACTGCTGATTCACGTGCGAAGGCTGCCGAAGTCCCGTCAGGAAACGCGACCGTGGCGATTGCTTCGCGACCGTCCATTTTCGGAAAGAGCCCGACTTTTACCCAGCCCGCCAGAAAGCCTCCTGCGACCAACGCGGCGCTAGTGAATAGCGTGGCCAACACGATTGGTTTATTGACTAGGCAAAAACTTAGCAACGGTTGATAAAGGCGATCGATAACAAAGTTCAGACCAATGGCTGCCTTGCCATTGATCCACTCGAACACCCACAGAAGTGGTTTGAAGATGTACAGCACGGTTCCGCAAACTCGTAAGAACAAATTGTCTTCATGAGCTAAGTGCGATGGCAGGATCAGCATGCTTTCAAACAACGAGATTACCAGCATCGCGATCACGGCCACGGGCATCACCGCGATGAATTTTCCCATGACGCCAGATACATACATCAGTGGCATGAACGCAATGACGGTCGTTGTTACCGATGCGGTCACACTTGGCAACACTTCCACGGTCCCGGCAACCGCCGCGTTGAAGGGAGTCATCCCTTCCTGCCGTTTCATGAAAATGTTTTCGCCGACCACGATCGCATCGTCTACCACGATTCCCAACGCCATCAGGAACGCAAACATGGATAGCATGTTCAGTGTTTGGCCGGTAACCAGCAGGATGAAGCCGGCACCCAAGACGCAGATCGGGATCCCCATCGCCACCCAAAACGCGAGTCTTAGCTCAAGGAAAATCGCCAACACGACAAAGACAAGAATCAAACCTTGAGTGCCGTTTCGACTTAGCAAATCGATTCGATCCACCACGTCGATAGAAACGTCTCCCCAAAGCTGGATCGAATAACCGGGAGGCAACTGTTTAGAGGCAACGTATTCCTTAACCGTGTCGACGATCGTGAACAGGTCCTCGTCGTTCGTTTTCGAAACTTCGATGACCAAGCCCGGTTTCCCGTCGATCAGGTTCACTGAAGTCGTTTCTTCAAAGCCGTCGACGACGTTCGCGATGTCACCGACGGTGACCACGTCGCCATTGGGTTTGGCGACCACAGGAAGTTTCGCGATCTCGGAACCTGTTTCACGCTTGTTGTTTCCACGCAGTAGCAGTTCTTGGCTGACGGTTTCCATCTTGCCGCCGGGCACGTTCACGTTTTGGTTGCGGACAATGTTGGCAAACGCGGTTAGGTTCAGTCCGTACTCTCGCAACTTGTCTTCGGAAACCTCGACGCTGATTTCGTACGGTTGCTCGTTTGCAATTTCGGCAGACGAGATCGCTTTTCCTTGAGGTTGATACATCCAAGCGAACGCGGCACGGACTGGGTCTGCTGGCGGAGTTGGCCTTAGATCCAATAGTTCAGATCGAATTTCCTCGGTCAGGTCCCGAAGCGCTAAGTCGGCTTGAAGAGCTGGCATATCGGAACTGCGAGGCGGCCCGGTAATTCCCAACGTGATTGCTGGCCCGCGAAAAACGATCTGCTTCACTTCGGGATCTTCTGCCCGAGGCGGCAATTGATTGGCGATCTGATCGATCTCAGACCGAACGTCGTTCATCACTCGCTGCACATCTTTGACGTTGCTGTTCAGCTCCAATACCACCGAGCCATTGTTTTCACCCGCGATGGAAGTGATTTTTTTGATGCCTTCGACGCCATTGACCGCCGATTCGATCTTTTGGCAGATGCCCTCTTCGACCTCGTCTGGAGTCGCCCCCGGAAAAGGAACTGAAACCAGCACGATCTCCAACGCGAAATTCGGAAACACCTCTCGGCGCATCACCACCATGCTGATCGTCCCCACGACCAACGCGGCGACCAAAAACGTGTTCATTGCGGGCGAGTTGGAGATTGCCCATTTGACGATCGACTTCATCGGACATCCTCCAAGGCAGAACTGCCGGAGCCTGACGCCGACTCGATGGGGCCGTTGTTCGTGTTATCGTTTTTCGTCGCGCGGCCAGAGCTCGCGATTTCAACTTCGCTATCGTCAGACGGTTGGGACAGCGGCGAAACAACAACTTGATCGCCTGTTTTTGGCCCGTGTTCAGTGCGAGCGATAATCGCCAGCCTCGCGTTGCTAAAGCCTTGGCCGGAGTCGCCTAATGGTCCGGTGGCAACGTAATCAACCACCTTGATCGGCTTTCGCTTCAGTCGATTGTCAACGACGGTCCAGATATGATGGTTTGGTTGCACAGCCTGTTCCGGGATCGAAAGGTAAGGGCTTTCACCGTCGCCCATCGAGATCTGAAACTCAAGGCGGCAACGGACGAACATGCCACGGACTAACGCGAACTGACCCGCGTCCGTGTCCACGATCGGTTTCTTCACGGCGATCCGGCACGGGATGGTCTTGGTCACACTGTCGACTCCGATCCCATCAAAACGCTCTAGCACCCCGTCCCAAATGACACCCGGGTTCGCTGGGTCTTCGATCGTAACGGGCGTTTTGGGAAGCCGGTAAACGGCGTTCAGGTCACCTTCTGCGATGTTCGTGCCTTCAGACGAGTCGCTACCCTGACCGGCCAAGGCCGCCGCATTCTTCCGGATTTGATTCAGTTCGGCCAGCGTTAGATTGCAAAGCACTTCTGATTGCCGAGTGTCCTCGAAAGTGAGCAGTTGCGTCCCACGAGCGACGAAGTCCCCTTCTTGAACCATTTCGTTGACGATGACACCGTCCTCTGGAGCCACAACGGTAGCTCGGCGGAGGTTCATTTCTGCTTTTTCAAACTGTCGCTTCGACACATCCAATGCCGATTCCAGCCTCGTTGCAGCTGCCTTGAGAGCCGTCAAGTTATTTCGCCGCAAGGTCAGCGCGGATTCGGCTGCGATGACGGCGCGTCGTGAGCGATCAACCTCGCTTCGCGAAAGTGCATCCTTGAGACGTTCGTTGCGGCGGTACTCTGACTGTTGGAGTTTCAAATCCGCTTTCGCCAATTCGATGTTCTTTTCTTCTCCAGCGATTTGCAATGCGTTTTCTTCAATCCGTCGCTTTGCTTGTTCGACATTTGCTGACTGTGTTTTAATCTCCAGACCGTATTCCTCCGGGTCGATCTCAAGCAGCAGTTCGCCCTTGCGGACAAACTGACCTGCCTCGCACGCCGGCGTTTTTCGAGTGATTCGCCCTGCGACTTCCGCTGCCACACGAATTTCGCGATAGGGAACGACGATGCCCGTTACCTCCATATCCAACTGGCCGGCGTAGCTTGCGACTTCACGGGTTTCCACTTGCGGCACCAACGACGTTGACGGTCGAGTGACGGGCGGTTTTTGAAACGATTTCAACACGATGAAACCGATGATTCCGGCAGCGACGATCACAAACGAGATCAAATACTTGACCGCTTCTTGTGTCACTGCGCGAGATCGACGGGAATGAGCTGGATTCTTGTTCATGACTTCAGTGGAAACGTTCATCGAGTGACTTGATCGGCAATCGATCGCTGGTTGTGAGTAATTGAGTCGCGGATGCCATGCAGTCCGCCAATGGAAAATCGCCAAATGTGTTCAGCGAGATCCTGAACCTCAAAATGATTCTCGTATTCGTCCTCAGAGATCATTAGCGAAATCATTTCGCCCGAGACCCGGTAGTGCAAACACTGGCCGATGATGCTGAAACCGATTTGGTGCCGCTGGTGGTCGGGAAGTCGCTGTCCGACGACCTCGTCAACGATGCTCATTAGCTGATCGAGGAACGGGCGAAAGTAATTTTCGATCAGCGGAGGCGCAGCGTCACTCGGATGCATGACCTCGCGAAGTAGAAGACGCACTTCCCACGGCTCAGTGCGCATCGCAACGATGCGTTGTAGAAGAAGCTCGATATAGCTTCTTAGTTTCTGGTCCGCTGGTTCATCGTTGGTCCAAACTGGAAGTGGCACCTGCTGCTCCCGCAGCTCGCGAGCCAGAAAAAGCGTCTGCGTGTACAGTCCCTTCTTGTCACCAAAGTGGTAGTTAATGCTCGCCACATTCACATCCGCTGCGGCGCATATCTCACGGACGGTCGCGGTTTCGAACCCCTTAGCCGCGAAAATCGGACCGGCGGCCATGAGAATGCGTTCTTTGGCAGATTCGTTTTTCATCAACAGGCAAAAAGGAAGACAAGCAATCGAATTCAGATGCGGTTACTGGAAAACCGAGGCATCTGTCCGCAAGAGTACCGTAAACATGTGTATTAAACAACTGTTTAAATTCGTTCAGTCGGACGTTTTGAAGGCGAAATCCTTTCAATTCTTCGAGGATTCCCGCTATCTCGGCAAAAACCGACCGGCAGGCTAAGATCATCACATGATCAATCAACTTACGATTTTCGGCGTCGGCTTAATTGGTGGCTCACTGGCTCTGGCGCTCAAAAAGGCCGGTTATTGCAGGAAAGTGGTCGGTTGCAGCCGCAATGAGGCACATTTGCAGAAAGCGGTCGAGCTGGGAGTCATCGACAAGTACTGCTTGGACGGAGGCGAAGCGGTTGAAGGAGCCGATGTGGTGCTGCTGTCAGTGCCGCTGGGAGCCATGAAGTCGATTCTCTCCATGATCGATGGTCATTTGTCCCCCGAGGCAATCGTGACCGATGCGGGAAGTTCGAAAGCGTCTGTCGTTGAGGCGGCCCGTGAAGTTTTTGGAACCGTTCCGTCTCGATTTGTGCCGGCTCATCCGATCGCGGGCCGAGAAAAAAGTGGCGTCACGGCGGCGGTTGAAGACCTTTACGTTGATCACAAAGTAATTCTCACGCCTCTCGATAACACATCCAAGTCGGCAGTCGCTACGGTGACCGCCATGTGGGAAGCAGCAGGAGCCCAGATCAAAACCTTGGGCGTCGAGCAGCATGATCGCGTTTTGGCCGCAACGAGCCATTTGCCGCACGTGTTGGCCTACGCGTTGGTTGACTCGGTTTCGCGAACGGATTATGTCGAAGAAATTTTTCAGTTCGCGGCGGGAGGCTTTCGTGATTTCACGCGGATTGCGTCGAGCGATCCCACGATGTGGCGAGACATATGCATCGAAAACCGCGCGGCGATTCTCGAGAACCTTGATCACTTTCAGGCTGAACTTGCCAAGGTTCGCGAATTAGTTGAACGATCAGACTCTCAGCAAATTTTTAATCTGTTTGAGCACGCCAAATCTGTTCGTGATGACGCGATCATGAAACGCAATTAAGCTGATTTTCGAACTTGCTTTCGTCACTTGCTTATGGCCCAGCGTCGTTTCAGCGTCCAAAACGATCAGTGGATCAACCGAGCGATTCGTTCGTCGCCGGCGACTGCCTTGATCCAAAGATCCGCGTGCTTCCGAAGAAACTTTGGTATAGCAATAGAGCGAAGACCGGGAAAAACTCGATCCACGGGACCACAAAATCGAAAAACAGTTGTCCTCGATATTCCGTTGGCCACACGACTTCGTCTGGAAAATGGTTCTGGAAATAAAACCGCAGGTAGTACATCAGCAGCATGCCGCTCAGTAGCAACCATGCGGCCGGTCGTTTGGAAAATACCACAAACGGCATCGCCCATAACCAATACCACGGATTCAAAGTTGGAGACAGCAACCAAAACCACGCCACGCTGGCGAAGAATAGACGCAGCATGTCGTCGGCCGACTTCGCACGCCACGCGAGAACGCAGAACGCGAACGTAAGGCCGATGAAAATCAGTAAGGTAACAAATCGCGTGAATGCGAACGCGAATTCATTGGTGCCGTCCAATCCGTACCGTTCTACCATTGATGTGGCGAACTCAGCCCGCCAGTCCCCGCTGGTAAATAGAAACCATGGCTTCGTGCCATCGTTGGGTTGGTAGGGCCTTACGTTTTCAACGATGACCATGAAAATCAGATCGTTCATCTCCCAGTATCGCGAGAACATTTCGATTCCCGCTTTGGGACGCCGTAGAATCTTGACGTTTGGATTCATGGCGTCGTGGTGGTGCTGTTCCACCAGCGCATCGTCCGCCCTGTGGTCGACGTTGACCAGATCCAGTTTTTCCGCCAGCGAGGTCTTCTGAAGAATCGGCCATGAGCAGACTGCGGTCGCGGCGACGAAGACCAACACCGGCACCAAACCGATGAAGCCCTTTTTGCGAATCAAGCAAATGGCCCACACGGGCGCTAGAACCAGCGGATAAACTTTTGCTCCGACCGCCATCGCTAACACGACAGCTGACGCAATGGAAAGCATAAAGGTTTTAGGCGTGTCTGAGCTGCTTGAGTTGTCGCCGCGCGGCCAGATCGACGCAACCGCCAACCAAGCAAAAGCGACCGTCAGAAAAATGACGACCGAATCGAGGTGACCACTGTTCGCAATTTCCTTGATCGCCAGCGGGCACCACCAGTACCACAAGCTGATTCGATCCGACAATCCACATTGCCAAAGTAAGCCAATAACCAGAAAGCCCGTCAGCAAGTCAAATAGTACCAGCGTTGCCTTCATCGCGAAAACCCAAGTACGCTCGCTGGCGTCCTCCGGCACAACGGCGGTTGCGACTCGGAACACTACTTGGCTGATGGGAGGGTAGGGCGACGTGTATTCGCCATAATGAATGGTGTCTAAGCAGGCCTCGAGCCCCGGTTGTCCTGCAAGCTGATGGGCAAGCCGGTCGAGCGTTTCCTTTTCTTCGCTTGAGCGGGCGAAAACTATTTGTTGGGCTGGCTTCTGTATCCGCGGATTTTTGACAGCGTCGACGGCTTGAACCAATTCCATCGGCGCGAATTCGAACGGGCTTACGTTTGCGTTGCCAACGGCTCCGTCAAGAATATAGCGGTAGAGGTCAATTTCCTGAATCGGAATCGAGAACACCATGATGGCGCGAAACAGAATCCCAAACCCAACGATCATCCACAATTGATGCGACGCCGAATTTTGTTTTCCAACCGATTCGTTTTTGGCTTCCGCTTGATCATCATTTCTAGACGGCCAAACTTCGCAACACGCCAGTAGATAAATCAGAAATGCAGCACCGAAAAGAAGCAGTGCCGTTAGCAATGGTCGCTCCGCCGGTTCGACGCTCAGTCGAAAGTCCTTGCTCAACCACGTAACGACTCCGTACAGCACCGTGGAAGCGAGGCCGAGCAGAAACAGTCGATTAGACGTGCTTTTCAGATTAAATCTATCTAACATCAAAGTGTCGTGAGCAGAGGTTAAATCCATTCGACCGAAAGCAGAGTGTTTTTCGAAATCACGAATCGTTGAGCATTGCTTCAGTTATGCCACCGCGCGTGAGGGCTTGTCGATTTTATCAGCCGCGTGGAGCAAATGGATCGACCAACAAAGCGGGGCGGACGGGGCCTTCCCCTCCCAAGCGTCCGTTTCACTCAGCGAAAGTAACGCTGTTCAACTAAATAAGACGGCGTTTGAACGCTCTCGTCAAGGTCGAAAGTGAATTCGGGAATCGGAATTACCGCCAGCACATGATGGAGTGAAGCAACGCACAGATCATCAAAGGTGTAACTGCGTTACGCTCGATTCGATTCCTAAAGTGACAAGTCCAGAAGCCGGCAGTCAGGACAGTCGTTGTTCACCCATAAATGTTTGAATGTTTAGGAAATGAGCCACGCTGCTGACCGCATTGGATACCCTAAAAATCTGGCAAACCAGCTCGGTTAGTCACGGGCGCGTCATCATCTTCGTCGAAGAATTTATGCGGGCGAGGTTTGGGTAGTAATATTGCAACCAAGTTCCACACCATCACGATGCCGCATGCGATCATGCCTAGGTAGCTTCCCAGCACCGCGCCCTTTGCGATTTTCGTGTTGGGGGGATTGAATCCGCCTTGCACGATAACGCAGCGAGAGAAATCCATTAACCGGTATTCACGCGCTAAGTCAGAGTAGATGTCGGGCGGCAATTTTTGTTGCGTGTACCAAAGTTGACAGTCCAATTCTTTGGCAGCGAGACGCTCGTTCAGTTCGGCCTCATTTTTAACGTCGTCAAAATGGACAATCACTGCGTAGTAATTGTTTCCCAGCGTCGTCAAATCTGCGGGAAACAAAGGTAGGTAGGCTAAGTCCCAGCTTCCGTCTTGGTCACGATCGTAATGAACGATCCTTGCGCCAGGTTGATAATCCGCTAGCCGCAGATGGAAGTTGTCACGAGGCCATTCCTTTAACAATTGCCGACAAGAAACGGTGGTGGCCTGACTGACTTCACTGTTTGATTCATCCAGCGAACCGGTCGCGAACCGATGCACAAACGCGCACAGAATTCCGAGGCCAAGGCTTAGCAGGATGGCAAACTTACGGTCCATTGTCGCAGGAACTTTTTACGGTGGTTGAATGGAAATCGGTGGACGAATCGAAATTGGTGCTGATGGTCCGCAATCCAGTCGCGCAACAAAAGAAAGCGAAAGACTTTTTAGTCCGTTGCTCAATCGCCACGCCACAGCATGCATCGATATCAGGTAACTTTCACTAGAAGGGGAAATGTTCCGCTTCAGTTTTGGTTCAGCAATCAAGATTGCCCCGTAAAACGTAGGTCTCGGTTAAAGAAAATCCAACAAAAACCGGTTTCAAACTTGAATCGAGCCTGCGGCAATCGGTGACCGCAAGCAAACGAGCAATTTTCAATGCTAACGCGATGATCTTGAGCTGTGCTGGGATCGAATATGACAGTTAAAGCGATCGTGTCAGCGGGGAAATGTTGGAAACGAGCGATGCAGGGCAACCCGAACGACGCGCAAAAAATGCTCGCCCGTCAATTTTGAGTCTGATCACCAAAGCGTTGGTTCGTCTTTATCGACCGCCAGAAAGTTGCTGCACGCGTGCTTGAAGCTCAGATTCTCGCGACTTGTTGATCTCGACACTCACGACTTCGTTTAAGTTGTCAAACATCTTACGGATGTGATCAATTTCCCGCTTGTCGTTTGTCAGGCTCTCTAGCCGCACTTGTTCGTCCGTCATCCGGGACCGAATATTTTGTGGGGTATCAAGCTCTTGATAGTCGCGCAGGATTTGTTTTGCGGTGTCCAAATCTTCCTTCTTAATCGCCGAATCGATGTCTTCTTCAAACACGCGACGTTGGATCACCAATGAAGTGATGTCATTCTGAAAGCCAGTGATCACACCTTGCGCAAACAAGCGGACGGTGTCATTCGGAACCGACGACGTCACGCTGCGATACAAACCCGGCACAATCGGAAGTTTCTTAAGGGCTCGTGAGCCCCGTTTGATATAAACCAAACGCAATCGGCCCTCGTCCGGCGGAATCACGATCGATCCCTGCCAATCGGTCTTGCCAATGTATTCGGATGCATCTTCTTTTGTCATGCCAATTCGTCGCGACCAGATCTCAATGCCCGGAATGGGGGCGGCATCTTTCTCACGCGAAACGAGCGTCAATTTAGTTGGTTGCTCCGGCGCCCGAATCACCAACGCCAGTTTTTGTGCGCGTTTACTTTTGCGTTGAGCCAAAGGGCCTCGCTGAGATGAGTGCACGTCGCACATAATCTCGAGCGTATTTGCCTCTCGGACGGTCAGAAACGTGAACTCGATCGGATCCAGTTTCTTGAGGGCGCCCTTCCGGTCTGTCCGCCGAATAACGGGAAGGAATCGATCCTCTTTGCGAATAAATACCGGCGACTGACTATTCTCAACGGCTTCATATGATTCCAAATCGACTCGTTTGTTAACGACGCACGCCTGCAAAGCCCGGGGTAACAGACGAGCCCCTTCTTTTTGAGTGACTCGATCAATTCGAGCCAGCGGCATGAACGCGTTGCGGAACATCTCCATCACGCAAGCCGAAAGCCGATCTCGTTGAGCCAGATCTCGATTGACAAGTGCTCCCCATTGGCCGGTTAACATATCGTACTCACGAACTCGCGCACGCGTCGTTCCGTCAGGGCAAGAGAGCGCAACAACCATCAGTTTGTCGTAGTCTTGAAGGATTGGCTCGCTTTGGAAGCCACCGATCAAATCAGGGTTGCTAATGTTCTCAAGCAGCTGCCACCGCAATTGCCGCGGCGCTGCATCGATCGCCAGATCCCAACCGCTCGGGTCGATTAACTCTGCTTGAGCCTGCAATTCCTCTTTCAATCGATCGCTGACCACGGACAACTCAGGCGAGCCGTCTAGGCAAATCCAAACCGCGACGCGATACGGACGATACTGCCACGCTCGGTCTTTCGCTTCCAATAGGTCGCTGTTGGAAAGGTCGGTGTCAAACGTATCCGATTCCGCGATCGAACCTGCTGACACGAATTGCAGGGTTCGCACGTCGTCGGCGGCTGTTTCGGCGGTTGGATCTGGCTCAGGGTTAGCCACCGATTCAGCATTGGCGGCGTCCTGCTGTGCCTCGATCGCTGTGGTTCCGAAGGCGACGGCACTTTGAAACGAAACGCTCGCCAGCACGACCGCGTGGGCAACGCAACGTGCGCAAGAATTGACGAACGATCGTCTACGAGGGCCGCTTGAGAAACGACCCGTGCGATCGGCATTCATTTTTTGGCTGGTGTCTTCCACCATTTTATTCTGTTTCTTCTGCGGGGCGGATGTCAATTCGCCACCGTTCGATGTTCTGGTAAAGATGAATGAGGTCGCGTCCAATGTTGCTGACCGTTGTGCGATAAGCGAAGTGCTCTTTGATCTGCCACAACGGGATGATGGACACGTCCGTGGCAACCTGTTGATGCAGTTGACGCAGCATCGCACAGGCGCCCTGCCACGTTTGGGAAGTGCCGAGCGCCGCCAGCGTTTGATCGACCGGTGCGCTTACTTCCGTGGCGAAACCGGTACTTCCGATCAGCCGTGTGATGTCCGCCAACGGCTCTTCCATCGCGATCTCCAAATACAACAGATCCCAGTTGTCATCGGGTGGGTAGGAATCAATCGGATCCAGTGCTCGAGTCGTCGTGGGCACGCCTGCCTTGTTCCAAGCGTCGGCAATCGCAAGACACGCCGCATTGGCCGTGCTGCTACGCGGATAAGCCAACACCAGTGAGGGCACCTTGGCCGCCTTCAAAAACTCTTTCGCGTCTTTGCCTCCGTCGGCAGGCGCCTTTCGCTTCTTGGGCAGCAGCGATAATTTCACCAACACTTGTCCGAGTTTTGTATTGAACGAAGGAGGCCGAGTCTTAAAGTTGTAGCCGTACGAGATTTGATCGTTTTCTTCGGTACCAATCGGCAGCGGTCCGCTAATGACCTCGCACCCGTTGACGATTTTCCCGCCACAGATGTTACGCAAAATCGTTTGTCGATCGATTGCATGAGAGAGCCCGCGACGGAATCCGGTGTCTTTCTCTAAGTCGCCTCGGACTTTGGGCAGCAGAAGGTGGATCGTGGGGATCATGTAGGCCCGCGCCTGAACACCCGGCTTTCGTTTCAGCCGAGAAAGATCGCTAACTGGGACTCGATCGACCACGTCGATGTTTCCGTTCAGCAGTTCCGTGACGGCGTCGCCGGCAAAGTCGAAACGCTGCTCGATGACAACGGGATGTCGTCGGTTGTCCCCATTAGTCAGTCGAGGGTTCAAATCGAACGTCGAAAAGTCGCTGTCCTGTTCAGTCAGCAGATAAACGCCATCCTGAATTGGCTGGCCGTTCTCTTTTGGTTTCTGGTAGGTCATGTCGATCAGAGCTTCCGGTCGAACAAAAGCGCGACGGAGCGTGACGGTAACCTGAGACTCATTGTCGATCGCGATCTGGTCGACGACTTTCGCCCAATCTTCGTTGTAAGCCTCGGATGTTGGGTCCGCCAAGTCTCCAAGTCGGGATGCGATTTCGAAGGTTGTCGTTTGAGGAGCACCAAACAGAGCCATGCTCGGATCGATCGTGAACTGGTACTCGTAGCCGTCCTCGTCCTTGCGTTTCAGCGTCCCGTTAAGAAACGTGTACTTCCCGCCCTCCTCAGTCACCCCCGTCAGTTCGACGATGGTCCGCTGAGTCAATCGGCCGACGCGGCGGGCACCCCAGTGCTCAAAACGATTCGGGTTCGCATCACTGGCAGGTTGCTCGACACCAACGACGATCAGCGGATGCTGATTCAGAACGTCCTCATTCTGTTGTTCGACTTCTGGTCGGCCGGGCGTGATTTGGGCGGCTTTGCGAACTGCCATATGAGCCTCACGCCCTTTTCCTTGAGCAGAAAACTCTTGAGACTGAGCAAGCAATTCATCCGATTTTTCAAAGAATCGTTCCCGCCAACGTTTGGCGATTGGTTCAAAGTCATCGGGGTAATTCTTCTCGACTGCTTCCAAGGTTACGTTGACGGTTGAATAGTTTTCGTCGTCAAACGATTTGGCCACGATTTTGTCGTAGCAGTTCATAACCACGTCGATCAGTTTCTGACTGATTCCGGGAGGCTGAAAGCCCGGATCTCGCTGGTAGATGTCTTCGAAAATCGACAACGCCAGTTCGTAGTTGCCTCGTTTGTAGGCGGTCGCTCCATCCTGAAATAAGCACGTTCGCAGCAGCTTCACAACCTGCGTGTCCGCATTGCCACCATGGTCGTAAACCCACAAGAGGTTTCGGAACGCTAGGCCGTACTGGTCTTCGGCGATCCATGCTTCTGCCTCGTCGACCAGCAGTTCTTTAAACGTCTTGTAGTCACGAACTTCGCTGAAAGGGACCGTTAGCAGCCCCTCGCTTTCGGCAAAGTACTCAAAGACCAGATTGCCACTTTGGGGCAACGGATCGCCGGGTGGCTCTCGCAGCGGAACAATCTTCAGCACCACCCCTTCGGTTTGCAAAAACAGCAGATCGAAAGGTTCATTCTCAACAATCGGGCGCGAGATATCTTGCATCTCAATCCATTGAGCATCAGCGTGCGAGGTCAACGTCATTAGCGCGATCAACGGCGCGAATAGCGTGACCAGCAGGCTCAAAAGCTGTGGCTTGGCGAGGATCAAATTGTGCGATTGGAGTTTCAATGTTTCCAACTTTACCGTTTCAGTCTTGAAGAAAAGATTCATCACGAGGGACATTCAAAAGGCGACTAGGCCTACCACGTTGCCGGATCTACTTCGTGGACGGTGCCATCAAGTCCGCCAAAGTACAACTTGTTTTGCCAAAGCAATGGGATCCCGCTAATGGGTTGCCCTAGGTCTTTCTGGTTAACGACGTTACCGGTGGCCGGATCAAGCCAAACCAGTAACCCGTTTTGAAAGCCCAGCATGATTTGGCTTCCGGTGACGGTCGGAGGAAACGCGAAACTTTGGTTCGGGATTCCGATCGACCACTCGGGCGACATCGGAGCCGCCAGCGAGACCAATTGATCGTTGTCTAACACCATCAATAGTCGGTCCGCCACCAGCCAAGGGCCACCGACGCATTTTGCATCTAGGTTCGCGGTGTCTTGGACGGCGATGTTATTTCCAATCGACAGGGCGATGACCGAGTCTTGCCCGCCATCACGCGTTACCGCATAAATCGAATCGTTGAATAGTACCGGTCCCGATACAAACTGACCCGATGCCGGGAACGAAGCCACTTCCACCAGCCTCGCAGAACTGCTGGTGTTTACCAAATGTAGCGTTCCCCCTCCAGATCCGTCGGCTCCAGTTGACGTGAGTGCCACCAAGTCAGTGTCGATGGCGATGGGGTCAAACCAATGCGTTTTCGTGCCCGGCTTGAGCGGTGGCTGGAATGGAGTTCCCACCATCCGACCATTCTTCGGATCGATCCGAGTTACTTGGCCCTGCATGGATGGAACGATCAAATAGCCATCCATCGCCAACGGCTTTGCGTCTGGCGTGTTGGCAGGTGATTCCAACTCCATCAAGCGAGTTTTTTGTTTTGATACGTCAAAATAAACAGCCGATCCGCGGCCTGTCGGTCCGGTCAACGCAAGCCCGCCGTTTTCCAGTTCGGTCAAATGACGAAAGCGAAGATTCTCCACAATGTCACTGCTGCGAATGGAATCTCCAGTCGTTCCTGACGCCAGATCGCTGTCGCCTATCATGAAAGCGTCGCCTTGATTGTTGAACGCAAGTAATCCGTTTTCAGTTTCAACCGGAGAGCCCGCCAGCGAACCACCGAAATCGGTTCGCCAAAGCGGCTTGAGAGATTCTTTGTCCACCAGCGAAACGGACAGCATCCCTGAATCCAGCCGGCGTCGAACGTGCAGCAAGTTGTCGTCGATGGTCTGCATCGGAGCGATGAACAGGTCTGTCGGCTCATCCGATGTGCCACGTTCAAACTTGCCAAGCGCTCGTTTGATGCGGTACCGAAGAATGCCCTTCGAAGCCAACCACAGATTGTTCCCTTCCGTCAACGCAAACAGTTTGTGCCCGTCTCGGTTGTCCAACAGGTCCGACGCAAGCGTTCGCACCGGGTTCGTTTCGTTGCTTGCGTCCAACTCCAGCAGACGCATTTCGCCATTGTCAGCAATGTTGAATAACCAACGACCGTACCGTTGGAAAGGGCTGGTGATCGGCCCATTGGTGATTCGTGAGATCAACTGAACAAGGTTCAACCCAAGTCCGTCCGCCGTCGGTTTCAACACCAACAAGTCACAGCCCTCGCCGCTGTTGACGGCCACCAAAATGTATCCCGACCACAGATAGGGAGGGATGGCGACCGCATTTTTGTCATGGCCGACATAGTAAACTTCCCTGGCGGACAAATCATCGCCCGAAAGAATGTAAAGGTTCGAGTAATTTCCAATCTGATAGATGAACGGATCTCGTTCGCTTGCGGCAGCCGATGTGTTGCAAGTTTGAGGCAATTTGACCGACGCGGTAATCTGTCCCGTCTGAGCATTCACGTTGATCACGTGCCCGTCTGAAGTCGTCACGGTAATTCGCTGCCCGGCAATGGTTGGCGAGAACATCGAGTTGCCAATTTCTGTCCGCCAAACAACGCCACCCGTGCGTTGATCAAGTCGCAGCAGGTCGTTCCTCTGACCGTCAACCACGATCAGCGAGCCATCATCAAGCGACTGAGGCCCGATGGTTGTCTGGTAGCCAACAAAACGACGCCAAACAATCGACCCGTCGCTTGCATCGACTCCGTAGATCGATCCTTCGGCAAGGAATGTCAGCACTTCGCCCTTCAAGCCCGGAATCGGCGTGCCGGATTTTGAGCCAAGGGCCAAGGTCCGTGAAATCGCAGACGGGGCAGGGGACTGGCTGGTCGCCGCATCGATGGTCACCGGTTGAACGAGATCACTTTCCCGTTTGCTAACCTCCAGCATCAAGTTTTGTAATGCCTCCCGACTAGAAAGATCGCCGTAGTTTCGCGTCAGCTTTCGGTATCGTTGAAACGCGGTGTCCGTCTTCCCTTCGTCGGCCAGTTTTTTGATTTCGCCCAACGTCGACGCATAGTCTTGCTCTTTTTGAATGTGACCGTCCAATACCTTCACATTGTTCTCGATCTGATCGAGCACTTTTGCGGTGCCGGGGCGTTTGCGGAAGCTTGGTGGGATGTAGACCGGGTTTTCAATGGTCTTCCGGAAGTTCTCGATCTTTGTCTTGGCTTCCTTCATCTCGCTGACTTCTCTCAGGTCGGTCGCCGCGTGAGTAATATGTCGAAGCGAAGACGGTAGCATGACGGAAAGATCGTTGCGAATCGAAGGTAGTTCCGATTTCTCGTAGTCACCGTCGGCCAGCGGAGGCAATTCAATTTCGGCGCGTTTGAGAACTTCGTCCCAGCGGCTGGCATCGTACGCCGTTCGCAAAACCGCCTGAGCCCGAGTCGCGCGGGCGTCGTGCACGTTCTTGTGAGTCGGGTACTTTTTGATGTACTCGTCAAATTGCTTGACCGCAGCGGGGTAAGACTGCTTCTTGAAATTGTCCTGCGCCGCTTTGTAAAGGTCTTCCGCGCTGACGCCAGAAACCGCCAGCCACAACACGCCCACGCCGATCAACAGCGTGGCCAAAACGCCAAAACCAATGTACAGCCACTTGGTTTTCCACTGATTCGACTTGTCAATTTTGCCTTGGAATCCGCGATCCTTGCCGCTGCTGTCCGGTTTTTCGCTGTCATCGAATCCGGCGTCCATGTCCAATGCCGTTTCGTCATCGAAGCCAGCATTGTCGAACGTCGGTTCCGAGATAACTTCGGGCTCAGGCTCAACCGCCTTTTTCTTCTTTTTCTTTTTGCGTTTCGACTTCTTGGCTGGCTCTGGCTCGACCTCGGCAACGACCTCTGGCTCAACCTCAGCGACAATTTCTGGCTCGACTTCCGCGATGACTTCAGATTCCGGCTCTGGATCGGGAGCCGGTTTCGCTGGAACGACTTCTTCGTTGACCCCGCCGATCAGATCTCCCGTGTCGTGCTCGTTATCAGCTGGCTCTTCGGTGACCTCAAAATGATCGGCCGTTTTCGGCGCAGGAGAATCCGGCGTGACAGGCGCCGGCGGAGCGGCAGCAGACTTGCTCTCTTTGAACAGTTCCCGCGCCTGAGCCTCAGTCAACTGATCGTTCTTCACCAAAAACTTCAGGACGGCACTGACTTTGACCACCTTGCCGGGGCTTTCCACTTGGCGGTGGATTTTGCGCAAGATCTTGGCGTCGATCGTGCCGAGGGCGTCAAGTTTTTCCAATAGCTCACTGGGAGACATTCGTCGTTTCCTTCATTGGCTGTCGTGATCGGGCTGTTGATCGATTCGATCAGCCATCGCAATTAATAATCTTCTTCGGTTGTCTTGATTTCCATCTGCAGACCCGCCAGCAGCCCCGTGTCCCACACCGCAACCAAGTTCCGGTGCAGCGAGTCAACATGGGCTGTGATGATCAAACGAGTCGCATTGGAACTGTTTTTTGCGTCTAGGACCCGAGTCCGCATTTCCGTTTGGCTGGGCGCCTCTTCTTCTTCGACGTCACGCGTCGTGATGTAGTAAATGTTGTTCTGGTCGATCAGAACCTCGATGTAGTCGTCTTCCACTTCTTCCGTTTCGGCGACATTTGTGCTGGGTTCGTCACTTTTGGCAGGTGGCTGTTCGAACGATTGTTGCAACGTGAACGAAGCCGTGACCATGAAGAAGATCAGTAGCAGGAACGTCACGTCGATCATCGGCGTCATGTCCAATTCTTCTTCGGGGATCGGCTCGCTTTTTTCAAGCGCCTCTTCGGGCTCATCGTCGCTAACGCCCTTCCAGCCCATATTCTTGTAGCTGATATCGCTGGACGAGTCGGATGACTGCCGGCTGGCGTCGTATTCGATCGCGGCCCGGCGTGAATCGTTATCCGGTCCGTCACTGTCGTCACGGAACTCGAACTTTTTTGGATCTCCTGATTCTGACATGGTTACTTCTCCTCCACTGCGACGTGGATTTTTCGCGTCTTGGCAAGTTCAGACAGATTGACCCCGCGCTTGATCATTTCGATCAACCCCGTGCGCACATCTCCCTCGCCTTTGATCAACACGGCCTCCTTGGTTGGGTTGCGCGTGAACTCGTCCTCGACATACGCCCCAACCTCCTCTTCCAACAGGTCCGGATCTTGCAGCGGGATCAGATCCGCTTCGTTCATTGACGATCCCTTGTAGACCTTGAACGTTTCCGTGGATGAATCTGCAGTTGCCACCATCACAACGCAATTTTTCTCCGGCACGTTGAACGTGACGCTGGCGACCGGCAAGTCGATCGTCTTCTGTGGATCCATTTTGGACACGACGACAAAAAACGCCAGCAACAGGAACGTGACGTCGATCATCGCCGTCATGTCCAGTTCCGCGTCTTCTTTTTTCCGCTTGGGTTTCGGAATTCCAGATTGGTCGTCGTCAGCCATCGAGTTGGTCAGCGTCCTTTAGAAAGGCAATGAATGAAACAGGCAATAAAACAAAATGCGTGAACCGTTCGCGGGCGGTAAAAAGTTTGTGCGAACAAGGAGTAGAAATCTTGGTCGAAGCTATTCGCCTTCGCGATTTAGTTGAGCATTGCTCGGTGGAAACTATTTGGTTGGGAAACGGATGGTCGCTTCTTTGAAGACTTCTAGGAATTGGTTTGCACCGTACAGGACCAAGTCTTCCATTTTGCGGATGCGAACATTGATGTAAGCGGTACACAACACCAACGGAACCGCAATCGCCAGTCCAAGCGACGTGGTAATCAACGCGAACTGAATATCCTGAGCCAGCTTCGACACTTCGACTGTGGCGTTCGGGTCGGCAAGCTTCGCGAACGCTTTCATCATCCCCAGCACAGTCCCCAGCAGCCCGACCATGGGAGCCACTTTGATCACGGTGTAAACCCAGCTCAACCGGTATTCAAGATCCTGTAGCACATCACGTTGGAAGCGGTCGTTGATCAGCTGCTTGACCTTTCCGTAACCAATCTTGCGGTTCCGAATTGCCAGCTCGGCCAGTTGGCACGTCGCCCGGCGGTCGCCCTCACAAACCTCGGCGGCCGGTTCGAACTCGCCTCGCGATAGCGGCACTTCGACAGCCTGAAGGAACTCGTTTTGAGCCTCTTCAGTTTGAAACTGTTTCTGGCGTACTCGTGCACCAACGATCACGACGCAGAAAGCGCCCCACATGGCGATCAAGAACATGCACAGGTAGATGATGTAACCGGCTAGGTCAAAAATAAAATCCATCGTATAGAGTCTCAGTTAGAAATTTTGAGTGCTGCGATTGTCAAGAATAATGAACACGGTGAACGCGGTAAGGCTTGAACCCTACAAGCGATAATTAAAGTCAAGAACGACAAACTCGAACCCGTCGGATGAAGGTTGAACCTTCAGGATCGTTTGCCGCACGTCGCTCAGTTTGCGGCCTTTTTCAGCAAGTGCTTCTGCTTCGACGCGGCGAATGATCTGCCGAGTCGACTCCGGGTAAAACTGGCAAAGCAATGAGTTGTCGGTGTTTGCGCCGGCTCGTTTGCCGATGACTTCATCCCATCGCTTCATCCGTCGCTGTTTATGAGAAAACCGCAGCGTCTTTTGCTCTTGTTCGCGGTTCGAGTTAATCAACTCAGCCGATCCGCCCGGATCTCGCACGCGGAAAATGTCGTTGCTGTCCGATTTGACGATGCCAATATCAATGTTGAAAAAACTTAACTGGTCCGAGTACTGATCGATGTCCGTCGATTCGTAATTGATTACCCAACGTTTGTATTCCGGGATGCCTGCGCCATTCCCGTCTCCACCCCCATCGCGAGAACCAGCGCCTCGACCTGCACCCTGCAACAACGCGGAACCGCTAACGGCGTCTGTGTTCGCGCGAATGGCTGACACCGCATCGGTGACCGCTTCCAGAGCCATTGCCAACTGAGGCGTTTCGATCTCTGGAAAATCTTCGACTCCCGGTTCCAGCTCATCGTCTGCCACACCCTCAGGCTTGGAGTCACCCGAGTCTTCGCTGAACGGAGGCTCAACGACAACGACCGGCTTCGTTGGCCTTTCTAGGCTGGTGTACCAGATCAGGAACAGAAGCGTCGCGAAAGCACCGAACATAAAGATCGCCGAAACCAGAAATGCATTCAGCAAATCGTAGCTGGAGACATTCGTTTCGACTTTCTCGTAACCGAATGCGGTTTCTCTAGGTTCAGGGGTCACGTCTGACAAGTTCTCGCACTTCCGAAGAAGCATTCCTATTAGTTTTGATGGTTGAGTGTTGTGTTAGTGAAGGATGGCCGAGGTGATCAGCGAAACTTTTGGATGGCATCGTAATAGATAAGCAGCAGTGGCGTTTGGCAGCATGTTTGCTTGAACGCGAGCCGACCAATCCAAGTCGAGCGATTCAGTCGAGCAATTCAATCGAGCAATTTCGCGTTGGGTTTCAGTTTCAAGAACCAATCCGTCCAGCGATCCTTGACTCGCAAGTACTCCAGCTTAATCTGGTCCCGCACCTTCTGATCATTGGGGAAAGGAGGTACCGCAATCCGGTCCAGCGTAATCGAGTCAATTTTTCGACTGACCAACCGCAACCCATTATGCGCCTCGTAGGCGATTCGGTAATCGGGGTCACCAAGGGCATAAAGCAATGCGGGAACGTTTTCAAGATCCTGCTCGCCCGCCAAAAAACGTACCGCGATCAGCCGCCGATAGTAATCTCGATCAGAAATCATCGTGCGAAGAAATGATTCTAAATTGCCACGATTATTCTTCTCATCGCTTCGGAACGAATTGAGCGCCTTTCGCATCGACTTGGCCAGCACCCGCAAATCAGACTCGTCCAGCGATCCCGACTTTAGCAACTCCAGTTGCTTGCCAAGATCTTGCTGAGCACTGTTCGATTGGATGGTCCCATTGACGTCGGTCAGCTGCGTGTCGGTCGGAAACCCTTGGCCGCCCGACAACTCGCCATCCGCCGCTGGGCGAACCAGAATTTCACTGCTGCGAACCAAGAACAAAATCGCAAACGAAGTGCTCACGTATGCAGTCTCGAGGGAATTCGATCCCGCCGGAAACATGCCCGACGACTTTTGCTCGTCCATCAGAAACTGGACTCCTTGGTCGTACCACCGTTTCATTTTTCCACGGCCCATGTTCCCTTCGGTTTCCGCCCGAAAATACGCGTACCGCTCAAACGCATACATGTAATAATAATTCCACGTCCGAGCCGGAATCTCAAACATCTGTTCCATCACTTTATTACCGGCGTTCCGGCTGCCGCCCAATCGGCCTCGATCGAAATTGACCAACGGGCCTTTGCGTTTGGCTTTCGCTCCGTCGTCTCGCGGCTTCACGTAAATCGAAACGCCCGGAGGAAACGCCAAACGTTCCAATTCTTCGGATGTCACTGCCGTTTTCTTCTTGCGAGTGCTAAGCTGCAACATATCTGCCAGCAGATAAACAGTGCCAAGCCCCGCAGATTGAATAGACGGGTTGGCGGCCGGACTGTTCCTCGTCGGACGTCCACGCGGAGCGGAGGGGGTGGGGGCAGAAATCTTGTACCGGAACGTCCCGTCTTGTTGCTGAGTCCCGGTCAACCAAGTCAAAGCAGCCTTGGACGCCTGCGGATCAATTTCAAACTGATGCTGGTCGGCAACAAACATTGCTAACGCGGCATACTGCATCTGAGACGTGTCGCCGCCGTCTTTGTCGCTGTTATACGTGAACGCCCCGGACTGCCTCTGGCGTTCGAGCAAGATCTCGATCAACAGCTTAATTTGAGATTCGTACTTCTGGTCGTCGACCTCGCAAAGCAAGATCAATGCGACCGCCGGATAATAAGTTTCATTGTTCCCCGCGATCGGCCCCTTTTTCTTGTCCGAGCCCTTCGGCAAGTCAGCGAGAATCTGCTTGACCGCTTTCTGAACCGTCGGGCTGTCTCGCGGCACGCTCTCGGTGTACCGCTTACCCGCCTGAACAATCGCCAGTGCGCCCAACGCAAGCTGGCCCGAGGTTTCGTGCATGGCTTTTTCCAAACCTTTGACCGCTTTCTCAGCGACGTTTTGCACCACCTCGTCATCCGGCGAGAACTGCACTTGAGCCGCATCGCAAGAGGACGCGGGCGTCGCCATCATGACGAACTGCAAAGCCGCAAAGGCAAACAGCCCTCGCAGCGATCGGGAATCGAGTTGTTTATCGTGATTCAAATTGAAAGCCAGCAACCGCATCGTGCAATTGGTCCGTCCAAATACCATTCTTCGTAATAAAATCACTCGGCCAAGCAACACAGCCCAAACTCCGGCCGACCGTCTCGTGTCCGAACCTATTCGTCAGGCCGAACCAACCAAGCTTGCAAACAGCCACACGGAAGGTCCACGTCGTCATCGCCAGCATCCGGAGCAATAGCCCTCGATGCCTGAACGTTGAAACATAATGCTGACACTTGGCACACAATCTTCACCGCTCGTGCCGACCATCAATATTAGAACGCAATTGCGAAATCGCGCGCAGTGGATCAAACCATGTTTGGTGGAAGTGGTTTGCGTTTAGAAGCGAGCGGGAAATCACCCAGTCGAATATTAGTTAACACGTCTTGCGGGGTCAATCAACGGCAGGAGCTGCGAAGTCGCACACACCCAGATTTTTTTGGTATTTCGGCTCAGACCGACTTCAGGCAACGGACTCATTTTACGGTCAAAGCTGATCTAGGCATCCGGGGAAACCCGCACATCCCCCACAGCCGGCAGGTGCTGATGTAATTTTGCCAACCAAGTGAATTTCAGGTTGGCCGCGATTGACAGCTGAAACCAGAATCCGGTACGATCTTCCACTTCATTGAAGCGGATTTTGGTCGGGTAGCTCAGTTGGTAGAGCAATGGATTGAAAATCCATGTGTCGGCGGTTCGAGCCCGCCCCCGACCACTCCGCTTTTTCTGGCACTCCTTGCCGCCTGCGGATGCACGCCCCATCTCACTTGGGTTTGGATGGCTCCGACCACAAGTGAAGCTGCAATCTCGCTGCAATCTCATTGCGACCGTTCCCGCGAGAGAAATGCACGCCCCAACTCATTCTTGGGTTTGGATGGATCCGACCACAAGTGAAGCTGCACCCTCGCCGTAATCTCATTGCGACCGTTCCCGCGAGAGGAAGATTCCGTCCGCCCAAAGTCTCTGGAGTAGAAAGAATTGCGTCGGGCCGCTCATCCACGGCAACGCCCAACCACCTCATTTGGCTGACAATGCAAATTTCTCTGCGCGACCGCGAATCGCACAGACGATCGCGAATCGCACAGAACTTATTTTACCGGTTCAAACAGTAGCCCTTTGCTTCGCTACCTTAACCCTGATCCCTAAAATATGCCCTTTGGCCCTTTGGCCCCTTGGCCCCTGCCCCCTGCCCCCTGAACCTTGAAATCTGAACCCTGAAATCTGAACCCTGAAATCTGAACCCTGAAATCTCAAATCTCAAATCTCCTGCACACGGACTGCTGGTTGCTTCGTTCTGATTACTGGGCACTATGCACCGCATACGCCCCATCCCGTACTCCCTGCTCAGAATTGCCTCTCCTCACCCAGTAGCCCACTTTCTCTTCCTTGACGCCTTCGTTCCCTTGATCGCCCGAAGGTTGACCCAACCGGTCCGCCGGACTCTTCACCGCCAGCCCCGGTCTGTTCATCACGTGCAAGTAAATCATCGTCGTCTTCACATCCTCGTGCCCCAGCAGTTCTTGCACCGTGCGAATGTCTGCTCCGTCTTCTAGCAAATGAGTCGCAAAGCTGTGGCGCAACGAATGCGGTACCGCATTCTTCAAAATGCCAACCTCCGTCCTCGCACGCTTGAAAGCCTTCGCAAAATACTCATGCGATAAATGATGCCGACGGATCGCGCCACTCTTCGGGTCCGTCGATAGCTTCGCGCTCGGAAACAACCACTGCCAACCAAACTCTCGCGACTCATTCAACTTTTTTGCCGTCAACGCGTAAGGCATATAAACGTGTCCGAGGCCCGCCCGCAAATCATTGTCATGAGTCACACGAATCCGCGCTATCTGCCATCGCAAATCAGGAACTGCCACGTTTGGTAGAACCGTGATCCGATCCTTGTCACCCTTGCCGTTGCGGACAACGATATGCCCTTCGTCAAATCCGATGTCTTTCACTCGCAAACGCAGACACTCCCGGTGCCTCAACCCCGCCCCGTACATCAAATGGTACATCAACCGACGATCACCGTGAAACAGCGGCAACATTCGCCCTACCTCTGATTTACTCAACACCACCGGTAGACGCGCAGGCTTGTCCGCCAGCACCACGTCCAGAAAACCCAGCTCTCTAGCCAACACCGTTTTGTATAGAAACAACAAAGCCGATTTGGCTTGGTTCTGAGTGTTAGGGGCAACGTTCCGACTCACCGCCAACTCGGTCAAGAACCCTTTGATCTCATTGTCACCGAACGCCTCGAGATCCTCCGACCCACAAAACAGAATAAAACGTTTGATCCAGCCGATGTACGCCCGCTCAGTTTCCAATTGCTTGAAATGCAACCGCAACTCACGACGCATCCGCTGAATGATTTCGGGCTCGGATTCATCAATCTTCCCAACAACATCTTTCAGTGCCACAGACGTCACGCCCAGCTGGCGCTCAATACCTACCTGCCGCGAAAGTCGCTGCTTGATCTGCGTTAGCGAAGGAGAATCCTTTTTCAAAACTAAGTCGCGATAGGCCTCAATTGCCCGCACGCCCTGCAATCGCTGCCAAGCCGGCACCTGCTTTCTCAGCAACGCCCGACAAAACGAAATCACCGCCTCCTGCGTGACCGGCACTTCATCACCATTCAGTTCAACCGTCGAAGCGTAACGACTTACCAATTTGGGAAACCAAGTTTTGTCCTTCTCGCCATACTTGGCCGTGCTAAGGGCTTGAACAAACTTCAGGATCGACATGAATTCCTCCCACCGACGTGTACGAGCGACGACTAAATATACGCGTGTACAGTATTGTCGACGATTGAGCGAAAGTCCGTCAATCCGTTTTAGAGTAGTTCCGGCGAAGCTTGAGCCGGAACAGGCAGTGGGGGCCGGCGTTCGAACATCAGACCGGGACATCTGAGCTAGGCTTTTGCAGCGCAAAATAACCAGAAAGGGCAGGGCACAGCCAAGTTCCCTGCTTCAAATAAAAAGCCAAAAACCGCCATTCAGCGGTGATAAATTGATGGTAAACTTTTTGAGCAGCAGCGGTAAAATTTTGATATAATCATAATTTTGGCGTCGATAAAATCCATAAACCGTTTTATCGCCGCCACGTAAAGTGATAATTAAATCGTTATGCCGCCGACTCATACATGAAAACGCTGAACCTGTTTATTGCGTTTCTCGCCTTGTCCTGCTTTGTCGCGATTGCATGGTTTGAGGTGAGTAACATTTGGTTCGCTGGCGATACTATGGTTGGCTTCGTCTTCGTATTCACACTTCCAGTTGTGATGATCACTGGTTTCGTTTGGCTTTGCGTCGCAGCCTACAGGAAATCATGGTTGATTGCCGCTTCTACTATGATTGGTGGGCTGCTTTCAGTTGCCCCTTTGTTTCTGGGGCCATTTCTAATCTTCAAATCTTGGAACCACTCCATTGCCCAGTTTGCAACTGTCAACGCTGCTGCGGTCGCTGAGGCTGATCTTGCAGACTTTGACTATGCGCCTAATCATGGGTTTTACCGAATGGATTTGAAGCCGCTTCCTCAGTTTAAATGGTATTGCGATCAACACATAGCTGCACCTGATGGTGTGTTCTCTGGCTTTACAATCAATACGGTTCCACATGTTTACGTCAACAAGATTCGTCACGGCGCAAAAGGTGTGGCCTATGCCCCAGATAAATCAATGCTTCCAACTGACGGAGAATTTGACTACCAATACTCCGGAGTAGATTCGTGGTATATTTGGAGCTTTTAGATGCTACACACACTGTCGTGAATTCAAACATGAAGTGCAACGATTAATTAGATAGAGAATAGGCATCGGGGCGATTGTTCGTTAGTTTTGTTTTTGCACAACGAAACTTGAACAAGGAGCACCCGATGCCCTATCAGCATCTTAGCAATGAAGAGCGTGATGAGATTGCCCAAATGCGTTATTTGGGGATTAGTTTTTCGGAAATTGGTCGTCGGCTTGGCCGTAGCACCTCGACGATTTCTCGTGAAGTAAATCGTAACCGATGCCGTTTCGGTTCAAATCGCTATGTTCGTTGGCGTTATCTTAGCTCTCGAGCCATTCAGTGTGCACGTCAGCGCAGGTCGGCAGCCAAGTGCTCGGTGGATCGCGTTCTCGATGATGTTGAACTTCTTGAATACGTGAAGAATGGGCTTCGCCAGCGCTGGTCCCCGGAACAGATTTCAGGTCGACTCTTGCTAGACCATCCGAAAGATTCACGGATGCGAGTCTCTCACGAAACGATCTACCAGTGGCTTCGCCACGACAAGCGAAATGGTGGGCAATGGTACCTTTTTTTACGGCAAAGCAAGCGAGCTCGCCGCAAGAAATACGGGAGTTCGTTGCGACGGCATGGGATGCAGAATCAGACTTCGATTGATGATCGTCCGCAGGCCGCCAACCGAAGGCAGCGAATTGGCGACTGGGAAGGTGACACCGTCGAAGGCAAAGGGCATCAAGGTAGATTACTGACACTGGTTGATCGCAAGTCGCGTTACACGGCCGCTCTGAAGGTTAAATCCAAGTACTCGGCCGAAGTGATGGGTGCCATCAAACGCGCGCTCCAACAGTTCCCAAAAGATTGCCGTCGTACTCTTACTTTGGACAACGGTACCGAATTCTCTCATTTCAAACGAATCGAACGCAGCTTGGTCAGAAAGGTCTACTTTGCTCATCCGTATTGCAGTTGGGAGCGTGGCACCAACGAAAACACAAACGGCCTATTGAGACAGTACTTCCCAAAGCAATCTGATCTCAGCAAAATCTCCCACCAGCTACTTGCTTCTGTTGTCTCGCAGATCAATAATCGACCTAGGAAGTGCCTTAACTGGCGAACACCCAAAGAAGTCTTTTTCGACTCGTGAATATGCCAATCGTTGCACTTCATGTTTGAATTCACGTGGCGGCATAACAATACGTTGCACACGGAGCCGCGGGCCGCGCGGCTTTTTCTGCTTGCATGTCTTTCGCCGCGGCCCGGTGAACGTTGCCGTTATCACTCTTTCATGCTCGATTGCGCGTGACAACATTCTCGCTGACCAACAGCGACTTACTCG
>CALFUT010000058.1 GCA_937929805.1 uncultured Pirellulaceae bacterium
GTTCGAGGTCAATCAAACGACGATCAACATTGGTGCTCGCCGGTTGTACACGATTCTGGAAAGGCTATTGGAAGAGCTCAGCTTCGAAGCGCCCGACATGAAGATGGGCACCGTTTCGATCAACGCCGCCTACGTGCAAGACCGGCTTGGCGAGATCGTGCAGGACGAAGACCTGAGTCGTTTTATCTTGTAGGCCGTGTTCGGTTTGAGGCCACGGATGCACACAGATCTTCACGGATGTGCGCTTTGGAAATCCGTGTCAATCCGTGAAAATCCGTGGCTAAGAAATCGGCAGCGTTTTGCGGTGACTATTTGGTTTCCACCAGCTTCTTTTGTCCACGGCCTAAGCCGATCGCGACCGCAAGCCAAATCGCGGTAACGGGCAGCATCAGCCATGACACCAATGATGCGGCGGAAATGTACTTGCCAATCAATGCGTAAAGCGAGCTCGATGTGGCATCCGATCCTCGTAAGACCACCGTGTCGATCACATTTTTGGCTTTGTATTTTTCGTCCGGTTCGACCACCGTGAACAAAACTTCTCGGGCGGGCACCGTGACGCCGTAGGTTCCGATCCGCGTCACCACGTCGACCAAGCCAATTGCGAATAGGGATGAACTGAACCCTAGCAGCACAAAGCTGCCCGCAAAAACGATCGGCATGATTGAGAGGGCCACGCCGAGCCCCACGCGTTTCATGATCGGACCGATCAACAGAAACTGCACGAACAAGGTGCCCAGTTGAGTGTACAAATTCAGACTGCCGAAGAATGCCGTGCGTTCGTCGCGGTTGGGGATGGCCAGCTTCGCGGAATCGGTCAGCTGCATGTACACCATCGTTCCGCAAAAACTGACCAGCGCGATGTAGAACGCGATCGATCGCAGATACGGAGAATTGAAGACATCGCTCACACCTGCCCAGATCCCAGATTTTTCTGGCTTGTCCAGTTCGGGCTGATCAGCAACTTGGACATTCGCCTCGCCATCGTTGGCGGATTGATTTCTTAGCCGCCGCAACATCGAAGCGGCGATCAAGCCCAGCTCCAGCAGAATCGCCGCAATCCCGAGCAACCAACCTAGCCCCAACGACGCCGACAGCCATTTGGCAACGGACGAGCCAACGATTCCACCCAGCGTTGCTCCGGCTGCAATCGGGCCAAAGAGTCGTTTTCCTTGCGACTTGGAGAACAGGTCGGCCATCACGCTCCAAAACACCGAGGTCGCAAACAGGATGAACACCGATAGCCAGACAAAAAAGACTCGCGCTTGCCAGACAGCATGATCCTCAGCGCCCAGAAAGATCCAAGCGGTGAACCCAATCAGCTGAGCCACAAAGAAGTGGAAGACAACGTGCGCCAACCAGCGACGTGGGACGACTGAAGAAACCCAGCCGAAGACCGGCACCGCGGCGAGCATCACGAAGAAGACGACTAAAAACAGCGTCGGTTTCTCTTCGCTGGGAAGATCAGAGACGAGTGACTCGCGGATCGGTCGCAAGATTTGATAGCCTGCCATCAGCAGAAAGAACCAGCTGAAAGCTAGAGCAACCCACGACCGTTCCTGTTTTTCGATGGCCAACTGAGCAATCATACTGAACTCCTAAGCGGCATTGAATTGCCCGCTTCATCGAACGCCAAGATTTTTGTGTCACGCAGACTGCTTACCCGATACCGATCGGCGGTGATCTGCCAAATCATGGTGTCGCGCGGCTGGCCATGCACATCAGTTGTGTTGGCGGGAAGCGTTGTCAAATGAATGAAGCCAATTTTTTCAGGAACTCGGCTGCTGCGAACATTTTTTGGGTCACAGCGGATTTGCACCTTGTCCACGCAAGAGATTTCGAACGCCACTCGCGTTAGTGCCGCTGATACTTCGGTTGCGATCCCTTGGTTGGTTGCCGCAATGGAGATCCAGTATCCAATCTCGACCGCGTTGGGCCCGATGCGGGGATGCAGTCCTGTTCCTCCAATTAGTTCTGTTTCGGTTTTGTTAAACACGCCATAAGTAAAATCGGTGCCGGCGGCGAAAGCATCGCGGTTCTTTTGTAGCCGATCCCTTTTCGCTTCCAGTGATTCCGGCTCGTGGACCGCCCAGTCCATCCAAGGGCGCAAGTGGTCTAGGTTTTTCTCCAGCGTGCACAGCATCAGTGACGCATCGTTTGGGTCGAAGCAACGAATGATGGTTCGTTCGGTTTCGATACGATGCGGAGGTTTCGTTCGAAGGATTTCGTTTTCAGACATGTTGCCCTGCCAGCCAGCCGGTGCTGAACGCCGATTGAAAATTAAAGCCACCGATGTAGCCGTCTAGGTCTAAAACTTCACCGGCGAAAAACAGATTGGTTTGCAGTTTGCTCTGCATTGTTTTGCTGTCGACCTCTTTCAAGTTGACGCCGCCCGAGGTGACTTCGGCTTTCTCGAAGCCTAGCGTTCCATTAACTTCAAGTGGCAGGCGTTTCACGCTGTCGGTCAGGCTAAGCAAGTTTGCTTTAGAGAGGTCGGCATTGCGAGTCATCAGTTGAACTCCAGCCTGGATCAGGAGTTGATCGGAAAGGCGGCGGGGGAAGAATTCCGAAAGCAGTCCGGAAGCCTGTTGCTTACCTTCCGCCCTTTTTTTGTCCGCCAAACGATTGAGCAACGCTTCGTGTTTCATGTCTGGCAGGAAGTCGCAAATGAGTCGCAGAGATTTTCGGTCTGGGTGACGAGCGACCTCACGGCTGACATCCAGCGGTGCCGGTCCGGAAAATCCAAAATGAGTAAACAGAAACGAGCCCTCGCGGTTCGCCAAACTTTTTGGCTTTCGCTTTTTCTTTGGAGCTGCGGCGTCACCATTTTCGTTCGAATTGCTCGGCCGAGATTCCTCGATCAGTTGAACCAACATTCGATCGATTGTGATTCCTTTTAGATCGTTCGCCCAAGGCGCATCGTTTAATAGCGGCACCAGCGCGGGGACGGTGTTCACGATCGAGTGCCCGAACTGCTGAGCCCACGCGTAGCCGTCGCCGGTCGTGCCGCATCCGGGATACGAAAGTCCGCCGGTCGTAATCAGCAGCGAATGGCAACGAAGGGTCCGACCGTTGGCGCCCATCACTTGGACCGCGAAGCCCGAATCGGTACGCTCGATCTGGTCGACGGGAGATTCGGGCTCGATGGTGGCCCCGGCATTGACGGCCATGTTGACCAACGCGTCACGAACGTCGATCGCTCGGTCGCTGACTGGGAAAATCTTGCCGGTGTCTTCGACTTTGGTCGCGACCCCCGCCGCCTCGATCATTTCGACGACTTTGGGTGGAGGCAGTGCCGCCAAGGCCGAATGCAGAAAGCGTCCGTTGCGACCGAAAGCTTTGATGATTCCGGTGTTGTCACAGTTGTGGGTGATGTTGCAGCGAGTGCCACCGGAAATCAAAATCTTGACGCCCAGTTTGCGGTTCTTTTCCAGCAGCAAGACCCGGCGGCCTCGGCTGGCCGCTGAGGTTGCCGCCATCAACCCGGCTGCACCGGCCCCGACCACGATCACGTCGTACGGCGAGTCGCAAATAAGAATTTCCCTCTGAAGCAAGTATTGAACTGAAAACGGCGAGCCAGAACTTGTTTCGCAAAAGTTCTGACTCGCTGATGTTTTCCGTGACCAACGGACGGGGAAATTGAATGCTCAATTTCCGCTTGATCCGAGTGATGCCTAAGCCGCGTCTCTGTCGTTTCGTTCTCAGCTTGGCTCAGTTTACTGACCCGGGAAGGTCGAGCGAAACTGGGGGGCTTGCGGGGCACCGGTCGTTTGCTGAGTGCCGGCCGTTTGTTGAGCCGGGGCAGGGTTGGGGTTCAGAGCTTGGCGAGCGGGAGCTTGGGTTGCCGCAGCTGCTTGGGTGGCGTTTTCTTCTTCGTCGATCAACGCTTGCAGAAGTTTGGAGATGCAAAGCTTGTTCATGCTGGTTTTGTGATCGACCGCTTCCGCCTTCAAGGCTTCATGCAGGCTTTCCGGCAGGCGAACAGTGATCACCCGAGTCACCTCGTTCTTGCCACCAGAGCTTGCTTTCTTATTACGAAGGCTGGCAACCATGGTTTGGATGTCAGCGAATTCGGGGGACTGCTCGAAAAGAACATATTCTGCCTGGTCCGGGAAGACGTTGCGGGCGGCTCCGTTAACCCCCAAAACTTCCCGAAAGAATGTGACCCAATCTGGCCGACCTTGAAATAGTTGCTTGGCAACCTGAAGTACTCGTTGGCAGCGATCTGTGAATTTCTGATTTTGGGCGAGTGTCTCAGTCACAATGGACTCCTTCCGCATGTGCGTCTTTTAGGGATGTTTGTCGTTTGAGGCCTGATTTGATGATCCAACACGGGTTGGCCTCTTTGCTCGCCCTCATCATCCGAGCCCGACAAATCCGACTGCTGATGTCTTGCCAGTGCTTGCACTTACGTCAAATTCACAGATTTGCAAATAAGCTGTGCATCGCTGCCTGAAATGTGTGCATGAAATATGTGCACAAGAAACGGGCAGCGGGTCGTGTCTCAGAATCCAAGTGTCCATTTGAGGAGTTTTTGGATTTCCCCGCGAATAAGTTCAAGCGGATAAAGCTGAATGCCGGGGCAGGGTATGCGGGTAGATTAGGAAAAGATGTGCTAAGTACCGCAGGTGATCAAACAGTTTCTGCTGAAGGCCAAGCCGAATTTTTAGTAGCCACAAACCACTGGTTCGGTTTTTGAGAAGCGTTGTCTGGCGGTCGACGCGGAGCGACTGCCGTTGATCACGGTTGAATCCCTTGGCAAGTCAGGTTGATTCTCAAAAAAAAGGCCGCGCGATGACGAACATGCGGCGGCCTTGAGGAGCCCGTCTTGGGGCAAGCGTTGGTGTGACTGATCGCTAGACTAGCTCTTTCTGGCACCGGATCAGCAGATCACGAGTCTTGGCGACGCCCTCGACTTCTGGAATCTCGCTTCCCTCAAATTCGACGCCAACGTAGCCACGATACCCCGAATCCTTGACCATCGTCATCATTTTGATGAAGTCCGATTTGGTCTCGTTACCGTCCTGGTCGAAATCGTGGCTTTTGGCACTAACGGCTTTCGCGAATGGAAGCAGGGCGGCCATCCCAAGATAGCGATCGTATTCAACCGTATCCGAGACCCGAAAGTTGCCAAAATCTGGCAGAGTACCACAGTTGTCCATGTTAACTCGTTGGATAACCTGAGCCAGCCACTGCCCATTGGAGGATAGGCCTCCGTGGTTTTCAACAATGACATTAATCTCGTGTTGGGCGGCGAATTCGCTTAGTTGCCGCAAGCCATCGGCTGCCAGTTTCACCTGTTCTTGATAGCCACCGGATGATTTGGCATTTACGCGAATCGAGTGACAGCCCAGCGTCTTGGCGGCCGTGACCCATTTGTGGTGATTTTCGATTGCCTTTTTTCTGTTGGCATCATCGGAATCACCCAAAGCCCCCTCGCCATCGACCATGATCAGAACCTGTTCGACTCCAGCGTCAGAACATCGTTTGTTTAGTTCGGCCAGATATTTCTGGTCTTCCGCCTTATCCTTAAAGAATTGATTGACGTACTCGACCGCGTCGATTTTGCATTGCTCCTTGGTGAAGGCGGGGAAATCCAGATTGTCCAGCTTTCCAGCCTGAAGCAGGCGGTGCAGCGACCATTGGGCCAGCGAGATTTTAAACCACGGTTCCGAATCAGGTCGCGTCGAAAGCGGTGAAGTTAACGCGGCACAGCAAGGGGTTGCCGCAACGAGGGCTCCGCCAGTCAGCAGGCTGCTTTGAGCGATAAATTGTCGACGATCTGGCGATTGATTTCCGTTCTTGTCCATGGTTGGTTCCCGATGAAGCGAGTAGTGGATAGAGTGTAAGTTGTTCTAAAGTATAACCATTCCAGCAAGCCATCGGTGCGGTGTTGCGGGAAACAGTTTCTCCCATCACCGATTTTTTATGCCGGACATCATCAATATCCAACCTGCGGCTGGCCCGATTCAATCAACGATCCGGCCACCGGGCTCGAAGAGTATCACCAACCGAGCGTTGCCGCTTGCGGCCATGGCCGCCGGACGCTCGGTTCTGACGGGCGTACTTAATAGTGACGACACTCAGTATATGATCGAATCGCTGCGTCGGCTTGGGATTCAGATCGAAACCGACTGGGATCGAGATCGAGTGACCGTCGATGGTTGCGGAGGGCAATTCCCCAATTCCTCGGCAGAGTTATTCATCGGCAACAGTGGAACCACGATTCGGTTCCTGACCGCGATTCTAGGATTTCACGGCGGCACTTTTCGGCTGGAAGGAATTGATCGAATGCACGAACGCCCAATTGGTGCGTTGGTCGATGCGCTCGTTCAAATTGAAGCGAATGTCAAAGCGGAATCGGCAGGTGACTGCCCTCCGGTTTCGATCGAATCCGATCGAGCAGGCGGCGGAACGATCAAAGTAAAAGGCAACGTGTCCAGTCAGTATCTGAGCGGTCTGCTAATGGCGGCTCCGCTTGCTTCCGGGGGTATCACGATTGAGATCGACGGACCGTTGATTTCGAAACCGTATGTCACGATGACGATCGAGGTCATGAAGTCGTTTGGGGTTCAGGTTCAATCCAACGAGTCACTTAGTCATTTCCAGATTGCGGGCGACCAAGCCTACGCCGCCAACGACTACGAGATTGAGCCGGATGCTTCGGCAGCTAGTTACTTTTGGGGTGCCGCCGCGATCTGTGGTGGAACTGCAACTGTCCAAGGGTTGGGCCGTGACTCGCTTCAGGGCGATGTCGGATTCGTCGACTGCATGCAGCAAATGGGTTGCGAAGTCACTTGGGCAGCCGACGGGATTACGGTTGCCGGTCCCGCGAAGGTCGGCATCGATATCGACATGTCCAACGTCAGCGACACCGTCCAGACCTTGGCATCGGTCGCACTGTTTGTTGACGGTTCAACCACCGTGCGAAATGTGGCTCACAATCGAGTCAAGGAAACGGACCGCATCGGAAATTTGGCGATCGAGCTTCGCAAGTTTGGGGCGAAAGTGGACGAGCATCCCGACGGTCTAACGATTCACCCGCGACCGCTGGGGCCCGCGACGATTGAAACCTATGACGACCATCGGATGGCAATGAGTCTTGCGTTGGTCGGCTTAAAACAATCGGGCGTCGAGATTCTTGATCCCGGCTGCGTCGCCAAAACTTACCCCAACTACTTCGCGGACCTCCAGAAGTTCGTTTCCGTCTCGGACGAGTCTTCAAACGCTTAATTTTTCGTTCCGGCCCCCATTTCTGCTGTCATAAAACAGTCTCGCGGCCCAGCCTCGGTTTCAGATAAACTAGGCTTTGTCCCAAAACGGTAGCCGGACTCGCCAGAGTTCGGTCGATTTCCCGAAGTCTGGCGACTCCGGCTACACAAATGTTCCCGAAGCTTGACTTTTGGGACAAAACGTAGAAATCGAAGTTTTGAAGGCACGGGAACCTCATGGCGGAGTATCGACTCCATTAGGCGAATTGAAACAGGGAACAAGGAATGTTCAGCACTGCATCACGACAGAAAAAGCAGATCGCTCGTGCGACTGAGTTAATCAATTACCTTCGGACGAAACTCAACGCTCCGGTCAGCGTTCGACTGTGGGACGGAAGCGTGATTCCGCTGGGCGAAAATGTTCACCCCGGACTTGAAATCGTCCTCAGTGGGCCGGGCGTGATCGGCAGCATGCTGCGTCGCCCAAAAGCCGACACGTTGCTGCGTTTGTACGCGAAAGGATTTATCGACTTTGTCGGAGCCGACATGTCGACCTTCATCGAAAAAGCTCGCGTCAAAAACAGCAGAAAGAAATCGCGTCATGTGCCGTTAGGGATGCTGGCGAAGTTTGCGTCGGCGTTTATCTTCGCGCGGGGCGAGCAGACTCAGTTGGATCATTGCTTCGACGGTGACGAAACGGGGCTCGGTCGCCAACAGGCGGACAACAAAGACTTCATTCAGTTTCACTACGATGTCAGCAACGAGTTCTATCAGCTATTTCTTGATAAGAATATGCTTTACAGCTGTGCTTACTTCCACAACTGGGACGATTCGCTCGAACAGGCGCAGTTCAATAAACTGGACATGATCTGCCGCAAGTTGCAACTGAAGCCGGGCGAGCGAATGCTGGACATCGGCTGCGGCTGGGGTGCATTGATTTGTCACGCTGCGAAACATTATGGCGTGAAGGCTCACGGCATCACGCTGTCTGAACGTCAGTTGGAATACACGCTCAAGCGAATTAAGGACGAAGGCCTTTCTGATCTGGTCACGGCTGAGCTGAAGGACTACGCCTTTGTGGAGGGTCCGTACGACAAAATTTCCAGCATCGGCATGGTCGAGCATGTTGGCATCGATAACATGGCCGCCTACATGCGAAAAGTGAACTCGCTGCTGCCTGATCGAGGCATGTTCCTGAACCATGGAATCACTCGGCCTGGTAAAATGAGTGATAAGAAGTTTCGTCACATGTCACCCGAGCGCCGAATTCTTGCGAAGTACATTTTCCCGGGCGGCGAATTGGACCACCTTGGCCACATGACTCAGTGCTTGGAGAGCGAAGGCTTCGACGTCCACGATGTGGAAGGCTGGCGAGACCATTATTCGCGAACGTGCCGCCTGTGGTGCCAGCGACTAGAAGCGAACAAAACTGAGGCGATTCGTCAGGTCGGCGAAGAGAAGTATCGGCTGTGGGTTCTATACCTAGCCGGATGCGTGTTTGCTTTGGGCGATGGCGGAGCCCGAATCTATCAGACGGTGGTGACCAAGCAAGCTTCGAAGGGGCTATCTGGAATGCCACCAACGCGTGAGCATTTGTACCGACAGCGAAAAGAGATAGTTGCCAGCCGTGTCGCTTAAGTCGCTTAAGGCACTCTTTAAAAAAGTTCTTCACAATTGCGCACAAAAAAAGGCCGTACTGGATAAGCCCAAGTACGGCCTTTTTTGAGTTTTGCAATGGTGCAATCGATCAACAGTTGCGTGCGGTTCGGGAGTAACTGCAAACGGTGTCGTTCGAATTTGAGATTCAGGCCGCTTTGGCCTGTTGATTAGATTCCGACTTCTCCCCGATCCCTGCGGCGGAGTCATCCGAATCAACATCAAGTTCTTTTCTGAGAATCAACAATCCTGATGGGGCTTCGATTCCCAGACGTACGCGATCTCCTGAGATGCGTACGATGGTCAAGACAATCTCTTCACCCAGCATTATTTTTTCGCTTTCCTTCCTGGAAAGAACCAGCATATCAAAAATCCTTTTAGCTAAATGTTATCGTGAAGTAGTTAGAACGCTGGTTTCAGATCGCCAGTGCTGTTGCCAACACCGTTTTTCCGAATCTTTCACCGGTTGAGCCATAGAACAAAATCGAATTGGTGTCAGTTTCCCAAACGGCCGTTAATTTGACGCTTCGCGGGCCATGCAGGCAAAAAAAGATGCCACACGTCCGCTTACCCCTCGTGAGAATTCTCTCGGTGACCTGGAAAATACCTTCTTCAAAATTGCTTTGCTGACACAAAGTATGAGAGACAAATTGTCTTAACTGCTGAATAGTATGGATCGAGATATGATCACTTGGCATACTCGGCATTTCTCCTCGCTGACGAACTGCAGCGGCGATGATGAGCACGGCGACCAGACACGGTCTGGTCAGGCTCCACAGCCGAATTTCCATTTTTTGTTGTTGGGTCAACACATAAAGTTATCGGGCTGCGGAAAGAATTACGGTTACGAAAACCGCACAGTTTCCGGAGCGGATTTGGTTTGCGTGCTGACAGGAAAAACACAAACGGAATAACCGACACGCTATAATCGAACCTGCTGCGATATTATGATTCACTGAATCAGATAGTAAATTTCGAGGATGGACTGAATGAGTTTTCGCGTCGACAGTGATGTGTTTCGAGGCCCCATCGATCTGCTGCTGTATCTTGTCAGGCGCCACGAGATTGAAGTGACTGCCATTCAGTTGGCAAAAGTGACTGACGAGTACCTCAAGTACATCGATGTGTTAAAAGAAATCTCGATTGACAGTGTCGGTGACTTTATCCGTGTCGCCAGCACGTTAGTCGAGATGAAATCACGCGCGATTCTTCCTCGCAATGAACACGAAGAGGAAGAAACCGCGGAAGATGACCCTCGCGAGCATCTTGTGCAGCGGCTGCTGATGTTCAAGCGATTCAAGGACGCGAGTATTCGACTAGAAGAAGTCGGGACGCAATGGCAAAACAGGTTCTGCCGAATGTCCGACGATACGCCGTCCAAAAAGGTCGATCTCGCGATCCAGCCGATCCGAGAAGTCGAACTTTGGGATCTTGTGAGTGCGTTTGGGCGAGTCCTTCGAGACAATCGGCCAGTCCAACAAGAGAACATCTTTTACGACGAGACTCCGATCCACGTTTACATGAAACGGATTCACGCTCGACTGGTTGGCAGTCAGAGCGTTTCGTTCTCCGAGTTGTTTGAACCCGGCATGCACAAATCGGCGATGGTGGGTGTTTTTCTAGCGGTGCTTGAACTGACACGACACCATAGCGTCATCGCAAAGCAGAAAGATTTGCACAGCCCGATCACGCTGGTGCCGTCAGAACAATTCAGTCCACAACTGGATGTGTCAAATATCGACGATTACAACCCGCACGCAATGAGCCTCAAACCGGGAGACCCCGGTTCGATGGTTGAGTAACCGACAGCAAGCCACGTGCGAGTTTGGAATCAGGTTGCAAACGTGCAAGTGCGTTACTTCGCTTCGACGAACGTTACTGATTTGATAATGTCCAGTCGCGGGTACTTCTTTAGCAACCACTCGTTACCTTTTTGGGTGAATTCTGCTTGATCGCTCCGGTCGTTCTCCCCGTATTCCGTATTGATCTTGGCAACGACGTCCAGACCTTCGACGACTTTGCCGAACGGAGTGAAGCCCTGTCGATCAAGCGAAGCGTTGTTTCCAAGATTGATAAAAATCTGAGCCGATCGGCTGTTGGGTAATCCTGTTTTCGCAAACGTCAGAAAACCGGGAAGGTTCGATGCTTTGCCGGGAGCGTCATCTTTAATGGTCGCCTTGGACCAATGCTTGGAAACATTCGGATCTCCATGGACGCCAAATTGGAACATGAAGCCAGGGATGGCTCGAAAAATCGCAATATTTTGGAAGTAGCCGACATCGACCATGTTGTAAAAACGGTCTGCTCCGTTGGGAGACAATTCGCGAGTGACTTCGACCACAAAATCGCCTTTGGTGGTTGAGAATTGAGCGAAGAATTTTTCAGGAGCGGTTTTGTTCGCCAGTGACGGATCGGTCAAAGCCGGATGAGGTGCGCTTTTGGTGGCGGAGCCGGAACCCTGTTGGGTTGTGGCTGAACCTTGCGGCGTCGTCGCTGACCCTTGCTGAGTCGTGGCGGAACCTTGAGGTTTTCTAAGCGTCGACTGTGCTTGGCAACCGGGCGTCGAGGTCGACAGAACTAGCAATGCGGCGAAAACCGCAACCGATTGGAATCGGAAACTTGAAATCATCTGGAAAAGTTCCTTCTATGTTCTTTAATCGAAAATGTCCGTGCGGCACCGAAGTAGCACGATAACGTTTTGGGGCATCTTACCGCTGACCCGGTTCCATGTCGAGCGACTCGGAAGCCACCGGATGGCATCGTTCGATTTCTTTGAAGTCTGATCGCTTCGTGCCGTTCTTCTGTGATAGCACTTACGGACACTCAAGTTGCGACTCAGCTGTTTGCCAAGTCATCGCCACATGTTTTCGAACGAGATTGCGACAGCCGCTTGTTCTCCAAGCATCCAGACAGCGGTGAAGATCGCTAATAGCACAGAGATGGAAATGAACGGGATCCCAATCAGATTTGACCCAACCGGGATTTTTTCTAGCGCCTTACTCAGTTCTGTTTCCAACCGCATCCAGCCATCCTGACTTTGGTCGTGGCCGACGGCAGTCAGCTGAACGTTGCGAAGCCAGCGCACCGGTTCGGCATGTAAGTGGACACCAACAGAGGGAATGATCAGACTATCACCAGCCCAACGACTCTTTCGATCCATTTCCATCGCGACCATCGTCAATGCGGGGCGTAGCTTTTCCATCGACACGTTATAAATCACCAAACGAGATCGCATCAGCAGCACGATCAGCGAAACGCACAGGCCGTAGAACACCAGCAGCATGACCCACACCCAAGCCCCAAACTGGCTGGCTGCGCTCTCTGGGAAGAATAGCTCCATCGGGCCAGCAATCATGAATCCAACGATGCCCACTCCCAAAGCAGCAATGTCACGTGCCCCCGTCGTCAAAAACGGACGCCGACGTAAATTCAGTAGCCCCAGCATCAGCAGGTAAACCGAAAGAGGAACGATGGCGATACAAAAGTGAAGTGGATCCATGATCGGTTCAAAGACGGTAGCGGGCGTGAGTACCTATCTTACTCGATTGCCGGGCCTAAGCTAATGGCATGAATAAGGTTGGCGGATCAGACCGAATTTCTGTGCTTGCAAGCCTCGCTGCTCCGAGACCTCACGGCGCCACTGGCTGAGCGCCGGTTAGTTTCTGCCCGATCGCGATGCCGACCGCGACGGCTATCAAACCAAGCAGCAAACTGGCTCCGACGTTGGTCCCGGCCGAAGCCCAGCGTTCCTGCCGAAACAAGTCCAGCGTTTCAACACTGAAGGTTGAGAAAGTTGTTAAGGCTCCAAGAAACCCCACCCCCAAGTGATACTTGCACCAAGGCATGCGTTCTCCGATGCGGCTGCCAATCAATAGGCCCATCAGGAAGCAGCCAATGACGTTGGCGATCATCGTTCCAAGAGGGAAGGAAACATTTGAGTAGCGGACGACCATGGAACTGATGCCAAATCGAGCCATTGCTCCAAAAGCTCCGCCCAGCGCGACAAGTGCGACATTCATGTTGGACTCGCTGAAAGTGAACGGTCGGTCGTCGAAGGAAAAAGCTGCGGGATTAGCCAAGAATTAGAACTTGATTCGAAGGCCGCCGAAAATATTGGACGTTTCGTAGTCGAACCCAAAGTTGCCCAACTGCAACGAGTCTGCTTTCATGTATCGATATTCGGCAAACACGTCCAACGTTTCGTTCGCCTGAAAGTTTAGGCCTGCAAATGCTTGGTAGCCAAAGCTCGAGTCGGAATTGTCGATTCCCTCAAACGCACTCATTTCTCCGACGGTTGCCTGTGCTTCAACATTGACAAATCCAAATCCGGCTCCCACATAGGGTTTCACCCGGTTGGTTGGGAATTCGATGAACTCCCAAATTGCATTGGCCATTCCGGCATACGAACGAACTCCGGCGCTTTCGAAATTCGGTGGGAGGAACGTCGGATCGCTGGGCGAGGTGACAGAAATCAGATCGTTGTCGCGAAACGAAAACTCGATCTCCGTCCGCAGGTTCCGTCCTTGGTACTGCCCCAAAGCGGCACCCAACAAGTAGCCGTCGCCGGCATCAATTCGGAAGTCGCCTGTTGAATCGCTGATCGTAACCGGGGTCAGGTTTGAATACCCACCGAATAGCGACAGGTAGAACGTTGACTCCAGCAAGCCGTTCACAATGCCGCTTCCATAGCCACCCGCACATCCGTCCGAGCATCCGGTGGATCCATTGCAACCACAAACGGAGCCGCTGACATCCGAGCATCCGGGATTGCAAATCGACGGTTGTGAGAAGATGCCAGAGTGCGCGGCAGCGTTTGCTGCCGAATAGGCGTTGGTTTGCGGAGCGTATCCCGGTGGTGCAGCGTAGCCGGGGTAATGCGGTGGATAGCCGGGGTATGGCTGAGGATATCCGGGATACTGAGGAGCGTAACTTGGGTACGGCGGAGCATATCCCGGGTGGGGTGGAGCAAAACCCGAATTTGGATCGGCGTAGCCTGCATAAGGATATCTGTAGTTGGGATACAGCGCCGCCGGATTCGTGCCATATAGTTCTGGATTGTATGCTCGTGCGCGCGGATCGATTCGGCGGTTGGGTCCGGGGCGATACCATGATTCTGGGCCATTTTTGGCATTGGGACTTCGAGGGTCAGCTGGGTCGTATACGTCTGGGTTGAAACCCTGATCCTCGCGATCGTCTTCGTCGCCGCTGTCATCTTTAATATCGTCGTCAGAGCGTTCAGGCGGATCGGTTTCCGGCCGTTTGTCGTCGGCGTCAAGAATACTTCCGGGGCGAGGAATTGTTTGGTCGGGGATGATCCCCGGAATCTCATCGTCGTTGTCTAGGAATCCGGGCTCGTTGAAAGCTTCTGGTGGTAGGACGACACCATCTTTTTCGATCGGCTCCATTGAGTTTGGTTCCGGAATGACCGGTGGATCGGTGGTTCGGTCGGGAGCCTTAGGTGTTTCGAAACTGTTGTCAGGCACGGGCGGTTTCACCGGAGGCGTTTGGGGCGCTTGGCCCTCACCGAAGACGTCTGGATCATCGACGATTTGGCCTGGGACCTGCTGCTCGCCGAACACATCATCAATCTGTTGTTTGACAAGACGCCCAAAATTGGGTGTCCGTTTTGAAACCGAAGATGCTGGGGTGCTTCTTGAAGGATTGCTGCGTGTCAGACGAGCACGGTCGCTCCATTGGATCCGCGACTGTTGAGCGGGCAATGAAAAGCTGCTTGACTGCCGAGGCGATCGGGCGCCGCGGTCAACCTGCAACGGGTTTGAACTTGTTCTCAACGGCAGCTGATGGCTCGTCGGGCGAACCGTTGGATTAGGCCGAGT
>CALFUT010000059.1 GCA_937929805.1 uncultured Pirellulaceae bacterium
CACGGGCGCGTGGATTGGAGATCAGCCTAACGAACCCGAGTAAACTAGAACTCCGTCCTCGCGGCAACTTCCAAAAATTTGCGTTTGTATTGCGGCAACATCTTTGCGCCTTCGTTACTTTGCGTGAGAATGGAGTCTTACTCAACGCACGATCCTTCACTCGAACAACCTTCATGCAATCAGACGAACAATGGATGCGACGCGCGATCGAACTGGCCGCGAAAGGTGAGGGAGCGGTCGAACCGAATCCGATGGTGGGATGTGTCCTTGTCAAAGGCGACCAAGTCATTGGTGAAGGTTGGCATGAAAAGTTTGGCGATCACCACGCAGAAGTAAATGCGATTCGCAGTGCATCGACTGATGTTGCCGGAGCGACGGCCTACGTCACGCTGGAACCGTGCTCGCACCAAGGCAAGACGCCGCCGTGTTGCCAAGCCCTGATTGATGCAAAAGTATCACGCGTCGTTGTGGCGGTGAAAGATCCAGATCCGCGCGTCGCTGGACGAGGGATCGCCGCGCTGCGATCCGCTGGGATCGAGGTGGTCGAAGACGTATTGGCCAGAGAGGCGACCGCGGTGCTGGCTCCCTACCTGAAGCGAACCAAAACAGGTAAGCCGTGGATCATTGCCAAGTGGGCGATGACGATTGACGGAAAAATCTCGACGGCAAACGGCGACAGCCAGTGGATCTCCAACGAACTCTCTCGCGCGATCGTGCACCAAATCCGAGGCCGCGTCGACGCTATCATGGTGGGCTCAGGGACCGCAGAATCAGACGACCCAATGCTGAACGCCCGTTCTGCGGATACGGCAACGACTTTGCGAACGGCAACGAGAATCGTTTTTGATTCCTTGGGATCAATTTCGTTAGAATCAAAAATCGTTCAAACGGCCAACAAGTACCCAACTTTAATTGCTGTTGGACCTAATGCCGAACCGACCAAACTGGAACAAATGCGGGCCCGAGGATGCGAAGTGTTCCTCAGTCAGCGGCCTGCCCGTTCTGAGCGTTTGCACGATTTGTTGACAGAACTTGGCAGGCGAGGCATGACCAATGTGCTGGCCGAGGGTGGCGGCGGCATGTTGGGGCTGTTGAACGACTTGGGGCAGATCGACGAAGTGCAAGCCTTCATCGGCCCAAAGCTGATTGGCGGTCAGGGCGTGGCCCCTGTTGTTGGCGACGGCGGGCAAGCTATGACCGATGCCAGCGCGTTTGATTTGGTTTCGGCAAAACCTATCGAGGGCGATGTCCACTGCGTGTGGCGTAAGAAGCCAGCATCCGTTTAACGATTGTTCGATTGGCGTGGCGCGTGCTTTGTGACTACTAAGATTCCGGTTGGCCTTCCGCAGAAACTATTTGCTCACAGTGCTAACGATCGCCGGGCAACCCGAAAACTAAGGTTTGACAAAGCACTAGGGGAAAGTTTTGGTTGGTTCGATTTTTCGGCGCACTTGATCGGGGCGTTAGGTAGCGGATTGCTCAACGTAAGGCATCAACTGACCAACACGCGTATGGAGCCGCAAGGCTCGGACGGAGCGTTTCAATCTAGGGAGGGGAAGGCTCCGCCCGCACCCAAAACCACCAACACACGTATCAATCCGCGCGGCTCGGACGGAGCCTCGGCCCTCCCGGCATGTGGATTAACTGCCGGAAGGCTACAAGCAAAACGTGACGGGCTGCTCAAGCGTGGCTCACCAGATGAAGCGTTTCAATCTAGGGAGGGGAAGGCTCCGCCCGCACCCAAAACCACCAACGCACGTATCAATCCGCGCGGCTCGGACGGAGCATCGGCCCTCCCGGATGCGCGGTCAACCAGCAAGGCTCGGACGGAGCATCGGCCCTCCCGGCGTGTGGATTAACTGCCGGACGGCTACAAGCAAAACGTGAAGGGCTGCTCAAGCGTGGCTCACCAGACGGAGCGTTTCAATCTAGGGAGGGGAAGGCTCCGCTGTACACTCCGCCCGCACCCAAAACCACCAACACACGTACCAATCCGCGCGGCTCGGGCGGAGCCTCGGCCCTCCCGGACGCGCGGTCAACCAGCAAGGCTCGGACGGAGCATCGGGATGCCAACAATTGTCGCCGCTTGCAAGAAGACGTTCGCCTAACTACGGCAGGATGTTGATCGTGTCTCGACCAGTTACGGCAACGGGTGACGAATCGCTGGTAGCTTGGACCTCGAACGTGCCCTGCCCCGGTTGGGTTCCGACCACGGTCGCCACGAAAGTCAGTCGCTCGCCCGGACGCATTTCCAAACGCCGTTGCAGCGCAAACTGGGTGAAGTCGTCATTGCGGCCCACGATTGGCAATTGCCCCTGATCAAAATCGAAATCAGTCATCCGAATCCCTGGCGGAACCAGAATCGTCACGTCCACATTTGTGTCGGAGGTCGATCGGTCATTGGTAATCGTAAACTGGATCCGTGAGCTTTGCTGCACCGAAGCATCCGGGCGATCCGATTGAGCCATTTGAATGGTGCGGTCAATCGCTTGCACATCCACTTTGAGTGCTCCGACGCCTGCGGCTTGATCCTCGGGGATGCGAATTGGGCCTTCAGGCTGAACTGGACTGGAAGGCTGGCTGCCCGGCGGTGGCTGGAACCCTCCCGGCGGGAAAGGCTGATCGGGCACCTGTCCGCCAGAAGTTGTCCCTCTTGGTTCGACCCGCATCGTGACTGTATCCGTCGCCGAAGCGCCAGTCGCCGTTGTGACCGAAACTTGATTCTCAATGTTTCCGTCGGCCTGAACGCCTTCGTAGACAACTTCGCAGACTTTAGTTTGACCCGGTTGAAAATCACCTAGGTTGATCGCCAGTTCTTCTCCCAGCCAGTTGTAAGTGAACTCGGGCGTCAGTTCGACCGCTTCCATCGATTTCGGAAAACGATTGATCAGCGTGACGCTATCCAAAGGGGTGCGGCCAACGTTGGAAACTTTCATCTCGACCAATGATTGACCACCGACCTCCATCGGAGCCCCGCCTGCCAGCTCCAATCGCAATGGAGAAGGCGAATTCGAATCCGAGAACGAACCGTCGGCAGCCACCGCATCCACACAGCGACGGGCCCGGCTCGTGTGACCACCGTTGGCCGTGATCGTCAAGTCAAAGCAGCGAAGCCCCGGCTCAACTACATTGAACGTAATTGGAACCACTTTGTTTTCGTTAAACTGCAACCGCGAGATCGGGAAGCGGATCGGATTGCCCATCCCGCTTGCAACCAGCCCCGTGTCGTATTGCAACACGAGTTCGATATCCTCGAGCGGTTCGTCACATTGGTTCAAGATATTGAAATTGAAGGTAACGTCATCTCCGACTCGCGTTTTGGTCGGCCCTTCGATGTCTAGTCCGATGCAGGGAGCCGCGATTTCCGTCTCGGCACATGCCTCGGTACGCAGGCGGTCCTGATCGCTGGCGACTTCAAAGCACAGCCCCACGTTTCCACGACGCTGCGACTTCAACTGGATGTCGATCACCTTGCTGGCCGAACCGGGGGCAATGTCGCCAAGTTGCCACTCGTACTGTCGACCGTACTCGGTTGGTTTTGGGGTACTTGAGATAAACTCGATGCTGTCGTCCAAATCTTTGGTGCGAACCACAACGCCGCGAGCCATTTGGTCACCCGGATTGGTGACCTCGATGCGATAGTTGAATGATTCATCGATGCCGGCCGTGCGCGGACCGATGGCTCTTAGAGTCAACGCGGGCGCTGTCCAAGTGACCGTCGTGATGCTGCTTTCGACAACCAGCTCTTGCTCGCCGTAGACGGCCGGGCGAACCACGTCGACTCGAACCTGAGTCGTACCCGGATCGAACTTGCCGGCGGGTTGGCGGATCTGGGCCGTTGCCTGTCCGTCACGCCCGGTGACGACTTCCGCCGTCTTGGAACCCGTTGGAGCGAACTCGGCGGGAGCTCCGCCAACGACTTCGTATCGCACTGTCCAACCGGCAACTCCTTGTCCATCTTCTGCTCGACTGACCAGAGTGGTCAACGGGAATACGGTGCCGGCTGTTGCCGTAGACGGAGTCGGAATGGACCACTGTCCGTCGACCCAATGAATGATCGTTGAGGCGCGTCGTTTGTCCCAAGCTTCAGCCTTGGGTGCGACGGCGGTCAAGTAAGTCGTCCCGGGCGAAGCCGAGGAAAGACTGACAAAGGTCTGACCGGGCACCAGTTCGATATCGTCCACGGGAGTAGGTGTTCCTCGCGAGAGAACGAGATTCTTCATTCCGGTTCGGCCCCACGCGTATTGGCCGTCAAACTTCTTGGCACTTGGGGGGACAAGTTTGTTGAACATCGAGTGATGCATGCCGCCGACTTCGATGATCTGTCCGACGCTGTCATTGGACAACATCCACTCGAGCGGTTGATTCTTAACATAGAAACCGTCTCCGCCGCAGATTCCTGCCAAGGCCACGATCTCGCTGCCGACCGGTGCCACAATTCGAGACGGTGACATAATGATCTCGCCAAGCTGACCAGCCGACTTGACGCCACGCGGATCGGGGATGATGTGCTTCTTTGATTTTGTTCGCGTCTGGCAGCCACCAACACACGGCGGAGGATCTGCTGGGTGTTGAAACGCGGGCTGAGCCGGCACACGAGACCCCACACGAGACCCTAGACCGCCCGCTTGCTGCGGCATCGCAATAACTGGTGGCGGCTGAAGCGTTGGTGCGACGGGCGCGACCGCAGGAAGCGCCGTGTTGAACCCAGCCTGACGACCTCGGATTCGATTTAGGCACGATCCATCAAGGCAACCCGTTCTTGATCCGGCGCTGGCTGTCGATCCAGGCACCAACAACTGAGTTGAATTGGGAGCAGGTAGGAAAATGCGATTGCCGGTTGGGTCGATGGCGGGTAATCGGATCTGTGCACAACCGGCAACGAACATCAAGCACGAAGCCAGCAACATACTGGTCATGATTGATTTTCGAGTTGTCAGGTTACAACGCATGATTCCCGTTCCGTGGTTTGCTGACCTGTCGACTTCCGACGGTCAGCGATCGCTTTCCATATCGCGCACCGGTTGGCGCTTAGCATTTGGATAAAGTCGCGATGGCGAAACGTAGCATGCAGCTAGGCAAGATGATGCACTTTTCCCACATGGTTTGATGACAAAAGGCAACGCGCGTGGGCAGGCGGTGTCACTCGTGCGGATTCTGCGGGTGGTCTGCGGCCTGTCGACCTAGCAAGTGCGTGTCCGACGCGATCCCGCCGAACGAAAATTTAGACAGGATGACATGATCAACCGGATAATTGATCGCGCGGTTCATCCTGTCCATCCTGTCAGAAAACGGAGATGGCCGCGTTCAGAGCCAAAGCGGCCAGAACCTTGCGAGGTTTAGTCGTGGTGCACGGAAGGGACTAGGCCATCAACGGTGATCACGAGCCCCGTGAAATTCAGTCAAACGCGACTTTAGCGGTTTTTCCGAACATTTCTAGCTTTTCCCGCAAGCTAGATAAGCTATTCGGGCAGTTCATTCCCTCCTAACGGGGCGTCGTTTTGGGTCCGATTAAACGGCTTGTGAGCTTTATGCTCTGCCGGTTCCGACCATCCCGCACGTCGGCACTGGGCCTTTTACGACCCACGATAAGCAAGACCCAGCTTATGCTCCTTCGAATGAACCTCGGAATCCGGTTGATAGCACTCTGTCTAACCGGCTACGTCTTGCTGTACGTCGCTGCCGATCAAGTGGCGGCGGACGAAAACCCACGGATAACTCCGTTGGTCAAAGCAGTTCGCAACTGCAGCATGTCGGTTGTCAATTTGCGAGGCCGAAAAACCGTCCGCTCGGACGAGGGCTCCAACTCCGGCCAGCTGAAACAAGTCAACGGCATGGGCACCGGAGTCGTGATTGACTCGCGAGGTTACGTGCTGACCAACTATCACGTCGTGCAGGGCGTTCGAGAAATCGAAGTCACCACTGCCGACAGACAGCGAACCACCGCACAATTGCTGGCTCATGATCCAGAGACGGACCTCGCGATCTTGAAAGTCGATTTGAGCCGCCCGCTTCCAAGAATCAAAATCGGTACGTCATCTGATTTGATGCTGGCTGAGACCGTTACGGCTGTCGGCAATGCCTACGGCTACGAGCACACGGTCACCGTCGGAATCATCAGCCAACTTGGCCGAACCGTTCGGGTGAACGACGACCAAGTCTATCGAAATTTGATTCAGACCGATGCCGCGATCAACCCCGGTAACTCGGGCGGGCCATTGCTAAACATGAATGGCGATATGATCGGCATCAACGTGGCCGTTCGAATTGGTGCTCAAGGAATCGCGTTCGCTATTCCCGTCAACGACGCCTTGGATGTAGCGGCCGAACTGATGGACAACATGGTTGAGAACCGCTTGTTCCATGGAATGGCTGTGAAGACGGTTTACGTCGACGAGCAACCGCAAGTCGTAGTGGCTTCCGTCGCTCCCGGCAGCCCTGCCTCAAAAGCTGGCGTCAAGCGAGGGACTCGGATCATCGAAGTTGACGGTCAGAGCATCGCTCACGCCATGGAGGTTTCATCGTCACTTCTTGAGTCCAGCGGCCCAACTCAGATGACCATGAAGGTTCAATACGGCTCCTCGATTGATCGAGTTTCGTTTGACCTTGAACAGCAGCGAGTCAGCAGCAGCGACCTCGCATGGAAGCCACTCGGTCTAAAACTGACTCAAGCGTCTGCCGATGAACTGGAGGGCCGCCATCCAAACTACAAACGCGGCTTGCGGGTTGTCGAGGTACGAGATAACAGCCCGGCGGAATCCGAAGGTATCATGGTCGGCGACGTGATCGTCGCAATGCATGGCTGGAAGACTGAAACGGTTGACAATCTTGCGTACATTTTGGAACGCAAGGATCTCGACAAGCAAAAAGACTTGATGTTTTACATTCTACGCGACAACGAACCATTCTGGGGTCAGATCCGGGTTGCCTCACGTCCTGCCCGTTGATTGGCTGCTGCGATGCCGACTGATGACGATCAGTTTGGCAAAAGGCTTTAGAATGGTTCGTGCACAGATCGTCGCTGCTCGCCCCAGAAGAGCAGCGACGTTTCTGTTTTAGTGGACTGCGTTTTCATGCCGCAGTGTCGCCGGGAATGCGAGCTTCCGCCCGAGCCTTGCTGGTTGATCGCGTCCGGGAGGGCCGAGGCTCCGTCCGAGCCGAGCGGATCGACACGCGTGATCGTGGTTGGGGGTACGGGCGGAGCGTTGCCGAATGACCGCGTGCCGGGGAGGGCCGAGGCTCCGTCCGAGCCTTGCTGACTGATCGCGCGTCCGGGAGGGCCGAGGCTCCGTCCGAGCCGCGCGGATTGATACGCGTGTTGGTGGTTTTGGGTGCGGGCGGAGCCTTCCCCTCCCGAGCATCGGGTTCGCTCAAATTAAAAAGGCGCTGCTGCACGAGGGATCTCACCTGTGACGACGGGCAATGAATCAACATCACATGGAGTGTGATGACTACGCTGGTTCTGTCCCTCGGGAACCGTTTCAGCTATCCTCTTTTCATGGCAAGTTTGGAAAGAGAGTTACATCAATGGTTGCGGCAGCAGATTGGTGGTTCGCTGCGCCCGGACGTTTTGATCGGTGTTGGTGATGACGCGGCAGTCGTCGCAGGATCCAACCATCCGCAAGTGATTACGACCGACACGATCGCCGACGGCACTCATTTCCTGACCGACAAACACTCGCTGGAACTGATCGGACGGAAATCGTTGGCGATCAACTTGAGCGACATCGCCGCCATGGGAGCCGAACCAAAAACGGCAGTCTTGCATTGGTTCTTGCCTCGCAGCTTTTCTTCCGCGCATGCGAAAAGCCTTTTTAGTGGAATCAAGAACCTAGCGGATCAGTATCACGTTCAAATCATCGGTGGCGACACCAACTGCTGGGATGGACCTTTGGTAATCGGAGCCACGGTCATCGGACAGCTGGAATCCTTCGACAACGTTTGGCGAATCAGCGGCGCGTCGCCCGGTGACGCGGTCTACGTATCAGGCAAGTTTGGCGGCAGCATTCGGGGCCAACATTTTTCGTTTGAGCCGGCGATTGAACTAGCAAAAAGTCTCGCGGCGACGGGAATCGTTTCGGCCGCCACCGATGCCAGCGATTCTCTCGCGAGTGACTTGAACGCGATCGCAGCCGCCAGTGGCTGCGGCGCTGAATTGATGCTTGGTCAGATCCCCATCGCCGACGCGGCCTACGTTCTAGCCCGAGATTCAGCAGAAAGCTCAGCCAAACCGGGCTCGATCGATCAGCGAGCGTTAGACCATGCGTTAACCGATGGCGAAGATTTTGGTTTGATTCTGGGTGTTCCTCAGGAAAAAGAATCTATCATCGAGCAAGACGTAACATTGCGGAATCAACTGACTCGAATCGGAACCTTTACCGAACGGACCGGTTTATGGAGCGTGCAAGCCGATGGCACACTCGAACCCATCCAACCACATGGCTACGATCATTAGATGGACAGCGTTAGTTTGAATCAGGTACCAGGGAGGGTAAGGCTCCGTCCGCACCACGGTTTAAGAATCCGTCCGCGCCGCCTAGATGATTGAGCGTTGTGCTCTGCATGGCTCGGGCGGAGCCTCGCCCTCCCGTAGACCTGACCGCTTTCAAAACACCGGTGAAATTGAAAAACTTTCGCTGCACGACTATCGACTTACCAACTCAACCTCGCCAGACCACGTGGCCATGAACCCTGAACGCCCAGCAAGCCGACGCGAATTCCTCAGAGGCCGCGCGTCTGTCGGATCGACCTCCAAGCAAACTCAGGCAGATACGCCTAAGCCGACAGGATACTTGGAACAGTACACCAAGGACGCGATGGCGTGTCGGTTTGAGATCTTGTTGAATCGACGGCAGTTTCAAAAAGGCCCGCAGGCTGTGGCGGACGGTTTCGAACTTCTTGATTTGCTAGAAGATCAGCTTTCGATCTACCGTGATCACAGCGAGGTCAGCCAGCTCAATCGATCGGCTCCGACAACCCGGACGCAGGTCGAGACGCGGCTGTTTCACTTGCTGAAACTGGCGAAGGAACTCTACGAAGCAACCGGCGGTGCGTTTGATATTACCTCGTCACCGCTGACAAAACTGTGGGGCTTTGATAAACGATCTGGCACGGTACCAGACGCCAATTTGATCGATCAGACGCTATCCCAAGTGGGCTCGGACCAACTGATGCTCGATTTGCAATCGGAAACCGTTTCGTTCAACCACCCAGAATTGAAAATCAACCTTGGTGGCATCGGGAAAGGGTATGCGATCGACCGAATGTCGCAGCTGTTCAACGAACGCGAGATCGATGACTTTATCGTGCACGGTGGTCAAAGTAGTGTGCTGGCTCGAGGCAACCAAGACGATTTCTCAAGCCACGAAACCACGAAGCCGGCAGGAAACCCCACCGATTCAACGGAAGATCAGCCAAAAGATGTCGGCTGGACCGTCGGGTTAAGTCACCCCACGGTACCTGATTTCAGACTTGCCGAATTCAAGCTACGCAATCAAGCGCTGGGCACGTCGGGCACCGGTCGCCAAGGTTTTTTTCATCAAGGCAAACGCTACGGACACATTATCGATCCGCGAACTGGTTGGCCCACGAACCATGTGCTTTCGTCGACCGTTATCAGCCCCTCGGCCGCGTTGTCCGATGCATTAGCGACTGCCTTTTTCGTGATGGAGTTAAGCGAAGTCGAGGCATACTGCAACGCTCACCCGGAAATCTCCGCGTTGCTGGTCGTTCCCAGCAAAGCCAAAGGCAAAATCGACTTGGAATGGTTTAACTTAAGCGACGATCAGTGGCGACGGCTGGTTTAGCAATCGCGAAACAGGGTGCCGCCATATTTAAAGCTTGCGTAAAGCAAGCCCTATGGCTGATCCACACCCACAAACGAGGCTACCACTTGGGACTGCGAAGTTCGATAATCTAGCCGCAGCCGCCCCGTCATTTCGCGTTAGGCCTGCAATTTGTCTGCCCGGATCAATGCGTAAAACTGCGATATGAAAAATTGAAGCAACCTGCTACTTTCCCCAATTTCCCACGGAAACTCGCTACACGCCCAACATTCGGGCAAGCAAATTGGCGGAAAGAACAATGAAACTGCAACTGTGGCCACGTAGCAACAATCGCTCCTCCAAGCGGATTCACGCGAAACCCAAGTTGAAAAATGCAGCTAACCAAGCATCGGCTGCTCAAACCAGACATAGCGGCGATTCTATCCGAGTGAAAGAAACGGACATCGGCACCGTTCTCCCGCCAGGATTCGAACTGCTGGGCGATCGACCGGGGATCCTTCGCTACACCGACCTTGATGGCAACGAACTGAGTCTTGATTACAAGCAGGTCGTCAAGAAGGATCGCATGCCCATACCGATGCCGGTAGATCGCGAGCACTACGGTACGCTGGAAAATTCTCCGTACTACTGGGCAACCGGCTATGCAGATTGGTTGAATGTCAATGAAGCGGTGAAGCGTTATACCCAACTCGATCAACAAGACACAAAGACCCGAGTACTCGATTTTGGTTGTGCTTCAGGAAGATTTCTTCGCAATTGCTGTGTGTTCGGAGCCGACAATTTTGACTCTTGGGGATGTGACTTCGCACCCGCTCATGTCGACTGGGTCAAACGACATCTGAGCGATCAAATCAAAATCGTTCTTACGACGAACACTCCGCACCTACCGTTTCCGGACGGCTATTTTGATGTGGTCACCGCTTTTTCTGTCTTCACCCACATTGATCACTTGGAAGATGCGTGGCTTCTTGAGCTCAGGCGAGTCACTCAACCTAACGGGCTGCTGTATCTAACCGTTCACAATCAAGCGACATGGGACCGAGTGCTGGCTCACCCAACAAGCTTAAAAAACCTACTACTGACCAACAACGTGGAAGGCAACGCAACAGTAACCCGCGAGCTTTTTGAAAGCCCCATGCCAAAGGATCGGATGGTCTTTCGAATCTCGCCGGACGACATTTACAACTGCGACGTCTGGATAACCAACGAGTACGTCCACCAAAAGTGGGGCCGGTATTTTGACATTCACCAAATCGCCGACAATGGACACACGTCTTACCAGTCGCCGGTCATCATGCGACCACGAAGTTAGCCAACCCCAGATTAAACGCTGTCCGCAATCGCCTGCATGTCGGCCGCGTAGGCATCCATTCGCTCAGCCATGGATTGCTTGAGCGCACCCAAATCGTCGACCTTGTCCGCCGGCACGTAGCCGAACATGTAGAACTTGACTTTCGGCTCGGTGCCAGATGGACGAGCCGCAATGTAATTGCCGGGCTCTCCAATGTCGAACATTACAATGTTTCCGGATTGACCCGTGATGTCCTCGGTCGTTCCGTCGGGCAAAGTCCGCTTCAGCGTCGAGTAATCGCGAACCGAGACAACGTCGATGCCACCCAGCGTTTTGGGCGGATCGCTGCGGAACTTCTCCATCAGCTTCTCCATCCGCTTCATGCCGTCGGACCCCTCCATGCGGATGTTAATCAAACGCTCATGGTGGTAGCCGTACTTGCGATAAAGGTCGTCCAAATGCTCGTGCAATGACTTGCCTTGAGCCTTCACCCACGCGGCCAACTCGGCCATCATCATACATGCGACCGCACCGTCCTTGTCGCGACAGTACTGCCCGACCACCGCACCGTGCGACTCTTCGGTTCCGTACACGAAGTTGTCGGGGCCTTCGCGATCGACCACGCTGCAAATCCACTTGAACCCAACTTGGTTCTCATGGAAGCACTTAATCCCAAAAGACTCGCTGACACGTCGTAACATCTGAGTCGTTACCAACGTCGTGACCACGAAATCATCCGGCTTCAAGCGATCGGCTTCCTTACGTTGAGCCAAGACGAACTCGCCCAACAAAACAGAAAGCTGATTGCCGTTGAACGTTGCCCATGGACCGGTTGGATCCAAAGTCAACGGAGCCGCTGCTCCCAAGCGATCGCAATCAGGATCGGTCGCCAAGATCAATTCGGCTCCGGTCTTTTGTGCTTCCTCAATGATCGCGTCAAAGATCGCGGCGTTCTCGGGGTTAGACGAGTGGCCCGGCACGTTAGGGAAGTCGCCGTTTGGCTCGCGATGTGGTTCGTAAATTTCGAGATCTTTGAAACCGACTTCATGCAGCAGCGATTTAACATTGAATTCGCCAACGCCGTGCAGTGGCGAGTAAATGATCTTCAAGTCACGAGGCACGTCAAAGCTATGCTTCACGTGCTCGGCCATGAGTGCTTTGTCGACCTCTTCACGAATGATGTGAACCTTGCCGTCCGACACCGCTTTCTGGAAGTCGACCGCCGGGATCTCGTTCACCTCGTTCACTTTCCCGATCACACCTTTATCATGAGGCGGCACCAGTTGAACTCCTGACGACCAGTAGACCTTCACCGCATTGTCTTCCGGAGGATTATGACTGGCGGTGACCATGATCCCGCAATCACAATTTTTATAGCGAATCAAAAACGACAGCTCGGGCGTACTGCGGTAGTCATCAATGAAGTACACCTCAAACCCGTTGGCGACCATAATGCCCGCACAAAGTTCTGCGAACTCTCGACTACGATGCCGAGTATCATAGGCAATCGCCATCGTCCACGGACCATCCGGTTTGGTTTGCTTGACGTAGTCCGCCAACCCTTGAGCACTTTCTCCGATCGTCCGGTCGTTGATGGCATTGCTGCCGAACGGGTACATCATCCCGCGTCGGCCGCCGGTCCCGAATGGAATGACGGTCCAGAAAACGTCGTCAAGCTGCTTCCATTTTTCGGAATGGATATGCTCGACGATTCCGTCGACGTAGTCCGAGTACTTGGGTTCGGTCAACCACTCTTTGAGATTGCCTGCCGCGGCATGAGTAATTTTCTCCTCGCTGGCAGCCTGAGCCACCAAGGCCAAACAAGAATCAATGTTGCTCGCGGGTCCGGTTTCAGCCATCAGTGGTTACCGTTATCTTTTCAATTTGGAATTTAAGTCAACGCACGTCGGAACGCGAAGATACGTTCCACGTTCGATCTCCATTCTATCGACTACGTGTTTTTCACTTCAAGCCACCTCACCAAAGCGTAAAAATCATGAAGGAACCCATCATCAGCGTCTCCGGTCTACGAGGCATCATCGGAGAAAGCCTCGATCCTTTGTTGGCGATCAAGTACGTCACCGCTTACGCAAGTCAGCTGACCACAGATGGCCCCATTGTGGTGACGCGTGACGGGCGAACCACCGGAACGATGCTGGCTCAGGCGATTTGCAGCGGGTTGATGGCCATCGGGCGAGACGTTGCGTACGCCGATGTTGCGGCGACTCCGACCACCGGGATTTTAGTGAAAACGCTCACCGCCGCTGCGGGGATCCAGATTTCTGCCAGCCACAATCCGGCTCCGTACAACGGCATCAAACTTTTTGATGAAACCGGTCGAGTCATCCCAGCCGATCGCGGCCAACAAGTCATCGATGCCTACCGGGACACTTCCGGCAAAAGTTACGCGCCGGTGGCGCACGATAAAATCGGTTCGTTCACGCTGGTCGAGGACGCCACGTCGGCTCATATCGAAGCGGTTTTGAAAACGGTGGACCCGGACGCCATTCGAGCCAAAAAATTCAAAGTGGTGCTCGACAGCCATCACGGAGCCGGATCACTTGCGGGACGCGTGTTGCTCCAAGAACTCGGCTGTGAATTTGAGGTACTGGGTGGCACACCCGACGGCCTGTTCGAGCATCCTCCCGAGCCGACCGAATCGAACCTGACTGAAACGACCAAACGAGCCATCGAGCTTGGTGCCGACGCCGTCTTCTGCCAAGACCCAGATGCCGACCGCTTGGCCGTGATTGACGAAACCGGGGCATACATCGGAGAAGAATACACGTTGGCGATCACGTTGCAGCACGCGCTGAAAACTCGCAAAGGTCCGGTTGTCATCAATTGCTCTTCCAGTCGCATGTCGGCCGACATCTGCGAAGCAGCGGGTTGTGATTTTCACATGAGCGCTGTGGGTGAAGCGAATGTCACCAACCTGATGAAAGACCTTAAAGCTGTTTATGGCGGCGAAGGGAACGGTGGACCGATCGATCCGGAAGTCGGGTACGTCCGAGACAGCATGGTCGCCATGGCGCAGGTGCTGGACGCGATGGCCGCTTCTGGCAAGAAAATTAGCGAGCTGGTTGCCGGCATCTCAAGTTATGAAATCTGCAAGACCACCATCCCCGTCGAGCGCGACGCGATCCCTGCCTTGCTGGATAAACTTGAAGCCAAGTTCCCGGAGGCAACCGCCAGCCGGCTCGATGGCCTGCGACTCGACTGGCCCGACAAGTGGATGCTCGTTCGCCCCAGTAACACCGAACCGATCGTCCGCGCGGTAGCCGAAGCCAAAACGATGGCCGAAGCCAAGGAACTGTGCGACGCAGCCGGGAATTGTTAGACGTTTCTAGCCACATTCGTTCCCGATGCGACTCGCAACAAACTCCATCGAAAAAACTTGGTCCGGAGAAAAGGCCCGTTAGTAGTAACCAAAGTCGCAGGGGCCAACCTTGTCGCATAGAGACCGCGTGTCACTGAAAAAAGCCTTTCTATCCACGTTTGGTTCCGCAAGAACACGTTTGAACATGTAGACTCTAAAAAACACTTTCAAAAGAAAACACGGTTCAAAGACAACAAGCTTTCCTGAACACACCCCGACGTGCGTGTTATCCACAGGCACCCTCAATCCACTAGCAACCCCGTAAGCTTAGCAACAATGACATTTTGTGTTGGTATCCAAGTTCAAGAAGGCGTCGTCGCGCTCGCCGACACACGCATCGTGCGTGGTAGCGAGCAGCTGAACAAAAACAAGTTGGCACCGCTGGATCATTCCAACGATGGAATTTTCACGATGACCAGCGGCTTGCGTTCGGTGCGCGATAAAACGTTGACTTATCTTAACGAGGAACTTCAAAACATGGCGTATCCCTATGACCGCCTATACAAGTTAGTCAACGGATTCTCTGGTCACCTCCGCCGAGTAAAATCAGAAGACGGTCCTTCATTGGCCGCCAGCAATTACAACTTCAATTTGCACGCAATCATCGGCGGCTGTATGTCGGGCGATCACTATCCGAAACTTTACTACGTCTACCCGGAGGGTAACTGGATCGAATCAGCTGCTGATTCGCCCTATTTCATGATCGGCAGAACCACTTATGGAAAACCCATTCTTGACCGTCTGCTAAAATTTGAAACGCCGTTGCGGGTCGCGGTCGGACTGGCTCTGTTGGCGTTCGATGCGACTCGCACCAGTGTCACCGACGTGGATTGCCCGATCGACATCGCGATCATCCCCTCGAAAACTCGCAGGATGAACTTCCAACGCTATAGCCATGACGATGTCGTGTCAGCGACGAATTGGTGGAACCAAACGCTTTCCAATTCACTCCAAGCAATGCCGATGAACTGGTGCGACAACCTCTTCGACGAAAACGACGCGCAATCCGCCTCAAATCCAACACTCAATAACGGTTTTTAAGATGAGCAGAATAGAGGTAGGTTGCAATCTGGCCTACGAGGTGCGGCGAGAGACATTGCTCCAGCTGCAGATTGCGGTGGCAGCGGACAGTTTTCAGCAAATTTCCAACGAGTCGCTATCCATCGATCCCAATATTAATTTTACCGGAGCGTTGGTGGGGCCTGAGAATGTACGACTGAATCAATTCACTTTACAAGCCGGAAATTACAACATTCAATATCGCGCTTCGGTTGAGCTGTTGCCCGACATCGATAAACCCACCGAGGTGCAGGCAACACCAATCGGCCAACTCCCACCAGAGACGTTGACATACCTTAATCCAAGTCGTTATTGCGAAAGTGACTTGCTCAGTCGGTTCGCTTTTGAAAAGTTTGGAAGCTGGAAACCGGGCTACGAAAAGGTTCAAGGAATCTGCGACTGGGTCAACAACCACCTTGATTATGAACCGGGCAGCACGAATGGGACGACGACCGCGTCTGAAGTCTTACTGCAATGCAGCGGCGTCTGCCGCGACTACGCCCATCTGATGATCACGCTTTGTCGGTGCGTTGGCATTCCGGCTCGATATGTTTCAGGATATGCGGTCAATCTTCAGCCGCCCGACTTTCATGGATTTGTCGAGGCCTTTCTTGACGGCCAGTGGTATCTGTTTGACCCGACGCGATTGGCTCCATTGAACGGGTTAGTAAGAATCGGTTGCGGCCGGGATGCTGCTGACGTGGCTTTTGCCACGATTTACGGCGATCTTCGTTTGAGCAACAAAGAAGTTTGGGCCAATCCTACCGATGCGAATACCGGATTCGACAACGGATCACCGGGAGCCGTTTCCACCGCCTAGCTGTTTTCAATTCACCTTCGACTCACCGGCACCGAGTCTAATTCGTGCAACTTACAAACGCTGCAACCTTCAACACCGGCCGCCCTACCCTGCTTCGTTCAATCCGTTGATCGCTTCGGTTACTTCTTGCTGAGTCGTGCATAAATGCGGAGCGAATCTTAAATAGCCATCGCGAGGCGTAATGCGGATGTTTTGCTCGGCCAACTTTGCCGAGATCACTTTCGCATCGCCATTTTTCGGGATCAACGACATGATCCCTGATCGCGAGGATCCAACTTGTCGGATCGGCTGATACTTGGACAAGTTCAGCTTCTCCAACGCCAGATCCTGTAAGCCAAAGTTGTTGTCACGGATGTCTTCGGGCGAGTTCGGCACGAACAACTCTTCAACGCACGTCGACAACGCGTCGATGGCAGAGTAAGTCACAGTCGAATATTCGAACTTTTGCCCAGTGGTGTGTGGGTTCCACGAGTGATCCAAATACTCGGTGTCCTGCTTCATGTGATCCGCACCGCTCATCGTGATTTCAATCTTGTCACGAAAATCAGGACGCGTGTACATCACGCCCGAACCGACCGGTCCCAGCAACCATTTCCAACCGGCGGCGGCCACCGCAGCGACATTCCATTCCTCCGGGTAGACCGGCAGGCAGCCAAGACTTTGAGCCGCATCGACAACTAGGTCGATGTCTTTCTCTTTGCAAAGCTTGCCAAGCCGTTCCAGATCGGCCGTAAAGCCGCTGGTGAACTGCACGTGGCTGATCGCGATAACCCGAGTCCGATCGGTAATCGCTGATTCAAGTTCCTCGAATGACCACGACCGCGCGAACGAGTCCGGCACGTCGGCGACACCGTCTTCATCCGTTTGCTCGAACGGAACGTCACCCAGCAACACCAATTCGACGCCACGCCGTTTCTGCTGCACGACCCACGGATAATGGTTGGCAGGATACTCGTTGACGTAGCTAATCACTTGGTCGCCGCGCTCAAACGGATAGCCATTGGCGATCATAGAAATCGCCTCAGACGTGTTAGTCGTCATCGTGATGTTGTCGGCACTCGTCTTCATCAACGCAGCGAAATTTTTCTTGAAGCGGCTGGAGATATGATCGTCACCCAGATACTGAAAAATCATTCCAAGGCCCATTTCGGATTGCATCTTCAAGCACTTGATAGCTCGATCGGCCGCCGGCCCGTACAGCGGCGACACGCTGCAGTACGCCATGAAGTTGGTCGTTTTCTTGATCGGAAATTTTTCAGGAGTTCGCTGGAGCTTGAGCATCGTCGTTTGATCGTCTCTTCAAAAGTCAGTTACAAAAATTCGAGAACCCCGCCCGCCGTTTCTGGTCAGCTGGCGCAACCCGATCCGTACAAATTTGCGGATCAAGTTCAAGGTTCTAGTTGCACGAAGTTAACACTTCGGCTGCCGCAAATCGACCACACTTGCCGCTACGATTCAAAAGTTTGTATTACCAACGTGGCATGTTTCAACGACGACGATCGCGCGGATATGCTGAACGATGCCTTCTCCTTGATCACCAATCTTGGCCGGTCGGTGACAATCGATGAAGCGTTTTCTCAGTTTGATGCGTAACTGCCCACACGCGAGGTAGCCTTTTTTGGCTTCCTTTCGCTGGCAAGCCTAAGCTCGTTCGAGACTACTCTTAGGCGTCTACTGATCACGCTTCATCCGTCCCAGCGAGCGTTCGAATTGATTGCTCGACTGGTCAACTCTGATTTAATGGACTCCAATACAGCGATCTAAAAACCAATCATTTATCTCTTCAGTCAGCACGATGAAAAACGTAGCACTTATTACCGGAGCCTCCGGCGGCATCGGACGCGAACTTGCGAAAGTCCACGCAGCGGCCGGCGGCGATCTGATCTTAGTCGCCCGCCGCGCCCACGAACTGGAAAATTTGAAGCATGAGCTGGAAACGGCTCACGGCATCACGGCTGTTTGCGTTCCAGCTGATTTAACCGAATTTGGAGCAGTCCATCACGTGATCGAGCAATGTCGTCAGGTGACTGATTCAATTGATATTTTGATTAATAACGCAGGGTTCGGCGGGCACGGCAAATTCTACGAACGTGACTGGGCGAAAGAAGCGTCCATGATTCGGTTGAATATCATGGCCTTAACAGAGCTGACCCATTTGGTCGTGCCCACGATGATAAAAGCCGGGCGAGGCCAAATCCTAAACCTTGGCTCCACCGCCGGCTTCTTACCCGGTCCAATGATGGCCAACTACTACGCCACCAAGGCCTACGTGAATTCATTTTCACAAGCCATTGCAGAAGAACTAAAAGGAACTGGAGTAACAGTCACAGTGCTTTGTCCCGGCCCTGTCGAAACGGGCTTTGGAGCAGAAGCGAATCTGGATGGCGTCGAGGCCTTCAAACACGCGACCAATGCGAATCACGTGGCAAAAATTGGTTACGATGCGATGCGGCGGGGCAAACTCTTGGCTTTCGACAGCTGGAAATTTGCATTCCTGCTGGGCTGGGTTGTGCCACTGCTACCGCGCAAGCTGGTCCTGTTCATCTCTCGTAAATCAATGGAGAAAGCGTAGCCGCTTGATTTACTCAATCGTTCCGTAACAAATATCGCGTTCAGATCACTCGTTGCCGCAGGTCGCTCGGCTGCCCTGAGCCGTATGCATGCGCCCGTCAGGATGACAGCCGGGCAAGTCCTCCGCGTAAAACTCAGCCAGCACCTCTTCCCACGCGCCCATGTCGCGAACTTTCACAAACCGAGCCCGCACTTCATCGTGCTGTGGATGCAGAATCGAATACTTGATACCGAACTTACGAATCAACGGGCCGACTCGTTTTTCGCCGTACAACGATTGAGCCAACGTGTAATGCTCGCGTAGCACCTCACGTTGCTCAAAGAGTGACGGCGGATCCGGCAACGGTTTCCCTTCCGCCATCGCTCGGGCCTGAGCAAAAATCCACGGGTTGCCGATCGCTCCACGAGCCACCGTAACGCCGTCGACGCCCGTTTGCGCGATCATGTCAAAACAATCTTGTGGCGTGAACAGGTCGCCGCTGCCAAGAACCACGCGATCGCCCGCGTGGTCTTTCAGCTTCTTCAAAAACTCCCACTTGCTGGGACCAATGTAACGCTGCTCTACCGTTCGGCCGTGAACCGTCACCGCTGCGATGCCGATGTCAAACGCACCGTCGAGAATTTTAAAGAAGTTGTCTTCGCTTTCCTGACTGTCGTCGATGCCTCGGCGCATTTTCATCGACACGGGGATCTCGTCCGGGACAATGTCGCGAGTCCGCTGCACGATCTCTAACGCCACATCCGGTTGGCTTAAGTGAAAACCGCCTCGGCAACGCCCCAAAACTTTCCTCACAGGACAGCCGAAGTTAATATCGATCACGTCGAAGCCGGCTTGTACCAGTTTCGCCGCGCCTGCCGCAAACTGTTCTGGTTCGGCTCCCATCAGTTGGCCACCGACAGGATGTTCCTCGTCCGAAATATGCAAAAAATGGCTGGTGCGTTGACGGTCCTTCAATTCGACCAAAAACTTGTCCAGCATCACCTCGCAAACGGTGTACGGAGCCCCCAACCGCCGCGCGATCACCCGCATCGGCCAATCGCTGTAGCCTGATAATGCGGCTTGGACGATCGGGAAACCAATCGGAACGCTTCCGATGCTTAGTTCTTTCAGTTTTGGAATGGCGGGAGCAGCAGTCATGGCACTAAGCGT
>CALFUT010000060.1 GCA_937929805.1 uncultured Pirellulaceae bacterium
GTTGTTGCGTGAGATGGCCGATCGAGAGGGTTGCACGGTGCTGATCGTGACCCATGACAACCGGATTTTGGATTTTGCCGATCGGATCATTAACATGGTTGCGGGTAAGATCAAGAACGATTCCGATGTGAAGCAGACCGAAAAAATCTGTGCCTTCCTGCAAGCGACCGAGATCTTTGCCGAGCTTACTCCTCGGACGCTCACCGAAGTCGCCAACAATGTGGAAGTTCGAAAGTACGCGGCGGACGAGACGATCGTTCGGCAGGGGGACGAGGGGCGTGAGTTCTTTGTTGTCGCCGATGGCAACGTCGCAATCGTTCGAACGAATCCCGCCACGGGACAAGACGAAACGATCAATCAGCTTGGTGAGGGAAGTCACTTCGGTGAAGTTGCGCTCATCAAGGACCAGCCTCGAAATGCGACGGTCGTGGCGACCAAGCCAACGACTTGTTACGTGTTGGATCGTGAAGAGTTCCGCAGCGTGATTGACACCAGCGACTCGTTCGAATCCGAACTGCGCAAGGCGATGTTTGAGCGGATCTAGCGAGGGTTGCCACTGTGTAGGAGTGAGGCAATTATACGCCGCCTAGTCGTTGATGGCGAAATCAGCCACGGATTTTCACGGATCGACACGGATGTTCGTGGCGTACGTCCGCGAAGAGCAGTGCCTGTCGGTGGCTGAAATTGATTCTTTTATCGCAACCACGAAATACACCAAAGACACGAAAGTTGAGCTCGGTGTGAAGTGGATTCGGTTTTGGCTTTCGTGCCGTTCGTTAGTTTCGTGGTCCGCTGATCGCGTTATCCTAAGGCCGAAATCGCTTTGAAGTCTTTTGCCAACGAGCGGTATAGCTGTTGGAAGACGGGAAACACTTCGTCGTATCGCTTGCGATTCTTTGCGATGACCGGCGTTTTGCTGGTTTCCTTGATGGTGGCGTTGCAGGCTTGAGTCACGTTTTTATATTGTCCTGCTCCGACGGCGGCCAGTAAAGCGACTCCAAACGCGGGTCCTTGTTCGGCATTGATGGTAACCGCAGGCTTGGCGAACACGTCGGCTTGGATCTGTCGCCAAAGTTCGCTTTTCGATCCGCCACCCGAGACACGAACCTGCCGTACGGGGACATCAAGGTCTTGGATGATTTCGAGGCTGTCTCGCATCGCAAACGTCACGCCTTCCATAATGGCTCGGACCATGTGGCCGCGAGTGTGCTTGAGCGTCAGGCCAACAAAACAACCGCGTGCGTCCGGATCCGCGTGCGGTGTTCGCTCGCCCGCCATGTAGGGCAGAAAGATCAGGCCTTCGCATCCGGCCGGCACCGCGGCGGCTTCTCGGTTTAAAGTTTCGTAGACTTTTCCTTTGCTAGTCGTTTGCAGCTCTTTGCAGAACGTGTCGACGAACCACCCGAGTGCTCCACCGGCGGTCAGCGTGACACCCATCATGTGCCATTTGTCGCGAACAGCGTGACAGAAAGTGTGCAACCGACCGTCCGGATCGACTTGAACTTCGTCGCTGTGAACGAACATGATTCCGCTGGTGCCAACGGACGTTGAGAGAACGCCTTTCTTCACAACGCCAGTTCCGATCCCGTTGGCGGCGCAGTCGCCCGCTCCGCCGACGACCATGCAGTCGGTGGTCAGGCCAAGCTGCTTGGCCGCCGCCGAAGTGAGCGTTCCGGTTACGTCCTCTGATTCGTAGCACTTTGGAAATAGATCAGGATCCAAGTCCAATTTTTTTAGCAACGGTTTGGACCAATCGCGTTTTGTTACGTCCAACAACAAGGTTCCGCTGGCGTCACTGACGTCGGTGGCATAGTCACCCGTTAAGCGTCGTCGCACGTCGTCTTTGGGCAGGAGGATCTTTTTGGTCCGAGCGAAATTCTTTGGTTCGTTGTTTCGCAGCCACAGAATTTTAGGAGCCGTAAATCCGGTCATGGCTGGGTTGGCCACCATTTTGATCAGCTTTTTCCTGCCCCCGGCCAGTTTCTCAATCTCTTCGCATTCGGCGGAGGTGCGTTGGTCGTTCCAGAGTAGGGCAGGGCGGATTACGTTGTCGTCTTTATCCAGAAAGACGCTGCCGTGCATCTGGCCGGATAGCCCGATGGCTTTCACGTCAGCCGCTTTGACTTTCGCTTTTTTAACAACGGCTTTGATCGTTTTGACGGTTGCCTTCCACCAATGCTCTGGATCCTGCTCGCTCCAAAGCGGCTTTGGGTGAGACAACGGGTATGTCTCGGTCGCTTCAGCGAGGATCGCACCTTCGGCGTCAATCAAAAGTGTTTTTGTTCCAGAGGTTCCAATGTCGACGCCAAGAAAATAGCTCATGCTGGTGTTGTCACTAAGGGTTTTCGGATCGTGGGAAGTTCACGTTTAGAATCTGAAATTTTACCATGCGTACGCCTTGAAGCGTATCGGTACAAGTGAAGTTGTGTGCGGCTCTGTACGCGTTCCGACCGAACACTTAAAATTTCCTTATGAACGACTTAACCGCGAAACCTTGCCCAAGATTATCAGTTTTTCTGTGGCTGATTTGCAGCTTCGTGTGGCTGGGCGTAGGCTGCCAACCCAACGATCCTTCGGAGTTGCAGCCGAAGTCGGTTGCCGAGGATGAGGTCGAGTTATCGGTGCCCGACCCACTGACTGTTTTGATCATTGAATCGCCGGAGGTTGGAGAACAGATCGAACGCCAGTGGCGAGCGCGGCGGGATGGTGAGCTAACGGTAAAAGAGTTGTCCGCAGGTCAATGGCATGAATCGAATTACTCGACTGAAGCAGATGTCGTACTCTATCCACCCGGTCTGCTGCCTGATTTGGTAGTGGGAGGGCGATTACTGTCCGTCCCGGATCATGTTTGGGACTCGAAAGAGGTTCAACGGCGAGACATTCTGAAACGCTCACGGCAAGTTGGAGAATACGATGGTCAAATCTGGGGTCTGCCACTGGCCAGCCCTCAATGGATGTTGATGTATCGTGCTGATTTGCTTGAACAGGCAAAGGTCGAAGTTCCAACTACTTGGGATGAGTGGGCCGAGGCAATTAAAACACTTCGTGAAGCGAACTTGCCGATCGCAACCGACGAACGTGTTGTGTTGCCGTTGGCGGATAACTGGGCGGCTCATGCGTTTTTGGTTCGCTGTGCTGCGATGGTTCGTCAGCGTGGGAAACTGTCTTCGGTTTTCGATCGATCAGACATGACACCGTTAATTGACCAAGATCCGTTTGTAGAGGCGTTGCGGGATCTGAAGCGAACGTTTGGCGAGTCCAAAGTTTCGTTCACTCCGGCCGAGGCATGGTCGCGGCTGTTGAACGGAAAATGCGTGATGGCGATTGCGTGGCCAATGAGTTTGGTTTCTGAAGATTCATCGTTTACGTCAAACGACGAGTCCAACGTGTCCGAATCGATTTCGATTGCCTCCGTGCCAGGCTCCAGTAAGTGGTTCGATTTGCAGGCGGGCGAGTGGTTTGAGCGGGATGGTTCGGAGGAGCAAACGTCAGTGGATTACATGGGGTTTGCCGGCCTAGTTGGATCGGTATCTCGTGAGACTCGACACGCATCGTCGGCGTTTGAGTTTTTGCAATGGTTGTCTAGTTCTCCGATTAGCTCGACAGTGCTCAATGGTAGTCAGCAGAGTGGTCCGTTTCGGAAGAGCCAACTCAAATCGGCGTTGCGTTGGTCGGGCTCCCGGTTGACGCCTACTGCGGGGGAATCGATGGCCGATCAAGTTCGAGCGGCTCACAATAACTCGGTTGCTTTTGTATTTCCACGCGTTCCGGGTTACCTAGACTATGTGCAATCGCTTGATCGTCACGTGCGCAGGTGTCTTGCAGGAAAATCAACTGCTGAGGAATCGTTGAAATCGGTCGCTGAAGAGTGGGAAGTGATCACGGAACGAATCGGTGCTGCGGAGCAAACAGCGAACCTTCGGCGCGGTGATGGGCTCTGATCCAATCCGTAAGCTATTCCGGTCGTGCTTTTGGTAAGGCCCGAGATTTGATTGGGTGGGGCAACGACCCGGTAAATCACGCAGTTTTGCCCTATTCGAATGGCGATGACTGGTCTATTCTTTGCTCAAGAAATTCCCGCCCAAAATCACGGTACGCTGCATGTCTGCACGAGCGTAACCTCAGGGCCGGTCAAGAGCTGATGCGAACCGCATCGTGGCAAAGTCCCGATGCGAATGATTTCAGCCGAGTGTCTCCCGCAAACTGATCAGGTGATTTTCAGCGTTTGCACGAGACTAATTGTGCACGTGAAAATTTTTCTGATAGGTGAGACGAATGTCGAATGACGTTTCGCGAGACGATAGCGCTCGCAATGATGGTTCAACTGAGGTTGAAATTTCTGAAGTACAAGTTGTCGCAGAGTCGAGTGACGAAACGCCTCGGGCCAGCATGGTGGTCGAAGTGATTGATTCTTCGACTGCGGATGAAGGTTTAGGCGATACCACCGAGGCTGAGGTAGAAGTCGTATCAACAAACGATCCGGTTGTTGAAGCGGACACGCCAGAATCGCAAGCTGAGCCAGTAGTTGAGCAAGCGGTGGAATCTGTAGTTGAGCCCGCAGTTGAATCTGTTGCCGCCACAAAGTCTGCCGTCGAAGCAGAAGAGCAGGGCCAGCCAAGTGAAGAAACCGCTGAGGCACCGGCCGCAGCCAATTCTCCGGCGGTTGAAGAAGAGCTGTTCGAGGATACGAACCCGTTTGAGGAAATGGGATTGTCGCCGGATGTTTTGGAGTCGATCTCGAAGTCGGGCTACGAAACTCCGTCTGAAATTCAAGCCGCGACGATTCCGATCGTACTGGCGAATTTGGATTTGATCGGACAGGCCGAAACCGGGTCTGGTAAAACGGCAGCCTTCGCGTTGCCGCTGCTTTCGAAGATTGATATGGACGCCAAGCGTCCGCAGATTTTGGTTCTTGCCCCCACCCGAGAGCTTGCGCTCCAAGTCGCCGCTTCTTTTGACAAGTATGCCGCGCGGATTAGCGGTTTTCGTTCGGTGTGCATTTATGGCGGTCAGAGCTACGAGGCTCAAATTCGTGCTCTTCAGCGTGGCGTTCAAGTTGTTGTTGGAACGCCGGGTCGAGTGATGGACCACATCCGGCGTGAGACGCTTGATTTGGGAGCCTTGAAAACGTTCGTGCTTGATGAAGCGGACGAAATGTTGCGAATGGGTTTTGTGGATGACATTGAATGGATTCTTGAGCACATTCCGCGCGAGCGACAGACGGTGATGTTTTCGGCCACCATGCCGGATGACATTCGTCGCATTGCTCGGCAACATCTGCGAAATCCGAAACATATTACGATCCAAAGTAAAACGGCGACGGCCGACTCGATCAATCAAAAATTGATTTTTGTGCACCCGCGTGACAAAGCGGAATCGCTTGACCGGTTGTTGCAAACAGAAGATCCCGATGGCGTACTCGTTTTCACAAAGACACGAACTACCACGATCGTGGTAAGCGAGTTTTTGACTCAGCGAGGCTACCGTGTGTCGCCACTTAACGGTGACATGCAGCAAAGCCAACGCGAGCGAACGGTGAACCAGTTAAAATCGGGACGCATCGACGTTGTTGTAGCGACCGACGTTGCAGCGCGTGGTTTGGACGTGGAACGAATCAGTCACGTCATCAACTACGACTTCCCTCACGATACCGAAGCCTACGTTCACCGGATTGGTCGAACGGGGCGAGCTGGACGCGACGGAAACGCCATTTTGTTCGTTGAGCCCAAAGAGAAAGGCAAGTTATCTCGTCTGCAACGGGCCACGAATCAGCGGATTGATCAACTGCGTGAGAAATCGCTGGACGAAATCAACGATATTCGTGTCGCAAAGTTCTTGACGAAGGTCACTGAGGCCGCAAAGCATCCAGACGTGGCGATGTTCACTAAGATTTTGGCTCGACACCAAAAGGAAACAGAGATGCCGATCGAAGAAGTTGCTGCGGCGTTAGCGGTGGTGGCTCAAGGCAAAACTCCGTTGATCATGAAGGAATTGAAACGAGGTCGTCCATCGCGTGATGATTCTGGCGGCCGCGGTCGTGAGCGAGGTCAGCGTCGTGAAAATTCAGAAATGAAGACCTATCGAGTCGAAGTTGGTAAATCTCATGGGATTGGAGTCGGAAATTTGGTTGGTGCGATCACCAACGAAGCGAACTTGTCTAGCGGCGACATCGGGCGAATCAAGCTGTTTGATGATTTCAGCCTTGTCGACCTGCCGAAGGATTTGCCAGAAGCAACCGTCAGTCATCTAGAAAACGTTTACGTAGCCAATCGGACGCTGCAAATCAAGGAAGACCGCGGCGGCGGTGGAGGTGGAGGCGGCCGACGATTCGAGCGTGGTGGCGGTTCCGGCTACAAAAAGAAGAACAACGGTAGCACTCGGTTTGGCAAACGGTTTGAGAAAAAATCGGGCGGCTACGACCGAGGTGGTTCTTCGGGCTCTCGTGCGGGCGGCGGCTACAAAGGAAAAAGTAATTCCAGTGGTGGTTACAAAGGCAAAAGCAACGCGGGCAGCGGCTACGAGGGCAACCGCAGTTCGAGTAGTAGTTACGAAGGTGCGGCTAGTTCCTCCGCTGGCTCGTCTTCCGATTCGCGGCCGAGCGGAGAGCGAAAGTCATACCAATCGTCGGGGAAGCCCGCCTATCAAGGCAGCAAGTCTAAGTTCGGCGGCAAGTCAAACTCGGCCAAAGCCAAACGCGCCTCGAAGCGAAAGGGTGGCCCATCGGCGGATGCTCCGGCGAAGAAGTACGTGAAAATTCGCTCGGCCCGGTAGTCGTTGAACAGCCTGATTGTTTCACACGATTCAGTTCGACACCGACCGCTGCCCTTCGTGCAACGCTTGCGCAGGCGCGGCGGGTACTCTCGTCGCTGAGACGGGATGTGATAAACTTCTAAGTGACTGAGCGATGGAGCCCAGTCACTTTTTTATTTCTCGCACAAGTGATTTTGACTCATGACACCGATTGTTTCGTTGGTGGCAACTCTGGTGATCTCGCTGATGGTTACGCGAATCGGCGCGGTTGCATTTCAGTTGACGGGACTGTCGCAGGAAGTCGCTCGGTTTCAGGCTCGCTCGGCATTCTCGGGGGTAGGTTTTACTACCAACGAAGCGGAAAAAATCGTCAACCACCCAGTCCGCCGAAAAATTGCCGCTTTGTTGATGCTGGCTGGCAACTTGGGCATAGCCTTTGTGATCGCCAGCATCATTGCCGCGGTCACGAGCATTGGACCGGGGAACACAGTGCTTCAGTTTGTCCTGCTGATTTCTGGGCTGGGCGTGTTGTATATCATTGGAACTCGGCCTTGGGTGGATCAAACGATCAGCCGCATCATTGAATGGGCGTTGCTGAAGTGGACGACCCTAGACGTTCGAGACTACGTTTCGCTGCTTCATTTGGCGGATGGCTACGTCGTCTTGGAGCTAGTTGTTAACGATACCGACTGGATCGCCAATCGCTCGCTGACCGAGGCCGCGTTGTCGGCCGAAGGCGTTTTAGTATTGGGGCTCCATCGAGCCAGCGGAAAATACATTGGCAGCCCCAACGGTCAGACGATGGTGAAGGTCGGCGACACGCTGTCTTTGTACGGTCCAATCGATCGGTTGGAAGAGCTAGATATTCGCCAGAAAGGGTACATGGGTGACCGCGCTCATCGCATCGCGGTCGCGACTCAGACCGAACAAATTAGGGATCAGGAAGAGGAAGAAGTGGAAACCGAAGACAAGTCCGCGGTTTCGGATTCCTAATTAGATCGCTGCGATTTTGATCATGTTCAAACTTGAAATTGATCCTGCATCTGTGAAAGACAGTGGTCAAATTTGTCGATAAAATGGCAGCCGTGAGCTGACAGCGATTGTTAGGGAAGCGAGATCGCTTGCTCGGATGAAAGCCCTTTGGAAATTGGTCCGCTTTGAATCAAAGGATTGGCGCAACCGTAAATTGCCGGATTAAGATCACTCAGCAAACATCGACGATAAAACATCACCCATCAGCAACCGATTTGTCCGCGGATCCCAAGAACAGATGATTGAATACGATAACAAGGTTTGGTTTCGGCACATTCTCCATTTTCATCGGACCGATACGTTTCGGATTCTCTTCTGGGAAATGGTCATTGTTGCTGTTTACACGGCGATCGTGGCGGCGTTCGAGATCCATTGGCTACGTGAGTTGCGGGCTGGTGCGGCCAGCGAATCCGTTGAGACAGCGCTCAAAGACACCACGATCATGCACTCGATCCTTGGTTTCGTACTTTCGTTGCTGGTCGTGTTTCGCACCAACACGGCGTACGATCGTTGGTGGGAAGGGCGGAAGTTGTGGGGCGCGTTGGTGAACAATACTCGCAATTTCGCCGTCAAGATCAACACGTTCCTCCCTGAGGAGTGCAAATCGCAGCGTGCGTATTTTAAGACGATGATTGGCAATTTTCCAACCGCGCTCAAGGAACACCTTCGCGGCGGAATCAATCTTGAAGAACTGGAGGATGTTGAAGGAATTAAAGCTCGGCTTGCCAATTGCGAACATGCTCCTAATTTGATGATCCAATCGATGTATCGTAAGACAAAATCGTTGTACGCCGCTGGGCATCTTAGCGGTGATGAACTGATCGTTGTCGATCGTGAACTCAAATCGTTTTTCGACATCATGGGCGCCTGTGAGCGGATCAAAAATACGCCGATTCCATTCTCTTATAGCATCTTTCTGAAGAAGTTTATTTTCTTCTACGTGCTTACGCTGCCGATTGGATTTGTTGCTTACTTTGAATTCTGGGCGATTCCAATTTCTGTGTTTGTGTTTTACGTGCTGGTTTCGCTGGAGATCATTGCCGAGGAAATTGAGATGCCGTTTGGGACAGATGCCAACGATCTGCCAACGCAGAAGCTGTCGGACATGATCCGCCGCAACGTCAACGAAATTTTCGAAGCTTGAGTGGTTATCCAAATGGCCGTTGGGCCGAGTGGATGGACAGAATGATATTTCCGGGCCATGCTGTACCCCAATCAAAAGTCCCAAGGGAATAAAGCCACCGCGATGAAGAAACATGAATGGCGGGCCATTCAGAAGTCCCAAAAGAAGAGGCTGCAGCGATGAAGAAACATGAATGGCGTGAGAAAACCGAAGAGGGAGAGACTCGTTTGGTGACGGCGACGCGGCATGCCGGCAAGTGGCAGTTGCAGTCTCGGCTGAAGTCAGAAGACGAGTGGACCAAGTTTCCAGAAATCGAGCTTGATGACCTTGAGGCTTTGCTCGATGTCGTGGAACGCAAGTATCAACGTAATCGTGTACCGCATGAGCATGTCAAGGAAGTTGAGCAGCTGATTGCTACTGCTCGACGGAAACCGTCGTAATCGGAAGTGGGCAAAAAATGAATCTGTTGGCTGTCGAAGCGAAGGAAGCAAACGGTGAACGAAAGTATTGAAGCGTTTCTGGCATCAGAGACCTACGCTGTCGCTGGGGCATCGGCCAATCCGAAAAAATTTGGCAACCAAGTTTTTCGGGCTCTGTTGAAGTCAGAACGGGTAACGCATCCGCTCAACCCAACGGCGACTCAGGTTGAGGGTCATCAAGCATACCCGTCGATCATTGAGTTGCCGACTGTTCCGGACGCCATCTCAGTCATCACCCCGCCGTCGGTCACTCAGCAGATCGTCTCTGACGCGATTGCGGCGGGAGTGAAACATATCTGGATGCAACCCGGAGCTGAAGACGCACAAGCCAGTCAATTGGCTCGTGAGGCCGGGATCAACGTAATCGACGACGGCAGCTGCATTCTGGTTGTGCTTACAGCCGAGGAATGAACTTAATTTCTTGCTTTTGGCAACACCGGTATCACTGCTTGGCTGAACAATTTTGTGAACGTCAATTGTGACTTTGTAAGTTCTCCGGCAGCCAGCGGTGGACACGGCTTCTAGGTTGAGACTACACCCATCCGTTTATTCGTCAGTAGGCAAGCAAGTCTTTCCCTTATGAGTTCCACTGCACTGGTATTCTTGATGGTACGTCTTAGTTTTTACGCATTTTTTGCGTGTGACAACGAAGGTCTCCTCGCAGTTTGGATCTCGATCTTGCGATTGTCGCCCATTTCCCGTTGTCGATTGTCGCTTTGTGGTTACGCTTAACCGGTGGATGCGGCAGCGAGAAAAGTTCTAGTGAGCGAAGCCGCAAATGGATAGCCGGATTGAGAATGGTGCTACACGCAGCTTTGGTTGTCGAGTACAAAAGTCGTTTCCATCTTCAGCAATGTGGAAGTATGCATGTCGTTTAACGCTCTTGTGATTGAGAAGGAAACCGGGGAAGACGTCGTGACGAGCGTTCAAACGTTGGACGAATCTCGGCTGCCCGGCGGGAATGTGTTGGTCGCCGTCGAGTATTCGACGGTCAACTTCAAAGATGCGTTGTGCATGAAAGCCAACAGTCCACTGGTGGCGAATTATCCTCACGTGCCGGGAATTGATTTTGCCGGAACGGTTGAAGAATCAAAAGATTCGCGTTACCGCCCGGGCGACCGCGTGATTTTGACGGGTTGGCACCTGGGCGAAAAACGCTGGGGTGGGCTGGCTCAAAAAGCTCGCGTCGAAGCCGATTGGCTTGTGCCGCTGCCGCAAGGTTTGACCAGTCAGCAGGCGATGGCGATCGGAACAGCAGGATTCGCAGCCGGGCTTGCCGTGATTGCTCTGGAGGATCATGGACTATCGCCGGATCAAGGTGAGGTCTTGGTCACTGGAGCAGCTGGCGGCGTTGGTTCGATCGCGACGGCACTGCTGTCGAATCTTGGGTATGAGGTCGCGGCGGTTACGGGTAGGCCGGAGCTGGCTGATTACCTGAATTCGCTCGGTGCGGCTCGAATGGTAAATCGAAGCGAGCTGAACAACGTTTCGACACGGCCACTCGAAAAGGCGGTTTGGGCCGGCTGTGTTGACGCAGTCGGTGGAGAGATGCTGGCGCGGCTGCTTGGTCAAATGAAGTACGGCGCTTCGGTCGCGGCGGTTGGCTTGGCGGGTGGATCAGACGTTCCGGCCAGCGTCATGCCGTTTTTGTTACGCGCCGTCAATCTGCTGGGGATCGACACGGTCCTGCACCCCTCAGAAAAGCGCATTGCCGCGTGGCAACGAATCGCCGAACACCTGCCGCTAGATAAGCTCGACGCGATGATACGTCCAGCGAATCTGGCTGACGTTCCGAAGTTGGGTGCCGCGATCCTTCGAGGTGAAATCAAAGGTCGCATCGTGGTGGATGTGAACGCTTGATTGCCGACCAGTTCAGGTAATCTTCAAAACGCCGCGCACCGCTTCTGCGCACGGCCTAAGCGACTTTAGGCTACTTCTAATTTTTCTGAAATTTTGATTGGCGCAAGTAGCACAGAGGCCTGCCCGTAAAATGTAGGGGAAACGTAAACATTTATGGCAGGCCGAGACAAACGATCGGTAATAGTTGTCTCGTATTGGTTCGTAAAATTGAGTTAAGCCAGAAGCGTTGTGGCGTAAACGCGAGTAGAAATCGCTCACGTTATGTGTCTTGGCCTTGATGCTTATCCGTTGTTTGCCTTCTTTCGCCAGAGGCCAGAGGTTGTGTAGCGAGCCACAAAGTCACCTCGTTTTGTTTTGCGAGTCCTATGAATATTGTAGCCCCGGAAAACCTTGAGCCTAGCTTTGTGCTGTGCTGTGCGGCGGTCGTATTCCTGATGCAAGCCGGGTTTTGCCTGTTAGAAAGCGGGATGGTGCGGGCGAAAAATAGCATCAACGTTGCTGTCAAGAATATGCTTGATTGCTCGATCACGATGCTGCTGTTTGTAAGCTTTGGTTTCTCTTTGATGTTCGGTGCGTCATACCTAGGGCTGGTTGGTTCCCCATGGAGCCTGCTTGACTTTAGCGAACCAAAAATGGTTTCGTTCTTGTTGTTTCAACTTGTCTTCTGCAGCGCTGCCACGACCATTGTCAGCGGTGCGGTTGCGGAGCGAGTCAAGGTCGTTACTTACCTAGCGATCGTTCTGGTCGTTTCGGGTTTCGTCTATCCCATTTATGGGCACTGGGTATGGGGAGGCTCGCTACAGGGAACCGAAGCGGGGTGGTTGGCAAACCTTGGGTTCATTGATTGGGCTGGTGCTGCGGTTGTGCACGTCGTTGGTGGATTTTCTGCGTTGGCGGCGGCTCAAGTAGTCGGTCCGCGAGTGAACATGTCGAAGGCAGGGTTGACCGGCGGCTACAGTCTTACCTTGGCTATCCTAGGTGTATTCCTGCTGTGGTTTGGCTGGTGGGGTTTCAATGGCGGAAGTGGTTTGGCGGCCGGAGCAGATTTGCCAAGAATCATCATGGTCACCAATCTTGGAGCAGTTGCTGGATGTTTTGCCGCATCGCTCTTTTCGTACGCCACGGTGCGACGTATCGAAGTCGTTTCCTTAATCATTGGAGTTCTAGCGGGTCTAGTTTCGGTGACCGCTGCGTGTCATTTGATCTCCATGCAATCGGCCGTCATCGCGGGTGCGATTGGCGCGTTCGTCGCATTGGGAGCCGCGAACTTGTTGGCAAAAATTGGAATCGACGACGCGGTAGGAGCGTTTCCCGTGCACGGCGCCGCTGGTATCTGGGGCGTTATGGTGGTCGGGCTGTTTGCTCCAGAAGCGGAATTAGTGGACGCAAACCGAATGTCTCAGGTGGCAATTCAAGCTTTGGGGGCGGTCGTCGCGGCAGTATTCGCTTACGGCGTCGTGTTCATGGCGTTGAAAGCGTTGAAGCTTATAACGCCGCTTCGCGTGACAGCCGAGGAGGAAAAGATCGGTTTGAACGTCGTCGAGCACGGAGCAACGAACGAGGTGACCGATCTGGTGATGGAGATTGACTTACACGCGCGGACCGGGGATTTCTCGAATGGCATCGATGCGGATGCTCACAGTGAAGTTGGTCAAATCGCTGCTGGTTACAACCGAGTTATCCAGCGAGTTCAAAGCGAGATGGCCAACCATGAGGAAACCAACCGCTGGTTGGAAAACGAGCGGTTGCGCATGCAGTCGATTCTTGATCACGCTGGCGTTGGTATTTATCAATTGGATGAAGACGGTACCGTCGTTTCGGTGAACGCACGGCTGTTGGAATTGGTTGGCTATAAATCTCTGGCCGCGGTGGTCGAAACGCAAAATCAGAACAGACAGCTTCTGCTTCCATGGCGTCAGCCGGGTGACGAATCGGAGCGGATGCGAGTGCAATTTGAGCGTGGTTCGGCCACGAAAGAGATCGAAAGTCAGATCGTTGACGCCGCAGGAAAAGAAGTGTGGGTGCTTGAGAGTCTCGTTCCGGTTCGAGAACAAAACGGAAACTTGCACGGATGGTTGGGCACGATGCACGACATCACCGAGCAAAAACAGGCATCGATTGCTGAAATCGAAATCGCGAAAGCCAAAAGTGACGCGAAGGGCCAGTTTCTGGCCAGCATGAGTCACGAGATTCGAACGCCGCTCAATGGTGTCATTGGTATGTTGGATCTGTTGGATTCGGCTCCGCTGCCGACGAAGGAGCAGAACTTTGTTTCGATTGCGAAAAACAGCGCTGGTTCGCTGTTGTCTCTAGTCAACGACATTCTCGATTTCTCAAAGATTGAATCGGGGCACATGGAACTGGAGGCCATCGAGTACAACTTGCGTGACTTGATCGAACAGATTGCAGAGCAGTTTGCTTACCACGCTCATGTGAAGAACCTCGAAATGAATTGTCGCGTTGCGGATGAATTGCCGTTAACGCTGATTGGCGATCCCGAGAGACTTCGACAGGTTGTTGTAAACTTGCTTGGTAATGCGATTAAGTTTACGGATGAGGGAGAGGTGAATCTTTGCGTAACTCGTCGCGGAAGCGTCATGCGGCTAAGTGTTCAGGACACCGGCATTGGAATGAACGAAGTGACACAGCAGAAGCTGTTCGAGTCATTTACCCAAGCAGATGCGTCGACAACGCGAAAGTATGGCGGCACCGGATTGGGGCTTGCGATCAGCAGCAAGCTGGTCGATTTGATGGGCGGCCGGATTCACGTTAATAGCGAAATGAGCATTGGATCTGAATTCTGGTTCGAACTAGAAATGATGGCTTCGGACGGAAGCAGACAAGAAGACACAACGCCGTTGTTGGAACGACTCCCAGAAGCACGCGTGTTGGTGATCGACGACAACGCGACGAACTGCGAGATTCTTTCGAATCAGTTTAGCAACTGGGGCTTGAGTGTTGCGGTGTGCAAGGAGCCAACCAAAGCGCTCGACCGAATGCTTGTTGCAAATCGAATTGGCCAACCGTTTGATTTAGTTATTCTTGACTATTGCATGCCCGAAATGAACGGTCGGGATGTCGCGATGGCGGTGATGCAGCAGCCGGAACTTGCAGGGATTCCGATCATTTTGCTCTCCAGCAACTATGAATTGTTGTCCAAGGATGAGATGGATGCGGTCGGGATTTTCGCAGCGATCACTAAGCCAGCACGACAAAGTCGACTCTTGGACACAGTCATGGACGCGTTATACCACGGTCAAAGCAACCCGTCCTGCGAAATGGATGCCAGCGAAGAGAACTCATTATTGCAGCGAACAGGTGCGGCGGACGTGCCCGCCAACGCCGCCAAAAGCTGTACCGTTTCTGGCCAGCAGCTAAGTGCTTCGGCCAATTCGCGATCTGCTGAAGTGGTCGCTGAAACGCCGTTGACTGTTTCGCAAGAATTTACGGCGGACGTGTTGATCGTTGAAGACAACCACGTCAACCGACTTGTTGCTGAGAAAATGCTGGATGAGCTAGGTTGGTCGACAGATTTCGCGGAAAACGGGAAAGAGGGTGTGGAAAAGGCCAAATCAGGAACCTATCAAATGATTCTGATGGATGGTCACATGCCGATCATGGATGGGTGGGCGGCGACTCGAGAAATTCGGACTTGGGAAAAGAGCCAGCCTGACAACCGCGCTCGGATTCCGATCGTCGCGTTGACAGCCAATGTGGTGCAAGGAGTGCGGCAAGACTGCGAACAAGCTGGGATGGATTACTACATTTGCAAGCCAATAACGTTGGCCGCAATCACTACAGTAACTAGCAAGTTCTTGCAGCGAAATTTGAGTACTCCTCACCCGAAGTCGGATTCAAGTGACGACGAAGCGTCGCTTCAGCCTTCCGCTGAGCCAGTTGTGCCAACAAATCAGACGATTGCGTCTGAGGCATCCGTCATATTACCCGAGGCTGTCGTCTCCGACCTTTTCGTTCCTGAAACACCGATCGAGAATCGTGTGAGTGTTCCGGAAAAATGCTTGGTATCGCTGGAGAAGTTGACGGAACAGTTCCGAGGCGACGAAGCGTTCGCGAGGCAGATTTTACAGGTAATGCATGAAACGCTACCGGGGCAGGTTGAGAAATTGCGTGACGCCAGCACGCGGCGGGATTTTCAGCAGGTCGCCAGCATCGCTCATCAGATTAAGGGTGCCGCTGGGGACAGTTGCTTGCCAGCAATCTACCAATCCGCGACCGAACTTGAGCAGGTCGCGTCAGAAGCTGACGCCAGCAGAGTACCTTTGACGGTGGCAGCGCTTTCTCGCAGATCGCTTGAGACGATTGCGATGATCGAAAACCTGATCAACCTAACATAACACGAGCGTTACACCTTCCCGATTACAATAACTTTTTCCGCGTAACACATTTGTCTTTTCCATCAACCACAACCGGTTTGTCGCCTCAATGGGGTGATCAAAATATCGTTTCAGGGATTCTGGACGGTGCGGCTGCGTGCGATGGCGTCAACCAAATCCATGTCGACGGGACCGCGAAACTCGTTTTCCGAATCCTAGTGGCGGACGACGAAAAAGTGACACGCATGAAGCTGCGTCACTTGCTTGAGAAAGCTGGATTTGAGGTCTGTACCGCCGAAAATGGACGAGAAGCTTTCGAGATGGCGCGGTCTCAGGAATTCGATTTGCTGTTAACCGATGTGAACATGCCCGTGATTGATGGACTGACAGTGGTTCGGTTTGTCAGGCAGATTTACGATTCTGCGGAACTTCCTGTGATCGTGATGACTGCGTCGGATGATCGCGAGCAGGCGTTGGCGGCATTCTCAGCGGGTGCCAATGACTACATTCGAAAGCCGATCGACAATGAAATTTTGCTGGCGCGACTTCAGAACCAAGTGTTGATCAAAGAGACTCAAAAGGCGCTGAAGGAAAGCGAAGAGCGATATTCGCTTGCGGCCCAAGGTACCAACGACGGGATCTGGGATTGGAACCTGATCACTAATGAGCTCTACCTGTCCCCGCGATGGCGTCAGATGGTGGGGGTCGATCCGTCGGCTACGCTCGTGGGCAACGAGTGGTTGGATCTGGTTCACTTTGAGGATCGTGAGCGGATTGTCTCGGTTCTTGAAGCGCACCTTTGTGGTGATACGGATCATTTCGAAACCGAAGTGCGAATGAGAGACAATCGGCATGGGTATCGGTGGATGCTTTGTCGAGGTCTTGCGGTGCGTTGCGACAAAAGCATTCCCTGCCGTATCGCGGGTTCATTAACCGATATCACGACTGGAAAAGTTGCCGATGCATTGACTGGCTTACCGAACCGTCTGCTGTTTCAAGACCGTGTGGAACGGGCGGTCGAGCAGTTGCGTAGGAAGCCGGACCGCTACTTCGCCGTGATCTACATGGATGTCGATGACTTTAAGCTGATCAACGATCACATGGGGCACCGCGTGGGGGATGAGTTCCTTATGGCGGTTGCAAAACGAATCGAAAAGGCGATTCGCGCGGCCGATTCGTTTGTCGCGAGATTGGGAGGGGATGAATTTGCGGTTGTCGTTGAGGGAATCGAGTCGGCCGAGGACGCGATTACCGTTGCCAAACGTATTCACGCAAGAATGAACGTGCCGTTTCGGGTGGGCGACCGAGAAATTTTGACTCGGGCCAGCATGGGAATTGCGGTGGCAAGCAAAGGAACAACCGGTGTCGACGACCTGCCACTGACAGCAGAATTGTTGGTCAGTCAGGCAGATGCCGCGATGTATTGCGCGAAGAAGCAGACCGATTCGCCCTACTGTGTATTTGAACCTCAGATGCTGGACGATAGTGCGATGGCTCTGGAGATGGGGCACGAGCTAAAAATGGCGATCGAGCGAGACGAGCTTTCGGTTCACTATCAACCGATTGTTGATATCGAAAAATCTACCACGGTGGGCTTTGAGGCATTGATGCGTTGGGACCATCCGGTTCACGGAAGCATTCCGCCAAATCGCTTTATCCCAATCGCTGAATCAAATGGATTGATTGTTGAAATTGGCGAGTGGATTCTCCGGCAGTCGTGCATGCAGGTTGCGGGTTGGATTCGAGAACTACACGTCGACGTGATGGTCAGCGTGAATGTTTCGATTCGCCAGATCGCAAAGGGAGAGTTTTTCCCGATCGTTGAGAAGGTTCTCGCAGAAACCGGGCTTCCGGCTCACTTGCTTCGTTTGGAAGTGACCGAAACGGTATTGATACAAAACACAGAAGAGACGATGAAGTTGCTTCTAGCGTTGCGAGAACTTGGGATAAAAATCGGGATTGATGACTTCGGAACCGGTTATTCCTCTCTGGCCTATCTGCACAAAATGCCGGTCGATGTGTTGAAGGTGGACCGCTCGTTTGTCGCCAGCATGACTGAGTCAGAGAAGCATCAGGCAATCGTGCAAACGATTATTACGCTGGCAGAGAGTTTGAAATTACAGGTCGTTGCCGAAGGGATCGAAACGGCTGAGCAGCTGATGATGCTTCGTCATATGAGTTGTGCGATGGGGCAAGGTTTCTTCTTTGCCAAGCCTTGTTCCGCCGAGCAAGCGAAGGGGTTGATTTCGAAGGATTGGTTGGATCAATAGCCGGGCTCCGCGAAAAATGTTGCGGATTAGACCGACGGTTTGGAAAAATTTGGTCTGATTGCCGTCTGTTTTGATTGCGGCGATCAAGCGACGAGAGTTGTGCATCGGCGGTTTCTTGCGTGGCATCTAAATGCTCCTGCACGGGGCCCATTTTCGACCCCGTTTGTTCCTATAAAACAGGACCACTTCAGGCTGCCGTCTAAAGTTCTTTAACACTGATTTCTTTAAACAGTATCGTGCCCGCTTTACCTTTGTGGACCTGAAGGCCAAAAAATCCTCTCGGGTAGCTGCCATCATCGATCCAGTGCGAGGCTGGGACACCATTTAGCCACGTTTTGACGACGTTACCGTCCGCAGAAATGGTCAAACGATTCCATCCTTCAAGTTTCTCTGCTGCGCGAGCCGCACGGTGCTCTTTGAGCCACAAAGGATAAAAGTACCCGCCACAGCTTTGTCCGTAGATTCCTCCCGACCAGTTGCGTCCTGGTTTGCCTTGGCCCTCCATTTCGAATTGAGGACCAAATACGGTCTCGGGATCCTTCCCCGGCTTGGTGCGAGATCGGAATTGAACCCCGGTGTTGCCGTCAACTTCAAATTTTATCTGACAAGTAAAAATAAAATTCGAGTAGTCATCTTTTTCAGTACACAAATAGGTACTGTTGGAACCGGGCACACAGGTTCCAACGATGTGACCGTCCTTGACCTCGAATGTGCATGAGCCTCCTTTTGAATTCCAGCCTGTCAAATCCTTGCCATTGAACAAGGATGTGAAGCCCTCAGTTAGTTCTGGTTCGGCGTCTTCATTGACCTTTGTGTCGGCCAGCTTGGGGACATTCTTTTGCTTTTGGTAATGATCGATCCACTCTTTTTGTAAAGGATCGAGTTCTTGCCCGCTAACAGATTCCATTGATACCGATGTGAAAATTACTGCGGCTGCAACCAGCCATGCGAGGGTCATGGCTGTGGTGGTTCGAAGCATTTTTGTTCTCGTGGGATTAAGTGTTAGGTTTTTGGGTGAGCGTTTGCTCTTCTGGGAGTGAAATTTCACGAAGGTTGTGGCGATGGTTTGTGCATTTCGTTTCAGCATGCCTTGGGCTTTTCGTTTACGTCGCTGTCGTTATCGTACGCTATCCAAATCCGATTCAGCTCGGCACGAACCACAGCAATTGTCTCTACGCGTTTAGTGTTACTGGGCCGTTTGAAGATTGAAGGTATTTGAGGGGATTCCTTATGCATCCTCCGTTCGTCGAACCTTCCGTGGTCGCCCAAGAAGAAACTCTCATCGGACTGGTAACTAGCCATTGTCGTGTCATCGATACTTCGGTTGCTCAAGTGAATCGCCTCAAATCGATGCCGCTTAGGCAAAAATTAAGCATGGCATTGGCTCGGTCAGATAAATCGCCGTATGCTTAGAGTACTTCGTCTTAGAGTGCTTCGTCTTAGAGTGCCTCGTTTCCGATGTGGCCAGACCAAATGGGTGTACGGAACCGTTTAAGTCGCTATGTGATATCGTAATATGCTCGGAACTTTCGGCAAGCCACGAAAGCGATTTCAAATCACGTGTGCGAGCAATTCAATCGTTGAGGCAGTCAATGCTTTGCCTAATCACACCTTGAGGGTTGGCGGCTTGATGCTTATCTTCGTTGCAGGTGTCGGTTTGAGGCGAAATCCCACTCCCGATTTTACGCTAGACAAAGTTCTTGAACCGACCCATCGCACGCTGGGTAGGTATGCTGGGCCCTCGGTGCCGCGTCGAGACTGCGTAGCATCAAAAATGGGCATCGGATTGGCTCGAGCCAATCGCTGACCAACATGGCCCGCTATGTCTGCGATTTGTGAAGAATTCCTCCAAGTGGCTTGGTGACGGATGCGTCTGCTGCTGCTATTTTGGGGAGAGCGGACGTTTGATTGATCTGAATGTGCTCGTAAGCAACGCCGAGATTGCTAATATTGGAAACGTGGATCAGGCTGAGCTGGAGTGTCTGGGCAAGGTCTGCAACGTCAATGTGAAAGGTTTCTAGCAGTATCTAGTTGACGGTTTCGTTGTCACGAACGAGTGTGGCTGGTCGATCGTCAATATGGGTTTCGTCGCGTCGGTATTGAGTTCCTTGACCGGACCAGACGACGAAATCGATGGCAGATTGCTGAACTTGAAGCCTTAGTGCTTGCCGCTTTGGCATTGAGTCAGTCACCAAAGATGAAAGAGGATTTCAAAACCGTATTTCCCGACGCGTAAGAGGCAATTGCTTATCCCAATATAACCCGTCGCGTGATAGGAAATTGCATGGGTCGCCGTAAATCCTTATCCAACAATTCCCAACCCAACACGTCAGTGAGGAACCGATCCCTCGCTGACGCAACGCGTTGTGATGACGAGTGTAGTTTCCTCGTGAGCTAGGGGATCGGCCCCTCGCTCGCGCTTTAGATTACGGCGGAACCGTGAGACTAAACTTCGTGACATGTGGTTTTGAAATACGCTTTGGTATTTATGAGAAGACGAAAAGAAAGCAACGATATTACTTTGATTTGGCGAAGCGGAAAAAAAGGCCAGTGCGCAGTTACTCGGCGCGACGCGGCTAGACTGCGGTGGCTTCGGCGAAGACTACAATGAGCAGTTCCCCGAGTCGAATGGATTATGCCGTCTCAGGGATTGGCTGGCTGACAACAAAAGAATGTGCCAAGGTATCTCCGGAAACTCGGTTGGGGTAAAACATAACACGGATGTTCTTGGCTTGGCTCTGTGATGGCGACCGCCGCCAAGGTTTCGAATGCCAGTGATTTAAATAGAAGGCTAACGGTTAGCCAAAAGAGTAAGAAGCAAGACAGAAGGGCGCCGGATTTTGATTTCGACATTCCGTAATTGATTAGCCACCTAAGCCGATCGACGGCTTCGTTCCCCAGCGATGTGATGTCGGCAAGCTCGCGAGTGGCCGGCTTGGGTTTCGACCGGTCTCAGTCCCGACGGGCAGAGTATTTGATTGAGCTTGGAATTGAAGGACTCGATTCCCCCATCAAGATGTACAATAGTGGCGTCTGCGGTAAGGCCAGAGCCAGCGGATGATGATAATAAGGACAACTGACGTGTTGGACTTCACTGTAAATGTTCGGTCAGCGGAACGATCCCGCTCGCATAAACAGTCACAGTTTGGTTTTATGGCCTGCACACGTCAAAAGCGAAAAACGAGATAACAGCATGGACATTAACAGTTTCGACAGTCGGTACCCTTCCGTGGACGACCTCAGGGCCAAGGCGAAAAAGAGAGTTCCTCGATTCGCATTCGAGTACCTTGATGGTGGGTGCAACGAAGACGTCAACTTGCATCGCAACACGTCCGACATCCGGGAAGTCGAATTGGTTCCCGAGTATTTGACGGAGCATAAACATTCGGAGCTAAAAACCGAGTTGTTTGGGCACACTTATGACGCTCCGTTTGGAATCGCGCCGGTCGGGCTGCAGGGCTTGATGTGGCCCAAGGCACCGGAAATTCTTGCGAAAGCGGCGTTCGATCACAACATCCCATTTTGTTTGAGCACCGTGACCACCAGCAGTATCGAAACGATCGCGAAGATCACGGAAGGTCGTGCATGGTTCCAGCTGTATCACCCGGCCGAAGATAAAGTTCGGGACGATATCATCAACCGAGCCAAAGCTGCGGAGTGCCCCGTGTTGGTAATTCTGTGCGACGTGCCAACATTCGGCTTTCGTCCGCGAGACATCCGTAACGGTTTGGCGATGCCACCCAAAATGACTCTTGCAAATATTATTCAGATCATGGGAAAGCCAAACTGGGCGATCCAAACGCTGATCAACGGACAACCAAACTTTGAAACTCTCAAACCCTACATGCCAAAGAACTTGAATTTGGCTCAGCTTGGAAAATTTATGGACCAAACGTTTTCGGGGCGTTTGAACGAGGAAAAGATCAAGCCGATCCGCGACATGTGGCCGGGCAAGTTAGTGTTAAAAGGGGTCGCCAGTTTGAAGGATGCCCAAGCCGCGATCGATCTAGGACTCGATGGAATCATCGTTTCGAACCACGGTGGTCGACAACTAGATGCGGGGCAGTCATCCATTCACGCGTTACAGTCGATCGTGTCCGAGTGCAAAGGCAAAATCAAGATCATGATGGATAGCGGTATGCGGTCAGGACCAGATATTGCTCGTACGCTTGCGTCGGGAGCCGAGTTCGCGTTCATGGGTAGAGCCTTTATGTATGGCGTTACGGCGCTGGGGCCGAAAGGCGGCAACCACACGATCGCCATTCTAAAACGCCAACTTCAGCAAGTAATGGAGCAGATTTGCTGCAAAAAGACTGAGGACTTCCCAAACCACATCCTTCGCCAAGACGCGTGACTTGTCGTGGCAACCTCTCTAGGTCAGCTTGATCAGGGAAATTTGTGTTCGACGGCGAGTGCCTCGCGGGCCGTCTTTCGATAGCTGCCGGCTAAACGGTGCGGATAAAATGGCGAGCGTCAACGGAGGAAGTTCCATTCTTTCGGCAGGTGGGGCGAGAAGTTTGCTTGCGGCGAACATGCGTCATCCCCAACCCAAACCGACGCGTGAGCAAAGTAGCAATGTTCCGTCGCTCACGCCTCAAGTTATCAGCGAATCGAGTTGACTCAGTGCAATGAATTGCGCTTTTGAATGGCTCTCTAGTAGTTGAAAACGGTCTCTCGAAGGCGACGACGTCAACCTTCGAAACGCTCGATTTTTATGTCGGCCATGACCCACGGCAGACCAACGCGGAACTTAATCTCTACGAATCGCTCGGGCAAGCTTCTTCACCCGACGCTGGCCAAATCTTTGGCGATCATTCGTGTGGGTGTTTTCGGCCGATGGCTTGCGACAGTCACGGCAATCAAAGGCTTGTAATTCTTTGCCTGATGGAAGATATTTTACAGCTCAGTTTTGAAAGGGTCGTCCCTTTTTGCCGTGTCGCTTTTACGCGGAAGCGTTTTTCGTCCGGCAAATGGCGATAGTACAAACCCGACTTTTAATTTGATCTCGAAAGAATTCCCCACGGGTTCTCCAGCATAAAACAAAAGTAAAAATGAATAAAGAAATCAAGACGGTCGAGGACGCTTTAAATCACCCAAAGATTTTCCGGGTTAGCATTTTTGGTTCAGCCCGAACAAAAGAAGGGGACGCTGAGTACAAAGTCGCTTACGAGTTAGCGAATGAACTTGGTAAACGGCATATCGGGGTGGTTACCGGAGGTGGTCCCGGGCAGATGGAGGCAGGAAACAAAGGTCATGTTGACGCCTGCTCCACTTCTAATTCAATCGGGCTAACGGTTCGATTGCCATTTGAAGATGAAGGCAATGACTTTCTGGATATGGAACAACACTTTCAGAAGTTTGGTAATCGACTTGACCATTTTATGGCACTCTCAAGTGCGGTTGTCGTTACCGCAGGGGGGGTCGGGACGTGCTTGGAGCTTTTCTACACGTTGCAATTAACTCAAGTGAAGCACATTTGTCCAATTCCAATTATTCTTCTCGATCCAATGTGGGAGGAGATTTTGGACTGGTTAAAAGATTCGGCCGCGAAACGCGGGTTCGTCAGTGAGAAAGAACTCGACAACGTTTTGGTGGCCAAGGACGTCAACGAAGCGCTCGACATTATCGAGCAAACGAAAAAGGCTTTCGACGATGGCGGTGGAGATGTTTGTGTCAACTCACAAGTTTATAAAATCACGACCAAAATCGGCGAGAATAAACGGCCCGGTTTTCCGAAGCTTCCTTAATCTCACGCAGCGAGTGGTCGACTGCCGGCCAAGCAAGCGTTTGCAAGGCGCTTTTGCTTAGATACGCCGATTGGTGCCGGTCAGGCCATAAAGAAACGCGGGGCAGTTAACCCCGCGTTACGGATGGCTTCAATTAAAATTGGCGTTCGCCGTTCACGACTGCGATTGATACTCATTTCGCATTGCGAGGACACGGTCGTGCCCTGCTTTCACCGTGTCGAAATACTTGAGCAACATATCGTTGATCGGATTGCCAGCAATTTCTGGCAAGATCTCCCGAAATTGAGCAAGTAAGGTGTCCTCAGCCTTTTCAGCCTCGATCAAAACGACCGTTTCGTCCCCGCCGTTCAGACTGGCTCGAAACGATGTCCAGCAAGTTTTTAACTTGCCGTAAAGTGAAGCGGACTCTTCCGGTGTTTCATCGGCCAACCTCATAAGTCCGCCAATCGTCTCCAAAATTTTCTCCCGCTCATTCGCTAGGTCGAGAAAAA
>CALFUT010000061.1 GCA_937929805.1 uncultured Pirellulaceae bacterium
CGCAATGCGTTGCGTGCGTTGAAGGACTTCCACACGAGTCGCTTCGTCGATCAAGTTCGCGTAGCCGGTGTCCATATTGACCGCTGGAATCAAACCGGCCTGACACGTGCGTTCGACATGCGCATCAAAGGACGTCCAGTCAATTGAATGATCTTCCAAAAACGATAGCAGGATCGCGGAGCTGCCGGTGATCTTCCGGCGAGGGACGATCAATGATTGCGGATTGGGAATGGTTTGTTCGGTCATGGATGGTTGCGCTGTTTTCGTATTGGTTCGAATCGTGTTAGTAGTCATCACACTCCGTGTGATGTCCCTTTTTTCCTTCGTTCATCACACGGAGTGTGATGGCTACTTACACCCACCGAATTTTTTTCTTCGGCCGCTTTTTGGGCAATTGAAACTGGCTCGCGTCAATCCGATTTGCTTGTTGTTGCATGACCGCGTTGAGTAACTCGATCGCCAGCCGTGACTCCAACGTCACGCCGGCTCGGACACCCACACACGGGTCATGGCGTCCTTTTTTCAGTTCGAAATCGATCTCTTCCATGTTCTTTCGAACCGATTTCTGAGGTTTGTTAATCGTCGATGTCGGTTTGAATCCGACGCGGCATACAATCGGCATTCCGGTCGTGATGCCGCCCAGCATTCCGCCATGGTTATTGCCTTGATAGCCATTGCTGCGAATCGAGTCATTGTTCTCACTGCCCAATCGCTCGATCACGTCCGTGCCAGCACCCACTTCAACGGATCGAACGGCGTTCAAGCCACCGAGGGAACCCATCAACCGAACTTTCAGGCTGTCGTATAACGGCGCTCCGACCAAAGCCGGGACATTGAAGGCAACGACCTCGACGGCGGCTCCGATCGAGTCCCCGCCTTTGCGAGTCTCAATGATCAGGTCAGCGGCCTTGTTGGCGAAGGCTTCATCGATGGTGTGAAGTTCAGCACCGGCCAGTTTTTGCTCAAGCGATTCGAGTTCGCTCACGTCGATTCGGTTCGGATCAGAAAAATGATCGGCCAGACTTTTTTCGGCTTTCAAGTTCCCAACCTGACAGATTGAGGACAGCACCACGGTGCCAAATTGCTGCTTCAAAACTGACCGAGCAATCGCACCTCCGATCACGTCGGTGATGGTGCTGCGGTAGCTGGACCGACCGCCGCCGCGGATGTCGACAAAGCCGCGCGACTGGTGAAATTTGACCAAGTCCGTGTGACCCGGGCGAACTTCCCCTTGGTCGCCGGTCAGCTGAGTGTAGTCGCCCGACTTTTTAGATGTCGAAAGCACCAATGCAGAAATTGGTTCTCCGGTGGCGAAGCCAGATTGGTAGCTTTCTGTGGACGCATCAATGTCTTCGCCAGAGATCGCGATCGAAGGTCCGGCCAGCAGGGTTTCCGAATCGTCTTGGTAAACGCCGCTAAGCAGCACGACTTGGTCTTTCTCGTTCCGAGGCGTGCCATGCTTGTTGCCGCCGGGTCGACGCCGGTCCAAGAAGTACTGAATTTGTGCTCGATCGATCGGCGTGCCAGCCGGGCAACCGAACACGATGGTGGTAATGCCCGGTCCGTGGCTTTCACCGGCTCCGGCCACGCCGAACAGCGGACCTCCAAGAATTTCCATGGTGAAGATTTCTAAGAGCAACTTAAGGTAAAGTGAAATGGATTCTGATTCTCATTCTACTTTTTAATCGGGGATTGTGATATCGTCCCGATGTCAATTTCCTCCATGATAATGCGATTCTCGTGTCAGCAACGAGATGCGAATCGCCTGAAATGCCCCGTGACTTAGAGGTAAATCGTTTATCAGTGTGTAGCTCGCTCTGAATATGGTACGCTCGATCGCATGAAGAATCCTGCCATTGTACATCCTGATAAGTGTGAACTAACCGCAGTCGCAGCCAAGCTGGCTGCACGGTACATGGAGCAGACAGAAGAGGCAGCGAGAAAGAACCGCGGTCAGTTTTTTACTCCTGAATCGGTCGCGCGTTATATGGCTTCGATGTTTCAGAATATTCCCAACGATATTCGCCTGCTAGACTCCGGAGCGGGTCTTGGGATTCTCATAGCGGCAGTATGTGACCGAGTTGCCAAGGTGGAACAACCTTGCAAAATCGAAGCGGTTTTGTTTGAAACTGATTCAGATGCGGCAAGCCATCTCTCGTCAGTTGTGAATCGATGCGAACAAAGTTTGGAGAACCGGGGACATCGGCTAACGGCAGAAGTTCGTGAAGAAGATTTTGTTTCAAACTGGGAGACAAATGACCAGTCTTTATTTGCCGGGTCGGCGAACGAGCCATTTGACTTAGCGATCATGAACCCTCCATATTTCAAGATTCGTGCCAATTCTTATCATGCGAGTGTCGCGAGGCGACTCGGGTCATCGCAACCCAATATCTACAGCCTGTTCATGGCGTTGGCGATCGAGCAGCTTCGGCCCGGCGGAGAGCTTGTCGCGATTACTCCACGAAGCTTCTGCAGCGGACTGTATTTTCGCGACTTTCGGAAATGGCTGTTTCGAAGAGCGGATCTTCTTCAAGTTCATACCTTTGGTTCTCGAACCGATACTTTTCGGGAAGCAAAGGTTTTGCAAGAGAATGTTATTACTCATTTTCGAAAAAGATCGGCAACGGAGGCGCGTCCAAAAAGTGTGATAATGACGCGAAGCTGGGGGCGTCGTTTTGAATCGATAGATAGCGAATTACTTCGGAGTGACCAAGTGATCGATGACACTTGTGGTGACTCAGTCATTTGTGTACCGGAGCAACCGGCGGACGTCGAAATTCTTAATGTTGCAGAGACATGGCGTACGAGATTTTCTGATACGGGACTGAAAATCTCGACTGGTCCTGTAGTCATGTTTCGAACTCGCTGTTTTCATCGTGAGCAAGCCAATTCAACTTCGGTGCCTTTGCTAACTTCGCACCATGTCGCGAATGGTCGAATAGTTTGGCCGCGGGAGAAGAAGAAGTGGCCTTCAGCATTTGAAAATAGTGAAGCTTCCGGGAAGCACTTGGTTCCGTGCCAAAACTATGTGTTGCTTAAACGTTTTACTTCGAAAGAGGAAAAAAGGCGATTGTCCGCTGGAGTGCTCGCCGCAGCGGATTTCGAAGTCAATCATTTGGCCCTAGAGAACCACATCAACTACATCACACACATGGACCGTGACTTGACCATGGAAGAGGCAACAGGTGTCGCAGCCGTCTTTAATTCGGCCTTGATGGATCGCTACTTCCGAAGCTTTAGTGGAAACACTCAGGTAAACGCAACAGAGGTTCGCACGATGAAGTTTCCGGATCTGCCTGAGCTTACTGCGATTGGGTCTAGCTTGTTGAACGACCTGAAGGCAGAACCGTTACAAGTGGTGATGGATGTGTTAGACGTCCCGAAATCGTTGAAGACGTATCTGGAGGGTTTCGCGACGTGAAACGAGTTAACGACGCAATCGCATATTTGCGGGACCTTGGTTTACCAAAAGCTCAACAAAACGAACGATCTGCTTTGACGTTGCTGGCACTGGCAAGTGTCAAACCAAGAGGTAGTTGGAAACGAGCGAAACAGAATGCATTACGAACTGTCGACATAATGGAGTTCATGCGCACCGCATACCAAAAAAACTACGCAGCAAACTCAAGAGAAACGATTCGGCGACAAACATTGCATCAGTTTGAGCAGGCTCGGATTGTTGATAGAAACCCGGATGATCCATCCCGACCAACAAACAGCGGAAACACATGTTACGCGTTGTCGGATGCGGCCTACTCTGTGATTGTTCAGATCGGAACGCCGAATTACCGCAGCGCTTGCGAAGAGTTTGTTAATAGCGTTGGTTCGTTACGCGTGGCGTATCAGAAGCGTCGAGTTTCATCAGCGGTGCCGCTGAAACTTATCAGTGGTGAAACTGTCCGGTTGTCGCCCGGAAAACATAACGAACTTCAAGTAGCTGTCATTGAGGAAATGGGGCCGCGTTTTGCACCCGGTGCCGAGATCCTATATCTTGGTGACACCGCTTCAAAATACGTTATTTGTGAACAAGAAAAATTTGCTGCCCTTGGAGTCCCCCTCGATCGCCACGACAAATTGCCAGATATTGTCTTGCACGACCAGGAGGCTAATTGGTTGTTCCTGATCGAAGCGGTAACGACGCATGGCCCAATCAGTGAGAAACGGCACGCTGAACTTCAGGCAATGTTCGCGCGTTGTCCGTTTGGATTGGTTTATGTGACAGCGTTCCTCACGCGAAGCGATTTTCGCAAATACGCTGGTGATATTGCATGGGAAACCGAAGCTTGGATCTCTGATAACCCGGGGCACATGATTCACTTCAATGGCCCCAAGTTTTTAGGGCCCTACCCGCAGCCTGTCTGAGTTTCCGTGGTTGATGCTTACCGCTGAAAGATCGGCAGCATTTGATTGGGAACGCTCAAGGATAAAACGCTCAATGCCGTCGTGTAGCAACTGCCGTACTCACGGTCCCTTCGTTCGGGCGGCCACGATCCACTGGCTTGTTGATTTGCCAATAACGCATCGACCAAGGTTGGGAAGAACTGCTTCCAGTATTTTCCGCCCAGTTGAAACATGGCTTGAGTGCACAAAATGGCGCCGTAGTGGTAACGATCTCGATGTGTGGCCGTCCGATAAGGAGGCGTGTCATCGTTGTAGTTCTTGAAGTCGTGTTTCAGGATCCATTCGCCCGATGCCACGGCCTCTTCTGAATCGTGTTTACCGGCGTGAGCCAATGCCAGAACGCCGGCTCCTGCCATCGCGCGCGAACAACAATGACCTCTGCCAAAATAGCTGTGAACCCGACGATTCTCCTGCTCCACAAAGCAACCCTCGACGTACTTGACTGCTGCATCGATGGTCTTTTCAGGAGGATCAAAACCAGCGTTTCGGGCAGACCGCAAGAACATCAGCTGCCAGCCAGTGATCGAAAGATCGGCATCAACGCCAGCATCCCGAACATACAAGTAGCGCCAGCCACCGACTTCGTTGGTCCTTTTACCCGGCCACGATTGCATTTCAACCGTTGCCGCAATGGCGTTCTCGATGACTGGCATTAATTTTTCTGCCTGTTCGGGCGAGCACTGCCCGTAAACTTCCGACAACGCGATTCCGGAAATTGCATGATTGTAAACGGCCGGCCACCCTGTCGATTGTTTGCGAAAGACGCGAGGGATGGGAACAGCGTCTGGAGCTGACGCTGCGATCAAACCGTTAGGTTTCTGTTGATTGGCGATGTAGTCGACAGCTTTGGAAAGCTGTTTTTGATACTTGCCGTTGGTCGGGCTTTCTCCCTGAGCCAGAAAGGCCATCAAGCAAAACGAAGTGATGGCCGGCTGCCCAAGTTCGATGGTTTCAAAAGATCCGTCTTCGTTCTGTTGCGAAATCAGCCACTCCAAGCCTCGTTTAACAGACGTATCTACCTGCTTCCACTTTTCTTGATCTAGAACGGTGGTGTCGGGAGCCGATCGCGGTTCGGCTTCGGCTTGAGCAAAAAGCGAGTTGCATGAAAGTGCAGTCGCCAGCAAAAAAGCGGGTAGATTAAGCCGATGCATGTTCATTGGTTCCATTTGTCGAACATGTCCTATCGTTGGAAAATCGGTAACAGTTGATCGGAAACGCTCAACGAAAGCACGCACAGCGCCGTCGTGTAGCAGTTGCTGTATTCCTCATCGGCAGGTTCAGCCGGCCATGAACCATCGGCTTGCTGAGCACCAATGATTGCATCGACGACCGGTGGGTAAAATTGCTGCCAGTAGTGGCCGCCCTGTTGATACATCGCCTGAGTACATAGAAAGACGCCGTAGTTGTAGCGATCTTCCTGCCATGAAACCTGACAGGCAGGTTCGTGATTGAAACGAGTAAAGTCGCGAGTCAAAATCCAGTCGCTGGCTCGAGTTGCCATTCCGGTTTTGTGTTTGCCCGCGTGAGCCATCGCTAAGACGCCGGCCCCCGCCATGGCTCGGGAAACCGAGGCACGGTATTGCGCACAGTAGCTGAAGCTCCCCGAACGTTTCTGAAAACACTTTTCGATATAGGTAACGGCATGTTCAATGTTCTTCTCCGGCACATCAAAGCCAGCGTTTCGCGCCGAACGAAGAAACATTAGTTGCCAGCCGGTGATGGATAGGTCCGAATCCTCAGCGTAGGGTTTGCCAAGGTACCGCCAGCCACCGCGATCGGATCGCTGCTTTCGCCAGCTTTGCATTTCAAGTGTGGCAGCAACCGCTCTCTCGATGACACCGGCGACCTTTTCCGCTTGTTCGGGCTCGCATTGGCCATAAGCTTCCGACAAAGCCAAGGAAGCGATTGCGTGGTTGTAAACGGCCGGCAGATTCTGTTCGTGTTGCGCGAGAGGAACTCGGGGAATGGGAACCGTGTTGGGCGCGACGGTCGAAACCAAGCCGTTTCGCTTTTGTTGAGCACAAATGAAGTCGATCGCCTTGGAGATCGCTGGGCCGAACTCACTATCGCTGGGGGTTTTTCCTTGAGCCAGAAACGCCATCACGCAAAATGCGGTGACGCCTGGCTGGCCAATTTCGATCGTCTTGAATGAACCGTCAGATTTCTGTTGAGTCGCCAACCACTGAAGGGCTCGTTCGACCGAGGCGTCCAGCCGTTCAATTTGTGCGTTATTCAGGACGCGAAAGTTGGCAGTCACGTTGGGCGTTTGGACGGAGTCGAGCGAACCTTGAGCCAAAAGCGGGCTGCTTAAACCGGACAATGCGAAGATGAGTGGAGTGAGAATTTTTAAGTTCATGCGTGCCTTCGCGGCGTAAGAAATAGGCGTGGTGCACGAGGCAGCCGTCTTTGAAGTTATCGTTGAAAGATCGGCAGCATCTGATTGGTAACGCTCAAAGATAAAATGCACAATGACGTTGAGTAACACCGTCCGTATTCTGGTTCATTCTTTTCAGGCGACCATGCGCCGTCAGGCTGTTGGTTTGCCAGCAAGGTATCAACGAGTGGCGGATAAAACTGCTTCCAATATTTGCCTCCCAACTGGAACATCGCTTGTGAGCACAGGACGGCGCCATAGTGATAACGGTCGTACCACACCGACGGCGAGTATTTGTGTGTGTCATCGTTGTAGTTGGCAAAGTCATGCTTCAGAATCCAGTCGCCAGAAGCGCGGGCTTCTATCGAGTCATTTTTTCCAGCGTGAGCCAAAGCGAGAATGCCTGCACCGGCCATCGCACGGGTGCAAGCCGATCGTTTTCCCACCAGATAAGCATGAACGCGACGGTCATCTTGCTTAAGAAAGCAACGTTCAATGTACTCAACCGCGGCATCAATATTCTTCTCGGGCACGTCAAAGCCAGCGTTTTTAGCCGAACGCAAAAACATCAACTGCCAACCCGTGACTGAGAGGTCCGAGAGCTTTCCTGTATAACGCAAATCGAGATAGCGCCAGCCGCCCATGTTACGTTTATGTTTTGGTCGCCAAAGTTGCATCTCTAGCGTGGCGGCAATCGCTTTTTCAATGACGGGCGTTAGTCGTTCCGCCTGATCGGGGGTGCACTGGCCGTAGGCTTCGCACAAAGCTAATCCGGAAATTGCGTGGTTGTATACGCTTGGACTGCCAACGTGTTTGTTAACGTTCCGAGTAATCGGAACAGTATCGGGGGCGGTTGAGGCGATCAGCCCATTTCGTTTTTGTTGATCGGCGATGAAGTTCACCGCAGCGATCAGTTGTTGCTGATACTTACCATCGGCCGGGCTTTCTCCCTGAGCCAGAAACGCCATCAGACAGAACGACGTGATGGCCGGTTGCCCGGATATCGGTGAATCAAACGACCCGTTTTTTTTCTGTTGTGTCGCCAGCCAAGTCAGCGCACGCTCGACCGACGCATCGACCTCTTTCCACGTGGCGGCATCCAACACTCGGGCGGTTGGGGCAGATAGCGGTTCGGTACCCTCTTGAGCTAACACGATGTCGATCGGAAATGAGGATAAGTATAAGAGCAATGCTAGTAGAAATTTATTCACGCTTCATGTTCCGATTCGGAGTTGAGGTAAATGATTGGCGTCAGCCAGTTAACGTTGAAAGATTGGTAGCAATTGATTCGGTGCACTCAACGACAGTACGCAGAGCGCCGTCGTGTAACGGGTGCCGAATTTGGCGTCTGATTGTATGCTCTCAGCGGGCCAAGAACCGTTGGGTAGCTGGTTCGCCAAAATGGCTTGTACGGTCGATGGATAAAACTCGCGCCAGTAACGCCCGCCCAGTTGATACATCGCTTGGCTGCAGGTGAGCAAGCCGTAGTGATACCGATCGCCGTGATCTTGCTGCGGATGAAATCGACCAAGTCCGTTGTAAGTGTCAAAATTGTTTTTAAGAATCCAATCGCCCGTGCGAGTCGCCATGGGTGAGTCATGTTGTCCGGCATGAGCCAACGCCAAAATGCCGGCTCCCGCCATGCCTCGTGTGAAATGCTGGTCGCTGCCGGCCAGATAGGAAAACGTGCCGTGCTTTTTATCAAAGCAAGACTCGATATATCGCACCGCCTCGTCGATGCTGTCGGCAGGGACATCGAAACCGCCTGTCCGAGCGGATCGCAGGAACATCAACTGCCAACCGGTGACCGACAGATCAGAATGTGACGATTGCGTTCTGGTGAGATATCTCCACCCGCCTCGTTGGCGCGTTTGCTCTTGCCAATCTTGCATCGAAAGCGTCGCAGCGATCGCGCGTTCAATGATCGGTTTCAATCCCTTCGTTTGTTTATCGTTTCCCTGGCCGTACACTTCCGCCAGAGCCAGTGCCGATAGGGCGTGGTTGTAGACGATGGCAACACCTGCGGCGATGGGCACCTGTCGGGAGATCATAGAGTCGCGAGTCCCCAATCGTGCGATGATCCCATTGGCCTGTTGTTGTGCAGAGATGTAATCAACCGCGCGTTGTAAAACGTCACCGTACTCGCCATCTCCAACGTTGTGGCCCTGAGCCATGAACGCCATCAGGCACAGAGAAGTTACTCCTGGCTGACCCGATCGATAGGTTTCAAACGACCCATTTTTATTTTGTCCCTCAGCCAGCCACTTCAACGCTCGTTCTACTGACGCATCGACTCGTTGCCACTGTTGCTTGTTCAGAACATTTGAGCTTGGCGCTAGATTGGCCTCATCGTTTTGTGCGCACGTTAAGCTGGCCGGAAGAGCTGCCAAGAGAAAGAGGACAAAAAGTTTCACGAGCCAAACTTCTCCGGGACAATCAAACTCGGACAAATCGCCGTTTTTTCACGAGTGAGCATACGCTGGGGCAGGCAATTATCGCTGCCTTTTAATGTTTATATTAGTGCGTCGTTGAAATATCTGTCGTGCAGGAGCGGGCGACCACTCACTTCGAACGCTAAAACGCATGAAAAAGCGACATTTTGTTATCTTTTGAGCGTGTTGAGCTGCCGAAGGCGGCTTGATCGGCCCGAACACGCCGGCAAATTGGGTTTTTCGCGGTTTTCCCAGCGTGAACGAAAAGCCTGTGCAGACTATCTCCCCGTATCGACGGCTGCACTTTAGTAAGTGGAATATAGAATCACTTACGCTATCGTGGAGTCACTACGAATTCTCATCTGTGGGATCATCACGATTAACGGGAGCACGGCATCGGGCAAGGCGCACTCCATTCAGATCGATCGATCATGACGAACGCCAATGACGAAGATGTGACCGCAAGTCACAACGCCACCGATGCGCCCGCACCCACGGATGCGCCCGCACCCGCGTCGGACGCGCAATTGCTGCGCTCGATGCAAATGGGCGACAGCGCTGCATGGCAGGAGCTGTACCAACGTTACCTTCCATCCGCTTGGCGTTTTGCGCGGCAGTTGGTTGGAGACCACCAAGTCGCCGAAGACTTAGTGGCGGAGAGTTTGTTGGCGTTGTGCCGAAAGGCTTCCGATTTGGACCCGGAATCGACAAAGCTGTTCGGCTGGTTGCGCGGCGTGATTCGTCACAAGGCAATGGACCATCACCGCGCAAAAGCGCGGGGAAACGCAGCGATGGATCAGCGAGCCGGAATTCAGAGCGTGCTTGAGGGTGACAAGCATCAAGCGAACCGACCGTCGGCCAATCTCGAACGTTCCGAACAAGCCAGCGATGTCGTTGCCGTCCTTGAAACATTGGACGAAACCAAACGCCAATGCCTCGAATGGAAGTATCTTGAAAAATTACCCGTGAGGGAAATGGCCGCGAGGCTCGACCTTACAGAAAAAGCGGTCGAGTCCATCTTGTATCGGGCTCGACTCGAATTTCGAGAACGCTTTGAACGGCAAGAGCAAAAACATAACGCGGCTTCGAATCACTTCCCCGATGAACCCGTCGAGCCTTCCAGCAGGAGCTCGAATCAATGAATCCAAAAAACGACAATTCGCCCGATCGCAAACGACCAGAAGACTTCGGTCAAGACGACCTGTTTGTTCAGCAGTTGTTTGACTCGCGTCTGAACGTTGATCCGCCAAAAAAGGAGTTTGTTGATCAGCTCTCGCGGCAACTGGATGCTGAATTTGCATCGGTGATGTCGGCCGCAGATGCGACAACGGGCGATGACCACAATCAAAACGGGCACGGTTTGAATGGCCGTGCTGCGAAGCAACCGACGGTTGATTTGGCTTCTGCCAAGGCTTCCCGTGATCCCGATGATCGGTCCGGAAATTTTTCTCGCTGGTTTGGTGGAGTCGTTGCGGCCGCAATTTTGTTGGGCATGTTCGCTTTCTGGACAGTGCAACCGCCGACCTCATGGGCCGAAATGATCGAAGCGCTCAAGTCCGCACCATGGGTGCAGACAGATTCTGGCAGAACCAGCAGCTGGATGTCGGC
>CALFUT010000062.1 GCA_937929805.1 uncultured Pirellulaceae bacterium
TGAGCCGTGTACCAATGTCCGGCCTTGGTCCGATTGAGTCTCAATGCAGAATTGCTCGGATCAGAGATCAAGCGGTCGGCGATGTCGACTTCAGTTTCGTTCTCAAGTTTGGGGTTCGCACCTGACGGGCCCACCCGTTTCTCAAAAATGCCCGGCAGCAGCACGGGCGATTTCGTCAGGAAATCGGGCAGTGGTTTCTTCTTCTTTTTCTTGCCGTCAGCTGTTTCCTGTTCACTTGTTGACGCTTCATCTGACGAGCCAAAATCGACGCTGTTGTAGACCAACAATCCGCCCACAAGCAAAAGCCCGACGACCAGCAGCTGTTTCCATCGATTCGATTTGTAGTCACTCATGCTGGGTCTTGCAGATCAGGAAACAGTCAAGCAAACATTGCCGGTTCAAGCACTTAACAAGGCTTCGCAGCCGGTCTGGATGCGAGCCGCCATCAAAGTGTTCTCCAGCAACATCGTGACCGTCAAAGGGCCAACGCCACCGGGAACCGGAGTCAGGTGTCCCGCGACCGGAAGGACCGCGTCAAAGTCGACATCTCCGACCAGCCCGTCATCGGTACGATTGATCCCAACATCGATCACGGTGGCTCCGGGTTTGACCATGTCGGCCGTCACAAATTTTGGTTGACCAATTGCGGCGATCAGTACGTCGGCCTCGGCAGTCAATTCCGCGAGGTTTTGGGTGCGGCTATGACAGAGCGTGACGGTCGCGTTGGCGACATCGGAGCCAACGCCGCAACCGTGTCCAGAAAGCATCATCGCCATGGGTTTCCCAACGATGTCACTGCGGCCCAGCACGACGACTCGTTTGCCGGAAGTTGAGATCTGATGTCTGGCCAGCATTTGCACGATGCCGTGAGGCGTACAAGGCAAAAATTTAGGCCTGCCCTGCGAGATCAATCCGACGTTATGAGGATGAAAGGCGTCGACGTCTTTGTCGGGCGATACGGCGTCAAGAATCTTTCTCGAATCGATCCCATCGGGCAGCGGTAGTTGAACCAGAATGCCGTGAACGGACGAGTCCTGATTCAGCGATTCTACTTTGGCCAGCAGTTCATCGGTCGTGGACGAGGCCGGCATCCGATGCAACTGGCTGTCGATTCCAGCACGGCCACAAGCTCGCTCTTTGTTTCGAACGTAAACTTGGCTGGCGGGATCGTCACCAACCAATACCGCAGCTAACGTCGGAGTGACCTGTTGCTGAGTGATAAACTTAGCAACCGATTCTTTGGTTTCAGCTTGGATTTGTTTGGCGAGCGCTTTGCCGTCGAGTATCGTGGCGGGCATATAGGTTTCTCAGGCCTGAGGGCCCGGCTGGTGGTCTTAGAAACTGCGGGATGATCGGAACATCCTCCAGCCAGCAGTATACCGAAAAAAATCCATCACGAAAACAAACGCTACCGGGCGAGACTTTGCGATGTAATTACCAGGCTTCGGTCGTCCCAGCGCCAAACATGCCGTTCGAATTTTCACTCAATTTATTGGCCTCAACCACCTGTTTCATTTTCCGGATGTCGCTCTCGACTTGCTCCAAAAAAGAGTCATCATTTAACGGCGCCAGCAATCGATCGAGCCCCGATGATGATTTGACAACTCTCAACGTCACGTTGGTACGATCGTCTACCATCGCGTCCAGCTGATAAACCCACGTAATGGTCTCTCCCGCGCTGCGCGATTTCAAAGAGAGGATCTGTTGGGGCACGAACCGAAGAATCTGGTCTTTGTACTCCTTTTGGGTCCCATCCGCAGCTTGGATGACTCGTCGAACGGGCGGCGCTGGAGCGGCAGCAGGGTCTGCGGAGGGAGCGGTGATTGGATCGATCGAGACCAAACCGCCGAACCATTGTCCGATGCCATTGGGTTCTGTTAAGTACGGCCAGATTTGTTCGGGCGAGGCATCAAACTCAAGCGACGTCTGATTCTCTTTCTTCTTCCCGCCCATAATCCAAAGCGCTGCCGCAGCGATGATGAGCAAGACCAGCAAGGCGCTGAGAAGTCGTTGCAGGAAATACATGGGAGACTCGGAATCAGAAAGAGGAAACGATGAGAGCAGCCTCCTGCCACAGTTGAAAAAACCAAATTGAACGCGACGTCGAAAAATTCGGTAACGAGATCGTACTCAATTACGACGGATAGAAAAAGGATTGGAATCGATCCCAAGGTTGCGTGTACGACGCCAAACCATCGAGAATTCGGATTGGGAAGAGAATCCGGTGATTTAGGCAAGTGGCAGAATGAAAACCACCAATATATGAGGCAATTCCGTTGAGGTATGTATCCTTTGCGGCAGGTTCAAACTTGCCTTCTGCCTGAGTGTACTGATGCCGGCTTCAGCGTGCGAAATATGCTGGATCGTCGCGTGCAACAACGCGTTTTTGAGCCGCCGGGCTGTTGATTCGTAATGTCCATTTGTTTGACTTGGGCCTGCTTTCGCCGAACAATCTTTCTAAGGAACAGAATGCGTTCTTTGATTCGAAAGCGAGTAGAACCTTCAACAACAGCCGAAAAACGAACCTTGGCAGTGAAATTTGGGTCCAAACGGGACTTCAAACGGATTGCGGCGTTCGGTTGAGGTTTCGGCGCAGCGATGTTTGGATCATACTTGATCGACCGCTTTGCCAGTTGGAGTTCGACGGCAGCGGTTGCCATCGATCGACACCGCACGGGTGAATCGGTAATCCAAGCATTGTCAACGGACGACGCTTTGGGCTACTGCCCCGCCCGTTTCGTTTCTGTTCAGAAAGCGTCCGGAGGAAATTGCGTCATGGTTTCACAAGTGCTTCAGCGACCGACCTTGGTTCTGAATCGGAGCTGGCAGCCCGTCAATGTGGCGTCCGTTGCCCGTGCCTTGGTGATGGTATGGAGTGACACGGCGAAGGTCGTCGATCCAGCGGACTACCAACTTTACGACTGGGACGATTGGTCGGCATTGGAACCTGATCAGGATGAGCCGTGCATTCGATCGGTTAGTCAGCGTTTTCGAGTCCCTGAGGTGATTACGCTGACTCAGTTCAATCGCTTGCCCACGACGACGGTCGCTTTTAGCCGTCGCAACCTATTCAAGCGTGACCGGTTCATGTGCCAGTATTGTGGTCGCAAACCGAAACCGGACGAGCTAACGATTGATCACGTCATTCCACGCTCACGCGGCGGTGGTTCCAGTTGGGAGAATTGCGTGCTGGCGTGTACTCGATGTAATCACTCGAAAGCCGATCGCACGTTGAAGCAGGCCGGAATGAAGTTGATGACGAAACCGACTCACCCAAAATGGAATCCGATCTACTCGCAGCATTCAAGTCGGTACGAAAGCTGGTCCAAGTTCATCAGCGATGCCTACTGGAATGCAGAACTGAAAGAGTAGTCTGGCCAATGGGTTGGTGAGACGTCTCACAAGAAACACGCTTTCGCGTAAGTTTTTGTGACGTCGTAAACCCCGCAAATTAAAACGCTCGCCCGAAAGTCGAATTTGCTTTCGTGGTCGAGCGTTTTTTTATGATGGCGTTCAACGGTTTCAAGTGAAGTGTGTACAATCCGACAGCGTCATAATTACTTACGTCCGCGAATAGGAAATGATCAGATGACCGATTGGAATCAAGCTCGGAACTGTACCTTGGCATTGCTTTTTTGTGGGCTGGTGACGTTAACCAGTCTCTCGCGGGCTCTTGTTGCTCAGACGGAACAACGCTCGGATTGGACTCGTTGGCGTGGTCCGACAGGAAATGGGATCGTTGAGGCCTCCAACGATGTTCCATTGCAATGGAGCGAAAACGAAAATGTCGTCTGGAAAGTGAAAGTGCCCGGAAGAGGTCACTCGTCGCCGATTATCACTCAAGGCCGCATCTTCCTGACCACAGCGGATAGTGACGCTCAAACGCAGTCGGTTTTGTGTCTTGATCAGAACACAGGCGAACAGCGTTGGACGAAAGTCGTTAACCAAGGTGGTTTTCCATCCAAGATTCATGGAAAGAACACCCACGCTTCTCAAACGGTCGCCGTAGCCGGTAACCGTGTGTTGGCCGTCTTCTATCATCATGGTGCGATTCATGGAACATGTATCGATCTGGATGGGAATCTGATTTGGCAGAAAAAGATTGCCGACTATGAATCGGAAAACCCATTTGGATACGGAAGCTCGCCGATTGTCGCTGGTGGCCGGTTCATTGTTTTAAACGACAATGCAAACCTGCCGGCTCTGATCGCATTGGATGTCGATTCTGGTGAAGCCATTTGGACGGCTGATCGCAGCCTACCCGCTGGATTCAAAACCGAAAACGGCTGGACAACCAGTTATGCGACTCCTGTGGTTGCCGACATCGGTGGGTCACAGCAGCTGTTGGTCAGTGGCGTGAATCGAGTTGCTTCTTACAACCCGCAGACGGGGGAAGAGCTGTGGAAGTGCCAGGCTTCTTGGGATGTAGCCTGCGGGACAATGGTTTGGGACGAACAATCCAATGTGGTGATCGCCAGCGGTGGTTATCCGACCAAGGAAACGCTGGCGGTCAAGGCAGATGGTTCTGGAGAACGAGTCTGGACAAACAAGGTTAAATGTTACGAACAATCAATGGCTGTGGTGGACGGATACGTTTACGGGCAAGCCGAACAAGGCATCATCCACTGCTGGAGTGCTGCCGACGGGACGTTGCAATGGCGAGAAAGATTCGAAGGACCTGAGAGCGCCTCTCCAGTCGCCATCGGTGATCATATCTTGTTCACGTCAGAGAAAGGAAACACGCTGGTGGTCAGAGCGAATCCGAAGAAATTTGAAAAGGTTCGAGTCAATCACCTTGGGGACAGCGCTTTCGCGTCGATGGCGGTCTGCAATAATCGGATCTATACTCGAGTCGCAAAAAAAGAAGGCGTACGCTTGCAAGAGTTTCTTTATTGCTTAGGTAAATGATTGTCCTATTTTTTGGGCAAAATCGCTTTGAGAAATAGTCTCGAACGGCGGCAAATGTACGGTTGAGAATCTATTGGTTGGATCCCCCGATTTCTCTAAACTCTGGCGATTGATATTTTTGCCGGAGCCCCAATTGTCCACCGTCCGACCCAAGTCGAGTCACACTGTCAGTTCGGCCGCATTAAAAAAGCGGCGCAGTCGAGTGTTGCGCCGTCGGAAGGAAGATCGGCCTTCGCAGAGCTATTGGGCTGCCGAGCAAGAAACGACCGACACCGGTATCGATTTGGAAACTCGCAGGCAACTGCTGAGGCAGCACGGAAGTTTTACGCTGGCCTACTCTACCGCCGTTCAACCGCGCTTATTGCATCACGGGGACCAGCATGGCTTTATTGCTCATCGAAGTCGCTGGGGCGTGACGTGTGCTTTGGGTGATGCGGTTTGTGATGACTCACAGCGCGAATCAATGATTCGACAATTTGTCGATCAGTACCGACGGCCCATGTTCTGCCAGATCTCGCGCTCGACCGCGGAATGCCTGGCCAGCCTCGGCTACTACATTAACCCGATGGGAATCGACACGACCCTGTGGCTTAGCGACTACACGTTGGGCGGCAAGAAAAAGGAATGGTTGCGCTACGCGGGGAACTGGACGGCGCGACGTGGTTTCCGTGTCGAGGAAGCTTCGTTTGACCAGATCGGTGCCGATCGTGTGGAACAAATTTCTGAAGCGTGGCGAGGCACGAGAACGGTCAAGCAAAAAGAAGTTCGTTTTCTCAATCGCCCCATTGTGCTGGAAGAAGAACCGGATGTCCGAAAATTCTTTTTGAACGATCCGGAAGGTCGGCCGATTGCGTTTGTGTTTCTCGATCCACTTTATCGCAATGGCGCGGTTATTGGCTACGCGACATCGTTCAAGCGTCGGCATCCGTCTGCGCCACAATACGGGGAGCAAGCGATCATGAAACACATCATCGAGAAACTGAAAAGCGAATCCGTTGAGCAACTTAAATTGGGACTGTCACCGTTGGCCTCACTGGCGGCAACTGAGTTTCCAACCAGTTCTACGACAGCGTGGTTATTCGAGCGGACGTTTGAAAGCCGCATCATTAACCGGCACTTCTATCACTTAAAAGGGCATGCTGACTACAAGCGCCGCTTTCACGGCAGCGAGGAGCCTTGTTATCTTGCGATGCCGACTCGATTTAGCCCACGCCGGTTGGCCACGTTGCTGGCGTTAAGCGGGATTGCTTAAGCCTTATCGCGGACAATTTGCGCTGTCCGCTTGAGGAAAAAAGCTGATACGAAAAAAGCGACTCGCCTAAACGAGCCGCTTCTTCAAAATTCGGTTGCCGCAATTTTGATTGCCGCAATTTGGCCTAGCCAAAGATTTTGGGGGCACCAACTTGGTCGTGGATCTGATTGCAGATCTGAGGATCAAGCTCCATATGCTGAGCGAGCTGGCCCAAATACTGAGCTTCACTTTGAGTATCCAGTTCGATGGAAGTCAAAGACAAAGCGTACACTTGTGGCTCCAAACCGTTAGGCACGCTGTCCGCGAATTGCTTCACGTCAAGCGGCGCGGCGAATTCAGATTTCAGGAAGTTGATTTCATCCTGAGAAACTTCGGCGCCCAGCTTGCCGATGATTTTTTCTTGTTCCGTGTTGTCAACACGACCGTCCGCTTTAGCGGCATTAACCATGGCTCGAATCATCAAAACCGCTTGGTCGTTGGCTGCGGCGTGATGCTCCTGTGGGATCGGTGGAGGTGCTTGTTGCTGACCTCCGCCTCCGCCCAAGACCGAGCCGAGAATGCTGCCAATCAGATTTCCTCCGGCGGGTGCCTGAGCTGCTTGACGTCGGCCGCCACCGCCCAAGATTGATCCTAGGAGATCTGCGGCTCCTCCACCGCTGCTCTGCTGAGCACCACCGCCCCCCAAGACACTTCCGAGAATGCCACCGAGGCCGCCGCCAGAGGATCGTTGTTGGCTTTGCCCGCCACCGAGCAATCCGCCCAGAAGCTGTTGCCCGAGTCCGGAGGACAAGGATTGGTTTTTAAGTAAGCTGCCGAGTAATTTCATTGCGTCCATGGAAGGGTCACCTGATCTTGTTTTGAAACGAAGCGTTAGCGGCAATTTCTGACAATTGCCCCCGAGGCCAACAGTTTATCCGTTAGCCCAACGGTCTGCCATCTGTTTCGTCACCGCGCCGCGTTTTCTGTAAGCCGTACTTGGTTTTTCAAAGCTAATAGGAGTAAAAATTGTGAAAAGTAGATTTGATGGACAGTTTGTCGAAACGTAGGGTTTTTGCAAGTTTCCGGAGTACAGGCCTGTTGAAGTCCCCGATGTCAATCGATAGCTTGGACGTCTCGTCGTGAAGACATTTCAAAGCGGACCTTGGTTGGCGTGTGTCTTTGGCTACGCGACTGATAGCACTTTTGTAATTTCTGTTGTCTTAGATTGACCATGACCGCCATCGATATCCAACGCCACACCAAAGAGCTGTCCGCTCAATTGGCAATTGCCGTTCACGCAGCATCGCTCGCGGGCCAGATCATCGCCGATGGATACGACCAGACACATGCGATTGACGCCAAAGGGGTTGGCGATTTAGTTTCGGAAATCGATCACCGGGCTGATCGAGCGATGACGGATTACCTAGCATCCGAATCTGACGTGCTGATTATTTCGGAGGAATTGAACCCGGACGTCGACGTGGTTCCAGACGAATGTTGGATTGTCGATCCGCTTGACGCATCGAGTGCATTTTTGATGCGAGCCGGGAAGCAGTATCCGTCCGTGCTGATTGCTAAACGAGAGCAAGGCAAAACGGTCTGTGGCGTCGTTCATTTTCCTCTGACGGGAGAGTGGTTTTACGCGACTCACGGTCGTGGTGCTTGGAAAGACGGAGCCGCATTGAAAATCCCAAGCGAGGAAGTGCAGTTGGGTGAAGCTTGGATTGAAATGAACCAGTACGGCGACTCGTCTTTAGAGACGGAGGCTTTTTCCAATCTTCGTCAGCGACTTAGGTCTAGCGATGGTGCCCGGCTGGTGACCAGCAATGTGCCTCACGCTGGGGTCGCGATGAGAATCGCCGAATCAAGCTCGGGGCTGGCTGCTGCGGTTCATGACAATTGTCCGGGCCATGTGAAGCAAGGTCCTTGGGATATCGCCGCTCCGGTGATGATCCTAATCGAAGCCGGCGGTGCAGCGATGACGCTCGATGGAGAAGACGTCGATCCGTTTGCGGGTCAACCCTTTGTCGTCAGCCGGACGCAGTTGCTTGCGGAAGCAGTGCTCGCGTGCCATGCCGAAATGAAAACCGCATCACAGTGCAGTTGAATCGGGTGCGACGTCCGAACCGGTCGAACGACAAGCGGTTTCCATAGCATTCAGCCGAGTGCTGTTGGATCGAGGTAGCAAGTGTTCCGAACCTGCGGGGCGTCCAAAAACTCGAAAATCCTTACGTTGTTTCGCTATTGGGCGGGGCCATATTCGGGTCAGCCCCGATATTCGGCATATTCGTTGCGGTTTTTCAGTTTGTCTCCAGCCGAGAGGCTGTTTCTTTGACACAGTTTTCTTGAGACCAAGTTTCTAACCTACGATTCAGCATTCCGGCACTCCTCAAGGATATCTTGTTCGTGAATGCCGCCCACCTTCTCTAGTCGATACCCATAACTCAAAGAGCACAATGATGAATCTGTCTGCCAAAATCCTGCGTTTCCTGAAAGACGAATCTGGCCCGACTGCGGTCGAATACGCGGTCATGCTGGCGCTCTTGATTACCGCAATGTTTGCTACGATAGCCACCATGGGTAAAACAACAAACAGCTCGTTTGAGAACGCCAACACAAAGCTGCAGGCCGCCACAAATTCCGGCAGCTAACGCGAACGTGACATCGCGGCTTAAGTTCTTTTACCAACAAGATGCCGCGCTCATCCTTTCTTTTGACACAGCACTTTTGCTAAGTGTAGGCTCGCGTGAGTTAAATCATCGAGCGTCTCCTGTGCGTCAGCCGCTAATCTTACGAAAAAATGAATTGGCCGCTGTTCGAAGGTCTGAAAATCGAAATCGTCGCTGGCAAGAATGCCTTCAATCTGGTCATCGTCCGGATCTTCGCGATCCTCATGGTCGAGGAGCAAAAGTCGGATCGAATCGATCATTTCAGATTCCGGCATCGATTCGCCGCCGGTAAGGGTCAGCGTCAACCCAATGATTTCGTCTTCCAAGTAATAGAACGCAAAGCTGTTCTGAAAGTCCGACGAGATTCGAAACGCAATTTCTCCTCGTGGTCCGGGAAGATGACCCTCGAGCGGTAAATCCAAGTCGCCCGAGAGATGTTTTAGCCGAGTCTCAAGTGAATCGAGCAACGCTTGAGAAAACTGAGAGCCCGTCAATGGGATCTGCTTCGTTTCGGTCGCTTGCCCGGTTCCCTCAAAAGTCACCAACGTGATTTCTGTGAATCGATCTTCTTCGGTTTTCATTGAGGACTTTCACGGCTCAGTTGGCTAAGTTCTTCACAAAAGCTGTCTATCGAAATCGGCTTGCTGGCGAACAGATCAAACCCCGACTGATGCGATTCTTCACGGATAGCCAGCGAATCGGTGCCCGTGAATAAGACTTTGAGGATACGTTTTCGGTCCCCAGTTTGTCCATCAATGACTCGACCTAACTCTAGTCCGGAGACTCCCGGAAGTCCTGAATCGATGATCGCGATCTCCGGCCACGAGGATTCAATCGCTTCCAATGCGGATTCGCCATCGGCATGAGCATCGACTTCGTAGCCTCGTTGAGTCAACGCGATCGTAAGAACATTACGAATGTCATCATGGTCTTCTACCAGCAAAATTTTCGCCATGGTGCACGTAATAAAAGTAATTCGACAGCGTGAAGGTCAACCCAAGTGTATGCATCCAGTGTTCTTCGTGGACCGGACGCCGCAGACCGGGACAATTAACCGAAAGCAAAATCGCAATTTTAGTCTCGAGAGAGCTGGCGGGCATCGACCATCGTATGGAAAAACGATTGATCAAGCTGGGCCAATCGGCGATCGTTTTCCGTCCTAAACAATTCGGCGGTTCACACATTATTGCTTGCGACGCATGGTCAACAACAGGTCTTGATCAAGGTTTTCATTTGTTTCTGGTCGAGCAACCTTTGCAATGGGTGTTTCGATTCTACTTGAGCCAACCTACAATCGAAGAATGAGTCACTCAGACAAAACGGTTGTGGTTGTTGGCGCAGGTGTCGCCGGTTTAGCTTGCGCCGGAAAATTGCGGAGTCTATTGCCGGATGCCAAACTGATCCTTCTCGAAAAGTCCGATCATGCCGGTGGGATTCTACAAACGCATCGCGAGTCTAAATACTTGGTGGAACTTGCGGCGGACATGTTCACGACTGAGCCCAACGATGCGTTGATGCTTTGTCGATCTCTGGGGCATGAAACTGATCTGCTGACCACGACTCCCGTTAAGCAGCGGGCTTACGTGGCGACTAAAGACTCCATCGAACCCGTGCCAGCAGGATTTTCTCTGATGTTGCCGGCCAATCAGGAAGCGGTTCGTGCGACAAAGATTCTGGATAACGAAGGGATCACACGCTTGTTGAGCGAGGTGAATGTTCCTCCCGCTACCGAACTCCATGACGAGGACTTTCAATCTTTCGTGGTGCGTCGTTTCGGCCAACAGGCGTTTGAGCGACTTGTGCAACCGCTGGTCAGCGGTATTTACACCGCCGACCCTCGCAAACTTAGCATGCGAGCAACCATGCAGCGTTTTATTGATATGGAACGTGAGCACGGGAGCCTGATTGCAGCATCGCTCGCGGCCAAAGCGTCTTCGGCCGATCGAGCAGCCAGCGGAGCCCGCTATGATTTGTTCCGAACACCACGCGATGGAATGGGTTCACTGGTGAACTGGCTGGTAGACGCTGCCGACACCGCAGATCTGCGATTCAATTGGCCTGTCGAACGGATTGAGTTACGGCCGAACAACCGCTGGGTGATTCATTCGAGCCAATCGAATGATGAACCCGTTGACGCGGACGCGGTGATCGTTGCCACTCCTGTTTCGAGTGCGAGTCAGATGCTTTCCTCGGTTTCTCGTTCGTTGTCCGATCAACTTAGCGCGATTAAGTCAGCAAGCTGTGCGGTGGTGAGTTTGGCGTTTGATGTCAATCAGTTGCGACGGCCGTTCGATGGATATGGCATCGTTGTTCCTGCGTTTTTAAAACGTAAGTTGATCGCCGCCAGTTTCTCTAGCAACAAGTTCCCCGGTCGTGCGCCAGAGAATAAAGTTTTGATTCGCTGTTTCGTCGGCGGCGCTATGCAGGGCGAGCTGGTCGATTTGTCGGATCGGCAGCTGGTTGAGCTGGCCCTAGCAGAGTTGAATCAACTGATCGGGATTGATGGTGTGCCCGAACTGGATTTCGTCTGCTGCTGGAAGAATGCGATGCCTCAGTATCACGTCGGGCACTTGGATCGCGTGGAAGCCATCGAAACGGAATTGGATTCATTCCCGACGCTTGCCGTTGCCGGGAATGCCTACCGAGGAGTAGGCATTCCAGTTTGCATTCGATCGGGTATTACCGCAGCCGCCGAGATCGCCGAATCGTTGTTGAATAACTAGACGATCGGAGTTTTCGCGAATCAGGAGTCAAGCCGAACTGCCTGCCCGTTTGATCCAGACTTTGCAGCACGTCGGCTCGCTGGCGGCCTTGGACGTACCGGAGCGGCTTTTTCTTTACCGCCGATATTCCCGTAGGTGCGTGAACCTTGACCATATCCGTAGCCGTACCCATAGCTGTTTCCGCCATAGCCTCCGTAGCCACCGTATGAATACTTGCCGGAATCTTTCTTGCTCAAAGCATTGATGATAACACCATCAATTTCAGTCCCGACAGCACGCAGCGCCTCGACCGCTTGGCCTGCGTTTACCTGTACGCCCGATCGAATTCGCATTGGCATGTAAACCAAATCAACTGTGTCCGAGACGATGACCGGATCGGTGACCGCAAGAACCGGTGGAGTGTCAATGATCACAAAATCGAACAGGCCTTTGATCTCGTCCACCACTTCCTGCAAGGCGGCACTGGTTAGCAGTTCGGCCGGGTTGCTGAATTGAGGTCCCGATGTCAGGAGTGTCAGGTTCTCAATCCCTGTGTCCTGCAACGTTGCTTCAGTTTTCAGTTCGCCGATCAGAAGGTCGGTGAAACCAACATCGTTTTTCAATCCGAATCGCTTATGTTGGGTTGGTTTGCGGAGGTCGCAGTCAATTAAGACGACGCGTCGACCGGACTGAGCGATGCTTGCGGCGAGGTTCGCCGCCACGGTTGATTTACCGTCTGCTGGCGAGGGGCTGGTGACTTGGAGCACCTTGGCTTGGTTCTGGTTGGCCTTGAAAAAGATCGATGTTCTCAATGCCTTGAAGGCTTCGCTAGGGACAGAGGTTGGTCGATGCATGGTGACCATGTCTGGCGAAATATTCTTGTATTCCGAAGACCTGCTGCGGCTGGTGAAGAAAGGAATATGAGCAACAACTTGGACTCCCAGTTGCCGTGCGATTTCCTCTGATGAACGGAATGTTTTTTCCGCCATCTCTTTCAGCACGCCAAACAACAATCCGGCAAGACTGCCAAGCATCAATCCGATTGGCAACGCGAACAGCAGGCTTGGACTGTATTGCTCGGGCTTGCTCGGCGGATTAAGTGTTTTTAGTTCGCGGCTGGAGTATGCCTGCAGCGTGTTGAACTCGGTCAATTGGGTGTTCACACGTGACAACTCGTCTGACAAGGTCTCTTTTTCACTTTTGAGAGTCGCGAAAAGCTCGACGTCCTGAGCGATTTCCATCGCCTTTTCTTGCTCTTGCTCCATTTCCTCCCGCAACGAAGAGTCTTCCGCTTTCTTGAGCTCGATGCGATAGCGAATCTGCTCTGAGACAACGTTTAGTAGATCGATTGGGCCGCTGGCCGAATCACCGCCTCGCAAAGCGGCAAGCTCTCGCATTCGCATCTGGTCTACCATTAGGATCTGCTTCCGCAGCGCGATCATGTCCGGGTGCTCGTCGCCGAACTGACCTTGTTTCTCCTGCTCATCGATCTTCAGTCGCATAAACTCGCTGTTGGCAGAGACGTATCCACTGAGTGAAGCGTCGTTGAAGTCGGCAAGCGCGTCGATGATCATCGAATCGGTAAGTGTTCCGGTTGCCTCGGCGGATGTGAACTGATCTAGCCTTGCTTTCAATCGAGCGATGTCACGACGGAGTTCGTCACGGCTTTCTTGGATTTTCACCTGTTGAACTTGATGTTGGTTGGTCATGATTTCACCGTCAAACTGAAGGTGAGGCTTAGCGCTCAGTTCGCGCAACGTCTTGTCGGTTTCGGCCAACTGCTCTTCCAGTCGCGTCTTCATTTCAAGCGTTGTGTTAACTTGCAGGCCACCGGTGGCCGAACTGTCGTTCTGCAGGTCTTGCTTGAACGCCAGTAGAATGTGGAACAGGGCGTGCTTCGCGTCTTCTTGTTTGTTGCAACGATAGATGACATCGATCGCAGATCCTGCAGCGTCGGAAGGCTTGACGACCAAACGATCACGAAGCTCAAACAAGTGATAGTTTGGCTCGACGTCTTCCATACTTTCCATCTCGTCGAGTTTGCCTTGCTCGATGGCTCGTGCGAGGACTCGGCTGGAGCGAATGATCTCCATGTCTCGCTCAACGGCGATTTCAGCTTGCAGCGTTTCCGCATCAGCCGTCAGCGTCGGAGCGCTGTTTTGATGGACATACACTTTTGCGTTGGATTCGTAGACCTTCGGCGCTTTCATGTAATAAAGAACGGCTAGACCGGCAGCGACCAATGTGAAGAAGCCAATCGTCCAGAACTTGCGCCGGATGATGCCAAGCAAGTCGATACTCGGTTCCGAGTTGTTGGCTGGCGCGTAATCGCCGTTGTTTGTATTGTTCATTGCCATAGGTCTCACATACTTTCAAATGCCATGCAGCCGTCAAAGTTGACGTGACATGACAGGTTCGGCTTGGCTGGAAAAAAGCGCACCAATGCCAAGGCGGGGATTCTACGAACGAGTCGGTTCAATTCCAATGATTAAGTTTAATGAAAGGAGCCGGCGATAGTAGGATTATTTTTTTCTCTTCAAATTCCGGAGAAAACGAGCCTGATTTCGGTTTGCCACGTTCAAGAGGCGTTGAACCAGACCAATAGGACAATCCGAATACAGCTGGCAAACTTTCAGTTCTTCGGTGGCTTCTAGGTACTGTTTTTTGGCAATTAGGGCCCGAGCGAGCATCACCCGGGTCGAAACCTCGTCGGAACGCGCTTCAAGCACCTTGTTGAAGCACTCGATCGCTTCGTCGAACTTGAGCCCTTCGAACGCCGCGATGCCTTGCCAATGGAATTTATCGGTCGTTTCGAGGTCACTCTTCGCCACCACCCGTGCAGTATGATCGAGAATTATCTTCTTCAAGACATAATCTTCCGGTTGCCGGAAATAGTTTCGCGCTAGTCGTATCAATAGTTCCGGATCTTCCGGTAGCGTCTTATTTAGGAATTGATCGACGGTCAGCTCTCGTCGGCAGAAATCTATGATCTGCGGGTCGTAGGTCCGGGTTAGCTCAAGGCATCTTTTCCAGTATCCGCAGCCTTGGTCATAGCGGAATGACTGAAGAGACAGTAGGCCGCCCGTGAATAGCGACCCTGAGCCATAAGGGCGTCTCTCAATCGCTCGGGTAATTCGAGCCTCTTCCGAGAAGTCTTTGTCGAAAAGATGAGCCAAATGGGCGACGTGCATCAACAGGTCCGCCTCGTCAGGAAGTAGCTCGTTGGCTTTCTTCGCGTGCTCAAACGCCACCGAGAGATGGTCCTTGACCGGGGCCGAGTTGACAATTTCATCGAACAGTTCGGGGTTGAACTTTTGTGCCGCTCGCGTCAAGCGATGCAGGTTATTCAGAGAAGTCGATCCCCAGACTTGTTCAATGGTGATCGGTTCCGAACGAGCAACTTGACTGACGGTCGAAGAATCAGATTCGTCCGCCGGCGATTGAGCGTCAGATGGTTCTTCTGCATCGGGCGGTTGGTTCTGCGATTCGGTCGAGGGCTCGATCAGGTCGCCCGCTACGTCCTCAATGTCGACATTCAATCCGGCATCCTGATCGACCGGCGACAAATCCGGAAGCTGTTCGCGTAACATTTGAGTGACCGATTGCGATTCCGGATCATCCGTCGTCGTTGTTGATGATGCGTCGGTGCCGTCCCCGGATTCTGAAGCAGCATTTTCGAGCGCCTCGCGTTGCTCTTCGGCTGCCTTGATCAACTCATAGCTGGCGTCAATTCGATACCGAAGCGTTTTCAGCTGCGACATGGCCAGATGGTTTTTGGCATCATCCGGACGGACTCGAAGAGAATGGCTGACCAGAGTTTCCATTTCCTTGATGCGTACCGCGTCTCGAAGCGGTTGGAACCGGGCGATAAAACGAGCGGCCTTTTCTTGGGCATCAACGGCCGAGTATTCCCATGTCGCCCATCCGGTGGCAAGCAACACGCACGCGAAAATCAACTGATTCGCCATGTGCCCCCACGCGGGTGCCTGAACGGCGTCTTTGGGACGAGTCTGTTCGATCCAAGTTTTTCTGCCGACGACCGCACCCATCATCCCGGCCATCAAAATCGTGTTGGCTGGCTGATAGAGACCGAAATCCAGCGCTCCAGCAACCATCTGACTAACCAGAGCCATGAGCCCTGACACGCCGACCGCACGCGAAAACGCATCGGTCTCTTGAATTAACTGCAGCGTGACGCGAAGGAAAAACCCGATCGCGATCAGCAGCATTGCCAGTCCGAAGACTCCCATTTCTGCCAACGCCTCAAGATATTGATTCTCCGCATGCAGGAAAATTTTGGTCAGGTGCGCTTGCTGATAGGATGGATAAGAAATCGAATAGGTTCCAAGACCAGTTCCCGTCAACCAATGATCTTGAACCATTCGCCACGCGACGGACCAGTGAGCCAATCGGTTCGAGGATGCTTTGGTGACGTCCGTCATGCTCTGCAGGCTTTCGCCCACCGTCGTCGGTCGCAATGCTGAAGAGTTGCCCTCCGTGTAGAGTGCGATGGCGACTCCCAACAACAGCACGGCCGTAGACAATGCGATTACCATTCGCTTATTGCTAAACAGCAACATCCATCCGGTGATCGTTGAAACAGCCAACGCCACCAACGCCCCGCGACTGAGAGAAGTGGCGATCCCCGCCGCAATCAAAATCATGGCTCCGCACACGTACAGCCGACGGTTGTCCAACTGAGCCAACGCGTTGACGAAAAAGTCGGTCAGTTCTTTGACGATGCCTCGAGATTTTCTCCGTGAGACACCGTTCGACTCGATGGTAGAACCGCGAAAGATTCTGCTCGCGATGAAAAAATTAGAAGCAGCGAAACACATCAACAGGAAACCACCCGCGTTGTTTCCGTTCACAAAAGGACCAAAGGGTTGGCCACCGTAAATTAGTTCGTAGAACCAATACAGCTTTCCATTCCAGCCCGCATGTTGAATCAATCCGAAAGCGGCGACGGCGGCACCGGTAACCATCACGACACCAAAGAACCAACTGGTTTGACTCGGACGAATCAGCAAACGCGAAAATAGCAGGAAGGTGGCAATTCCCAGCAGCAACTCGCACAGTCTTAACCGAGTGGCCGGCGGGTAACTGCTGGCGATCGGATTCCAATCGGCAGAATATGCCTGCAATGCCGCGTAAATCGTCCCCAAGATCAATGGCACGGAGATCCACAAGGCAAAAGGGAGTTGACGCAGGGCCTCTTTGTCTTTGCGAAATAAGGCCGATGCAATCACGAACAGGCTAGCAACAATGGTCGCAAGCATCGCGATCGAGCGAACTGGAGGAAGGTTGCCACCAAGAAACCAGACCGGCACACCGATCATAACGATTGTAATGATCGATTTGATGATCGAAGGTTTTCTGGAATGCGTGTTCATGGCGATCGAGGCGTGTCGTGGTGGGGCAATCCGGCAATCGTTGCCAGTCAGGTTCTCGTTAGAAGCGTTATGAACGGCCAAATACGGCGAAAGCAGGCGGCGATTATCCGTAAATCCTGTGCTGGCAGTTTGCCCATACCGAAAGAGTATGACATATCAGTGGGTCTGGCATCGTCTCACCAGTCAGGCAGAAAAGTGAAACAGTTTACATGTATCCATCGGATGCTCACCCCAATCCACTTAGCAGAACACATTCTGCTTTTGTAACGGAGCCCAAAATGTCAATTTACTCGAAATTCAAGTCACACGTTCTTTCACAGCTTTCCCAAGTTGTCCGCTGCACGCTTCCTATGTTGGTCGTCGGATTGGTTGCAGTGCCAGTTTTCGCCCAAGCCGCGGATACTGATCAAACTACCGTTCGGGTCAACTTGACCGAAACCGGAGCTCTTGCCGGTCGCGTTGTTACAATGCTTGACAGCGAAGAGACACCTGTTGTTGCTCGCGTCTCGCTGAATGCAGACGGCAAAACCGTTGCAACAAGCACAACTGACATTGTCGGCAACTTCTCTTTCGACGATGTCAAGCCTGGCGCTTACGAGATGGTAGGGGTTTCTGGCGAATACGTTGGCGGACAGTCAATCGTTGTTGGCGAAGCAGTTGAAGGCGGCGAGAGCAGCGTCGAGCTGCGGGTAACCACAGCAGCAACTTCGACTGTTGCTCCGATCGCAAACGCCCCGCTGAGTGCTATCGCACCTGTCCAAGCTGTCGGCAGCTCTTGTAGCTCTTGTGCTGCTCCAGCAGCCAGTTCATGCAACGCATGCAGCTCATGTGGTGGAGGTTTCGGCGGTGGAATCGGTGGTGGCGGAACTGCCTTCGGCGGAAGCTCGTCACTCCGACGTCTTCTTCTGATCGGTGGTGCGGTTGCGATTCCAGTCGCCATCGGTGGTGCCAGCCCCGATCAATAAACTCTGACAGTGGTTTGCTCAACTGTCCTACTCAGTTGAGACAACGAACATGAACGAAAGGGCGTCCAGCTTTTAGTTGGACGCCCTTTTTCGTTGGCATATCGGTAGCAAGTTGTCTGCTGATTGGCGCTGGTCAGCTCCATAAGTTTCTGATTATCGAACATGGTTAATATAAAACGACGTCGTTTTGGCCAATCGAACCAACCAAAAGTCTAGATTCCAAGAAAAATAAGCTTAGCGACAGCACCGTCTGAACCTTAAAAACACCCCTTAAGGGGTTTAGCCCGACCATTAAGAGATTTTAATGGTTGGGAAGGAGGCATGGGATTTTCGGCGAGCAAAAAATAATTGTAAAGTGCGGGTCGTGAGGAATTTTCTGCTTGATTAGGAAGCTGACGTGAGTATTATGTTGGCCGCAGGTGAGTGGGTTAGATTCCCCACAGTTTCAAGCCTGCCCATGTTAGCAAATTTCACAAATGCTCAATCTTCCTTCTGTGTTTCACAACAACGAGGTTTCCATGTCCTTCACTTCCTTTACCAAGTACTTGCTGACTGCATGTTTTGCAGTAGCCGTCTCATGCGGAAACGGCTTTGCCGAAGACGCCGAAAAAGAAAGCTCAGTGGAAGAAGCTAAGCCGATCCGCGTCGTGCTCAACGAAGATGGCGCCCTTGAGGGTCGCGTTTTTGCGATGCTCGGCAGCGAAGAGGCCCCAATGGTTGCCAAAGTTAGCTTGGCTTCCGACGGGAAAACTGTCGCTTCTGGGGAAACAGACGTTGTCGGTAATTTCTCCTTCAGTGACGTTGAGCCTGGGACTTACACCATGGTTGGTGTGTCAGGCGAGTACGTCGGCGATCAAGTTGTGGTCGTCACCGAGAGCTCAGAGTTGGAAGACGAAGAATCAGAAGGCGTTTACACGTCACTCGCATTGCAGGTTGCTCCGGTAGAAGTTTATTCGGATGCGGCTTACGCAGGAGTTCCAATGGACAGCTTTGTCGCTCCAGTTGCTGAATGCGGATCTTGTGGCGTTGTTGACAGTGGTTTCAGTTCGTGCGGCGGATCGAGCTACAGCGCATGCGGAGGCTGTGGCGGCGGCGGAATCGGCGGTGGCGGTATTGCAGGCGGAAGTTCTCTTCGACGCCTTGCATTGCTGGGAGCCGCAGTTGCAATTCCGATTGCAGTGAGTGGTGGTCCTGCGAGCCCCGCTGAGTAATCCTAAGTTCCGCTCAGATCGGCTGCACAAAGCCACCTGATCTGTTCCTCGAACCAACGAAAAAGGCGTTCCCGATACGGGATCGCCTTTTTTCGCGCAATCTAGTTGGACAGCGCCACTTTCGATGAATGAAACCGATGTTGGGAGGGGAAGGCTCCGTCCGCCCCATGTGGATGGTTGGGCTTTTTTGCTCCGCGCGGCTCGGACGGAGCCTCGCCCCCCCCGACGACACACTGCGGCAAAAACAACGGTGAAATTGCAAAACTGGCACTGTCAAACTACGCTCTGGCGTAATATTCACAGCCAAGGCATCCACTTGAGAATTTCCGAATAAAATAGGCCTATTACCTTTGCACTAATTACACTGTGTGCTTGATCACATGGAGATTTTCGCTCGAATTTCTGTCGAGTGTTAAGAACAAGCCCGTTCTTGATTGTTCAGGTTCTCGATTAATGGCGATTCATACTGCTTGACTATTTTTATTGGTTTGCAATCGTACGAAGCACGGCACCGTTTAACGAGTGGCGTACCCCTCCAACCTCTTCCATCTTTGTGTTTATCGGTCCGAATTCATGTCCGAGTTTCCTTCACCCAGTGAAAACGGTTCGCAGCCCGACGTATCGGGCTTGAAAAGCACTTCGCCATTTTTGGAATGGGTCAAGAACTATCGGCTACCCTTGTTGATGTTATTTCATCTTGGGGTGTTTCTATTTGTTTTCTGGGCATCGCTTGTTGTCAGATTCGAATCTTGGTTCCCTCACCACACGCCGCAGCATTTCTGGCTAGGGATGCCGCTGGTGGCGTCGATTCAACTTGCCGTCTTCTACTTCATGAAGAACTTTCATGGCTGGTGGCGGTACGTTACGTTCGCGGATCTAGTGTCAACTGCTCAGTGCGCAGTCATTGCGACCTTGGTGATCTTTGCGGTCGACTATTTAGCGATCAGTGATTTTCAAATTTCGCGTGGTTGTATCCTTATCAACTGCGCGTTCACGATTCTCGTTCTTTCTGTCCTTCGAAGCTTGTTGCGTTTCTGGGACGAACGTATTCCCTCGCGTTCACTCCGTGAGAAACGCCGTCCGGCATTAATGTTGGGGTCTAGCTCTGACGTTGCGAAGCTGGCTCATCTGGTTAACTCGCGACCGGCACTCAGTTGCAGGGTTATCGGTTTGGTGTCGCAAGAGAAAGTACGTGAGACGCGGTTTAGCGATATTTCGGTGGTTGGCCATCTTGGCGAACTGTCGGCACTGTGCAAGAAGCACGAGGTTCGCACGGTCTACGTTCCGGCCGGTTCACTTGAAGCCAAGGCCATGCGCGATCTGATTGACAAGACGCGTGAGGACAATGTGCAAATCCATGTGGTGCCCGAGCTGAATCGTTTGCTTGAGGGTGGTACTCGCATCCCCGTTCGCGAAGTTAGCGTGGATGACCTTCTTCGCCGTCCTCCTGTCAAGCTGGACCAAGAGGCAATTCAAGACATGGTCGCTGGTAAAACGGTGCTGGTCACTGGAGCCGGAGGCAGCATCGGCAGTGAGCTTTGTCGACAGCTGATGGCTTTCGGTCCGGATCGGCTTGTCATGCTGGGCCGCGGCGAGAATCGGCTTTACCAAATCAATCGCGAACTGTGCAGAGACTTTGAGGGTTCCACGGAAATTCTTCCGGTGTTGGCGAGTATCACCGATCGACGTCGGGTGGCTGAAATCATGGCGACTCATCGACCGGTGGTGGTGTTTCATGCGGCCGCTCACAAGCACGTTCCGCTGACCGAAAACAACGTAGGCGAAGCAGTGGTCAACAATGTACTTGGTACAAAAGTGATCGCGGATCTTGCCGACGAGTATGGCGTTCAGAAAATGGTGATGGTTTCGACGGACAAAGCCGTCAACCCAACCAGTTTGATGGGATGCACTAAACAGATGGCCGAGCGTTATTGCTTGGCACTTGGTTCAAAATCGAAAACCAAATACGTTGTGACTCGATTTGGCAACGTCTTGGGCAGTGCCGGCAGTGTGGTCCCTTTGTTCAAGGAGCAAATCAGTCGCGGCGGCCCAATCACGATTACCGATCCTCGCATGACTCGTTTCTTCATGACGATTCCCGAGGCAGCTCAGCTGGTTGTTCAGGCAGGCAGTATGGGTGAAGGTGGAGAAATTTTCGTTTTGGAAATGGGAGAACCTGTTCTGATCGAGGATTTAGCGCGAGACATGATTCGGCTCGGAGGTTTGCCAGCGAATTCGATCGACATCGTGTATACCGGAATTCGCCCAGGTGAAAAGCTGTATGAAGAACTGTACTACGGTGACGAGCAGTCACTTCCGACATCGCATGAAAAAATTCTTACGGCCTATCACCGAGAGTTCCCTTACGAGAGTACGAAATCGTCTGTCGAAAACCTGATCGGCCTAGCCTACAAAGAAGAATCGGCGATCCGTGCTTACTTGAACCAGTTGGTCCCTGAGTTCGGGGCGATTGATTCGAACGGCGATGTTCTGCAGGACGTCGTGCGCCCGCGTCGGCGCCCGTCTGGCTCAACCCAAGGGGTTTAGTCAGATGACGGCTCAATCGGTTGCTAAAGGCCCAACGTTCATCAACATTGGCCCCGGTCGATGCGCAACCAGTTGGTTGATGAATTGTCTGACATCGCACCCCGGGATCGCGATGGCCAGTGTCAAAGAAACCGAATACTTCAACACCTACCACGACCGAGGTGCGGAATGGTATCGGAGCAATTTTCCTGAAACCGATGCTCCGGCCACGGGAGAGCTTTCCACCAATTACTACCTTGACGCCGTCGTTGCCGATTTGATCCGTGACTACGATCCAGAAGTAAAGATCGTGATCAATCTTCGACAGCCATATCGGCTGCTGGAGTCGTTTTACTCATTCGGTCAGCGACGCGGGCTGGAGTTGGGAGCCGTGGCGGAATCACTCGATTTCCCAATCGGTCGCATCATGGGGTCTGGCTACGACTTTCGATCGAGCCGCAATATGCTCACGACAGCTGACCGTGCAACGCTGCTCGAGTCCGTCTGCTTGGCCGATCGCCTTCGTCCCTTTTTGGATACTTTTGAATCACACCAAGTCCATTTTTTCATTTTCGAACGATTGCAGTCTGAGCACCAGCAAGTGTTGGCTGAGCTGTACGAATTCTTAGAAGTCGATGCAGGGTACACCCCACCTGATGCGGACAAAATTGTGAACTCATCGATGGCGCCTAAGTCAAAATCGATCGCGCGGTTAGCCACGCGAACATCATTTTTGCTGCGTCGCGTCGGAGCACACGGACTTTTGAGTCGGCTTCACCAAAGCGAACTGATTAAGAAGCTTTTGTTCAGCAAATCGACCGACTCCACATCATTGACAGAGAACACCAGTTGCCGTGACCAATTAGACCGCCAAACGGTTTTGCGGCTTGATGATCAAATCGAACAAATGAAATCAATATGCCCCGATTTGAACCGCTGGTGGTAGTTTGGTCAGGAAGAATATGAGTAGTACACCCTCAAAAATTGAAATGTCAATTCCATTCTTTCGAGCCACAATCGGCCAAGAAGAAATGGACGGCGTGATGGAGACGCTTGCATCAGGTTGGTTGACTTCTGGGCCTAAGGTGAAAGCTTTCGAGAAAGAGTTCGCCGAAGCCGTTGGTGCAAAGCACGCGATTGCCGTCAATAGCGCCACGGCTGCGCTGCACTTGGCATTAGAGTCGCTGAATATTGGGCCTGGTGATGAGGTTCTTGTGCCAACGATGACCTTTGCGGCAACGGCCGAAGTGGTCATTCACTTAGGGGCCACGCCAGTTCTGGTTGATTGCGATCCCGGCACGCTGAATGTCAGCCTAAGTGACTTGGCCGCAAAACGAACTGCGAAAACCAAGGTGGTGATGCCCGTTCACTACGCCGGTCAGCCGTGCCAGATGCAAGAGATCGCCGATTTCGCGGACCAACATGGACTTCATGTCGTTGAAGACGCGGCGCACGCGTTCCCCGCAGCCTATCGCGGGCAAGCGATCGGATCGCTAAGCCTCGCAACGTGTTTCTCGTTCTATGCCAACAAAACCATGACGACGGGCGAAGGAGGGATGTTGACGACCAACGACGACGCGACCGCCGACCGGGCTCGTAAGATGAGCCTGCATGGCTTGAGTCGCGGAGCGTGGAACCGTTTTACTGCGAAGGGGTCGTGGTACTATGAAATCGAGGCACCCGGATACAAGTACAACCTGCCGGATGTTGCTGCTGCCATCGGATTAGGTCAGTTGCACCAAGCGGAGAACTTCTTGCAAGAGCGCCGTCGGTGTGCTGCTCGCTACATAAGTGCATTCGCGGACTCGAAATTGATTGACACGCTGGAGCAATCGCCGGACGTGGATTCCGCGTGGCACTTGCTAGTCATCAAATTAAACTTGCCGGCGCTCTCCATCGACCGATCGGAGTTTATCGTCAAGTTGAACGAAGCCGGAATCGGTACGAGCGTTCACTACACTCCCCTGCACTTGCACCCGCTGTATCGCGAGCGGTTCGGATACAAACCCGAGGACATGCCGATCGCTTCAGGTGTGTTCGAGCAGATTGTCTCATTGCCAATTTTCCCCTCGATGACTGATGAACAGCTTGAATATGTCATTGACAATGTGTTGGCGATTGCTGCGGAGCACCAGCGGTGATCAAACGGGTTTTTGACATTTTTTTTTCACTGTTCGGGATCGTTTTTTTCGGTCCCGTGATGATCGCGTGTGGGTTGGCAGTGCTAGTTTCGTCTCGCGGTCCGATCTTTTTCCGGCAAGAACGCATAGGGATGAATTTTCGCGTTTTCCAAATTCTCAAGTTTCGTTCGATGGTCGTTGACGCCCCGAAGCTTGGCGAGCAGGTGACCGTCAGCGGTGATCCTCGCGTTACGACGGTCGGTCGAGTGTTGCGAAAGACGAAGCTGGACGAGTTGCCGCAACTGTTCAATGTGCTGATGGGCGACATGAGTTTCGTTGGGCCTCGCCCTGAAGTTCCAGAGTACGTGAACATGTTTCGCGACGACTACACCAAACTGCTTAGCGTCCGACCCGGCATTACCGATATTGCATCGATCACGTATCGCAATGAGGAAACGATTCTCGCCGCCGCAGCCGATCCAAAACACGCATACGCGACAGAAGTCCTGCCGGAAAAAATCCGGCTAGGAAAGTTGTACATCGACCAGCAATCAATCGTTCTCGACATCCGCTTGCTTGTCATGACGGTGTTGAAGATTGTCGGCGTGGAGTGGGATGAGACGCCGTGAACGATGCCAAACGCGGAATTTATCCCAGTCGGTTCTTTCGAAGCACGCTGATCTACGCGGTTGGTGATTTGCTAACCAAGGGCGCTCGGATTGTTCTGATTCCCTACTACATTCACAGCCTGACCAAGGACGAGATCGGACTTTGGGCGGTGCTGCAGGTGGTGGTTCTGGCAACTTGGACGTTGCTGGCGTTTGGTTTTGGAGCCGCGATCCAACGCTTTTACAACGACTACGAAGATCGGGGCGATCAGTTTGTATCGTCGTTGTGGTGGTCACGGATGATGTTGTCGCTACTGCCCGCCATCGCGCTGGGTGCACTCGGGTATTTTTATGCCACCCGATGGTCTGAAGCAACGATGACCGTGCCCTTGATCCTGATGGCGGTGGCTGCCGGCTATTTTCGAGCGTCTTTGAATCTTACCGAGCAATGGTTCATCATTCAGGAGAAGCCCGCTGCGTACCGGACCTTCACGTTTCTGCAGTTCCTGACAACGATGCTGTTGAACTTTCTGTTTATCTCTGGCTTTGGCTTGGGAGTAACGGGTGCTATTGGAGCTGAACTAGTTAGCTGCATGGTTTGGTGTGGGGTTTCTGCGGGACTGTTGGCTAGAGCTGCGCGGCCGCAAAGGAATCTCATCCGCTGGAGCGAGTTGTTTATTTATTGCCTGCCCGCGATGCCGCACGCTTTTTTCATGTGGGGCATGTCGGGAGTGGATCGCGTGATTCTCGAACGCCAAGTCAACATTGGGGAAATTGGCGAGTACCACATTGGTTACTTGTTGGCGTCCGTTGTTTCAATTGTCGCATTGGCAATGCGGTCAGCATGGCTGCCCTCATTCTTTCGAGACTCCAACACGGACAGCCAGCGAGCTCAATTTGGAAAAACGGCGACTCTGTTTTTTCACTTGATCATTTTTTGCACATTAGGCGGGTTCCTCTTTGCTGATGAAATCGTGGCTCTATTCGCTGCCTTCAGCACTAAAAAGTTTGGTCTTGCCGCCGACGTGCTACGAATCGTCGTGATTGGAAACGCAGGATTGGCAATTTTTATCGGACTCAATCAGCCACTATTTTACGAACGTCGTATCGGCTTGCTGGCAACCATCAGCGGAGTTGGGTTGGCGGTTAACGTGGCGATGAACCTGATGCTAATTCCGTCCTACGGCGTGTTTGGGGCCGCGTGGGCGACGCTGGTGACTTACCTTGTGATCGGCGTGGCAATTCTGGTCACCGTTTCAAAACTATACGGGATCCGCTGGGAGCTTTCGAAGCTGTTTCTATTTCTAGCCGTCGCTGGCGCGGCCGGAATGCTGGCAACAGTCCTGCCGACAGAGCCGTTATGGTTTGGGTGGGCCGCAAAATCGGTCTTGCTGGTAGGGTTTTTGATGGCCACATTGTTTAAGATAGAGTCATCCAAGTCCGGTTGGCGATTGTCTTTAAGAGTCGATGGATTTCGACCACAAAAAGTGTGAATTGGGCATTCGTTGCATGGTGCGATCGCATTCGCGGCGGGCGCAATTTCACGTTAAATTTTAATAAGCTGGTGTAGCTCAAAAGTACATGCAAACGCTTCCTGTCAACTTGTTGCGAGCGACCATTTTGCTGACCGTTGTTGGTGGCATTTTGGTAGCGCCGATGATTGCGCGGGGTGAGCGTGAGTTCATGCTGTTGATTTTTGGTGCGTTGGCGCTGGCGTTTACCGCACTGCCCATCTTCTTGCGGCGTGACTACAACCTGTTTGAACCCGTAACCTTTATTTCTGGTCTAGTGCTGACGGGAGTTACGGCCAAACTGATCTACATTGTGGCTGTCGGACAAGATCGCCCTTTTATCATTAGGCTACTGCTTCTCTATCACGAGCCCGCAGTGCTGCTGTACGGTACCATCGTGCTTGCCATCGGACTGTTGGCGATGGTGGTTGGTTATTCGATGAACTTGTCGCGGGCGGTGCCTCAAAAGATTTTTATGCCCAACCTGAACAATTGGCAGCCGGGCCGAATGTACACGGTGATGATCCTGTTGTTCGTTTTTTCAGGGATCTGTTTCGCGGGCTTTATTGTGACGGCCGGCGTTAACGCGAGTAGTCTTGAGAATCTGTCTGCGAAACGTTTCAGTGATGCAGCCGGATCCAGCGCCGCGCGAATTAACTCGGCTAAGTACTATCTCTATCGAGGAGCAGCGTTATCAAAATTCGTTTTTTATATCGCTCTCGCTTGGTCGCTTTTCCATCGTAAGGCCCTTCTTAGCCCGGTCAGTATTGTGGCTTCGATTGCCTTGGTTCAAACGATGGCATTGTCGTTTGTCATGAGCAGCCGCGCGAGCATTGTGCTGATTCTGCTTGACGGACTTGTGATCTACTACTTGATGCGAGACAGGATTGAGATTCGTAGAATCATGTGGGCGGGAGTCGTCAGTTTCGGCCTGCTGGTTGTGATGTTGTCTAGTCGTGATGCGAGCGATCACACGATGGGGGACCTCGTTGAAAAAACATTTGCTGGGCGGGACTTGTTGGATGTATCCAAAAGTGCGCACATTATTAATGCTGTTCCAGACAAGATTGAGTATCGCTACGGCGAAACGTTGTACGGTTTCCTTGTCGCGCCGGTGCCGCGAAGCATGTGGGAAGATAAGCCGATGTGGGCGGAGCGTGGGCCTTATCTGATGCAGCATGTGTTTGGCGACAAGGCAGGCATCAGTGGGATGCCACCTGGTTTATTGGCCGAGCTGTATTGGAACTTTGGCTGGGCGGGCGTCGTTATCGGCTCCTTCTTGATGGGCATTTTTCTTAGGCAGTTGTACCTCACGTTCGCCTCCCTGCCTCGGACGCCAACCAGTGTCTTGATTTACACGGTAATCGTAACGCGAGTGACGATTTTTTCGTATGGAAACGATTTTGGAACGGGTTTCGTCAAATCGGGGCTGGATCTAATTCCCATGTGCGCCATGTTTTTCTTCTTTGGGTTTGGTGTCCAGCCGGAAAAGAATAATGGAACATCGAGCATTGATGGGGAAGCTGGTTCACCTCACTTGGGGACGGTTTTGCCGAGCGGAAATCCAAGCCCCATGGAAATCGAATCTTATCAGTAGAGTGCGATATGAATTTGGACAAGAGTTCAGTAACAAGTGATCTGTCGCTACGCGTAAGGCTAGGTCTGCGCGCCGTGAAACGGTCGGCGATGCGGAAGTACCTATCCGGCACTTTGCCGCTGTACCTCGTTCCAGAATTTCCTAAGAGTGGCGGCACTTGGTTTAGCCAGATGTTGGCCGATTGCTTGGACGTGCCGTTTTATCGAAACACAAGCTATCAACGAATGAATTCGTCAGTCATGTCGGGACACTTTCTGTACGATTCACGGTACAGAAATGTGGTTGTCATGTTCCGCGACGGGCGCGATGTAATTGTGTCGGCCTACTATTATTTTCTGTTTAAGAATGAAATCAACGCAAACTTTGGGGTGGCACGGCATCGTGGCTATTGCCGTTTCGATGATTACGATGACATTCAAACGAATCTGCCGAAGTTTATCGAGTACATGTTTACCGACTACGCGAAAGGCCGTCGTCATTTCAGTTGGTCAGATTTTGTTGACTCATGGATCGACGAAATCGATTTCTATGTGACTTATCGGCAACTGCGAACCGAGCCCGTGAAGACAATGGATGCCGCCATTCGGAATTTGACTGGTAGGGAGTTACCCGAAGAGAAAATTCAAGCAGTCGTTGATAAGTACAGTTTCAAACGCCAAACGGGGCGGGCTCAGGGTGACTCTTGCAAGCACTCATTCGCTCGCAAGGGTATTGTTGGCGACTGGGTGAATCATTTTTCGCCGGAGGCTCGCGAAGTCTTTGCGAAGCACGCAGGGAAACAATTGATTCGGCTTGGATTCGAAAAAGATCTTGCTTGGGTCAATGAAACGGCGTCAACAACCCAGACAAATGCAGCTTTGATGGCTGAAGATTCCGCTGGGTAAATTATCCCCGCTTAGCGTTGCCTAAACATCTGGACTGCCAGATTTTACCGCAGCGACGATTCACTTTTCAACTTGGTAACTGAGTCGCCACCGACCAGATTAGATCACAACTTTGGAAGTCTCAAATAATCATGGCTAACGTTCCTGTAAACAAAAAGTCGCTGCGATTTCTTTGGTCGCACCATCATCCGTTGCACCGATTTGCGGTCAAAACATTCAATCGCCTGATGCGCTACGTTCCTTTCGGGCTCAAGTATGGGTTGGGGAAATCGCTGCGGAAGAACGGCTATCCCTACAAGTTGATTGAGCCAGGAAAAACCGTTGTGCAGGTTGGTGCACCGATTGATACGCTTGGCAGTGGGCGCTCGCGAGGGATGCACTTTGCTCTCTGCACGGGCCCAACGGGAATTGCAGTCATTATTGAACCGGACAGCGAAAGCGAGAAGAACTTTACCGCGTACCGTGAGAAACACGGCATGCCTCAGATTCGTTTCGTGCGTAGTGGTGCTTGGAGTGAGCAGAAGCGGCTGCGGTTCTATATCGACCCAAAGCATCCGGCAACGAATTTTACCGAAGGAATTCGTGACTATTCGGACGCTGAGATGGCTGCCTATGAACTGATTGAATTGGATGCCAACACCGTCGACAACATCCTCGATGATCTGAAAATTGATGATCCTTATTTGGTTAGCATCACAACCAACGGTGCTGAACCAGAAATTCTTAAGGGATTGACTCGTCACATGGAAGCAGGTTTGCCGTACATCGCGCTCGCATGTACGGGGGACAAGTACGTGGAGATGATGAACGGATACGGTTACGAGCTTCATGCTCATGATGATCGCGGCTACACCTTTAAAAAAGTTGCTGATGAAAACGGTTGATAAAAGCGGATACCGACAGGGTCAAAATCGATTCGAAGCGGGTCCTGTCTGGAAACGCATGTTGTGGCATTTCACTTCGGCGATGGTCTTTGAAAACAGCTTGTTCCCTGTCAACCGGTTGAAGGTCTCATTGTTACGGCTGTTTGGAGCCTCTGTCGGGAACAATGTCACGATCAAGCCATGCGTAACCATCAAGTTTCCGTGGCTGCTAAGCATCGGTAGTTACGTTGGGATTGGTCAGTCTGCTTGGATTGACAATTTGGCACAGGTCAGTATCGAAGACCAAGTGACTATTTCACAAGGTGCGTTGCTGCTGACGGGCAATCACGACTACAAATCGGTTGGTTTTGATCTGAAGCTGGGCGAGATCACGGTGGAACAAGGCGTTTGGGTCGGTGCAAAAAGTGTGATCTGTCCGGGAGTGCGTTTGAAATCGCACTGCGTGATTGGTGTCGGCGCGGTCGTGACGCGCGACACAGAGCCGTACACGGTGTACTTCGGTAGTCCGGCGGTCAAAGTTCGCGATCGCGTCATCGAATAATTGAATCGAGACTTGCTTCGATAACTTCGCAACCACCAGTCGGTTGGGGCAGTATTGGCTCTGCTATCAGGATTAATTGAGGTAACGACGCGTGAAGGTAAGGCTATTCAACACATTCGAACCAGTGGTCCCGGTCTGGGAGAACATCGTTGCGGCCTTGAGTCAGCGTAAGGATGTCGTTGTCGAACCGATCGTCAGTCGTGGCGTTTATCGCAGCGAGCAAAAATCGAAAATCGCTGCTGCTCATCGACACGTGTTTGTCCCGGGATTCTTTCGAATTTCCAAAGCCGCCTGTCATCTGTTTTATTTCGCCCTTGCACCTCTCAAAATCTTGTTTGCAAGCCGCCGCGACCTCAATATCTTTTTCACTCAGCCGCCGTTCTTTTATGGGCTGGCCGGTTTGTTGTCTAAATTGCGGGGCACCCCCTACATCATTCACGTGATGGATTTGCAGCCGGACATGCTTGTTGCGTATGGCAAATTGAAACGCAATGGCTTGGTTCATAAGTTGACTTCCTCGCTTGGAAATTACGCACTGCGAAACGCTGATCGGGTAGTCGTGATTGGCGATTGCATGAAGCAATTGATCGTCAGCAAAGGAGTCAATCCAAGCCACGTCGACGTTATCGAGAATATTGCATTCGACGAAGCAGGAGCAGAAATACCGAAAGACCAAAACGCTTATTTGAATAATTTAGAGCTAGGCGACAAATTTATTGTGTCGTACTCGGGCAACATGGGATTTGCGCACGAGTTTGACACCATTTTGGAAGTAGCCGGCCGCCTATCGCACTATTCAGACATTTTGTTCCTGTTTACTGGCAGAGGAAAGCGCCGGGCAGAGATTGAGGCGCATATCGAGAGGCATCAACCGACGAACATGCGGTTGCTTGATTTTGTGCCGGCGGAAGAGTTGAGCCAAAGCCTAGCGGCGGCAGATGTTCATTTTATTTGCTTGCGCGAAGGTTTCGAAGGAGTGATGGTGCCCAGCAAATTCTATGGCTGCCTCGCATCTGGACGAGCGATTGTCTACGAGGGTAGTCCCACGGGAGAAATTGCTTTGGAGTTACAACGTTCTGGCAGTGGCAAAAGTGTAGATCATCGGGACGTCGATGCGTTGGAAAGCTCCATTCTTTATTATTTCCAGCATCGTGAACAATGTGAGTTGGACGGGCAACGAGGAAAGCAGCGCCACGATAGTCATTACTCGGCACAGCATTTCCAAGAGAAGTACGCTGCTACCGTGAGCAGTGTGCTGGATCGGCCCGGCGAAGAATAATTTCGCATCAGATGGCAGCCGGGATGCCTTGGCGGATGGCATCCGAGCGGTGATTCGAACGATTTCAATCAGGCGACTTGTTGTTAGACGTCGATAACTTGCTGGTCCGACGGGACGATTGCACCTGAGTAAATCGCTTCGATGCTTTGAAGATCCAAGGGCTGTTCGGCTTCGTTGAGCGGATTGACGTGGACCAGATACAGCGAATCGGCTTGGACCTTTGCGGCAACTTGGGCGACAGGCGTCAAGCAACTGTGGCCGGTGGTGGCGGCCAGTTCTTCATGACCGTCAGGAAAGTAGCACTCGTGAATCAGCGTGTTGATCCCGTTAAGGTTCGAGAGATACTCCGCGTCTGGGCAGGCGGTAGTGTCAGTGACATAAGCCATGCTCTGATCATTCCAGTCGATACGAAACCCCAAGCAGCTTCCTGGGTGAATCAAAGGAAACGATGTCAGCGTAGAGCCATCGTTTAGCTGGATTTCGCTGGCCGGCTGAATTGGTTTGATTTCAAAATTCGGTTCGACTGGGAACAGCGCACTAGCGTACAGATGATTTTTTAGATCGTCGATCTTTGTTGGATCAACGTGCACGGTCACGCGATCCAAGTTTTTGTCCAGCAGGATGTCGTAAAGAAACGTCAGGCCCACGCAGTGATCGAGATGGATATGCGAAAGAAAAATGTCAAGCGTTTTCGTTCGGATCAGATCGCGGACGCGGAACATACCTGTCCCAGCATCAAAAATGACCCCCAGTTCGGGCAGCATCAGGCACGCGGTATGTCGCCGGTTGTTCGGGTGGTAGCCTGTCGTGCCAAGAAAATGCAATTTCACAGGTGTCGTCTTCTGTTTGGAAATCGCCCGTTGACTCGTGAGCGAAGGTTTATCTATCGAGAGTGCAAATCCAAACCAAAACCGTCATTCCGGCTCTCGCCAGATTCAAACGTTCGCGTTCTGGTTATGGTTCTGCAAACAATTTGAAACAGATATTGATTTACTTTCTGCCAAATTTAGCCATCGTGTTTGCGTAGACAACCAATCATGGCCTGACCTTTTATAGCTCGACCGGCGGGCGAATCAACGGGGACATCGCAAGAATGGCTTTTTTAGGGACTCCAACTTCACTGGAACGGAAGGTGGCTTGGTACTGACAGCACTACCCATCGGGCAAAAGCCAGCGGGTCCATTAGCGGCCCGCAGCAACGCTAACGTTTACAGTGAGACAGAATACGTTGGCCGAATGACGAAGCGAAACGGCCCCGGCTCTCAGGGATCGCTCTGAACTGGATCGCTTCTACGCGTCTAAAACTTGGCCGTCGGCCTGATCAGACTGCTGATCGGTTTGGTGCCACTTTTTGCTCAAGACTCGTAGCTCGGTCCACTTGGAAACAAGCTGTGCGAGAGACGCAGATTGAAATGCACTCATCAGCCTAGCACGCTCGAGTTCGATCGTTCGCTGTGAGAGATCGAACCAGTTGGCGATCTGACGATTTGAGTGCCCCTGCTCGACCATATTCAGAATTTTCAGTTGGCGATCAGAAAGCGAGTTGCGGTATGATTCCAGTTCTTGCAACCGCTTACGAACACCTTCGGATTCTCGATCCTTCTCAACGGCGATTTTCAAATATTCACCAACTTCCGACGCATCGAACTGAGAGGAAAGTACCGTCAATGCGCCCTTTTCCATTAGTTTGACAGCATCACGAATTTCGACGTCTGCGATAACGATTGTGGAAGCCCCACACGCACATTGCGAGGAGATCTTTGTTTGAAAATCAAGCGCTGCAGCAGAATGATTACCGGCGCACAGAACGATGCAGGACGGCGACACCAATTCAGTTGCATTGAAAAATTCATCGATGCTTGCGAACCGGTTTTCGGAAAATCCCAGCGACCGGATGGCAGAACCAATTGCGTCCGCGCTGGCCGATTCCAACGCGATCACGCTAATGTTTTTCGTGTCTTGATTTGATTCGCTCAAAGCGATGGGTTGATTTGATTCGTTCATGATGGTGGGCTTTTTTCAGATGGCGGGTTGGTTTTCTTTAGAATCGAGAAGGTCCAAGATGTGCATTGCACGGGAAAGGCCAAAGTGTGTCACGGTTTTTTGTCAAACGTGATGCAAAGAAGGCTGTCATTAAGTAAAGCCGGAATTAAAACCACTTCGTTACACCAAAATTTCGTTTTCCGAAGTATATTTGCAATCGTTTTCAGAAACCCCGCATTATGAAGGCATTTCAATTGAAATTTCGTTTGAAATAGGCGAAACTTCTTCGGGCGGAAAGTTATGAGCACCTCAACACGAACCAGTTTACTGACACAATTGCGCAGTCCCGCATCTGATGATGCGTGGGTGGAATTTACGGCATTGTATGGCAGTTTGATCGAAAATTGGCTCAGGCGGCAAGCGGTTTCTCATCAAGATATCGAGGATTTGAGGCAGGACGTCATGATCGCGGTATGCAGCGAGATTCAAAAGTTCGATCACAATGGTCGGGTCGGAGCTTTTCGATCTTGGCTTCGCAAAATTACGGCACACCGCTTACATCGGCTTTGGGAAAAGCGAAAAAGGCAGGCCGGCGGTAAGGACTGTACCAAGATCTCAATGATCGCGGATCAGTTGGCGGACTCCAATGCACGGCTGTCGATTGAATTTGAACGTCAGCATGATGCTTGCCTGATTGAACATTTGCTTGGCAAGCTAGAAAATCGTTTTGGCGCAAAGACGCTTCAGGCCTTTCGCAGAATCGTGTTGCTTGAGCAACCTTCGCGCGAGGTGGCGAAAGAGCTTGGGATGACGGTCGGTGCTGTGCGAGTTGCTCAACATCGTGTGCTTCGTTCTTTGCGTGAGCTAGGCCAAGGAATGTTGGACTATCCGTAGGCAATCGAATTGAGTGAGCGTTTTCCGTTGATCGAAACTGTGAAGTCACTCGTTTCCAGCGTTTCCAGCGTTTCATCCGTTGCAAGAATCAGTCACCGAAAAACGTAAGCTTGAGCACTGATCCCACACCACGCCCTTCATGTTCGCACCTGAATGAGAAACAGCTGCGGGACTATGTGTCGGAAGAGCTTTCCAAAGAGCGAATTTCCGAAGTTGAGAAACACTTGCTTGACTGCGAGCAATGTGCTTTTCTTCTGGATGACGTATCAGGGAAGGATTCCGATTTCGCCAGCCACGTGAAGTCTTTGCTTAGCGGTCGCCTTGGTGCTGACACGGTGGCGGTTGATGAACTAGGAACTCATGTGCCGGCTGTCAGCTGGGCTTCCGCCAGTTTCGGTTCCGATTATCAGCAGGGCCGGTTTCGGAAGCAGAAGATTATCGGGCGAGGAGGCATGGGAGAAATATGGCAGGCGTACGATAGTGTGGTCAATCGACAAGTTGCACTCAAACAGCTGAGGCCGGAAAAATCCTACTTGCCAAAACATTTGACTCGATTCAAACGTGAAGTCCAGCTAACGGCAAAGTTGACTCATCCGGGTACCGTGTTCGTGATTGACTACTCCAATCAGCCGGGCAACGCCTATTACGCAATGAATCTGGTGCAGGGTTGCACGCTGACTCGGATGATCAACGAGTATCATCGGAAACGCGTTTGCGGTACGACGGAATTTTCTGAATTCATTACGCTGCTCAATACCTTTGTGTCGGTTTGTAATACGATCGCCTATGCCCACTCACAAGGTGTCTTGCACCGGGACATCAAAAGTGAAAATGTGATGGTGGGTGAGTTTGGTCAGACAACTTTATTGGATTGGGGTTTAGCGAAGTCGTTTGAAGTCAGCGATCAAGATTCTGCGGAACCAGATCAACGTGACACGGAATCGGAACTGGTTGATCCTCCTGTTTCAGTACGAACGACCGTCGAGGGACAGAGCTTAGGAACACCAGCGTTTATGTCTCCTGAGCAGGCGACGGGATCGCTAGATAAGATTGACGTACGAAGCGACACATACATGTTGAGTGGATTGCTTTACGAAATCTTGGCTGGGTGCCCTCCATTTGTTGGGGATGACGTTGATGCCGTGATCGACATGGTGATTCGACAATCGCCTCCCGTTGTCAGCGAAATAGTTCCGAACTGTCCGCCAGCTCTGGTGCGGATTTGCACCAAAGGATTGTCTAAGAATCAGGACGAACGTTTTCAGACTGCTGGCGAGTTGATCGACCAAGTTCAATCGTGGCTTGCCGGGAAAGCAGAGCGTGAAAAAGCAGACGAGTTCTTCCAGCGATGTTTTGAGTTGGCGTTTGACGCGATGGGAATCGTCGACTTTCGCGAAGGGCTTCAGAATTTGAACGCGGCTTGGACAGCCATGTTCGGCTGGAAGCCGGCAGAAATCACTGGTCGAACGCACTATGAGATGATTCACCCGGACGATCAGGTGCCGGCCGCCAGAGCGCTTTCAAAAGTGAATCGATACAAAGAGCCCCAGAAGGTAACGGTCCGGCTGCTGTGCAAAGATGGTCACTACCAACGTTCTGTTTGGAATATGGCTCCCTACGTTGAGGAGGCTTCGGTATTAATCATTGGTCGCCGACTAGATTGACGCGGGGTTCTCCGCGGCTCTAAGTTTTTCGCTTACGGCGTCCGCTAATTGCGATCATCGTTATTGCTAACAGCCATGAGCCTGTGGGTTCGGGAACGGCGGAGGTCGTTGGAGCAGCTGCAAGACTGGAGCCCGAAAATTGCCCCAGATTTTCAATAAGCCGAAACGCGTCGTTCAGAACATCCACAGTACCATCGGCGTTCAGGTCGCCGCTCGCGTATCCAAGTCCATCGGAGTTGCCCAAATTTGAGATCAATATGAATGCGTCATCTAGGACGTTCACGCTACCATCCAAGTTTAGATCTCCAACCAAAGTTCCTCGTGTGCCCAGCGAAGTTTCAACCAGCGAAGTAACGTGCAGGTCATGATCGTCCAGTGTGATGATGCCATCTCCGTCCAAATCAAGCTCACGAAGTTCCGAATCTAAGTCAACCGCTTGACCCAACTGGCCTGTGAAAAAATTGATATCTTCATCGCCCACGCTACCGGAGATGCTGAAATCACCAAGCTCAGCCACAACATCGAAGGATAGGCTCAGCTCGAGCGTGGTCTGGGCCTCGCCCGCAATGTCCTCGTCCGAGACCAGCAAATCGTAGTTGGCCGAAAAAACGCCCAGCGAATCGGACAGCCCCTCAAACGACAGCGATGCGGAAGCCCCCGGCTCCAAGTTCGCAAACAAGTCATTTGAAAACGTGAACTTGTTATCGCTATCGAATTCGGTCACAGAATCCAAGTCCAGCCGAGCCGTTAGCTCGTTTCCAACTTCTGACGCAAGATTGAAAAGATCAATGTTCGCGGATGGTGTGAATCGACTGCCAGCAAAGAAATCACCCAGATCGAGATCAAGCGATAGAACGCCGGGAGTCGCAGCGAGCGATGGTTGCGCGTGATCGAGCACCGTCAGCGAAAGATTGATCATGTCATCGGCGTCGTTGCCACCCCGCCCGAGTCCTCCGTCGTTGGTGACGTCTAGGTTGTCGATCGTGATGCTGCCCGACGTGATTCCGACGGAAGCGGTTGATGCATTCAAACCGACTTCGAATGTCTCGTTGTCAGTTTGATTGGTTTGAAATGCGTTCAAGCGACCATCAATTTCGCTGGTCGCAGCTCCCGTTGGAGTGACCGAATAGTACGTTCCGTCGAGTCCAGATTTGTTCAACGTGACGGAGTGATTGGTGGGTGATCCGCTGCCGACAATGACCCGTTGATCGAGATTGAGCGTTGAGCCTCCGTTGCCATTGGTCGAGCCACCTGCCAGTTCGATGCGGCTGTCATTTGCTTGGCCGACAAACACGGACCAGACGTACTCCGGGCGATCGATAAACGGATTTCGGTTGCCTTGAAAACTTTCCACCGCATCATTCCTAGAGGTTTCAAAATCATCAACGGCGTCGGCGTAATGCCATTCTATCAAGCGGTTCAAGTCTCCCAATTGAGGCGTGCCCGAGGGCGGATTGCCGGCGACAATGACCAAGTCATCTGTCGATGAATCTGATCCGTCGTAACGCACATCGGCGTAGAACTGCTGCCTTGCAATGAGGCCCGCGTCGTCGTCACCCGGATACCAAACGGATCCGTTGCCGTCATCAACGCGGCCAGGCAAGCCCAACCCAAACTCTCCGCCAAAGTTTAAATTGCTCCGAGACGAATTAACTCCCGGATCGGCAGGACGCAGCAAATGCAGATCGGTATTGTCCGGGCCAGAAGAACCGACATTCCGTGAACGGGGAAATGTGTGCTCTCGGTTCCAGCTTCGACCTGAGTCCCAGCCGGGGATCGAATTACTCGACAAGGGGCTCAAGTCCAAAGACTCATTTGTGTAAGCCAAGATGATGCGTCCAGTTTGATTTGGATCCGCATCAATAATCTGTAGGTTTGATCGAGCACTGTTGTAGCTAAAAACCGTATGGTCATCGATGATGTCATGCAGTTGAGAAGCCAGTGTCGCGCCGTTGCCGGTGGCCGATTGGTAGTAGGCCGACAGTGGATCCGAACTTTGTGCAACCAAAGGGGCGGCTGCCAACAAGGTCAGCAATAGAACGCTGGTGGTCACGCGAAAAAATACAGCGGCCAGTGATTGGTAGGCCAAGATCATCGAAGGCATGGTGAAAGACGGTCCCACAAATTATGAAAAGTCAAAAGCGAGGAAGCTTTGATGCTCGTGTGGAAGTCACGAGGTACGTGGGACGAGGCAGGAAAGTGCTTGAGCAAGAAAGGACGGTTAGCTAGCCAGCGTGAGCCCCACGCCGTTCATAACCGGACTCGCGCAAGTTACCGAATCAGAGGCAGAATTTTAGTTGGTTTTATTTTCCGAACAAGTTCCCAATTCCTTTCAACAGTTCGCCTTTCAAGTTGTCCTCGGTCGAGCCACCCGTTTGGCCGCTCGATTGAGGTACAATTTTGTCCAGCAATTTATTCTGAATCTGGTTTTGAAGCTTGTTTTGGAACTTATTTGCTTCTTGGGAGACCCGATCGCTGATCTGGTTTTGGTATTTCGTAACCTTCGGCGCGACTTTGTCTCCGATGAATTTATTGACCGCGCCGTTTGCGGCTTGTCGAAACAATTGACTGGACACTTGATTGATCGCAGATATATCCAACTTGGGTGCTGCTGCAGTTCCGGTAACGGGAATCGAAATTTTCTGGCCTCGAAGTCCGGCTAAATGATCTTTGCCTGCAATCCAATCATCGGCGATGGGGATCTCGGCGATCAAGTCCAAGGATTGATCAAGTCCCACGCTGCCTCGCGTTTCCACAATGACGTCTTTGTGGCTGATGCGAATTCCTTCGTGAAACACGCGTCCGTTTTCGATTGCCACGGGAACAGTTTGCTCATCCAACGTCAGCCACGTTTTCAGGTCGCGCTGTTTGTTGGCTGATTCTGGGTCGATCATCGTGTGCAGCTGAGTCGCGGTCGCCAATAGTTTTTCCGCCGTTGGGCCGGCACCAATCACAATATTCGACAGCGTCAGTTCACCCTGAGCTTTCATTTTCATCGGGTCCATCAAGGGAATCTGCGCACCTTGAGTCGCAAGACTGAATGTACCTTGAGCGCTAGTCGCATCGGCCGCCAGCGGGGCGACATAAGCCAGCCAAGTGCGAGCGGTTTCCGGAGTCAGGGCGACTTGGTTGATCATTTTTCCGGCGGGCAAATACAACACCGGTTCCGAGCCTCGCAAGTCAATTTGCGGTTTCAGCTGTACGCTGCCGTTGCTGAACGAAATGTCATTAGTCAAAACGTTAGCGATACCTTGTTGCAAATCGATTTTGATTTGCCCGGGGCCGATCGGCATTCCGGCAAGCGTCGCCTGCTGCCAATCAAATCCAGTTGCCGCGGTCAGAAGTGGTGAAACCCACGGTGCGGCTTGGCCATTGGATGCACCGGCGGAAATCGGTTCAAACAGCGGTCCGCGAACGGAGACTGGATAGGTGCCCTGCCCGGCCATCTGGACCATTTCCCCTGTGTAGGCGGCCAGCAGTGCATTCAGCTTCTGCCAATTGGGCGTCCAGTTTCCTCGCACGTCGGCAACCATGGCTCCGGAAAGTTCCGACAGCTGGCCGGTAAGATTCGCCTGCATCGTGCTTGACTGCAATGATGTGTTTTCAAAGGTCACCGATTCGAAATCGTTGCTCAACTTGATCTGTGAAGCAACGTCCACTTTTGCCTCACGCCAAAGCTCCATCCAAGAAGTGGAGTTCGATACCGTCTGCACACCCGGCTGACGCCCAGCGTTAGCTTGAGCAATGCTGCCACTTGATCCGCTTTGCCGAGTCGCTGCGATCATGTTGTCGACGCTTGAAGAGATCGTTGCACCAATCCCATTGGCGTCCGACAGAAATCGAATCGTCCCCTCGCCATCGCCAAACCAAAACACGCTGTCTTGGGTGGGCGAGAGTTGAATCCAGTCCGCGATGCGATTCATGTTGGCTCGAAAAGCAACATCGCCATTGATCTGGATGTTATCCGCGATGTCGACCGCAACCTGCTGGCCGCTCAATGAGATCGAGTTGGAAGACAAAACGGTCTCCGCAATGACCAGCTGCCCAGAGTTCAAATCGTACCGAGCAGCTGCCGTTCCTGTCGTTTGCTGCTCGCGAATCGTCAGGCCATAACCGTCGAATTCAAGCTGTTGAATTTCGTATTGGCCACCGTGGATTTCGATTGCGTCTGGATTCAAGTGAGCAACCGCTTGCCCCTGAATCTGCCCGTCTGCCCGGATGTCGCCAAGATCAACAAAGTTTTTCGCGTGAGCCAGCCAGCCCGCAGCGGAACCAGACAGTTGCGTGTTCATCTTCCAAGTGGATTGTGCAAACGCATTGGCAACCGGTTCTGCCAGCGTGGCGAGCACTTGTTCAGTGCCGATGTCCAGTTGAACGCCGGCCTGATCCAGTCGGACTGCCTGATCTGAGATCGCATGGCCTGCCGCTGACATCCGCATGGTTAGTTCGGGGCGTTGCCACGCAACCATTCCCGGTAGTTGAAACCGAGGCTGGTCAATGATGAACTCGCCGACCAATTGTACCGGCCGCGCACCGTCGGTGTTGTCAGGTGATTCCGTTTGCCAAGCCAGTTTTCCATCCAGCCCGCCTGCGATGACGGTCTGGCCCACGTCAACGAATTGACTGACTCGTTGCAATAGTCTTGCAAGATCCCCTCTCGCGGAGAACGACCCAGTTTCGCGGTTTGCGGTTCCTGAAACGGTCAGGAAATCTGATTCGCATAGAACTTCTTCTAGCATCAAGCCGGTACTACCCTCGCGGATCGTTCCAACTAGGCGAAGCGGCTTTTGCCAAATGATTGGTTGTCCCTGATCTCGTGCTACCAAATTTGCGGTATCGACGTTTACGATCAAACGGCGGATCTCGTTTTCGACTCGGCTGGCGGCTTGGAAATTGACAGATCCAGACTCGATCTTCAGTCCGTCATGCAAGTGAAGTGTTGCGGGGAAAGTTGCTGCGACTCCTGCCAAATCGATTTCGCCACCCAGCTGAAAAGGAGTGTTCAGCAATGAGACGTTTTCGACGGTGGCGGTCGAATCCGCCAAGCCCGCCAGATGGTTCAAGTCGAGTGTTCCGTTGGCTGAAACATTTGCGAAGTCACTAACCACCTGAAACTGGTCAGCCGACACGCGTGCAGGATCGGCGGTGAGGTTTCCGACAGCCGTTACGTTCTTGATGCGTATTTCATCTGATCCGATCAGTTCGGGCGCAGAAACGATCAGGTTTACGGCATTGGCTTGTTTGATTGCCACTTGAGCGTGGCCCGTTGAAATGTCGACCGCCGCTTCTAGGTCAGCAGTCAATAAACCGTCAGTTTCAGTCGGTCCAAGGAAGCGCTGAAGAATCGGACCGACAATCGACAAGGGAAGCCCATCCGTTTGAAGCGTCGAAGCGATTGACCCACCACTGAGAACCGGACTACCGGGGTCAACTTGCACGTTCATCTGAATGACACCACTGTTTTGAGCAACCATTTGCCCACCCGGAGGTCCGTTGTAGACCGTTACTTGGCAGCTTGTGTCGGCCACCACGGCAGCCAGATGGTGGTTGGTGTTGGCTTTCGCGTTCAGTTGTTCAACTTGCCAGCTCTGTGTCTCATCCATCGAGAAGATGGCAACCGTTCCGTTGTTGATGTTGAGCTCAACTTTTGGCAATCGAATGTTGTCGTCCGCCGCGCTTTTTTGTGAATCAGCAACGTCATTATGGTCAGCCGGTTCCAGCCACGCTGCGCACGCGTCTTCTAGGTTGCTTCCGTCAGGGCGAAGCTGTAACCAAACCGCTGGCTGGTTAACCTCGATCGTGCCGTAATCGGATGAGGTCAAAAAGCTGATCAAAGATCCGGACGTTTTTACTTCCTCGATGGTCGCCAAAGGTCGGCCCGCTTCGTCAACGGCTTCGATCTGCTTCAGCGTTGTCGGCTGAAGCCAACCGAAAGACGCTGACTTGACAGTGATTCGCCCTTTGAAATCGGCCAACGCATAATCGATTGCCTTTTGTTTCAACCCGGTCATGGCGATCACGTTGGGCAGAAAGAAGACGACGACCAACAGCAGCAGCAACAACCAAGGCCATCGCCGCCGCTTTCTGGTGGTGCGCTCATATCCCGCGCGGTCATCTGAGAAATCGTCAAACGGATGTGGTTCGTTTTGTTTTGGTCCAGCCATGGCAGGCGTTCCGGCGTGTGGGAATTGAAATCCAGTAGCCGATGGTAGAAACGCTGTCGTCTAGTAGAAAGACGAATTAGCTTTGACGCCAACCGCTAGCACTCTCTAGGCTTGTTTGCCCGAGCACATCAGCAGCAGATAACACGACGGGGCCAGAATCAATGCCAGCAAAGTGGCACCCGCGACGCCACCCGCAATCGCCACCGCTGTCGGAGGCCAGAAGCCACCCCCACCGATAATGAGCGGTGTGAAGCCAGCCATGGTCGTCAGCGATGTCGACACAATATGTCGTGTCGAATGGTTGACGACTCGTCGCATTCCAAGCCGATCGCCCGATCTAGCCGCTTCGTCATTTTTGATAGCTGCCAGCACAACGATCGTGTCATTGATAGCGACTCCCAGCAGGCCCATCGTCCCGATAATCGCGGTGAAGCCAAACGGGTATCCAAAAATCCAGAGCGATCCCATCCCAAGCCCGGCCGACAACATTCCCACGAAACCGACGATGGCCGCGATGCGAAACGAACCAAACGACAGAACCAAAGTTGCGACCATCATCACCAAAAGGATCCCGACGCTGGCGATCAAGTTTCCGACTGCTTCATCCCGTTTCGCAGATTCTCCTCCATATCGTAATTGATAACCGTCAGGGATTCGAAAATCAGATCGCTCAAGTCGATCCTGAAAAGCACCCAGCACAGATGATGGCAAAACACCCGCCGGGATGTAAACCTGAATCTCATTCATCCGCTGCGAATGAAGATGATTAATCGCGCCGTATTCAGGTTCTAGATCAAAACTTGCCAACGCCGACACGGGGATCCCTCGGAACGAACCTCGCGAGTTGGGGCCGCTGCCCACCGAACCACCGGCGGGCGTTTGGTTGAGTATTTCCAGACATGCCAGTTGAGCGAGTGTTTGGCTATCAGAGCGATCGATTCGCACGCGAACGGGAAGCTCTTCGGTGCCCTCGATGACGCTGCCTCCAGTGACGCCTTCGGTCAACGAGTTAACCTGCCGTGCGATTTCGGTCAGGCTCAAGCCAGCCGCCCGAGCCACTTCATCTTTGACGGACATGCGTACTCGAGGCAGTACCTCGTCCAGTTCGCAACGCGTGTGAATCACGCCCGGCGTGTCGACCAAAATTCTCCGCAACTGCTGGCCAAGTTCCCGCAGTCGAGCCAAATCGGGGCCGAACAGTCTTACTTCAACCGGCGCATCAAACGGTGGTCCTTGTTCCAACTGCCGAACAAGCACTCGCGCATGAGCGAATTTCTGATCGAGTTTGCCTTGCAGGCGGTGAATGATTTCTGATTGGTTTTCAATCGTCGTCAGCTGAACCAGCGCCTGAGCGTACTGCGAAACGCTGGCTCGTTTGGGAATCAAGTTGTAGTAAAACGCCGGCGCGCTTTCGCCAACAAACCAATCGACTTTTTGGACATCCTGATCGCGTAGCAACTCTTCACGAATCTGTTTCGTGGTTTCCAAAGTCGCAGCGATCGAACTTTGAGGCGACAGTTCAAGCTCGATGTGAATCTGGTCGCGATCCGAGGGAGGGAAAAATTGCTCGCTAAGTTGAGTCGCGGCCACGAAACCTGCGACCGGCGCGACGATACCGATTGCCACGCCAATCCAAGGCTTCGCATAAATGAAGTCTAGCAAACGGCAGTAAGCTTGATTCAACCGCGCGTTTGAAAGACCGCTTCGCCACCATCGTTGTCGCTTAAGTGGCTGCGCAGCCGGTTCGTCGTGATCGTTTTCTGCCTGCCGCTCATTCGCAGGGGCAAGTGCGGCAGCAAGCGCCGGGATGATCGTCATGGCGAGGAACAGCGAACTGAAAATGGCTAAGATTACGTTGACCGCAATCGCGCCGACAAACTCGCCTGCCGGCCCAGGCATCAAAGCAATTGGCGCAAACGTCAGCGCTGTGGTGACGGTTGAACCTAAAAGCGGAAAAAATAGTAATCGCACGCTTCGCGAGACCGCTGCCGCGGGTTTCAATCCTTCGCGCAGTGCTTTTGACGTTTCGTCCACGATGACAATTGCGTTATCAATCAGTAAGCCTAAAGCGATAATCAAACCGGTGACAGACATTTGGTGAACTGGAACTTCTAAGACTCTCATGCCAGTCAGCACCATCAAGGCCGATAGCGGCAGCGCTGTGGAAACAACGACCGCACTTCGCCAGCCCATCACCAAGAAGATCACGCAGAATACAGCGGCGGCTCCCAGCAAGAGGTTGCCAATGAGTGTGGTTAAGCGGGTAGCCACATATTTATTTTGGTCGAAAAGGCGATTCATGGAGATGCCGCGCGGCAACTGGGCTTCGTACTCGTCCAAAGCCCGGTTTGCCTCGGCGGACCATAGATCAATTCGGGAGTTGTTTCGAACGTAAGCTCCTACCACCACCGCCCGCTGGCCGTCGACGATCGCGATCCCATCGGGTGGATCGAATGCGGTTTTCAACACCGTCGCGATATCGCCCAGACGAGTGAACCCTTCGCCGGTTTGATGCATGATGGGAATTTGCTCAATCTGTTGCAGGGAATTAAGATCGCCCGACACGCCCAGCAGTAACTCTTCTTCCGATCCACGCAGTTGGCCCGCAGAAACCTTCGCATCACTTTGGCGAATCTGATCGGAAACCGATTGCACGGTCAGGTTTAGTGCCGCCAGGCGGTTCGAATTTAATCGCACAAGGATTTCTTCCGACGGAGCGCCGTGGGTTTCGACCTTTTGAGTGCCAACAACCGTTTGCAAGTGATCCTTCAGTTGCAACGCCAGACGATTGAGGATCGCATAATTTACCGGAGATTCTTGGTCCCACTTCAACGCGACCAGCAACGCGAACGCTTTGAATTCAAGTTCATCAAAATTCGGCTTGAGCGCACCCGCCGGCAGCAACGGTTCGATGTCGCTCAACCGGTCTCGGATACGAGACCAGACCGGTGTGCTGTTAAGGACGTCGTCTCGCAGTTCGATCGTAAGCGTAGAGATGCCTTCGCGCGACGAGGAGCGGATCTCCTTGATCTGCTCGATCTCCTCCATCGCCTCTTCGATCTTTTCCGTGACCAACGACTCGACTCGTGTTGGATCTGCACCCGGGTAGATCGTATTGACGATGGCTCCACGCTGGACCAACTGAGGATCCTCCATCCGCGGCAGGACGAACCACGACGACAATCCACTGACTAAAATCAGGCAAACCGCCAGCAAGGTCAGTCGAGGGTTTCGGTAAAAGAAGTTGCTCAGTTGCATTGAGAGCGATCGAAGTCTGAGAAAATTGGCACGTGTTGGATGGGTGGGTTGTCCGTCAGCAAGTGGGCGACTATCGGATGGAGGACGCTTTTTCAGCCGATGCAGCTTGGCCCGCATCGATGACTCGCTGGCCCGCCGCAATCCGGTGTAGACCGTCGACGATGACGCGTTCGCCATCGGACAACAGTCCTCGCGCCAAAACTCGATCTGATTCGGTCAGCAGGATTTCGATGTCTCGTTTTTCAGCTAGGCAATGATCATTTTGATCAATCACCGCCATGACCGACCACAAACCACGAACGCCTCGGGTTAACGCGGATGCGGGCAGCCAGTAACCGGATCGATTGACCGGCTGTTCGATTCGCCATTCGCACAACTCACCTGGCACCACCAAGTCCGTGTCAGCTGATTCGATATCCAGCAGAATGTTTTGGGTTCGTGTGACCGGGTCTAGTTCACGGACGCGAGAACGAATCGAGGCTGAAATGGTTCGATCACCAACGTGCAACGTGACGGGTGAGTTGGTTCCAGCAGCCACGACAGACGCGGTGACATCCGGCGGCAATCCGATCACCGCTTCAAGTTTGCCGCTTTCGATTAGGCGAAAAACAGGAGCCGAAGCAGACGCCACGCTTCCATTGTCTGCGTATCGTTGAGAGATCGTGCCAGAGAAAGGCGCTAAAAGCTGGCTCTTTGCCAGAGCGACATCGATCTCCTCCAGCGAAGATTCCAATCCGCGCACAGCTGATGCTTGGGCTGCGAGTTGTTCCTTACGAGTCCCGGCTTCCAGTTCAGCCAGCCGTTGTTTGGCATCCTTCAAGTTTGCCTCGGCCGAAGTCACTGCAAATTCAGCCCGGTCGAGTTCCTCGTCTGACACAGCGCCAGCTTTGTGCAGGCTCAGCCGGCGATCTCGATTGAGTCGTGCCAGCCGAAAATCGGAGTCCCGGGCGTTGACTTGCTCAATCGCGGATCGGATTCGTTCGGTTCGTGGCCCCACGTTCATTTCGTCTAGCACAGCATTGGCTTGGGCCAGTTGCGCCACAACGGCGGCGCGTTGGGCATGCAAAGTTCGGGTATCCAGACGGGCAAGCGATTGACCTTTGGCGACCGATTCACCTTCGCTGACCGAGATTTCAATAATGGTGCCCGGTATCTCGAAGGCCAATTCACTGCTTTGTCGGGCTCGAATGGTTCCGGTGTACGACTGAGTTTGAGTTACATCGCTTTCGAGATAAACTTGGATCGTGTTGACGGGCAACGGATCGGGTGAACTGGTTGTCGGATCCTCGGCCGCCGCAGTTCTTGAAGCATTTGCGTCTTGGAGGGCTGGTTGATTCTTCAACGCAAACATGGCCGCGCCAGCAGCGCAGGCGACGACGATCCAAAAGATGCCCGCACCGATTCGTCGCGTTTTGGAGGCAGTTCTTTTTTGGTTGTTCTGAACCACTGAATCAGTTTCTGAAGGAGCCATGATGTTAGATTTGAAATGATTTGCCGATCGTTTTTTCAAGTTGTGAGAAAACTTGATCGACGTTGTGCGTTGAAGAATGAGGGCGCCAATCGTATCCATCCAGTAAATGGCAAACGTGAGTCCGTACAACGTTGTACGGGTCAGTGATGCCGATATGAGGAAGCGACTGGGAAGTAAAAGCCAGTCCGTAAGCACCTGATGTCAAAGCCCACAGTCCAAACACCAATCGTTCAGGGGTGATTTCGTCAGGCAATGCCAAGTCGCGCGAAGCAACGGCGTCGCGAACAATTCCGCTGACAATCCCCATGCATTGAATTTCACACGTGTGAATTAGTTGTTGACGCTCGGGCGAGGTTTTCTCGCGGACAGAATCAAGATTGAAGATCTGCTCGAACAGAAAATAATCTGGGAAGTTGATGACAAACCGCTCGGCTGCGTAACACACCGCCAGCATTCGAAAACGAGAATCGGCTTGATAGGATGCGGCTTCCCGGAACATCTCAACGCGTTTGGCGGCTCCCTTTTCTGCCAGCGCGATGATGATTTCTTCTTTGCACGAAAAGTGGTTGTAGATCGTGCCGCGTGAATATTCGACGGCGTCGGCGATCCGTTCCATGCTCAGCGGTTGGTATCCCTCACGAACAACGATGGTCCGCGCCGCAGCCAGAATCTTCTGCTCTCGTTCTTGGATTTCGAGTTTTTTAGTGCTGAGTGTTTTCACCCGCCCATTTTCTGACGCCGTGTCAGAAAATCAATCCGCTAGTTTGCTCAGATTGGGTATTTTCTGCAATGTTTTACCCAGATCCTTCATTGGAAACGCTTGTTCGGGGTACGGGTGGGGTTGAGTTTCAAACGCGGGGGTGCTGATTGCAGCTCGAATTGGATAAACCATTCACTGTCCCAAAGTGAACGAATGAGATTCATTTCGGGACGATACTCGGTTGACCGTAGCTGCGATCGGGTGATGCGACGCTAGCTGCTTGCAGAGAAATTGCGTGATGATGGGGGTGCTGGAGAAGACAGGCGACGTGTTTTTAAGAGCTGTGAAGTTTTTTCGAAACTCTTCGGTTTTCTCGTAAAGATTGGCGCCTTATTTGTGTCCAAGGATTTGACGGGCATTACTTTCCGGTCTTGGATGCCGCTAAAAGAGCTCTCAAGTTTCGCTTTTCAAACTTCAAGGACGAACCTAATCATGTTAGTACTTTCCCGACGAACCGATGAAACGATTGCTATTCCAGATCTTGGAATCACCATCAAAGTGATCAAGGTAAAAGGCAAAACCGTGAGCATTGGGGTTGAAGCTCCGGATCAAATTCAGATCCTACGAGGTGAGCTTGTAGAATCTGCGACTTCGTTCAACGACTCGCAACTGATTCCCTCAACGATCCAGTATTCGAACTCGGCGACCAGCGCGAGCGGCACGACGACTGTTTAATAATTTGTAATACGAGACAGCCGATGATTTTGAGAGGATCAACAAGATTGACATGGTGAGCGGTTTTTGTGCATCCCATCATGTACGTTGAGGAAATTCTGTCGGAAAGGTCCGTCAGTCAGCCGGGCAAAGAGAGTAAGCGTTGACGTCCCATTTGCCAGATTTGCAGGCCGCAGTCGACATGCTGGGCCACAATTAGAGATGTGCGGTCTAATTATTGACCGACTGACCGAGATTGCTGATCAGTACGAAAGCATCGCCCAGCACGTCCACGACTCCATCCGCGTTCAGGTCGCCATCACCAAAACCGACCATTGCATTGGCGCCTAAATTGCTGATCAGGATGAAGGCATCTCCCAAGACGTTGACCGTCCCATCTAGGTTGACATCGCCAAGAATCGTTCCCTGAACGCCCGTCGATGTTTGAGCCAACGTGGTCACATGCAGACCGTGATCTTCTATTGTGATCATGCCGTCATCATTGAGATCTAGCTCGCGTAGTGCTGATTCGGCGTCGATCGCCTGCCCCAATTGCTGGGTATAGAAATTGATATCGGCATCGTCGACATTGCCTGATGTGTCAAAGTCCCCCCGGACGCCAACGACATCAAAAGTAAGGGTAAGATTCATGGTTGATGAATCTTCCCCTTCGATGTCTTCATCAGAGACTTGAAATTCGTACTGTGCCGTAAACGTACCCAGTTCGTCCGAAGCACCCGTGAATGAAAACGTTTGGCTGTCGTTAGGAGCCAAGTTAGAAAATAGGCCGCCCGTGATAGCGAACTTGTCGAGCGAGTCTGATTCAACGATTGCGTCCAGGTCCAGATTCGCGGTCAGGTCTGGACCAACGAAAGATGCTCGGTTGAAAACGTCAACCTCGGCAGACGGTGTGAACTGGCTGCCGATGAAAAAGTCTCCAAGGTCAACGGTCAGCGTGCTGACGTTTGAGATAGCGGAAAATGAAGGAGCAGAGTGCGCGAGAGCTGTAAATGAAGCGATTAGAACGTCATCGCCATCGTTGTCGCCCCGCCCTGATAAACCTTCGAGTGTACTTTCGGTCGTGATATCCAAATTGTCGACAGTAATCGTGCCTGAACGAACACCGACACCGCCACCGAATCCCGGAAATAGAATCGTGACTGAGAACGTGATCGAATCGGTTAAAGAATTAGAATCCAAGCCAGTTTGAGGATCGGGCTGGAATGTGCGAAAAGCGTTTAATGCCGCGAGCGAACTGGTCACGTCGCCATCGGTCTCTATCCAGAAATAGGTTCCATCAAGCCCTATTTTATTGACTGTTACTTCTGCGCTAAACCGTGAAGGATCTCCAAAGATAGCTCGCTTGTTGATCTCTAGCGTCGACGCGCCATCACTGTCAGTGGTCCCACCGGCGAACTCGATTCGGCTATCGTTGCTTTGATCAACAAATACGGACCATACGAACTCGGGGCGGTCGATAAACGGGTTTCGATTTCCTTGGTAGTTATCAAAGATAATGTCATTCCGCCGACGTTCAAACTCGTCAACGGGTGCTGCGAAGTGCCACTCGATCATTCGACCGAGATCCCCAAGACGGGTGCCACCTGGCGTACCGTTGGCCAGCTCTAGATTATTGGTTAACGGATCGGATCCATCGTAACGAACCTGCGCATAAAACTGCTGTCGCGCGATGTGTCCGGCGTCCACATCACCCGGATACCAAACGGTTCCGTTGCCATCATTGCGGGTTCCAAAGTTACCGCCGTTGCTGCCAAAGGCACCGCCAAAATGAAGGCTGCCTCGATTCGAGTTGACCGTGAAATTAGAGGGTCTGAGCAAGTGAAGATCTTCGTTATCGACTCCGTCGTTGCCGCCGGGGTCGTCGATACCTCTTGACCGCGGCCACGTGTGCTCGCGATTCCACAGGGAGCTGTTACTTCCAGGGACTGACTCTTGGTTGTACACCAGCAAGATATTGCCGGGGCGATCGGGGTCCGCATCTAACTGCACCAACTCGTCGCGATTGGTAGAAATGCTGATACTTCCCAACGGCGAGCCGTCGGTTCGGACACTAATGATGTCATGTAGAGCATCTTCCAACGATTCTCCACTTCCTGTCGCCAGAGCGTAGTAGTTGAATGGAGGATCAAAATTCTGGCCGAGGGCAGGCATTGAGACAAACTGCAAAATGCCAAATCCCAGCACCGTGAGGAGAAACGGCCTGCGCAGGAACAAGCTCAAGCGAGAACAGCAGGAGGCGGGTCTGTTGGTTGGCGTAAAATGTGGCATGGAAAGACCGTGTTGTTTAAGCGATAGTTCGGTCCCGCGTTTCGCAAAGATCGATTGGTGATCGAGAATCATGCGCGTTGGCAGGAGCATCAGATTATACCAATGCGTGGATGTTGGAGCGCTGAATATTTGAGTTAGTCAAAGGATATCGACTTTTGCCCTGCATCTTGCGACGGGATAGCCGATTTCGGTTTGGACTCTCAGTTTACAGACGTGAGTCTGGCTAGCGTCACACAGAATATCTGGGTTCTTCGAGTGTGCAGCAAAGTAGGGTTAGGTTTTGTCGTGGCTGTCGCGGAAACGAAAAAAGCTCGGTTTCTTTTAAGAAACCGAGCCAATTAGTTGTCACGCTAGAGTTGCCAAGCTACGCCAAATGAAATGGCAAATTGCCCTGTTGAACTGAGGCAATTGTCGGTGTCACTGGTTGCTCATGCCCAGATTGCCGACCAGTAGAAACGCATCACCCAACACGTTGACCTGTCCATCAAGATTGATGTCACCGTCTGTGTAGACGACGGCAGCCGAGCTACCCAAATTTCCTACAAGAGCAAACGCGTCGCCCAGCACATTGACTTGCCCGTCACAGTTTAAGTCGCCTAGCAGAGTCCCAGTCACGCCGTTGCTGGTGACGACGAGCGTTTCAATATGAAGCTCGACATCCAACAAATCAACGGTGCCGCTTCCATCTAAGTCAAATGTGGCTGAGGTAGAACCGATGTTACCAGCGAACATATCGATATCATCGCAATCAACATCGTTGTCTCCATCGAAGTCACCGGTCACGCCGCCGCCACCGCCACCTGAGGTAATAGCGAGGTTGTCGATACCAATCGCTTCTGCACCACCGTCAGTTCGAACAGTGAGTGTCAAGGTCAAAGTGTCTCCGCTGCCGGGGATGTCAAAGTCAAAGTTAGTAAACATGTTGTCGACGATTTGCGGGGACGCGACAGTTCCGTCTCCAACTGGCGTGCCTATAACCAACGGATCGTCAAGCATTGTCATCGTTCCGCTCTCAAGCGTGTACGTCAAACTGCCTTCATCGTCGGCAGTCGCAAAAACGATGTCTTGGGAGGTGCCGCCATCAAAAGAAGCGGAGAAGACAACTCGGTCCGCGTTTGCCGGATCACCCGAGGAATTGGCAGTTCCTTCAAAGTCACCCATCGCTGCGATTTCAAACGAAAGGCCCAGTTCTGTTTCTCCAGAAACGTCAAACGTCCAAGTAACGGAAACATTACCGTCGGCATCTGGGTTGGTTCCGTTTGCTGTATCGTTGAAGCCTAAGAAGAGATCCGTTTTCGTCGAATCGGCAATCCCCTGAGTGTCAGTTGGGAAACCACCGGCCGACTCGTCCGAAATTGCGAAGCTGGCAGTATTGTCAACGATGCCAAAAACGTCACCGTTTGCAGGGTCATTGAATTGTCCGTTGGGGAAACCTACCACGGGATTCAAGACTCGAGTAAAATCGGTCGGTGTTGCGGTTTCAAAATCGTCCGTGAACAAGATTGTTTGTCCGTTAACGTTGACCGCTCCGAGGAAAGCGAAGCAAGCCGCCAGCACCATGGACGGTGCGATTTTCTTAAAACTCAATATCATGATTTTCTCCAGATCGTGGGAACTACGTTGTACCGAGACGGGTCAATATATCTCTTTACCTATTTCTTTACTCGTTCCAACGTATCGAGATTTGAGCGAATGTCGAGTACTTGAAGGGTGATGGAACCCACTTTCATCAAATCTTGATGTTTGAGTCGGTAACGCTTGCGCTTTTTCCAAACACCGCTTTTTTGGATTTGACGATCTAGGTCGCGCTGCCCTCCGTCTTGCGGCCAGTCAGGGTGTAAAAGCCGTTAATAAACCTTCGTCGCTCGGCTGGGGGTTGCGACACCGCGGTCCAACCGCATGAACACAACGCTTTTCAAAATCTGGGCAAAAACTGAGGATTTTGAAGTTTGGACCCGAGCAACCTTTCGTTCGAATCGAGTCACCCCTATGATTTCGCGATTCCAAACGAAGACTCAAAGTGGCAGACCGGGCGAAGTGATTGCTGAGCCGGCAGTTTTGTCCCGTCGTCCCACAAGAACCACGTTCTCATGACCCAACGCAAAGACATTCGCAATATCGTCATCATCGCTCACGTCGATCATGGCAAAACTACCCTCGTCGATTGCCTGTTGCGACAGAGCGGCCAGTTTCGTGACTCGCAGTTGACGGGCGAGCGGATCTTAGATTCGGGCGACATCGAAAAAGAACGCGGCATCACGATTCTCGCCAAGAATATTTCGTTGCCGTACCAAGGCATCAAGATCAACATCATTGACACGCCGGGCCACGCGGACTTTGGGGGAGAAGTCGAACGAGTTCTACAAATGGCGGACGGAGCTCTGTTGCTGGTCGACGCGGCCGAAGGACCAATGCCGCAAACTCGGTTCGTGTTGGGCAAGGCACTCGAAGCCGGGCTCAAGCCGATGGTCATCATCAACAAGGTCGACAAGCCAGACGCAAGAACTGCCGAAGTGGTCGACGAAGCGATGGAGTTGATTTTGGAGATGGGCGGCGAAGAGTACCTAGACAACTTTCACTACATCTACGCTTCGGCCAAGAACGGTTATGCGACGCACGATCTGGAAAACATGTCCGGCAACATGGAGCCACTATTAGACATGGTGGTCGAGCACGTGCCGCCCCCGACGATTGAGCCGGGCGAGTTCCGGATGTGCGTCACGACGATGGACTGGTCCGAGTTCGTGGGACGGATCGCGGTCGGTCGAATCGAATCGGGCATCGTCAAGAAGGGCCAGACGGTTAACGTGATCGGAATCGACGGCAAGCCCGTTTCCGCCAAGATCAGTGCAGTCAACTCGTTTGATAAACTTGGTCGTGTCGAAGTCGAGCGTGCCGAGGCGGGTGAAGTATGTGCGCTGATCGGTTTGGAAAACGCTGAGATTGGCGACACGATCTGTCATTCCGAAATCACGGATCCGCTGCCGAGAATCTCGGTGGACGAGCCAACGTTGGAGATGATCTTCACGATCAATAGCTCGCCGCTGGCCGGGAAAGAAGGCAAGTACGTTACCAGCCGCCAAGTCCGCGAGCGTCTAACGAAAGAGCTTGAAAGAAACGTGGCGTTGCGAGTTCGTCCGTTAGAGTCGGGTGACTCGTTCGCCGTTTCGGGGCGAGGCATCCTGCACTTGGCGGTGTTGATCGAAACGATGCGCCGCGAAGGTTTCGAGCTTTCGATCGGAATGCCTCAGGTGGTGGTCAAGAAGATCGACGGCAAGGACCACGAGCCCTTCGAATCGCTGGTCGTCGAGGTGCCCACCGACAAATTTGGACCTGTGATGGAACTGGTCGGTAACCGTCGGGGCGACTTGCTGGAAATGAATGCACGTGGCGAATTCACGCTGGCCAGTTTCGTGATTCCATCGCGAGGCCTAATCGGATTGCGAACCAAGCTGCTCAATGCGACCCAAGGAACGGCGATCATCAACCATCGCTTTCTCGAGTTCCGTCCGCTCGAGGGAGACATTCCGGCTCGGATCAACGGTGCCGTGATTTCGATGGCTTCAGGTAAAGCCGTTGGATTTGGGCTGTTTAACTTGCAGGAACGATTCGAACTATTCGTCAGTCCGGGCGACCAAGTCTACGAAGGCATGATCGTCGGCGAGAACCCTCGCTCGAACGATCTACCTGTTAACCCCTGCAAGGAAAAGCAGCTGACGAACATGCGTGCTTCCGGCAGTGACGAAAATATTCAACTCAAGCCGCCACGTCAATTCAGTTTGGAAGCAGCGTTGGAGTACGTTCAGGGCGACGAGTGGGTGGAAGTGACTCCCACAACCATTCGGCTTCGCAAGCAACTGCTTAAAGAGTCAGATCGCAAACGCTCAGGCCGTGCCGCAAAGTCGTAGCGGGCAGCACGGGCAAACCGTTTCGATTGGTTTGCCTCGCGCTGATTTCCATGACTGGCCTACGGAATGTATCCGCGTTCGCCATGTTCGCCCAAATCTAGCCCGCGTGTTTCAACTTCATCGTTGACGCGTAAGCCAACAACCATCTTGACCAACAGCAGAATGATGGCCGTGGCGATCACCGTGTAGACCGCCGTCAGAACTGCGGCGCTAAGTTGGACTCCAACTTGGCTGCCAATGGTCGCGCCGTCGGCAAGTCCCGTCCCGCCAAGCGATTCGGCGACAAACACGCCCGCAAGAATCGTTCCGATGAACCCGCCCACGCCATGGACGCCAAACACATCCAGCGAATCGTCGTAGCGAAGTTTGGTTTTTAAAACCGTTGCAAAGTAGTAGCAGATTACGGCCGACGCGGTGCCGATGACAATCGCTCCCATCGGCCCGACCGAGCCAGAGGCAGGAGTAATTGCTGCCAGACCGGCGATGGATCCGGTTGCGGCTCCCAGCACGCTTGGCTTGCCGTACTTAATCCAATCGATTCCCAGCCAAACCAGCGTTGCCGTCGAGGCCGACAAATGAGTGACCAAAAGGGTCAACGCGGCACTCTCGTTGGCGGCCAGATGGCTGCCCGCGTTGAATCCAAACCACCCAACCCACAACATGCCGGTCCCGATCAAGGTGAGAACGGTGCTGTGCGGTGGCTGCGTACTTTCAGGAAATCCTTTTCGTGGTCCGACCATGATACAAGCAACCAAGGCGGCAAAGCCTGCGGTGATGTGAACGACGATTCCTCCCGCCAAGTCAATCGTACCCCACTCGGCAAACAGGCCCCCGCCCCAAGTCATGTGGCAAATGGGAAGGTAAACAACGATCAGCCAGATAACGGAAAACAGCATGACGGCACTGAACTTCATTCGTTCGGCGAAAGCTCCGACGATCAAGGCAGGTGTGATCACGGCAAACGTCATTTGAAACGCGGCCATCAGCAGTTCAGGGATGGTCCCAGTGACGTTGCCAAGCGTGTTGGCGAAACCAAGCTTGTTGGTACCGCCAATAAACGAGCCCAACCCAATGACGCCAGATTCTGGATTAATTGAGTCATCCAGTGCGAAGCTATATCCGAACAAAACCCAGACGATCGAAACGACGCCAGTCAGTACAAGGCAATGCATCAAAACGGACAGGATATTCTTGGATTGAACCAAGCCGCCGTAGAACAGAGCGAGGCCGGGAATCGTCATGAACAGCACGAGCGCGGTGGACGCCAAAATCCATGCAGTGTCTCCGCTGTCGATCGTCGGCGCGACAGCGTCAGCCGTAGCAGCGATCGCCGCCGCCTGTGGCGGCGAATCGACCTGAGAAAATAAACTGCAGGGAACGAGAAAGAAAGCAAGCAAAAGCAGTAGGTGCCACAAGCGTCCATGCGCGCGCAGCGGTAGTAGTGTGGTGGTCATTAGTTGGTCCTTAGGGAAATGGTGGAATCCGCAAACAGACGTTTAGCGGATCATACCACACCTTTGAGGGGGCAGAAACCGTTGGCCTTCCGCGTCATCAAGATTGGCGAGTTAAAGGGATGGTGGCGAGTTGAAGTAATGGAAGCGCTGCGTCCAAACCCTTTCGATGCAGTAAGCCTGTCATTGCATCGGCTTGGACCCAAGCCCCGGTCAACGCGAAGGTAGCCAAATCGCGACCGGCTTGGACCGAGACGCAGCCTGCCTGACGGCAGCTCAACATGCCCTACCCGTCCGGATTATCCAGCAACTGCTGAAGGCGTTCTCCAAGCGCCGGCGGAAACTTCGCTGGCCAAGTCGAGTCAATCAATTCGATTCCGATCATGTCCAACAAATGAACTCGGTCTTTTAGCCGAAACGACGTGAGCTTCATCCGGACTAACATTTCAAGTTCGACAATCGGGAATTCACCCTCGGTGTCGACTTGCTCGATGGCCGGGGTTTCGATGGTGTCGTGCTGTTTCACTTTTTCTGAAGCGAACAGCAAGTGGACGGCGTCACGTACTTTCGCATCCGGACCGTCTAAGAAAAAATCGACGTTCATCGATTGGCCGTAAATGAAACCGTTGGCTTCCATCGCCTTCTTGACGCGATCCAAGTCTTCCCGACGAATCAAAATGTCGACGTCTTGGGTGTTTCGGACCGCCGCCTCGTCCACCCTCGACACCCACGCGGCAACGGCATTCCCTCCGACAACGGCAAACGGAATCCCGGCGTCCGTCAAAATCTTGCTGGTTCGCAGCAAACGTTGTTTTACTTTTTCCACGGCACGCACCATTCGGTCAATGGAAACGGGGGGCAAGCTCGACAGGTCGATGCCATTTTGTGGGCCAGTGCTCATTCAAACATCATAGCATCAATTTTTGTAAAAGCCGAACGATAGCGAGCAGCTTTGATCAATGTTTAACGCGGTTGCCATGAAAAGAATCGACCCACGCGGCAGCGAATTCACTCATTCTGGCATTTCGTCTTGCTCAGGCTCCACCCACGGATTGTCCCATGGCGAGCGGTGATGTGATCCAAGTACTCGCGGCTAGATTCAATCCACCATGAAATCGGCTGTCGCTGAGGTTGGTCATCACCTCCTGCAAATCCAGATGAGAACTTCGATCGTAGCGATTGCGTTTTTGCTCGTACGTTCTGCCGTTTGAAATCGGCGATTCTGGATCGATCAGTGGCAGCAAGTGAGAGTTCTATTGGCAACTTTGATCGGAAAGAAAAACGCGCCTCGCTGGTGTGGCTTGCTACTGAGTAAAAGTAACTAACACAAAGCGAAACGCGTCTCTATTTAAGTTTGCCGTGCACAAGCTGGCAGTTGAGCTAGGATTTTAGAACGCTTCGAGTTCGCCGAAACGTAGCAGCAATCCCAGTCATTAGCAGCAATGACAACGAACCCGGTTCGGGAATCGATGATGCAGGTGCGGAGACTAATTGAAAACTGATGGTGCTCTCGACAACGTTGAATGGGTCGCGAGTGACATCACCGGGGATAGCGAAACTCAGGCGAGCGTCCGGGTATATCAAATTAAAATCAGCCACCGTTTGGATACTTGGATTGGCCGGTAGTAGGCCGCCAAGGTTGAAGACCCCGGATTGAAAGGGGACGAAATCAAGCGTGTCTGAATCAAACCCGGCATCCGATGACGAAAGACCGTTCGCATCTCGGAGCGGAGCCAGCCACGCGATGCCCCTGGAATCGTTCTGCACAGGCGCACCCAAGGCGGTTGTCGAGTTTACCAACGTTGGTTCAAAGGTATCGCTCAAAAACCCGAAGGGTGCCATGTCGACGCCGACAAGAACGATTGATTCACCTAGCGCCAAGTAAATATCGCCCGAGGCCGAATCAAAGTAAGCTGCTGCGTCAGCGACGCCCGGAATAGGAATATCATCCACCGATGCAACGGTTTGTTGGCCGTTAGCGACGCCGCTGCCAAGCAAAAATGCAACAAGTAACATTAGAGTAAGTTTCATAAATTCTCCGATACAAATATAAATGGAATCTCAATAAGGTATACAGAACAATTGTTCTACGGTCGTAGAACCGATTCGGTAATCGCAAATTCACCTTTTGATGGGATTTATTTCTTAAGATTTCCACAGCATGATTCGGAGTATCTTCAAAAACATTTACCATCAAATCGATGGGAGCGTTTTCAAAATTCAAAATTCTTAATCCGTCATTTCAACGTGAACTTGGAAAGCCGGCCGTTTGAATAAGCTTCTTGCTGAAATTGCACGTGATCGTGGCCTTAGCGAACGTTAAATATTAATCCACTAGTTCGTCTTGCTCGGGTTCTACCCACGGATTGTCCCATGGCGAGCACTGTTCCAAGTACTCGCGGTATACGGGAAACTGGTCGGCTCGTTCTTCCAGCCACGCGGTCGTTTCGGCGATTAGTTCGGCCTCGCGTTCCACCGTCAATTCACCGGTCAAGATTTTTGTTCGAAGCAATACAAAGTACGTGTCCAACACGTCGCAACGGCAGTAGTCGTTGATTCGTTGCAGTTGACCTTCGTTGAACAAATCCTGAACCATATGACCGGCGATGCCCATCTTGCCGGGCTTGCCGACGAGGTTCGCGGCCAGATTCAATCCACCATTAAATCGGCTAGCGCTGAAGTTGGTCATCACCTCCTGCAAATCCAGATGAGAACTTTGGTTGTAGCGATTGCGTTTTTGCTCGTACGTTCTGGCGTTCAAGTTGAACCAATCGGGAATGCTGATGCCGTAGCGGTAAGCCGCCAATTCCATCAGCGGCAGATCGAACGTGCGACCGTTGAAGCTGACCAAAGTCGGCATCTTGTAGGCCTTCCAACCGTCCCAAAAGTGTTTGGTGATCACGTGAGATCGATACTCGGGGGCATCGAGTGTCACAATGTCGACGATGCGAAGGTCAACCGTCAACTTGATGATCGCGATCGAGATCGGAACATGATACGTGTAAGGAATGAACTCAGATCCGGTTTGCTCCAGTCGCTCGGCGGCGTAAACCTCGATCGCCTTGGCCGCATCGTATGATTCGGACGGATAGCGGACTTTGGAGATTAAATCGCCATCGGCCACACTCTCAACGTCGAAGACCAGATAGCTGACGGCGGGATTTGCCATAGAATGTTGACCTGTAAAATTTTCAATCACCATGCAACCGAACTAGAGACCAATCTATCGCATAGGCAACGCGATGGAAAGCAAACGAAAGTAGAACATGAATTCAGAACGATTGCTCGAACGTTTTTTGCAGTACGTGAAGATCGATACGACCGCAGTGGAAGAATCCGGTCGATACCCCAGCAGCGATGGCCAGTTCGAGCTGGGGAAATTGCTGGTCGCTCAGCTGAACGAAATGGGAGCCGCCGATGTTCAAGTGAACGATTTCGGCATCGTGATGGCGACCGTGCCCGGCAACGTGGACGGTGCTCCGGTCGTGGCGTTCAATGCTCATTTGGATACATCCCCCGAGACCTCTGGCGCGAACGTCAAACCCAACGTGATTAGAGACTTTGACGGAAAAGATATCGTGCTTAGCGGTGACTCGTCGCAGGTGATCACAGCGGCGACTTGTGCCGAGCTGCCAAAGGCCAAAGGGAAAACCATCATCACCACCGACGGAACGACTCTGCTGGGCGGAGACGATAAAGCGGGCGTTGCGATCATGATGGAACTGGCCAATCACTTGATCGAGAACCCCGATATCCCTCATGGGCCGGTGCGTTTGCTATTCACGTGCGATGAAGAGATTGGTCACGGGGTCGATCACGTCGACATCGATGCGGTTGCGGCGACCGTTTGCTACACTTTCGACGGTGGCGGTCAAAACATGATCGATCAGGAAACGTTCTCGGCCGACATGGCGTTGGTGACGGTAACTGGCGTGAATATTCATCCGTCGATTGGCAAGGGCCGCATGGTGAACGCGATCCGAGTCGCCAGCGATTTCATCAACGCGATGCCGGCGGATGTGTCGCCCGAGTGCACCGATGGTCGAGACGGATTCATGCACCCATACGTGATGGACGGCGGAGTCGCACAGTCAACAATTAAAGTGCTGCTGCGAGATTTTGAAACGAACCAGTTGGTGGCGTATGCCGACCAGTTGAACCAGTTGGCCGATGAGGTCGCAGCCAAACATGCGGGCTCAAACATCGATGTTCAAATCGTCAAGCAGTATCGCAACATGGCCGAGGGACTCGTTTCCGAACCCCGCGCGGTTTCTTTGGCGGTTGCGGCTCATGAAGCGCTCGGGCGTAAGCCGGATCTGACGATCATTCGCGGCGGCACCGATGGATCCCAGTTGACGGAAAAAGGGCTGCCAACGCCCAACCTTTCATCGGGGCAGCACAACATCCATTCTCCGCTGGAGTGGGCGTGCCTTGATGAGATGGTTGCCGCCTGCGAGGTCGGCGTGGAGTTGGTCAAGCAATGGGCACAGGCTTGACGCGTTGGATTGGGAGTGGAAGGCTCCGCTGTACAGACCGGGGAGATAGGTTACAGGTGTTCGGAGACATGGGTATCACATTTTGGTCTTAATTATTGTGGCTCCAAAGGAGCCACAATAATGAGCTGGAAAGAATGTGATCCCGTGTCAGAACGGTTGGAATTTGT
>CALFUT010000063.1 GCA_937929805.1 uncultured Pirellulaceae bacterium
TCTTTCAAATAGTCCGGTACTTCCGCGATATTAATCCTAGCATCGTCGGAGTAGGCAAGCATCTCGTGCTGATAAGCATCCTCCAATCCGCCAGCTCCAGTGCCGGTGTAGGCAAACATCGAAAACATTCGATCAGAATCGTCTTTCTCGATTCGTTTGATGATCGGAGTATTTCGCAGCTTTGTCAGCTCAGCAAATTTAGCCTCGTCAATTTCAGGACGCTTTGGTAGCGACACTTGGTAGACGGCGGGCATCACCGACTCAATACCGCCTACCAATTCGATCGGTTGAGAAGTCAATCGCAGCGTTGCGGGCTCAAGGCCATCTCGTCGAGCAGTCAGAGCAACCTCGCCCGCCTGCAACGTCGATCGAATGCTGACTCGGTTGATTCCGCACTCGGTATCCAAATACTGGTGATTGATGCTGTCTTCGTTACCGCTGTTGTAACCGCCTCGCCAGATAGCCGGTCCGGAAATTTCAAAATCGACGCGTCCTTGATCGGTCGGGCATCGAAGCCCCTCGGCATCCACGACCTCGAAGTCGACTAAGGCAACGTCAGAACCATCGGCACGCCATCCACCGGGAGCCATCATCGGAGTGAGCCGAATCGCTGCCGGTTCTCCAGCAGTTTGTTTGACTTGAGTTGCCACGGCCTTGTCACCCCGGTACGCGACAACCTTGATCTCGCCGGGCTCAAAAGAAACGTCAGGCCAAGTGAAAAGAGTATCCAAACTGCGCTCGCCACGCCCGAGGCTTTTGCCGTTGACGAACAATTCAACCGCATCCGCTTTCGCGACGGCATACATTGGTTTGACCGTATCTTCGGGATAGTTCCAATGTCCAATCAGATGGACACGATCTTCGTCATCCCAAGTCGCTTGCAGAGCCCAATAGGCCTCCTTGGGCAATCGCACGGCATCCACTTCGCCTGTGGCACGAGCAACATCCGTGCGTTGCCGCGTCCCGTGGGTTCCATCGGAGAAAATCCAGTTCGCACCACCCGAGTGATTGGGCTTGCTGCCGAACAAAGTCCACCATTCTTTGATCGCGTTGGTTGCAAAACCTTCGGACGCCAGATTGTACGTATTCAAATCGGACAGTTTTCCAAGGTTGCCAAAGTCCGGTGGTGAAAACTTGTCCCAAACCCGTCGCGGCGTTTCCGTACGATCGTACTCTGTTTCTACAACGGCCAAAGTTGGCAAGGCACGTGCGCGGCCGACGGTGCCTAACTCTAGGTCGATGCTGTCCAGCATTGCAGGCGTGGACATGCGAAACCCAAAGTAACGCTTGCCACCGGGATCCCACTGGCGAGTAATCTCTTTCATCTCCGCTGCGTGTTCAGGGCTGACGTTGTAGTTGCCACCTTCCCAAACACAGACCGTTGGATGATTTCGATAGTAGATGATCATGTCGCGAAACGCATTGGTGCGAGTCTTCCACGCTTCGCCTTGGCAGTCTCGTTCGCCGTCGACGCCCGGCATGATCGTGACGAATCCGTACTTGTCGCTGCTTTCAATGCCGACCGCTGGACCGGCGCAATGCCCCCAGCGAATCATATTGCCGCCGGCCTCTTCCATTAGCTTCAAGGTGTAATCATGCATCCAGTTGGGGATGCCCGCGCCTAATCCGGCCCAACCCGCAATCGGTTTTTGCCCCCAGCCGTGCAGTTTGAGCGGATGCCCATTGATCCAGAATCCAGTGTCGGCATCAAACCGATAGTTTCGCAAACCAAACGGAGTCGAGGCAACATCGCGCGTGGTTCCGCCGGAGCTGACTTCCACTCGGACCTGATAAACGTAGGGATAATCGGGTTCCCAAAGATGCGGATCGGAAACTTCCATGGTTGATTTTAATTTCAACCGACCGTTGGCAGGAAGTTGTGCCGATTCTTCTGATCGACTGACGACTTTGCCGTCATGGCCCACCAATGAAAAAGATACCGTGGCATCGCAGGCCTCGGACTGAGTGTTCTCAAGTTCGGCCGTCACACCGACGGTTGCTTGAGCCTTGCTGAGTGATTCCGTCCACGCATAAATGCCTTCGGTCCCCAAATGAGCGTGTAGCGGTAAAGTCACGTGAACTGGATCCAAAACGTGCAAGTACACGTTGCGATAAATGCCTCCGTGCGGTGGATGCCAGTTCTGATGGTGCCACGGAGTGTCTCCGGCGTACAGCTTTTTTGCGAGGCGATTGTCTGCTTTAACGGCTAGAACATTTTTTCCCTCGGCGTTCAAGTGCGGTGTCAAGTCAAACCCAAACGGAATGAAACCTGTTTTGTCTTGACCGAGATGGTGGCCATTAAGATAGACGTCAGCAATTTGACGAACGCCTTCAAATTCAACAATGATTTTCTTGTCTTGCTGAGATTTTGACAGAGTGAATTCCTTGCGGTACCACGCCGCTCCCATCCACAGATCCGACTCGCCCTGATGCCCGCCGGTTCCAAAATTGTTAAACGTATCAATATCGTTCCATGTATGAGGGCAGCTAACGGTCGACCACTCAGTGGCATCGAAATCTGTCGCTTCTGCTCCCGCGACATCTTCTCTAATAAACCGCCAATCCGCATTTAGGCTGTGCTTACGTGACGCTGCGCCGATCTCCTGTGCCGTTACACCATCGACTGGCCCGTATGCGAAAGCGGTAAACAACATGCAAGCCACGATCAGCATTTGCCCCACGATTGGTGCTCCTAAAGAAACACGTAATCGCAATGCCGAGAAACAAAAAGATAAGTTGGGGTGTTGAGCGATAACATTCTTAACAGGCATTTAGGCTCTCGTTTGTCGGAGATTTTTTTAGTCAGAGTTAGCAGGTTTGGCTGGTTATCTTTGGAACGATGCAATGCGTCCAAGATACGCCAACACGGTAATGAATTAACCAGTCAATACGCTAAAGGGTTTGTTAGCTTACCGAAATTCTAATTTCAACGCCGTCGGCTTGGTCTTTCAAATCAGCAGACACCACAACCGCTTCGGCACCGGGAACCATGTTGAAAACACGGTTTTTGTCGGTGTCACCAATCGACATGGGAACGTTTGATTTTACAACAACAGTTCCGCCCGGTTTGTCGATCTCGAGATGGTTGTCAGATACTTGCCGAACGTCTTCACCGGTGGGCGAAAGAATTGGAACCACCATGACGGCTTGGCTATCGCCGGCCACCTTGTCAGTTGCCTGCGCCTTCATGGTAACCGAGTCGTCATCAAACCGGTAGTGAATCGCGTGCGGGGCAACATCATCCGGAACTACATTTCGATCTTCGTCTTGCAACATCGCTTTGACGTCAAAAGCGATCTGCGTGTCATTTTCCTCGAATGTAACTTCCGCCTTTAAGTCATACAGGTTGGTGTACCAACGGCCATCCTTTCGGAGCTCAACCCGTGGTGTCAGCGCGATATCTTCGCCGATCTGCGGCTGCATGTTAAGCGGTTCGACCATGATGTATCGAGCCATACTACCGGCCAACAACGTGCCGACTTTGTTGTGGTATAGCACTGACATCGAACCGCCAGTCGGTTGCTGCAGGTGGTCGGCCTTTTTTGTTTTATAGATCGAATCGTAAGCCGAAACCGTTGCTCGCCACGGACCTTGCGCGGCCAACCACACATCCAATTCAGGGAAATGCTTGACCCCAACGGCGGTTTCCCTCGGCAATCGCGTGGCCGTATCAACTTTCGGCATGGAGTGCATTCTGTCTTGGACAAACGCCATCACTTTTGCGTGAGCAAAGGTGTGATGAATGCAAGGCTTGACGCCATGAGAAACGTAATGCGGCCCGCCATGCAACAGACCGTCGGCAGTGCAACGCTCTAATAGTTCTGCGTTCTTGATCGCCGCCGTTCCAAAGGCAGGGTTGTATCCCGCCAGCAAGCTAAATCCGGGCTGGCATCCGTCCGAAGTGCGACTGCCCCAGTAGCTCCATTTTTGCGAACGCGTGCCCCAACTATTATCCCACGCGCCATCTGGCAGCATGAATTCCAAATGGCCAGCCAAGGATTTCATCGTTAAGTCCAGCAACTCCGTGTCGTTCGCGTCGATCGCATAAAGGACGACGCCGTTGAGTGACTCTTCGACGTTGTACCCAAGATCAACCGGCAAGAGTCCTCGGCCGCTGAGGTTATTGTTTGGTTTGCCTTCGCCCCACAACAGCGTATTGGGTTCAGTGAAGAACTCTTTGACGCGTTTTACGAACTGAAGCCCACGGTCAGTGTACTTTTGGTTGTTCAGCGTCTTCCCGAAAAGGTAGAACCCGTAGATGGCCGTCATGCCGTAGTTGAGGTTCGTAAAATCGATCGTCTTAAAGTCCTTATACAAATAGCCGCCGACCGCTCTGTCCAATCGCTCCATCCACGCTTTGCGCTGTTCTTGATCGAGCAGTTTTCCATGGTAGTGCAGTGCTTCAGCAAGCGCGATGGCACCGAAGATCGTAGTGCCTCGCCAAGCTTTGGGCCTGATATCGTTTCGCCAACTGCCGTCATCGTTGGTGACGTTAACGTTTGCCCATTCAAACACGTCGATTGCGGCTTGCAAGTATTTTTTATCGCCCGTGACGCTGGCCATGTGCATGAAAGGATACATCGCGTCCGAGCAGCGACCGTGGATGTGTTCGCAAGACGGGCAAGCAAGTGCACCGTGAAGGGCCGGATTGTCTGGCTGGTTGATCTGACGCCGGATCATTCCATCACACCAATCAGCCAGCAAACGTTTGGTCAATTGATCGAAGTAACTGCCTTTTGCGGTGTTGTCACCCACGGCATCAAACGCGGGTAGCGAATTCGGCGATAACGCCAATCCCGCAGCGCTGAATGTAAGTGAATTTAGAAATATTCTTCGATCCATGGTTGGCTTTCCCAAAAACGGAAATTAACGGAAGGTTTGCGGCAGACATGTAACCGCCAATTAGTGTTTGCTGACCCGTTGTCAGTTACATTCGAAAGCTTTTCAACTTTTGCTGGCTACTCCGAAGCAAGTTCATGCGGTGCTTTCCCGGATGCATCAGAGAATCGTTTCCACGAATGCCGGTCTGACGCGGATAAAACCCGGTGACAGACAGGCTAGGAAAACGAACTGGCAACACGTTAGATGGTACGGTTTGATTAAATTTGCTCAAGGTTCAAGCCCGGACATTTCGCAGGTCGGTAATAAGGCCCTAAAACACCGTCGTAACTGTGCAAGCTCGCAAGGCTCAGAAACATCTGATATTTTGATTTGTCTCAGAAGCAAGACCGAACTTCCGGCATAACAAGTGTTTGCTTGTGACGGCCGACTTCTTTGGTGAAGTATCTGCGCTAGTGCTTCATCCAGATTTAATTTTAGGGTTGCCGATACGTTACGTGTTTGCCGAGCTGAAACGAATGACCAACCCTAAAATCTAAGTTAGACCAAGCACTAGGCAATGATTTCTTTGACGACGCGAGCGGGCTCGACACCGGTCAGTTTTTGATCAAGACCTTGAAACGGGAACGTCAGCCGAGAATGATCGATGCCCAGCAGGTGCAACATGGTTGCGTGCAAATCACGCACATGCACTCCGTCTTCGACAACGTTGTAGCTAAAGTCGTCTGTCTTGCCGTGCTCAATGCCGCCTTGAACGCCACCACCTGCGAGCAAGGCAGTGAAACATCGTGGATGGTGGTCACGACCATAGTTTTCAGCGGTCAGATTTCCTTGACAGTAGACCGTCCGACCAAATTCGCCCGCGAACACGACCAACGTGTCCTTCAATAAATCACGTTGTTTCAAATCCTTTAACAGCGCGGCGGTTGGTTGATCAACATCGCGACATTGTCCCGCCAGATTTTCGGGTAGCTTCGAATGATGGTCCCAGCCACGATGAAACAGTTGAATGAAGCGAACGTCTCGTTCCGCCATCCGCCTTGCCAGCAAACAATTTCGTGCGTAGGAGCCGGGTTTTTCGATGTCCGGGCCGTACATTTCCAGCGTTTCTGGTGTCTCGTCCGAGATGTCCGTCAGCTCAGGCACGGAAGTTTGCATGCGAAAAGCCATTTCCTGCTGAGCGATCGTGGTTTCGATCTCGGGATCTCCCAATTCGGTGAAATGCTTCTGGTTCAGTTCACCCACTGAGTCCAGCATTCGCCGCCGTACGCTTGCATCGATCCCCGCCGGGTTAGACAGAAACAAGACCGGATCACCCACCGCTTGAAAACTACTGCCTTGGTGTCTCGATGGAAGGAAGCCGCTGCCCCACAATCGCGAGTACAAGCCTTGGACATTCACCTTGCCGCTCCATTTTGCTGACGGAAGCACGACATAGTCTGGCAGGTCTTTGTTCATCGAACCAAGCCCGTAGCTTAACCACGCGCCCATGCTTGGCTTGCCTGGGATCTCCGATCCCGTGCAAAACGATGTCTTGCCGGGATCATGGTTAATCGCCTTCGTGTTCATGGACTTGATGAAACAAAGATCGTCCGCGTGTTTCGCCAAATGAGGCAGTAGCTCGCTGATCCAAATTCCATTCTCGCCATGTTGGCTAAACTTGAATTTCGAAGGTGCGATAAGCTGCCCTTTCCCTTTCGTCATGGCTGTCACACGTTGACCCATGCTAACGGACTTGGGAAGCTCTTCTTTAAAGCGGTCAGCTAATTCAGGCTTGTAATCAAACAAGTCAATTTGGCTTGGAGCTCCAGCCATGAACAGGAAAATGACTCGCTTGGCTTTGGCCGCAAAGTGAGGCCCTTTGCCGTGACGTGCATTTGATCCGACGATGTTTTCCGCGATCGTTTTCCCAAAGCCTTGACCAGCAAGAGCATTCGCCAGTGCCGAAACACCCAGCCCCATGCCGGTGTTTGTAAGGAAGCGTCGGCGGTTTTGTAATGTATCGATCGTTGTGAACGAGGCCATGGATCAGTCCTTTGTTTTGACAATGTCAAGATTAAAAAGAACGTTGCCCAGCACCGTCCACGCTGCCAATTCGGCTTTTGGCTGATCAGACAATTGATCCGCCGGAAAATTTGCTCCTTCGCACAATTGGTCCGCTAACGCGAGATCGGACGAATACGTCTCTGTCAAATCTGCCAACAACTGCTGCATGACCGCCGTTTCTTGTTCGTCAGGTAGCCGTGAGGTCACCGTTTCCCAAATTAGATTCAGCCGCTGATCAGCGGGTTCGTTCAGAGCCGTCAACGCCAACTGCCTCGCGGCCTTGATGTATTCAGATTCGTTTAGAAGCAGCAACGCCTGAGACGGTGTGTTGGTACGCTCGCGTCGAGCGACACACGAATCCCGCAGCGGCGCGTTGAGGATCGTCATCTGAGGCGGCGGCATCGACCGTTTCCAAAAAGTGTATACGCTTCGACGCCGGGCCGCGTTGCCCGAATCAGCATTGTAGGTTTCACCGATCATGGAGACGGCAGCCCAAAGTCCCGCAGGCTGGGGAGGTTTTACACTTGGGCCATACATTTCTGAGTTCAGCAAACCACTGGACGCCAAAATCTGGTCGCGGATCATTTCCGCGTCTAGCCGATATCGCGAACCTCGCGCCAGCAGGCGGTTTTCCGGGTCGGCGTTAAACTGCGCGGGTGTCGCAATCGAAGATTGGCGGTATGTCTTTGACATCACGATCTGCTTGACCAACGCCTTGATATTCCAACCCGACTCCATGAACGAGACCGCCAAATAATCCAGTAGCTCCGGATGCGAGGGGACGTCGCCTTGATTGCCAAAATCCTCTGAGGTTTTAACCAGCCCAACGCCAAAAAATTGTTGCCAGAATCGGTTCACGGCAACGCGGGCGGTCAGTGGATTTTTCGGATCAATAAACCATTCAGCCAGATCCATTCGGGACGGAACGTCGCTGGCAGTGTTCAGCGGCGGCAAAAAGCTTGGCGTGTTTCGTTGGACTTCCTCGCCGGGCGCGTCGTACTGCCCGCGTTCCAACACAAAAGTCGGACGGACTTTCTTTCGTTCTTTCATGACCATCGCTTTGGGAACGGATCGATCAATTTGATCGAACTCTTGCTGCAACTGGGCCAATTCTTCGCTGAGTGAATCTTTTTCTTCCACATTGGCGGATGCGAGCTTTGTCTTCAGAGAGTTGACTTCAGCTGAGAGTTGTTCAAACCGTTGATTCTGCTCAGCGGTTCCCAGCAGAATAAACGGAGCCTGAAATCCGTTCTTTGGGCCATTCTTCGAGACTGTTTGAGGCTTCGCATCGATATTGTTTAAGAACGCCGACAACGCGTAGAAGTCCTTTTGTGTGATTGGGTCAAACTTGTGATCATGGCACTGAGCACAATGCACGGTCAAACCCATGAACGCGGTTCCTACAGCGGTCACTCGGTCGATGACGTTTTTTGAAAAACTTTCCTGCGGCAACGCAGTGCCTCGGTCGATAATCAGATGCAGCCGATGGAAGCCCGACGCGATCAACTGGTCTGTGGTCGGCTGTGGGTGCAGGTCACCTGCCAGTTGATCGCGAAGAAAATCGTCGTAAGCAAGATTGTTGTTGAACGAACGAATCACCCAGTCGCGATAGGCAAACTGGTTTCGATAGAAATCCTTGTGCATGCCGTTGGAGTCTGCAAACCGCACAAGGTCCAACCAATACCGCCCCATGTGCTCGCCATACTGAGATCGATCCAGCAAGCGATCGACTAGATCTTCCCAAGCCTGATCGGGCGAGTGCTCGCGTTCGTTCAGAAACTGGGCAATCTCAGATCGTGTTGGTGGAAGACCGGTCAAGTCAAACGTGACCCGTCGAATAAGCGTGCGCGGTTTGGCTTCGTCGGATGGAATACGATTAACCGATTCCAATTTCTTTAAAACGTGCTGGTCGATAGGTAGATCACTCCAAGAGTCATCTGCAACTGTGGGAGGGGCGGGTTTGGTGGGTGGCTCGAATGCCCAAAAACCCTCGTATTTGGCGCCCGATTCAATCCAGCGTTTGATCAACTCACGCTCGTTGTCGTCCAGAGGCTTCAGATGCGAATCGGGCGGGGGCATAATCTCAGATTCATCGTCCGAGGTAATCCGATTCCATATCTCGCTGTCTTCAACCGATCCCGGTTCAATCGCGTAGCCATGAGCTCCCTCGTCTCCGTCCGCCTGATCTAACCGCAATCCGGCTTCCCGAGATTCTGCGTCGGGACCGTGGCAGGCAAAACAGCGACTGGAAAGCAGAGGACGGATGTCGTGGTTAAACGAAATCTCTTGTGCCGAAAGCGAGCTGGGTGCTTCGCATAAAAGCAGCAGACCGACAATCATCGGTAGAATCAATTTGCGATCGAAGGTCAATTCCATTCCGTCTTCTTTAATGAGTCTTCGGGGCTGCGATTTTTTTGGAGAGCAAGGTTCGTGGTAAAGCTTTTAGGCTTTCGGTTGTCGTTTTCACGCGACTGAAGCCGCTACGACGAACGGCGCGAATCACTCAGTGAAACGCCTGTCACAAAAAATCACAGCCGCTCCGGGGCCGAGGTTCGTATTATACAACTTCATTTTCGGTCCGAAGTTTCTGTCGTCGCCGTTTTAAAATAAGGCACGATTGATTTGCGAGCGATCGCAGCTTCTCACGTTCGATGATATTGCCTGCCGATTTCTCGTGAATCGAAAATGGTTGTCCATTTGCGTCAAAGATGTTGAAGGCGTGAATTTGTTCAGCTTCAACCATTTGAAGGAGCTTTGCGGACTTGTTTTTGGTGTTCGATCTCACGTGAGACTTAGATCGCTTATTCAGCCTTGGCTTCAATCTTTTGAAGGAATGCAAAACGACCGTTCGCGTTCCACTCGGTGATAATCAAGTTGCCATCATGATCAAACGTCAGGCCATGCGGCGCGTTGAAGAAGCCCTCGGTCCAGTCTTTGGGTGCCACTTTGTAGTTGGCCCATTGGCTCTTGTTGGGGTTGTCGCCAAGCACGGTTACGATTTTGTTTTCTTTGTCCAACAAGACAACCCTGCCGGCAAGTTCCGCGACCGCTGCAAAATCTCCGTGGAATGCAACCGCACAAGGTCGACGAAGGCCCGTTGCCGTGACAGCCATGAACTCGCCCTCAAGTGAGAACGTTTGCAGACGCCCTGCTTCACGGTCCGCGATCAACAAAGTCGGCTCGTCGCCTCGATAGTCGACGCTGATACCGTGACAAGTGTTGAACTTACCGTTCTCATTGCCGGTGCCACCAAACTGGCGGATAAACTTTCCCTCTTTGTTCCATTGATACACAAAGTTCGAAGCGTAGCCGTCCGCCAAATAGAGATCACCATCTGGGCCAACCGCAACAGCCGTCGGACGCCAGCCCTTTGCACTTGATTCTTTTGGCTTGCCTAATCGCATTACGACTTCACCATCAAGCGTGAGTTTGACAACGCCCATCTGTTGCCCTTTTCCATTTTGCGCGCCGTACAGGTAACCGGTGCCTTCCTCCTGAACGTAAATCAAGTTGTGTAATCCGTGCTCACCTTTTGCGATTCCCTTCTTGACGTTGCCCCGCTTGTCGTAGACAAGAATGCCAAAGCCGTCTTGTCGCGGCGAGTTGAGGGTGATGTAGATGTTGCCGTCGCTGTCGACAGCCGCACTGCCGTGAGTCGAGCCAAAGTGCTGGCCCTTGAGAACCTTCGCCCAGCCGGGGATGGTCTTGAACTGGTGTTCGCCCTGACCAAGAACAACGCTGTCAGTCAACGCATGGCTAGGCTGATCCGATTGATGAACGCCCTCGTGCGCGAACGCTTGGGAAGCGAGAGCCAAAAATACGAAAATAAGTTGCTTCATGTTGAAATCCTTGCAGGGGTATAGGTCACGTGAATAACGCCCTACCCTCCGGCCGGAGGCACGATCACATCTGGAGAATTCAGCATCTTGTTGATGTCGGCGGCCGTCGCGTGTTTGTTGCCGCCTTGGTTGGCTCCTGTCATCCACCAGTACACCATGCCGGCGTCCGAGCAATCAAATCTTCCGGTTTGAAATTTGACCACGCCATCTTGTTCCGCATAAACAAACTGTTTGCGAATCCACCGCATGCGATTATCAGGATGGCTTTTTAGCCAATCCCACGGATCAATCTTCGTTTTCAGCCCAACGTTTTGATCACCGATTTGGTGCTCTTGGACTCCAAAATCTAGCACCTGTTGCCAAGTGAAAAAGTCGCCCGCATTATCGTTGGCGGGGTGGTGCGACACAACATGCACGAATGTTCGCTTAAGTGGATCGGCTGCTTTGAGAGCAAATCCAATGATGTCGGGTTCGCCTGCTTCAATAATCCATAGCGGATCATCTTTCTTCGAATCGTTGATGGCGTCACGAAGGTTCTCCACCGCGGCTTGCTGCTGAGTGCGGCAGTTGAAGTAGTCGGACAAGTTGTTGAACGGACCGAATTGCTCAACGCCTTCCTTGCAGACTTGATCAAGCACCTTTTGCCGACGTAATTCGTCTGCGGCAGAGATCCGTTCGGCGGGTTTTAAATCGCAGGAGTGAGAAAGGTGCACCAATCGGTCTTGCAGATTTGTCGCGTTGAAAAGACCAAACATCACCGCCGTTGCACCGATGTCGTCCGGATCCGGCGAGTTACCGTCGGCGACGACTGCGAGTCGACCGGCAGGAGGCTGAACCGTGGCCCGTTTGCTTTGAGCGGGCACAACACCACTTTCTGGTTTAGGTTCTGCCTCTGTTTCTTGGCGGACCAAGCTAAACTTGGGGGCGGACGCCAATTGTTGGACCTCGCTACCGTTGACTTCGCGGAACACGACGCTCGAACGGCGAGTCGGTTCTTTCGATATTTTGGCCACGCCGTAACTCGCGCCCAGCGAAACGGCGGCACATACGACAAGCAGGAGTATTTTTGATTTCATTGTAAAAAAGAATGCTCGCGACAGTGTTTTGGTGATTCGCGTGACAACGTAAAAGCGGCAATGGCTTATTGGCCTGCAATCGGTATCGAAATTCTTGCTGATTCGAGTCCATCGGAAACAGCTCCCACAACAACCTCGCCCGCTGAATGCTTGGCCTGAAGAATCATTAAGCATTTTCCGTTGAACGCTTTCCGCTGATTGATTTTTGTCGAGGCCAAATCCAACGGGTCGCCGTTATCGACTCCGATGTTATCGGCCGGGCCGGACAGGGTGAATTTGATCAAGTTGTCTGCGTCAGGAACGAAGTTTCCGTCTTTGTCCAAAACGTTGACCTCCAGATGCACGCAACTTACACCGTCAGCCATGATGGTTTGCTTGTCAGCGATTATTTCAATCTTCGCGGCAGTAGACGCGGTCTTGATCACGTGTTGGGCCACCGTCTTTCCCTGCGATTTCGCGACGGCTCGTAACGTGCCCGATGTGTACGGTACGTCCCACGACAAATTCATCTGGTCCGTGTTCGATTTCGCTCCGAGCGATTGGTCATTTAAGAACAATTCCACTTCGTCCGCGTTGGAATAGGCCCAAACTGGAATGACCGTTCCCTCTTTTCCAGCCCAGTTCCAATGAGGCAGGATGTGAACCATGGGCTCGTCGGTCCACTGGCTTTGGTAAAAGTAAAAATGGTCTTTAGGAAAACCGCAGACGTCGATGATCCCAAAGTTAAAAAACCGCGACGGCCAGCCTTTGATGGCTTCGCCCAAGTAATCGAAACCAGTCCAGCGAAATTCGCCCGCGACATACGGAAGGCTGGCGGTCCGCCGCCAAGAATCTCTGGCACTGATCCGCACACTGGAATTGTCGTACGACGAGGAATAGAACGGCGAGACGTCAGGGAAAACCTCTTCGTCGGTCAGGTCGGGCACTGAGATGCCTTGCTTGGGTGATCGCATTTCAGTTTTGGTTTTGTAAATTCCACGCGTCTGAAAAGAGTGAGGGATTTCAGTTGCGATAAATTTTCGATTCGGATAGGTCGCTTTATCCTTCTCATAGAAAACGGAGCCGCCCCCGCCGTTGTATCCCGTGACGTCCAGCATCGACGCGAACCCAGTGGGGTTGGCCAGATGAATATAGCAACAACCGCAAGTGATTGGGCGGGTTGAATCCAACTTGCGAACGATGTCCATCATCGGTTTCAGACGCTTGGGCCCTTCCGGGTAGCACTGGTCAGGAATCTCGTTGCCAACGCTCCACAGAACGATACTGGGATGATTTCGATCACGAAGGATGACGTCGGTCAAATCACGTTCCCACCACTCATCAAAATGTTTGTGGTAACCGTGCTTCACTTTGCCTTGGTCTTTAAGCCTCTTGATCCACGGCCACGAAGCGATCCATTCGTCAAAGATTTCATCCATGACAAGGAACCCCATTTGATCGCACAGGTCGTAGAACTCAGGAGCCATTGGGTTATGGGCGGTCCGGATTGCGTTGCAGCCCATTTGTTTCAATAACTTGAGCCGACGGCGCAGCACGTCTTCAGGCACGGCGGCACCGACGGGACCACCGTCATGATGGTTGTTCACGCCCTTGATCTTCACATTTTTGCCGTTGAGCCAAAATCCGGTTTCGACTTCGAAACGAATATCGCGAATACCAAACGGAGTCTTCTGAACGTCAACCAGCCGATTTCCGACCATCAGTTTGGTGACCAGCAAATACTGTTCGGGCGATTCGATGGACCAAAGCTGCGGATTCGGAACGTCAAACGAGTGGTGGACAATGGCGGATGCATCTTTCTCAATCCGCTGTTGCTGAGACTGCTGAGCGATCTTCTTCCCATTTGGATCCCAGAGTTCCGCGACGATGTCGACCGCGGCTTCTTCGGCTGAACCATTGTCGATGTTCGTTTCAACCTGCACCTGTGCGGAATCGGCAGTCACGTTCTTTGCTACGACGTAAGTTCCGTGCTGGGTCACCGAAACTTTGTTCTTTACGTTCAGCCAGACATGCCGATAAATCCCGCATCCGGTGTACCAGCGACTGCTGGGCTGTTCCGAATTGTCGGCGCGGACCGTGATGACGTTGGTGCCTTCTTCGTTCAGATGGTCCGTCAAATCGTAGGTGAACCCAACGTATCCATTGGGCCGTTTGCCAAGCAGATGGCCATTGATCCACACCTCACTATTGCTCATGACGCCATCGAACGTGATTTGAACGAGCTGGTCCTTCCAACTCGGCTCAAACGGGAACGTTTTTCTGTAATGACCGATGCCGCACGGATAAAACCCACCTTGCTTGCCGGAGGGATTGCTTTTCTCGATCGGACCTTCGATGCTCCAGTCGTGCGGAATCTTGACACTGCCCCATTCGGAATCATCAAACGCTGCTTGCGAGGCTTTCGGGAAGTCCCCGCGTTTAAAGCGCCAGCCAGAATCGAAACTTTGCTTTCGCGAGGAGAGAATCCTCGTTTGTTCGTCCGCTTGCCCGACTTGGATCAGAACGAGAATGGCGACAGCAGAAAAAAATGATACTAACGATCGGTTCATTGTGTTCTCGATTCTGCTGAAGGTTGCTGCTTGCGGGGCAATTGCTGCAATCTCTCGTGATCGACATCAACGAGTCGATAATCCAGCACATGAAGTGGAGAAGGAAATCCATCAACCGCTTCGTCCCGCTCGGTGCTGATTCTCTTTCTTGGTTCCTCCTGAACGTATACCGATAATACGTTTTCGCTTTGCCAACGTTCCAAGTCCACCAAGGGCTCGCCGCAAACGGATTGAGGCTTTGGAAGGCTAAGTTTATCCCATTGCCAATGGGTGTTCTCGCGATTTGGATGTCCCTTTGCGACACTCAGCCACTCCGTCTCATCCTCTCTTTCGTCTGCATAAACAAGGATAAGCGATCGATCACTTGAGCCGACTAGCTTAGGACGACTTCCTGTAAATGGCAGCACTTGTTGACCCCACTCACCCGCGCTAGTTCGCCAATAATGGTGGTATCTTGCTTCACGCGTGCCTGTCAAATTGCGTCTCATGACAATATGAACACTTCCATCGGCGAAAGCGAAATGAGTATTCGAATTGCTCAGACCCGAATAGGAATTGATCGGCGCGACGACTAGGCCCGGCGAGCCGAGATGGATCCCATTCGCGCCTGTTTTTCCTATCGGCTGGCCGTCGGAGTTCATCCACGTGCGGCCGTGATCATCACTATAGGCGTAACATAAATCGTGTTGGTTGACCGGATGTGTTTTCTCGAAACGGTCTCGCCAAATCCAAGATGCATGAAGCCGATTGCCAGCGTACGACAACGAATTCATGTAAGGGCAACGGTAACGACTGGTTCGGCCCCGAAAGCGGTAAGTGCCCACGTCCCGTGCGATGAACCTTCCCAGCCCCGGTGTCCAGTCGTGTTTATCACCATCGTATTCTTCGATCATCCCGTCGCCATTGCCCGATGTCACCGCCCGATAGTAGAGCATCAAATTGCCGTTCGGGCCCGGAACGAACCTTGGATAAGTAACCTGTGCGTCAGTTGTGATTGAGCCAAGTGAGTGAGTCACCGGACCGAATAGCTCGGCCGTCCACTCGACTGAGTCCGGATCATGAGCAGCTGCCAACTTTGAGACGCGATAATTCAACTGCGACGCATGATGGTCGAAGGCCATGTGGATCGTGCCATCCTTTGCACAGATCCCAATGACCGACGTGTTGTGCGAGTCATTCGTTTCAAACTTGTGGTCCTTGAACTGAATCACCTGCCACGAACCAGTTGGCAGTTTTCGACGACCGATGCAAAGCCGACGTTCAGCGTCAAAATACGTCACGTATTGATAGCCGCCATAAGTCGTTAGCGGCGTTTGCTGATGCGTACGCCCATTGACCGTGGTAGACCATCGTGCAGCCGGTCCCGATGCAAAGACCAGCGCCTGTTCAGCGACGGTGGTTTTCTGAACGAGTTCGATCTCGTTCGCTTGAGCATGATTGGGAACAAGTGTTGCCCGAACAATCAGGACGATGCCGATCGCGAAGCCTGTCGATCTATATCGCATGGTAAAGTCACTAAAGAATTTGAATTTTGACTGATGGCAAACCAACAGCCATCATTTTTTTGGCTGTCGGCTATACGCCAAAACTATTTCGTTTCGATGGTGACTTTACCGCTGACTTCGTTGTTCAAAATTAGGCGATCGCCCACCTTGGTTGCATCGGCGGGCTTTCCGTCAACCAAAACTTCACATGCGTCCTCAACAGCGGGCAATTCGACTTTCGCGGTCACGCCGTCGGGCAGTTCAAGCGAGATTTTGAACGCGTCTTTCCTCGTCCAGTCAACCGAAATCGGGCCGCGTGTCGTTGGGACTTTTCCACGAGCAAACTCAAGATTGGCCAAGCACGGGCGAATGACAGCGGTTTCCCACCCCGGCGACGTTGACTGAACTCCTAGCACAAACCGAGGCAAAAGGTTTGCCGGTGCGGCTCCCCAAGCATGATTCCAGTCTTGGTTTGGCTTGTACTTCATGCCCCAAGCTTCCCAGCTGATGGTGGTCCCACTGTTGACCATGTGTTTCCAGCTGCGATCGCCATCGGCAAGGATCAGATCGATCGCCTTCTTATCACAGCCGTTGTTGAAGAGCCCTTCAATAAAATACTGGGCAGCGTAAACGCTGCACTGCATGTTTTTTTCTTGCAGCCATTCGATCACACTGGCCTTTTTGTCTTCCGGAATCAAACCGAAGGCCAGCGGGAAAAAGTTTGCATGGATACTGCTGTGGTCTGTGCCGACGCCATCACGATAGATCCCGGCCGTTTCGTCAAACAGGGTTTCTTGAAAGGCATCACGGGCCAGTTTTACTCGGGCAGTGAACGCTGCTGCATCCTCGTCCTTGCCAACCGCATTCGCCATTTCCGCCATTTGCTCGAGTGCAGCGATGTGGAATGCATTGACGACGGTATTAATTTCAGTGAAGACAAAATTGTCTCGTTCCTTCTTCGGCCAGTCGACAATGTCATGGCGAGTCCGATCCAGTTCCGCGCTTCGAACCAACCCGTCGTCACCCGCACGGTGGAGCAAAGTTTTTGACTTAAGCGATTCGTAGCGATGCTTCAGCCATTCAACGTCGCCGGAATACATCCATTCGGCGTGAGCCATGAAAATCATGTGGGGTGACCACTCGGTCGGCCAAGTTCCATTCTCCATTAACCAATCGAACGACCGAGCCGCCATCAGAACGTTGTCGTCAGTCGTGTAATGGCTAAGCTGATTCAGATAAGCGTCCGCTTCGTAGGGAATTCGCTCGCGATCGCCGTCCACGTAAACACCCGCAAACGTCGTCGCCTTAATGCTGTATTTGCAAAGGTCCCAGATGCGGTTAAGCGTCTCATCGGAGCACTCGAATGCGCTCGCGTCCTCATTCCATGTCGAAGAGAAAGCGGCACGGCGTCGTACCAGGTCGTAGTCGAAGTCGGGCTCGAAACCTTCCAATTCAATCCAGCGAAAAGGGATGATCGACCCCCATGATTCGGGTGTCAAGACTGCGGGTGGGTTGGCGTTCATCAGGCCAGCCTGTTGAACATTTCGATCGTCCACAGGCGCGGGCACAACCCAATTCCCTTTCTGCTGCCCGACGCGAACTGGAGTCGCTCCGTAACGAACCGTGCCCGGAGGTTTCCGGTCGATACGCTCGCCCTTTAATTTTTCGCCAAAATGAACTGTGGCTGTTCCGGTCCCTTTGGCTACCGGCATCACAACGTTCCCGAACGCTACCTTCCCAAAATCAATCAGCGTGACGTCGTCGTTGATCCTTTTGATCGAGACCGGTGCCTGCTCGGTCAGCGACACATGCTGCTCTGCCGGAATCTGGGGCAACTCTTTGATGAACAAGTTTCGAAATCGATACGTTTGGCCTTTCTCGCCGTGGTGCTGAATACCAATGAAACCACTTGCGTCCATGGCATCGCGAAACCGAGCGGTTTGAACGCCGTTGACTTCGATCGTGATCACGTCCTTGATACAAGTGACCACGTAACGATTCCAGCCGTTGCGATCGAGTGCGTTGGCAACCGCCGGTTGCTTAAAAAAAGCTTTGGATTCTTGTTCGTGTTTCAGGAACTGATCGGTCGAGCGATTCTTGGTGCTGGGCCAGATCCATTTGCGTCGGCCCTCGTCGTACAACCCACCGGACCAGCGGCGATCGGAACCGTCGCATTCCGCTTGGTAACCGTAGACTTTCTTCTTTGGAGCGGATTCATCAACATGGCAACGAAACATGACTCCCGAGTTCGCCGGTCCATCGGGAAGATGAATGTCGACGCTTAGCCGGAAGTCGGAATACGTCTTTTCGGTGACAAGGAAAAACTTCTTGTTGGCCAGCAGATGAATTTCGCCATCCACGACTTTCGCTTCGCCAAAAGAGTAAGGATTTCGCCAGCCAGACAAGTCTTGACCATTGAACAGAGGTTGGTAGCCGCGAGAGACCAGCGATTCGAACCCAACGCGAGCTTCGTCGGCCAAAACGGGCTTTTCTATCCGCGAAGTTTTGGACTCTTGCGCCGAGGCGATTGAAGAGGTCAAGACGATCAGAACAAGCGATTGGATCAGTTGGATCTTCATGGAAACCATGTTGGAGTTGCGTGTCAATTTGACACCGGGTTTGATAGCCAAGGTTTGATCTTGGTCATTTTATTTCTTGTTTCAACGTTCGCTACCTATCACTTTTGTGCGAACGTATGGACGGACGATGACTGGCCCCAGCAGGCCAGACGATTGTAGCTTTGAATCTTGTTTCCAGTGTTGGTACGCAGCGAACGTAACACGTTCGGACGGGCGGTCAGATCGCTGCAAAAGCCATTTCGGCCATTCCTTGATCGTCCGACCTTTACGCACAAAGTCTTTAGTCAGAGCCTCGTCGCCAATCAGTCTGTTGGCCCAAAGGTTGGTTACTTTTACCTGAAGCTCATTGATGCCCTCATGCACGAAGCCGTCCAATTTTGTTCTAAACGGAGCCTTCCACAATATCCCAAGGTTCTCTCCGTTGACAATAACCTCTGCGATAACGCTCACATGGCCCAAGTCCAATTCTAATGAAACATTGGGCTGAACGAGGCTGTCGGGTAAATCGAAATGGTTTAAGTAAGTTGCCGTGCCAGAAAAGTGCTTTATTACCGAGTCATTCGACTCCGTCCATGAATTCAATTCATCAAAAGTGGCATCCGTTGATGCGCCTTGTGGCGAGGGAAAGGTCAGCTTCCACGAACCTGCCGGTTGAACCGGTGAGGGTACGGATTCCACAGGGATCACTTTTTTGGCACCCGAAGCAGTTTGGCAGGTCAGCGTGCCGGCCCGCGGAGTAACCCACGTCGTTTCACCATTTTTTGCGACAAGTCTCGCACGAGGAAAGCGTTGTCCCAAATTCAGACGGTGCCCGTAGCTGATTTTCTGTTTTTCGAGTTTGCCATTAATCGAGTACTCGATTCGAAGCTGATTGTTTTGGTTGGGCTCGCTTGAAGTAGTCGCCAATTGGTCATCAACCGGAATTACAACATTGCCATCCGCCACCAATCCCGCAATCTTTTCCGTGATATTTGTGGATCTGCCGGCCGATGGAACACCGACTACGTTTTCATCAAATTTTCCAAAGACGGCACCTAAGATTTTCAGATCTCCTTCAGCACCGGAACGCAACGTGATGTCCTCTTGTTCCATCACACTGGTTTCGTGAACGGTTTCACCGGTCTTGTATCGGATACGAACTTCTTTCTTGTAACCGGGCGCCGGATCACAATTAAAAAGACCTCGGGAAGCTTTGGCTTGCAGTTGGTTGTCTTTCACGCGATCGGCAAGAACCTTGGTGACATCGACAAGACCATCAGGCAGAAACGTACCGTATTCCGCGTTAATAATCTCTAAATTTGGCTGCTGCTGAAGCTTTCGTGGCTGGAGTTCCGTCGAGCTTGCCACAACATGTTCCGTGTTGGAAACTGTTTTTTGAAACACAACAAATACCGACCCGTCGGGCGGTAGCTGAACCGAAACGGTAGTCGTCCCGTCTTCATTGCTTTTCCATTCACCAGCGTCGGCGATCTCGCCAGTTTCTGCGTTCCAGAGCTCTGGCTGTTTTCCGGTAACACGAAAACGACAACGCTCGCGGCGTTCTTCCTTGCGATGGTTTGCAATAAAGTAGATATCTGCTTCGTCCGTGCGGCGATGGATGAATTCGAGTTCCTTGCCAGACCCGTTTTCTACCTTGAAGTCGGGTGGTAACGACGCTTCCCGAAGGAAATCAACGATCGATTGATCTTTGATTAATTCGTCAGTCCAAAGCTTATCGGCCAACAAGGAGACTGTTTTATCGCAGTCGGGATAGCCTTCTAGGCTGGGAGATTTTTCAGGACGCGGCCCCAGAATCGTCGCGCCTGAATTGACTAAGGCGTTTAGCTTTTGAATCGTTTCGGGCTTCATCCAACGAGTTTTCGGCAATACCAATGCCCGATAGGTTGCGCCGGCCTGTGTGCGAATCGAGCCACCATCGACTGACAACGATTGCAACTTATTGGCTCCAATCAAATCGTAGTCGTACCCCATCGCCTTGATCGCTGGAATTTGGCGAGCGGTGTTGGGCGACGCTTCGCCGGCAAACACTAAAACGTCAGCAACGGTCTGCCCCTTCTGAAGTAGCGATTGCCCACGCGCGACATAGTCCAGAAATGCTGTGCTTTGATTCCACCATGTGTTCAGCCGATTGAATTCAAGTCCGTGATAGCTCAAGGTCAGCCCGGGCGCGACGTCCCATGGTTGATGAACGTAACTGTGGAAGATGAAACGATTGATTCCCTGTGCCCATGCTCGATCGCCAATCGATTTGATGGTGGCCGGATGTTCGACCCATCCGCCAAGCCCCGTAAATGCTTCGGCTCCGACGATGGATTGGTCATTGAGCTTCGCGATAGACGAAACAAATTTTGGCGAGTCGAAGAACGCGATCTCGCCGCTCCAAAATTCACACATCACGACATCGCCCGCCGCGCCGACTTGCATGTTGTCGAAAGGACCCCAGTAGGGTTCCACGGAAAGTTTCATTCCGTGTTCGTGGCAACGCTTGCGAAAATGAGCGTAGTAGTTTTCTGCGATCAGGTCACCAATTGTGCGTCGAAAATCCCACAGGAAGCGTTCTGAAATTTCTCCACTTTCGACGTAGTAGCCGGCCAGAGTCGGCAGATAGCTGGTGCAGGTGTAGCCACGCAGACGATTGAATTCTTTGTCAAAACCGGGCGTCCAGTTGGTCGAGCCAACCTCGTAACTGTCGATGACGCAGTTGTTTACTACCGAACCAACATGCTGTCCAAGCTGCTTGAGGATGGGCGCAATGCCGCCAGCCCAAAAAACATCGACTGCCTCTTTGCTCATCTTGTCACATTCCAAACCCGCACCGCCAACCGGAGCTGGGCGGTTTCGCTGACCTTTGGCAGTGTGGCCAAGCCGCAGGATAATCCATTGGCCCGCGGGAGCGTCCCATTCGATGCTTCCATCCGAGCCGAGCTTTGCAGTCAAGTCGATGATGTCCGACTTCTTGATGATCGCCGCTGCCGGAATCTCTTTTGCGTCTGGCTCCAAGTGATTTCGGATTCGATCTGAAAGGGATTTGTAGTCCAACCCGTCGATGCGCCGATCGATTTTCGGTTTAGGAAACGCAAGGACGGCAATGTCTCGGTAGTAATTCAACCGAATGTCCGGTTTGGGTAGCTTTGCCTTGAACGGTTTGCCGCCTTCGTGAATCACTTCGCTGCATACAACCGTTTGCATGCTGTGCTCGGGCGTCACCCACGGTCCGCCGCTAGAAGACCAGCCCGGACCGTTGTGAAATCCAAGCTCAAGCCCCAATCGTTTCGCTTCCGAGGCAGAAAACTCAAACAGTTCCAGCCATTGCGGACTTAGATACTCTGCAGGACCAAGCGGATCATTGAGACTGACGTTGAAAAGCTGAACCTCTTGAATCCCCACCGCTTTCATGGCTTCCAGATCGGCCGTGATTCCCTCGCGTGTGATGTTGCCATTGATCCAGTGCCACCATGTTCTGGCTTTCGCAGCCGGTGGCGGATTCTTGAATCCGGCGTCAAGCGAGTCGTCCGCGTAAGCCGACGTTCCGGATAGAAGCAGCAAGATGCTCGCCAACGCTTTTAACGTGCCGGAATTGAACCTGCATCGAAAAGTGTTCGCGACCGCGCCCGCGCGAGCGTTAGCAAGAGCAGAATCAGCAACAAGTGAAACACTTGCCGCGAGAATCGTCTGCAAAACACGTTTCAGCATCGAAATGTGTCCAACCAATGGAGTAAAAAACTGGGCCCGATTGTTCAATTGCGACACTTATAAACCAGTGGGGGATTCCCGGAACGAAACTGTAGGTGCTTGATCGCACCCGTGAAGTGAACCAACGGGTGCGATCATAGCTAGGCCTTTAAGCGGATGCCAAGGGAGCAACAGTCCTTGCGGATTGAATCCCGTGCTGGCCTGTCGCTCAAAGCCAAATTGGATCGGCATTGCAAACAACAAAAGCACTGCTCCAAGAATACGGTTGAGCAGTTGGAAACAATTTTGAACTGGCTTGGTTTCGAAAAAAGCTCCTCGATTGAACAATTCATCTCAATTGACAACTGCGGTTGATTACAGCTTGTTGCCTGCTGCCCGCACGGAGCATCCTTCTGGTGCGGGTGACGCAAATGGACAACTAAATTTTCGCCTTGTGTTCGCGCGAACTGATTTAATAGATTTAAGCGGTTCTCGCGGCTGAGGTTGTCATTAATAGCCTTTCGCGACTCTCCACATCTCTCCTTGACGGACTTCTCAATGCCTAGTCGTTTTCACGAGTCACTCGGTAAGCACGGTCGTGCACGTTCGCAGTCTCACGCCGGTTCGCGGCAGCGTAAACGACCGGGCGCACAATCGTCGCTTCAGTTTAGCAAGCTTGAGCCCCGGCAACTGCTGGCGGCAAACTTGGTGATTTCTGAATTTTTGGCATCCAATGGTGGATCGTTGCTAGACGAAGACGGAGCCGCGTCTGATTGGATCGAGATTCTCAACGCGGGCGATGAAGCCGTGGATCTTGGTGGCTGGTCATTGACCGACGATGCGAATGACTTGACCAAGTGGTCCTTCCCTTCCACCACACTTGATGCGAACGAATCGTTGTTGGTGTTCGCATCGGGGAAAGACAGGACGGTTGCCGCCTCTGAACTGCACACGAATTTTCGACTTAGTGGCATCGGTGAATACCTTGCGCTGGTCGAGAACGACGGTTCGACGGTCGCATTTGACTTCGGACCCGCGTATCCATCGCAATTTGAGGATATCTCGTACGGGCTGGCCATGGAGAGTTCGTTTAGTGTGCTGGTCGACAATAGCACGCTGGTGCGAACTTTGGTGCCGACCGACGGGTCCTTGGGAACGACGTGGATCAGCCCGACGTTCGACGATAGCAGTTGGGTAGGCGACCCGACCCGAACGGCTGGAGTTGGTTATGAAGGATCTCCGACCAGCGAAAACAATTACGCGTCGCTAATCAATGCTCCGTTAACGCCGCTACCAACCGGACTGCCGACCGCGTACGCGAGGTTTGAGTTCCAGTTGGCCAGCGTCGCTGACATTAATCAACTTTCCCTAGCAATGCAGTTTGATGATGGCTTTGTCGCTTACCTGAACGGAGTGGAAGTCGCGTCCGCCAATGCGCCAACATCACCAACATGGAATTCGGTTTCCACAGCTGGCACGCCGGACGACCAGGCTGTCGAACCGGTCAACTTCGACTTAACTGACCATCTGGCTGAACTGAATGTTGGCACCAACGTGCTCGCCTTTCAACTGCTCAATCGATCGGCCGGCAGTAGTGATCTGCTTTTGGTTCCGGAACTGTCAGTCGGACAAGCCGCGTTGGTTGATCCTGTCGTGCCCGGATATTTTGAAGCCCCAACGCCAGCAACACGAAACGGCGTCAACGCTCAAGGTTTCACTTCGGAGCCCACGTTTAGTGCGACTCGCGGTTTCTATGAGTCAGCATTTGATGTGACGCTTGCCACCGATACGGCGGGGGCCAGCATCTATTACACGACCAACGGTAGCGATCCAACCGCAACCAACGGAACGCTCTACACCGGCCCGGTCAACATCGCGGGCACTACAACCCTGCGTGCGGTTGCGATCAAGGATGACTTCTTCCCGTCAGTTTCCGTCACGCACACCTACCTGTTCCCGTCCGATATTATCAACCAGTCGTCGTCGCCCAGTGGCTATCCGGCGGACTGGGGCACGCATAACAATAACGGTTCACCATTTTTGGCGGTCGCGGATTACGGAATTGACAGCGATGTAGTCGGCTCCAATGACCTGTTCAACGGTGCCTACACCGGGCAACGATTCGAAGACGCTTTGACGTCCATTCCCACGATTTCACTATCACTGGACATCGACGATGCGTTCGATGCCGACACCGGGTTCTATGCCAATTCGATACGTTCTGGTCGAGACTGGGAACGCGAAACGTCTGTCGAATGGTGGGACCCGGCCGACGACAGTCAGTTTCAGGTCAACGCTGGTATTCGAGCCCACGGTGGGGTCAGTCGCCAACCTTGGCGAACACCCAAACACGGATTGCGTTTGTACTTTCGCAACGACTATGGTCCGGGACGTTTGGAGTTCCCTCTGTTTGGCGATGAAGGCGTTACCAGTTTTGATCGCCTAGTCTTCCGCAGTCACTATAACGACTCGTGGCAAGCCGTCAGTCCTGCATTGCACACTCGAGGCCAGTTCATTCAGGATCCGTTCGTGCGAAACAGCTTCGCTGACATGGGGAATCTGTCAATTCGCAGCCGACCGGTCAATGTGTACATCAATGGGCTTTATTGGGGTGTCTACGACATCACCGAGCGTCCCGATGCAGAGTATTTTGCAGACCATCTGGGCGGCAACGCCGAAGACTACGATGTCATCAATCGCAATGGCACCGTGCAGGACGGCAACGCAGACGCGTGGAACGAATTGATTAATTTGGTTCGCACCACCGACTTGACTACCACCGCTGGCTACGAGGCAGTCAAGGAAAGGTTGGATGTCGAAAATCTGGTTGACTACATGCTGGTCAACTTTTACGCCGGTGTGGATGACTGGCCGCACAACAACTGGGTCGCGGCCAACAACCGCGCTGAAGGTGGTGGATTCAGGTTCTACGTCTGGGATGCTGAAATTTCAATGAATCAATTGGGCAGCAACCGCACGGGAGTCGATGACGCAAATTCGTCTGCGGAGCTGTACGATCGCTTGCGGGTCAACGCTGACTTCCGCCAGTTGTTCATGGATCGCGCATTGCTGCATCTGTCAGAAGGCGGCGCTCTTTCGCCCGAGGCATCGATCCAGCGGTACACAGAATTGGGCGATTTGGTCAGGCCAGCCTTGGTGGCCGAGTCGGCTCGTTGGGGCGACGTACATCCGGATATTCCATTGACCGTCGACAACGAGTGGCAGAGCGAGTTTGACTCAGTCATCAATTCCTACTTGCCACAACGCACCAACATTTTCATCAATCAACTGCTGGGGGCCGGGCTTGCCTCAAATCTTGCAGCACCTGAATTTGGCACGACGCCGGGGCAGGTGCCGGTCGGGGCAAGTGTCAGCCTGATCAATAACCAAGCGGGAGCCACGCTCTACTACACCGATGATGGAACCGACCCTCGCGCTTCAGGCGGCGGTATCGCCGCATCGGCTCAAGCTTTCAGCAGCCCCGTTTCCATTGACGGGGCGACGACAATCACCATGCGAGTCAGATCGGGAAACAACTGGTCAGGATTGGTTTCTGGTTTGTTTCTGCAAGCCGAGCCTGCAAATTCGACCAATTTGCGTGTGTCGGAACTGTACTACAACCCTGCAGATCCAACCGCTTTAGAAACGAGCGTTGGCATCACCGATGCAGACCAGTTTGAGTTTCTTGAGCTGACGAATATTGGGTCTCAGTCCATCGATTTGAACGGAGTCTCGTTTGATGACGGCATAGAGTTCGAGTTCACGACGACCACGGTTCTGCAACCCGGTGAGTATGCAGTCCTAGTTGCCGATCCAGCTGCTTTTGCCCTACGCCATGGCAGTTCGGCTCGAGTTCTTGGTCAGTACTTGGGAGGCTTGAGCAACGGCGGCGAGGCGTTGCTGCTAACGGATACGAATGGCGAAACGATTCAATCCTTTTCGTACGAGGACGGGAACGCTGCCGACGAAGCAGGCTGGCCAACCGCGCCAGACGGAGACGGTCCTTCACTGGTTGCCATCAATTTGTTGGGCAACTATTCCGATCCAGAAAACTGGCGATCGAGTGCGGTTTCGGATGGGACCCCAAGCGCCGCAAGTTTCGTTGTCGGCGAAATCTATCGCGATGGCCATGTGGCTGAGTCACTGGACAGCTTAGCTCGTCCCGATCTGATTAACACAATCGCTGTTCAATTTGATCAAGACGTGTCTGTTGACGCGAGTCATCTGATCCTGCGAGACCAAACGAACGGTGGCAGCGTCGTTGATCTTTCTGGTGCGTCCTTTGAGTACGTGCCGTCCTCGCGGATCGCCGTTTGGGACCTGAGTAGTCTATCGCTGCCGTTGCCCGCCGCGTTCTATGAAGCGACTCTGACTGCGTCCGGGATCACGTCTGTCGCGTCTGGGCGAGGGATGGTTGGCGATGTGGTCGACGAACTGTACGTTGCATTGCCCGGCGATGCCAACCTAGACGGCACCGTGAATGTGCTGGGGGATGGATTCGCGTTGGTCGCCAGTCTGGGGGCCGCAACGGGCTCCACTTGGGCTCAGGGTGATTTCAACGGCGACGGCGCTGTTAATGTCCTTGGCGATGGATTTCCATTGGTTGCAAACCTCGGTCGCTCCGCCGTTCCCGCACAGGCTTTAGCAAAGTCTTCGGCGATTGCATTCAGCGCGACGACCGAGCAAGCGATGGCTTTCCCGGTGTTGACAGACGCAAGCAAAAACGAAAAGGATGAGAAGCTCATCGACCGCGACCGAAAAGCTCAACTTGATCAGTTGATGGCAACGGACGATGTTTTAGTTCTTCTCTAGAGCGCATTCCGTTTAAGTCTAGCCCGAATAATTCACCAGCTTGCGCACGCCGATGATTGATGATCTTTTTCGCTGCCTGAGAAACAGTGTGTTACCGTACAGAACAATAAAAGCTCGCCAGTACCAAGGCGTATTGCCACTTAAAAAAATGATGCAATATCCGGGCTAGCGGTTTTTCGCTGCTTTGAATTCGGTTTTCACAACGCCACAAACGCTAGAGTTAAGTGCAACATGCACGAATGCTTGGACATTTTTGAAGCGAACAGTGTTCAATCCGGCTTGATGCAATTCAAGCCGGATCCAATGAGCGAAACATCATTGCTTTAACTCGTAGTGATACGTCCCCGCCACGACGGTTTCTGTTTCCCGATCATTCGGGAACTCGATTGTCGCGGTGGTGTTGGGAGGGACGACAACGTCCAGCACCAGTTTCCCGCTTTCCTTTTTCCAGCCGCTGGACGCTAGTCCGTAAGCGGTTTGAAGTTCAGCCTTTGCCCAGTCGAGCTGTTCCGCGATCAGCGGCCGAACGTAAAAGTGTTTATAGCCCGGCTTCTTCGGATCGGGTGATAATCCCGCGATACGCTCGTACATCCACTGCCCCACCGCACCATAAGCGTAGTGGTTGAGTGAATTCATGTTGGCCCCGTGGAAGCCATCCTCCTTCGAATAGCTGTTCCATCGTTCCCACACGGTCGTGGCACCTTGGTTGATCGAGTAAAACCACGACGGATAGGTTTCCTTGAACAAAAGCGAAAGCGCCAGATCGCTTCGCCCCATTTTGTCCAGCACGCTAACAATGTATGGCGTACCTAAAAAGCCGGTTCGCAAGTGGCCATCCGCTTCGTCTATCAAACGGATCAGATTCACCGTTGCCTTTTCGTGCATGGATTTGGGAATCAGATTGAACTCAATCGCCAACAGGTAGGTGGTTTGCGTTTCAGGCGCGTTTTGGATTTTGCCCTCAGCGTCGAAGTAATGTTTCGCAAACGAGTCAGCAATCGACTTCGCTTCGTCCGAATACTTTTTGGCATCCTCCTCTTTTCCAAGCACACGAGCGGTGTCAGAAAGAATTTGGCAGCTGCGGCCGCAGAACGCCAACGCAAGCAGAGGATGAGGCGTATCGCCGCGGTTGTCTTCGGCATACGGCTGAAGCCAGTCACCAAAGGCCCTGATTTTTGGTATCAGCCCGTCAACCGTTTGACGTCGGTACCAACCGACCAGTCGCTCCATCATCTCATAGTTGTCGGATAGCGCCTCGACGTCACCCGCGCGAACATAAACTTCCCACGGAACGAATGTCGCCGCATCCATCCAGCCGGGGCTTCCGCCGGCTCCTAGCACATCCGGAATCACGTGCGGGATTTTGCCGTTGTCAGATTGATCGTCTCGCATCGAGCCCAGCCAGCTTTTCCAAAACGCGTTACATTCGTAGTTGAACATGGACGTGGGGATGAAAGCTTGAGCATCACCTGTCCAGCCCATCCGTTCGTCTCGTTGAGGGCAATCGGTAGGGATGTCCAAGAAGTTGCCTCGCTGTCCCCAGACAATGTTGCTTTGGAGCTGATTCAGTTTGGCGTGAGAGGAGTCGAACGTGCCGATCTGAGCTAAATCAGAATACAGCACAATCCCCGTGACCCAATCTTTGTCGGGCTTAACTCCTGCTGGCAAACCGGAAAGCTCGACAAACTGAAAGCCGTGGAACGTGAATTTTGGTTCCCATTCGATGGTGCCAGTCTCGGCCGCCGTGTATGAGTCGGTCGATTTCGCACCGCGATAGTTCTTGGTGTGCATCGTGCCGTCCGAGTTCAACATTTCCGCGAATCGAACCGTGGTTGTTTTACCCTTTTCGGTTGGAATGTTCAGCTTGGCCCAACCGACGATGTTCTGCCCCAAATCAAAAACAAAATGACCGGGCTGAGGCTCGGTGATTTCTTTGGCGGGAACCGTTTGCTTCTGTTTGACGGTTGGAAATGGCTTGGGAACAATTCGAGCCTTGCCGAGATCTTCATTCACGACAACCGGTTTCCAGTTCGTCCACTCTTTTCTCGCGTCGAAATGCTCGCCATCGTAGATGCTTGATGAAACGATCGGACCATCGAAGGTCGCTTCCCAGTTTTCGTCAGACACGATGGTTTTCTTGCTGCCATCGTTGTATTCGATCTCCAGCTGCAGTAAGAGTTCGGGGTACGGTCCAAAGTAGTGGCGTTCGCCCTTAAAGCCGAATCGCCCGGCATACCATCCGAAGCCAAGCATGGCATCGAACGAATTCTCGCCTTCTTGCAGCAAGTCGGTGACGTCGTAGGTCAACGAGTCCAGACGATTTTTGTAGGAGGTGAATCCGTTGGCAAAATGGTCTTCAGCCACTTTCTGTCCATTCAGGCTGACTTCGAAAACGCCGCGAGCGGCCACAAATAGCCGTGCAGTTTTAATACTGTCTGCCGCTTCAAACTGGCGGCGAAACCGAGTCACATGTTCGATCTCTGAAGAACCTTCGTCGGCGGGACGAATCCACTTCCCAGACCAGTCATCCTTCGACATCAAGCCCAGCTCAAACGTTGCAGATTCGCTCCAGCCGGCTTCCTTCCCGTCCTCATCCTTAACATTCACGCGCCAATTGAGTCGCTGCCTTGATTGAAGTGGTTCACCCTTGTACGGAACAAACACGGATTGATCTGACTCGACCCATCCGCTGTCCCAGATCACCGACTCGTTGTTGACTTCAATACGATATGCGGTTTGCGCTCGTGTGCCGTCAGGCAATTTCCACGAGAATGTCGGCGTCACGTCGTGGAAGCCAAGCGGATTTACGAACCCTTCGCCTACCGTCAATGAATTGGCCGGACCTTCAGCCTGAGTCAAGCCGCAAGGAATCCAAGCCAACAAAACGACTGCGAGAAACTGCTTCTTATTGAAGATCATCATCAAATCCTTTTAACTAGCGGATGGTTCAAATTTTTCGTGGATGTCGCCGCACATCCAACGTGGTTGCCTCTTGGTGCGAATCGATGTCAAACGCACGACGCGAAACGATTGGAGCATGATTTTGAAATGGCCACTCGTGACATCCCATGGTCTCCTTCTTCTGCCGCGCCATTTCCTTCTTGGTCAACTAATCAGCCAACCAATACAGAATGGTCGTTCCAGCCTTCAGCGTGATCGCTAGGGCCAAAGGCTACCGGTGTGAATGAGTTGCGAACAATGGCTCGAAGCTCTTCGAGATCTCGTACCGCCCCGCACCCAATCCCTTGCACCAGAATGTTCCCAACCGCGGTCGCTTCGCTTGGTCCAGCGATAACGGAACAGCCAGTCGCATCGGCGATGAACTGGTTAAGTAATTCGTTTTTACTTCCGCCACCCACAATATGCAGGTGCGAGAACGATTTCCCTGACGCCTCTTCCAACTGGCGAAGTGTTTCCCGGCTACAAATCGCAAGACTTTCTAAGCTACACCTGATTAACTCACCGACTGATTGGGGCACACGCTGCCCTGTTCTTTCGGCGAAGTCTGCGATTTTCTTGGCCATGTTTCCCGGCTCGGAAAACAGTTTGTCATTGGGATTTACGATCGCCATAAACGGTGCTGCCGCTGCCGCTGCTTGCATCAACTCGGGGAAATCGAAATTGCCTTCTCTCGTTTGGCGAAACTCTCTTTGAAGTTCTTGGACCATCCACAGCCCCGTGATATTTTTGAGAAACCTCACGGTCCCGTCGATACCCAGCTCGTTGGTGAACGGCACTTTGGCAGCGACTGGGCTAATGTTGGGCTGCTTTAATTCCGCCCCCAATAGTGACCACGTTCCGCTTGAAAGATAAGCCCAGTCGGTCCCTTCCTGTGCCGGAACTGCCGCGATTGCTGAAGCAGTGTCATGCGAAGCGGGTGCAATCACTTTCAAGTCACGCGGCACGCCAGTCAGCGAAACGAGTTCGTCTCTGACTGTACCGACTTCGGAGCCGGGTTCGACAAGTTGGCCAAACAAGCTTTGGGGGACATCTAGGCGATTTAGTATCTCGGGATCCCAGTCACCCGACTCAATGTTTAGAAGCGAGCTGGTTGAAGCAACCGTTCGCTCAACGGCAATCGTTCCGCTTAGCCAATAGTGAAGTAAGTCGGGGATGAACAACAGTTTGCTGGCGGCTTCAAATAATTTCGGTTCGCGTTTTCGCCTCGCGGCAATTTGGAAAATCGAATTGATCGACATCAACTGAATACCGGTCCTCGAGTACAGCCACTCAGCCCCACCCAGTTGTGTCAACGTTTCGTCGAGAACCGCGTCGTTTTGAGGATCACGGTAGCAGTGGGGTAAAGATAAAAGCTCACCCGACTCGCCCAGCAGAACCCAGTCCACGCCCCAGCAATCGACCCCGATGCTAGTGAGCGACAAGCCTTCCTCGTTGCAGACACGGGCGGCGAGCTTCATCCCCTCAAGGATATTTCGCCAGATGTCGACCAGATTCCAAACCGGGCCCGTTGGAGTCGGTTGCCCTAAGTGCTCAAACCGATGAAGTTCTCGCAATTCGACTTGGCGAGGCGAGCTATCATTCGAGCCGGCGTCGTCCAGCAGTCCAAGAATGGCTCTACCGGAACTCGCACCCAAATCGATCGCCAAATGTGCTGTTGTCATGCTACTCAAATTGAATCAGTAAGAAGTAGAGAGCCGATCAACAACATAACGCCTGAGCACGGATCACACACGGTTGGATTGAAGCTTCTCTACGATATTGGACCGTTCATCTTACTGATGCGAGTCGCCGCTGAGCATCGCAAACGATTGTCGTTTTACGACAGCCAATTTAGCGATAATCATGACCAATTTCGCAAAATTTTGCGGGCTCGAATGCAAAACTAATCATCACTGACGGCTGTTAGCGGGTGCTTGAATTGTGTCGTTCAATTGAAACGGTGTCGTAAAACGACAACAGATAAACCGTTTTCGTCGCTAAGTTTTGCGTTAAACTGTGTCCTCGACAAACGAGTTCTGCTTTGAATTTTCCGAACAACAACACCGGAATCCTATCCGCAATGGCGTCTTCCGACATGACGGAATCAGACAGTGAAAAGTTTACCTATCTTCCGGTGCCGGAGATTGTGGCTCGGTTGGGGCTGTACGTAACGGGTGCGGGGACGGATGTTGTGCCGCCTGGATCATCCTATCCGCGACAGCAACATCCTGAGCTTTATCACTTTAACTGGCGCGTTGGACGCGTGCTGCCGGAATTCCAATTCGTGTTCGTGGTTGAAGGTCGAGGCGAATTTGAGTCGCGGGAGACCGGGACGCTTGAGGTTGGGCCGGGCACCGTCATGACTCTGTTCCCAGACGTGTGGCATCGGTACCGCCCCGAGCCCGAATCTGGTTGGACTGAGTACTGGATTTCTCTAGGCGGCGAACTGCTGTTCCAATGGCATAAGCGGGGACTTTTTCGCGAGGATAAACCGCTAACGCAGTTGCGCAGACCCGTCGAGGCGGTCAGTCAATACCAGAACGTGATCGATTTCGTCATGAAGCATCCTGAGCAGGATGCGCCGATGCTTACGGCTCAGGCGATGACGATTTTGGCGGGTGTTCTTGAGCAGTCGCATAAATCCATGACGGGAACGGGCAGCGGTCAAGATTCAGATGCTTTGGACCCGACCGTTAGAGAGGCGCTGAGAGTTGTTTGGAATCACAGCCACCAACGAGTGACGGTCGATATGATTGCAAAGCTCGTTGGCACGACGCGACGCACGCTCGAACGCCGCTTCAGAGAGCAATTGGGAAAAACGATTCTCCAAGCGCTGGTCGGATGCCGAATTCAACGTGCCAAACGCCTGCTGGCCGAGACTCATGTGCCCATTAAAAACGTCGCACATGCGTCTGGATTCAGCTCCCTATCAAACTTTTGTAAAGTTTTCAGAAGAGAAATTGGAACAACACCGGGCGAGTATCGCGAAGACGCATTGCAGAATGTTTTGACCAAAGGGCCGGTGGCAAGCAAACAATCTTCCGACGATTGAGCCAGCCGCGGCGTCTGGCGTCGAGGAAAAATGCGGCATCACTGTCGCGAAACAACTTGATTTACGTGTAAAATGAAGACAGAAATTCGGGATGTAGGAGCGGTAGCTGGTCACCCCAGAGCCCGTGACGCAAAATGACAATCGAAAGGACATTCGGGCCTTGGGCAGTTTGTCTTACGCTAAAGTCGGACGTCTGGATCGCAGATCTAACACCTCCGGTTGCTTGACAAAGGCATACAAATTCGCGGCAGACTTGGGATCTTTTCCAAACGGAGACAATCCTATTTTAACCGCTTTGATAATACGTTCGAAGAAATCACAGAAGGAAGTGTGTGTCTTAAATGGATAACGGTACTCCTAAGTCAGAATCAGCAATTGAATCGGCGTTCGCGTTAGCGGCCGCACGATACAGCCAAGTAGGCGTCGACGTTCACAACGCGATGAATTGCTTGAAAAACATCAGCGTGTCAATGCATTGCTGGCAGGGCGACGATGTCAAGGGTTTTGAGAATCTAAACGAGGATTTAGGCGGCGGCTTGGCAGTCACCGGTAACCATCCCGGTAGGCCTCGAAATGTTGACGAACTTCGTGCCGATCTTGAGCAAGCGTACTCTTTAATACCGGGTAAACATCGCCTCAACCTACACGCAATCTATGGCGAGTTCCCTACTGCGGTTGAACGGGATCAAATTGGCTCTGAACATTTCCAAGGCTGGATCGATTGGGCTCGCTCGCAAGGCGTTGGCCTTGATTTCAATCCGTCTTTCTTTGCTCACCCCAATGCGAATGATGGCTTTACGTTGGCTCATTCGGATAGCGGCATCCGTCAATTCTGGATCGATCACGGGATCGCTTGTCGAAACATTGCCGATGAAATGGGGGCCGCGATCGGGTCGCCGTGTGTGACGAACTTTTGGGTTCCGGACGGCTACAAAGACTTGCCCGCTGACCGAACAGCCCCACGCAAACGGCTTGCAAGTTCTTTGGATAAAATTTTTGAACAAAAGCTTGACCCGCAAAATTCTCTAGACGCTGTCGAGTGCAAACTATTTGGTATCGGTTCCGAAAGCTATGTGGTCGGCTCGCATGAGTTTTATCTTGGCTATGCGATCACGCGTGAGAAGTTGCTTTGCCTTGACGCAGGACATTTTCACCCGACGGAAGTGATCTCGGACAAAATTTCTGCGGCCATGCTTTATCTGCCGGACATTCTTCTGCATGTCAGCCGAGGTGTTCGCTGGGATAGTGATCATGTCGTGACCCTGTCGGACGAACTGCAAGCGATCGCGCAGGAAATTGTCCGCGGCAACTACGTAGATCGCGTTCGCATTGGTCTCGACTTTTTCGATGCAAGTATCAATCGAGTAGCGGCTTGGGCCATCGGGACCCGCAACATGCTGAAAGCCATGCTGATGGCATTCCTTGAGCCGACTTACCAGCTGAAGCAGTTCGAACTGGAAGGCGATCTCACAAGCCGCCTAGCACTGATGGAAGAGCAGAAAACGCTTCCGATTGGAGCCGTGTGGGACTACTACTGCATGACTGAAGGGGCACCCGTTGGAATGGATTGGCTAAAGCAAGTTAAACAATACGAAACCGATGTGCAGCTTGGCCGCAGCAGTGTCCGTGAACAAGTTTAAGCGTTCACACTTTAGAGTTAGCTACGTTCGACCAATGTAGGCGTTCACCGTTGCCCGCGACCACTTCCTGAAATCAAAATTAGCATGAGCGAAGAAACATCCAATTCCGGTGGCGAATTCGAACGAGAACCCGTCCCAGACAACGCATTGCTGGGCTCTGGGAAGTTTTGGGGGATGTACGCCGGTGAACACGCGGCCGGTACTGAGTTCATGATCGGGCCGTTGTTTCTTGCGGCCGGTGCTAGTTTGCAGGATCTGATCCTTGGTCTTTTGTTGGGCAATATTTTGGCGGTGCTGACGTGGCGTTATCTAGTGACGCCCATCGCGATCGGCAAACGCCTGACGCTTTACTATCAGCTGGAACGAATTGCCGGTGGTTCACTGGTTAAGTTTTACAACTTAATAAACGGGCTGCTGTTCTGTTTTCTCGCGGGCGCGATGATTACGGTTTCTGCGAGTGCGGTCGGAATCCCGTTTGGCATTAATTACGAAGTGCCGGCCGAAACGTTTGGCCTTGGAGCTCCCTCGTTCACCATGCTGGTGGTGCTGGTGGGTGTTGTGATCGCCGCCGTTGCAGCGGGAGGCTACTCAACCGTCGCCCGTTTCGCCAACATCGCCGCGCCTTGGATGATTATCATTTTCGCGGCGTGCGGAATTGTTTCACTCGCTCAGATGGGAGCCACGTCATGGCCTGCAATTTCTGAAGGAAAATTCTGGAGCGATGCGATTGAGTTCGTCCAAGCGAAAGACGGAGCTCAAGAGTTTGGCTTCTGGAAAATTGTCGTGTTCGCGTGGCTTTGCAACGGTGCAATGCACTTCGGCATGGCTGATCTTTCCATCTTTCGGTTTGCCAAGAGTCCCGCGTCCGGCTGGGCACCTTCAATCGGAATGTTCCTTGGTCATTACATGGCGTGGATTGCAGCCGGTCTATTGCTGGCCGCTCAGATCAAACTCTCTCAAGACACAACCGCCAACCCGGGAGCACTTGCATGGGGTGCATTGGGCTGGACTGGAATCCTTTGCGTTGTGATTGCAGGCTGGACGACGGCAAACCCGACGATTTACCGAGCTGGACTTGCCTTTCAAGGTGTTTTTACCAAAAGTTCCAGAATCGCGATGACGTTGGTCGCTGGAACGATCGCCACGATCGCCGGCGCGTTCCCGAACCTGTCGGCTCAGTTGCTCGGTTTCGTGGGAACTTATGGCACTGTGTTAGGCCCGATGGGAGCCGTTATCTTTGTCGATTACTGGCTAATGAAGCGGTTTGGGCTACAAGATGAGTACGCCCAAGAGAACGGTTCGTCGATCAATGTTGCCGTTCTTGTCGCGTGGCTTTTGCCCGTCATCGTGGGACTGTACTTGATCTTCTGGCAAGGCATTTTCGCTGCTTATGCCGTGATCCCATGCTGGGTCGCGTGCGGCGTTATTTATCTGGCTTTGAGTAAAGCCCTTCAACGACCGACTTCCAACGCTTAGCTTTTCATTCGTTTAGCTAATAGACCAGAAACAAAACATGAAACTAAATTTGAAAATCATTTCACTCGTCGCTCTGTTGGCGATCGTCGCATCTGGCGTCTTGTTTTTTAGGGGAGCGGTTAGCCAAGAAGTGATGAAAGCGATCGCCTTGATCGCGACGATTGCTTGGTTCATCGCGACGCCTATGTGGATGGGGCGCGAGCAATCGAGCTCTCAGTCCGAAGCCTGACCTCCCTCGGACGCTTTTTTTTGACACGAAGAACCGGACTCTTGCTGACTGCTTGGTTGGCTGGCCGAAAATTTATTCACTTACTAAAGAACTCCATTAATGAATCAGGGTGGAAGCTCTGAGATCAAAACGATGTCTACAACACTCAGCGAACTCAAACATGTCGACTACTTGTGGGACGATGCGGTCGTCAGCAAGATGACACCGGCCGAACGACTTGTTTATCGGTCGAACTGCCTAGGAGCCGACCAACGAATCACCAACACGGGCGGTGGTAACACGTCTTCCAAAGCAATGGAAGTTGATCCGCTTACTGGAAAAGAAACGGATGTTTTGTGGGTGAAGGGCTCCGGCGGCGATCTGCGGACGTCGAAGCTAGAGAACTTTGCTTCGCTGTACATGGACAAGCTGTTGGGACTGATTCCAATGTATCAAAATGCTCCCGATAACGGCCCTAAGACGCCGGCGGAGGACAACATGGTTGGTTGTTTCCCGCACTGCACTTTCAATTTGAACCCTCGAGCAAGTTCGATTGATACACCCTTGCATGGATTCCTTCCGGCGCGTCACGTCGATCATATGCATCCGAACAGCGTCATCGCAATTGCCGCCTGCGATCGAAGCAAAGAGCTGACTGCCGAAATCTTTGGCGATAAAATTGGCTGGGTGCCTTGGTTGCGACCGGGTTTCGAGCTCGGCTTGATGATGAAGCGCGAGGTCGAAGCAAATCCGGCGCTTAAAGGACTTGTCATGGGCCAGCATGGACTCATCAACTGGGCCGATGACGACAAAGAATGCTACGACCTGACGCTCGAGTTGATCAATAAAGCGGCCGAGTACATCGAGTCAAAAGATAAAGGCGAAATGACGTTCGGCGGCGCTCAGCATTCGACTTTGGCTGACGAGCAGCGTGATGAGATTCTTGTCGATCTTTTGCCATGGTTGCGAGGTCAAGTTTCCCAGCAAAACAAATTTGTTGGCACCGTCGAGACGCGTGACTCAATCATGCGGTTCGTGAACTCGAATGACGCGGAACGTCTGGCTGAACTTGGCACCAGCTGTCCTGATCACTTTCTCAGAACGAAAATCAAACCGCTGTACGTTAACTGGGATCCGAAAACCAGCTCCGAAGATGATCCTTCGGGCCTTCAGGCACTGAAGTCGATGCTGCTGAGTGGTCTCGAAAGCTATCGCGAAGACTACAAGAAATACTATGACGAGTGTCGCCACGATAACTCACCGGCGATGCGTGACCCGAACCCGACCGTCATTTTGATCCCGGGAATTGGGATGATCGCTTGGGGAAAAGACAAAAGCGAATCTCGCGTCACGGCTGAGTTCTACACCTGTGCCGTCGAAGTGATGCGTGGCGCCGAGGCGATAGGTAACTACATCGCACTCCCAAAGCAGGAAGCGTTTGATATCGAATATTGGTTGCTGGAAGAAGCAAAGTTAAAACGAAAGCCGCCAGAGAAGGAAATGTCGCGAGACATCGCGTTGGTCATCGGTGCGGGTAACGGGATCGGCAAAGAGGTCGCTCATCGAATCGCTCAAGAAGGCGCCCACGTCGTTTGTGCCGATCTTTCGGCGCCGGCAGCTGAGTCGACGGCCGATGAATTAACTAGCAAGTACGGTTTAGGGATTGGAGTCGCGGGATCTGGAGTCTCAGGCTGTGGACCCGCAATCGGATTGCCCGTCAACATCACGGATCGTGAATCGATTCGCGAACTGATCAAGCAAACGTTGCTGGCATACGGCGGACTTGATCGTGTTATCGTTACCGCTGGCGTGTTCGTCGCGCCTGAGCGAGACGGTTCCCTTAGTGACGAGAAGTGGAAGTTCACCTTCGATGTCAACGTGCAAGGTAGCTACAATGTGGTTGATGAATTGAGAAATGTTCTGAAAGACCAAGGGTTGAATGCTTCGGTTGTTTTGACGACCAGCGTCAACGGCGTCGTTGGCAAAAAAGGCTCCGTCGCCTACGACACGTCCAAAGCGGCTGCGAATCATCTTGTTCGTGAACTGGCAATCGAGATGGCGCCGCTTGTGCGCGTCAACGCAGTCGCACCAGCAACGGTTGTCGCTGGGAGTACAATGTTTCCTCGTGACCGCGTGATCGCTTCGTTGACAAAGTACGAAATTGAATTTGCTGAATCCGAATCGGATGACGAGCTTCGGAACAAGTTGGCGGAGTTTTACGCACAGCGAACTTTGACTCGACAACCCATTACTCCAGCAGATCAAGCGGAAGCGATCTACTTCTTGTCCTCCACACGATCAAGCAAAACGACTGGTCAGATTATCAACGTCGACGGCGGACTTCACGAAGCGTTTTTGAGATAGCAACCATAGTTGGTCGGGCAAACGTTCTTTTCGACGGCCAGTAAATCTTAAGCTCCCGATATGCCTGCGCAACCAGTGAAGGGTTGGCAGGCATGATTGGTGAGTCGGTCGTTGCCTGATCCTCAGCCGCGAGCCCGTCGGGAGAGAGTCAAGTGGTAACGTGGTTGCGAATCTGTTCGTAGGTATTGTTGATCAGGTTGGTCAGACAAAATCGGGCATCGAGATCTGGTGCAATCGGATTGGCATAGGAATTTTTCCTCCGACATCCGACATGGAAGCTCACTCGCATCAAATTCGCCGATGGGAATAGACCCGAAGTGCTTTGTTGGTCCCAATTTTCCATGCGTGCGATTCGTTTGGCCAAAACTCTGATCCGCGCGAGTGAAGTGAGTTGATCGGCGCCTCAAAACCACAGGAAGGCCAAGATGAAACCATTGAATTTAAAGTTCCTTGTGGCTGTTGCGACAGTATTCCCCACCTTTCTTCTCTTGATAGGTGTGGGAATCACTCAAGCCCAAGAACGACCGAATATTCTTTGGCTGACATGTGAAGACAACAACATCGACTGGGTCGGATGTTACGGAAACCCTCACGCCGATACTCCAAACATCGACAAGCTGGCCAGCGAGGGTTTTCAGTACATGCATTGCTACGCCAACGCGCCGGTCTGTGCGCCATCGCGAAGCACTTGGATCACCGGCATGCACTCGATCTCAACCGGCACGTTTCAAATGCGCAGCCGATACGAGATTCCACATGATCGAATCAAGTATTATCCAGACCTGCTGAAAGCGAATGGTTACTACGTCGGCAACGACCGTAAGACCGACTACAACATCGGTGGCCGTCCTGACAAAGACTGTTGGGATAATCCAGAAAAAGTCGATTGGCGAGCATTGAAAGACAATCAGCCATTTTTTCAAGTCATCAACGCGACAGAATCACACGAAAGCAAGGCTCAGGGGGATGTCGACAACACAACGCACGATCCGTCTAACACCAGACTTCATGATTACCATCCTGACCTTCCTGACGTTCGCAAGAACTACGCAAAGTACCACGATGCCGTGAAGCGGATGGACTCGAAAATCGGTAGCGCGCTTGAGCGGTTGAAAGAGCTTGGCTTAGCCGAAAATACGATCGTCGTTCATAACTCCGACCATGGCGGAGTTCTTCCTCGCAGCAAACGTTTCCTATTTCAGACCGGCATTCATTGCCCATTGATTGTCCGAATTCCGGAAGCGTACAAGCAACTTTGGCCCAATTCACGACCGGGCTCTAAGATCGATCGTTTGGTCAGCTTTGTTGATATGCCAAAGACGTGGCTTACGTTGACTGGCACTAAAGTTCCCGAGTACATGCATGGAACCGTGTTCCTTGGTCCTAAGATTGAGCCCGAGCAGGAATACCACTTTGCTTTTCGCGGCAGAATGGACGAGCGATTAGAAAACGCGCGTGCGATTTGCAACAAGCGGTTTCTTTACATCCGCAACTACATGCCCTACGTGCCGTGGATGCAGCACCTGAGTTACATGTGGAAGTTGAAAGCTACGGTTGCATGGCAGCAGCATGTGCAATCGGGCAACGCGACTGAGGAACAATCTCGTTTCTTTTTGCCCAAAGGCTGGACGGAAGAGTTGTACGACATGCAGACCGACCCAGACAACCTGAACAACTTAATCAATGATTCGGCACACAAAGAAATAGCGTCCAAACTGCGGGCAGAGCTGCGGCGGCAGCAAGTCAAGTTCCACGATTCCGGGCTCATTCCCGAATCGGAGATGGTGAGACTTGCGGCTGAGAGTAATCTGACGATTTTCGATTACGTTCGTGACCCCAAACTTTACAGCGTTCCGGATTTGCTCGATGCGGCCGATCTGGCTCTAGAAAAAAACCGTGCCAACCTTCCTGCGTTGAAGGAACGGCTCGCAAGCCCGGAAGTCGGAGTTCGTTATTGGGCGGCGGTGGGCTGTTTTTTGCTCAATGATGCCACATCGGTTTCGGGTTGCTTGGACGATGAATCACACGAAGTGCGAGCGATTGCCGCTTGGGCGATGATCAATGCAGGCGACAAGGATGCCGGCTTCCAATGTTTGCGGGAACTCTTGGAGCAAAATTCTTACTGTTCGCTAACTGTGTTGAATATCCTTGATTGGTTGGGCGACGAAGGGGAACGCTTACTTCCGGCGGTCAAGGCATCTTCATACGCAAAAAAATCGTACGAAGAACGAATGCAGATCACGCTAATCGAAAAATTTGACTGATTGGACCTAAGGGATCTCCAAACAAATGAGCCCACCAGCTGCGTGAAGCTAAGGAAATTTAATGGTTCCAAGCGAAACCGAGCCAAAGGCCTTCGTGTATTTTATCAACGGCAGTTCCGTGTTCATGTGTATCGGTGGCACACAACAGCCGCAGTGATGAATCACTTCTTTTTCCAATTCCTTGGAACCCAAGTCTCCGGGGAGTCGAGCATCAGTGGCTCATGAAAAACTGTCAGCTGATCGGCCTGCTCTTTGATCCAAGCATTCAAATCGCTCCGCAGCTTCTGCTGAATCGCTTTCAATCCGGGCTTGCCCGCAAGATTCACAAGCTCACTGGGATCCTGCTTCAAATCATACAGCTCAAACTTGGGCCGCCCGTAATACTTCGCTACCACCTTGGCGGCAGCCTGATCATTCTTCGACCGCTCGGTCCATTCTCTGAAATAATCTCCAGAAGTTTCTCTCAGCAGCAAATCAATGTGCGTGGTGAATGCAAATTCGGGGTGCGGGTTCCAGATCAGCTTATAGCGATCGCCGCGAATCGACCGGCTTAGGTAGACATTCATCATTCGATCTCCACTGTGGGTCGTGAAGATTTGATTGCGATGATTTGCCGTGTGGTCAAAAAGCACCGGAGCAAACGAGCGACCATCCAGATCGTCAGGCGTATCACCACCAGCTACATCAATCAAGGTCGGTAGAATGTCGACCCAACTGACCATCGCGTCGGTTCGAGTACCTGCTTTGATTGTATCCGCCTGAGCCACAATTAATGGCACTCGGATACCTTCTTCATACAATGTCCATTTGCCGAAAGGGAATTGGGCTCCGTGATCGCTCGAAAACACAAACAGCTTGTCTTTCGACATGTGCTTGTCCGTCAATTCGCGAAGTTCGCCCAGATACGCATCCAAGTTCTTAACTTCCTGCAGATACCGAGATCGCTGCACACGTGTGCGAGGCGTATCAAGCAATTGCGGAGGCATCGACATCGTTGCGGGGTCGATCGTTGACTTGCTGGGCCACGGGACGTGCGGATCCGACACGCCCACGAACAAGGCCAACGGTCGAGTATCTGTACGGTTCTCTAGAAATTGCTTTACCGATTTACGAAGCTCGAGAATTTCTTTTTGGCCGTCGTGAACTTCAAAATGATAGTCGGGAGCGCTGCGCGAATGAGCGACTTTACCGAACGCGGCGGTCTGGTAGCCCATCTCGTTCAAAACCTGCGGCAGTTTTAGAACGCGATCGTGAGGAAGGCTGTGATTTTCTTCGGCACCGTTTCGTGCCGGCATCAAACCGGTTAACAATGCCGCACGACTGACCGCACATGATGGGCTTGCAACGAACGCTCGATCGAAGGTCATCCCGTCAGCGGCCAGTCGGTCGATCGCGGGCGTTTCGATATCAGTCCCACCATGCAGTCGCAGGTCTCGAGCGGATAAATCATCCGCGAGGTAAACCACGATATCGGGCAGACGTTGGGCCGCGTCAGCTAGACTTCGCGTAGTCAAAACAGTGGCGAGCAAACACACCAACAAACCAAAATTTACTTTCATATCCTCGCCCAGAAGCAAATCAATTAGCGTTCGTCGCCCGAACATTGATAAAGTGTATCTCAATTCAACGACAGTCGTTTCGTGCGAAACAAAAAATCATGGTGGATTTGCGACATAAGTCGCTCGTTCGAATGGTGGCCCAACTAATTAGACCTTGCTCGCAATTCTTTCCCTGTGAAATCGGTTCTGCATCTCGTTGCTTACCGTGTCATGATCGAAAGACTCCGTTCTTTGTTCTGTTCACGACTGACGTGTCGCCAACACGGTACCTGATTGGCAAATTTGGCAAGGGTTGATTCTGTCAGAATTTTCTGAGCACGAAGGTCAGGTGTATCGTAAAAGGTTGTCCTGCCAACAACGCTCCACGGGCAAGGTTTTGGCCGGCGTTGGGATCCCGATCATTGGCGTTTTGAAACGGTTGATTTGGTCGGGGATTTGAAAACGATTTACAATCGCTTGGCAAACTTGCTGCTTAGAGTTTCAAGATTTTCGGCTCGCGAACAGTATCACCAACCCCAGCAAAAAGATAACCCATTCGCCAATGGCCAGCTTGTAGGTCATCGAGCCAATATTGCTGTACATGAAAAAGCTGATGGTTCGAAACAGCACCAAGGAACCATGGACTAGCACACTGGCAAACACGCCAAAGACGGCGAACTCTGGTTTGACCAACGTTGCCAGCAGAACTAACGCAAGACCAAACTCAAGTCCTCCATAGACCGTCATAAACTCGGATTGGCCTGTCCCACCCTTTAGCTCAAACCCGACTTTCTCCGACGTCACATCTGGCGAAATCGTACACCAAATCGCAAGCCCAAGATAAGTCATGGCGACGATGACAATGTAAATCTTTGCAATCATAGAAATCTGTTTGTTCAGTCGCGTTCAGAGTTGACTCAAAAACTCAAACCGTTTCACGCACGATTTCGTATCGCTTGATCTTGCGGTCGAGCGTCGAACGTTCTACGCCGAGAATCTGAGCGGATTTGCTCTTGTTCCAGCCTGTCTCGGTTAGCGTCGCGCGAATATGGTCGGCTTCAACTTCCGCCAGAGACCGTTCGCGATACTCATTTTCGACGGGCGCCTGATCGATACCGGCATCAGCGGCCGGGCCAAGGTTCGTCAGAATCAGTTCGTCCATTTCGATCATTTCACCGCGAGCCAGCACCACGGCTCGCTCGACCACGTTCTTTAATTCGCGAACGTTTCCCGGCCACGAGTACTTTTGAAGTCGTTGTTTTGCCTGCGCAGAAAAACCACGAATCTTGCGTCCAGTTTCGCTGTTGAATTTTCGCAAAAAGAATTCGGCCAGTTCCAATACGTCTTCGGGTCGCTCACGTAGCGGCGGCACATTGATCTGAATCACGTGCAATCGAAAGAATAAATCTTTGCGGAAAGTCCCTTTGCGAACGGCGGCTTCAAGGTCTCGGTTGGTCGCCGCGATGACTCGCACATCGACCTTGATCGCTTTGCTGCCACCAACGCGTTCGAACGGGTGGCCTTCGAGCACGCGAAGAAATTTCGCTTGAATCGAAGGACTCATTTCGCCGATCTCGTCAAGCATCAGCGTGCCTTTATCGGCTGCTTCGAACTTGCCCATTTTGCGATCAGTTGCGCCAGTGAAGGCTCCTTTTTCGTGGCCAAAGAGCTCGCTTTCGAGCAATGATTCCGAAAGAGCAGCACAGTTAAGGCAAACAAAAGGCGCCTTTTTTCGGTCGCTGGAAAAGTGAACCGACCGAGCAACCAATTCCTTGCCGACGCCACTTTCTCCCCGGATCAGCACGGTCGCTTTGCTGGGTGCGGCGCGAGCGACTTGTTCGTGGACGGCAAACATGGCCGCACTGGCTCCAACGATTTCGCTTTCGAATCCAAGTTGGTTTCGCAGCAGGTCGATTTCGGTTCGAGTTTTAGAAAGATCGTCGACCAGTTTTTGCTCGCGATAACGCGTTCGCAACGCCATGGCGACGGTTTCGGCAACGGCCAACGTGAATTCCAAGTGATCGGGCGACAGGATCACGTCGGGGACGGTCGAGTACAGATGCACCAGTCCGATGGAGCGATTGTTCATACGAATTGGCGCGCAAATCACGCTGGTCGCATGGATCAATCCTTGTGCGTCTCGCAAACCGAGCGCCGAATCGTCTTGAATGTCGCGGGCCAACACCGCTTCACCGCGGCGCAGAACGGTTTCGGCCAAGAAGCTGGAAACACGCTGGTAGTCGGGCCGTTCATCGCTTCGCGAAGCGATCAATTCCAGTTTGTTTGGATCAACCGTGGTGGGACGATTTCGTGGAACCATTAACACGGCTCCGGCATCGATTTGAATTCCATCGACTAGGCTGTCGATCGCCATTCGAGCAATTGCGCGGGGGGTTGTTTCGTTGGCCAGCTCGAATGCCAGACGACACAAGCGCGTCGCAGCGCGCTCGGTCTGCTCGACTCCTTCGCCGTCGCCCTCAGCATCATCCGGATTTTTCTCGTCGCCTCCTTGAAGAAACTTCGTCTTCTGCCGACGGTGCGTGATATTGGTCGGCTCTGTGACTTTCAAATCCAGAATCGTTGCTGCGTCGTCGAAGTTTTCGTCGCTTTGCGAAATCTCCGACTCGAGCATCTTCATGGCCGAGACCGCTTCCTTGCTGTAAGCGGTACTCAAGTCGTTGACGAACGCCATCTGAGTGCTGGCGATCCAGATGATGTCGCCCGGCTTCAAGTTTCGATCGCCCGTCAAGCGGTCGGTGCCTACCGAGGTCCCGTTGCGGCTGTTGAGGTCCCGCAGCGTCCACTTCCCACTCGTCTGGAAGATTTCGGCATGTTGGCGACTGGCTTGGTCGTCTTTGATGACAATCTGGCTGGTGGGAGACCTTCCGATCGTAACGGTTCTGCCGGGCATCAGCTTGAACACGTCTGACCATTTCTTGCCATCCCTAATCACTAGGTAGGCAACATTGTCTGCGGATTGTCGGTTCGTTGGGTTTCCCATAATTTCCGAGTTATCCGCGTCCCTTTTCTGGGTTTGCCATTGAGTTCGAGTAAGGTTTTTCGGCCCGCGATTGTCACGGATAAAGCCTGTGACTGTCGGCCGCCTGATTTTGCCCGCCAAAGTCGCAGCAGTGTCTGGTTGGCCAAGCAAGCTCTTTACGACTCAGATCGGCCATTTCGTCGGTCGTTTATTGCTTTTCGCGAGAGATCGGATTAGCCTGAGTGTTCGGTCGAGCGTACCGTTTACTCATATCTTACAGGGTATTGGGGTGCTTTCGCCAGACTTTCGCAAAAAGAGCCGCAAAGTTGGGCCTTTACCGCGAAAACGGTCGATCAATCAACCATACATTTTAGTCAAGCCTTCGACCGAGTCTCGGACAACTTTCGTGGTTTCCGGTCGAATAGCTCTCAGGAGTCGAAGCCATGTCGGCACGTATTGCCAAGTTTGCAATTTTGTTCAGTTTGGCGCTGGTCAGCAGCGTATCTCAAACCGCATCCGCACAGCTTTTGCTTGGTCGTGTTGGCGGCGTCAAGATCGACGCCCAAGGTGTGATTCAGCAGGGGTTCGAAAATCTGGACGAGTCGACCCTGCGACAAGTTCAGGATTACTTGAACGCCGCGGATCAAGACATCAGCAAGTCGACTTCGATGCGGATGATCTCGCTGCGAGGACTGGAAGAAGTGGTTAACGAAACCGATCGAACGGGAAAACAACTTCCGGCCGAGGTCCAGTACATGGCCGGTTTGCAAAGAGTCGAGTTCGTCATTCTTTCGCCTGAGACCAACGACGTGATTCTGGGCGGTCCAGCCGAGGGTTGGAAGGTCAGTCCCGGCGGTTCAATCGTCGGTGCAACAACGAACCGGCCCGTGATTCATTTAGAAGATTTCTTAGTGGCGATGCGATCCGTTGATGCTGCAAACCAAGGTTCGGGAATCAGTGTGTCGATTGACCCCACCCAAAAGGGCGTTGAGCAGTTGTCGCAGTTCTTTCGGCAGTTAAAACAAGGTGGTGGCTTCGACCCTTCTCTACAAGGCGACGTCGAACAGGTCATGGGTCACCAAGAGATTAGCTTGACTGGCGTTCCTCAGGACAGCCGCTTCGCCAATGTGCTGGTTGCCGCAGACTACAAGATGAAACGAATCGCGATGGGGCTTGAGCCTTCGCCGATCAAATCGCTGCCAAGCTTTCTGGAGTTGGCGGTCAAGGGAAAAGCCAAGATGGTCCGGATGTCTCCGCGTTTCTGGATGGAGTGCAACTACCAACCCTTGGCAAAATCAGACAACGGTCAGGTTTGGCAGTTGCGTGGTCAAGGTGTAAAAACGCTTTGCGAAGAAACAGTCGTGTCGCGAGATGGAAAAGAAAGAGTAAAACCAAACCGGTTCGCTTCGAAATGGTCTGATCTGATGACAAAGCACTTTGACGAATTGGCCGCTGCCGATGCGACGTTTGGCGAGCTACGCAACGTCATGGACCTGTCTGTGGTTGCTGCGTTGCTGAAGCAGCAGCAAATGACTCAGACCGTTTCGCTGGAGATTCCCGCAATTCTTGGCCTGACAGAAGTCGCCACGACCCCGGCATGGACCGTCCCTAAGACGGTTCCAACGCAGTGCAGCTTTGCTCGACTGAGCAGGTCTTGGCTGGTCACAGCGTCTGGTGGCGTCAGCGTCGATTCTTGGAGCGTGGCAGAGAAGTTCGAAACCGATGAGCGTCTCGATGGCGTTGCCAA
>CALFUT010000064.1 GCA_937929805.1 uncultured Pirellulaceae bacterium
GCTCCGCCAAAGTACTTGGTGTCACTTTGCAACAACGAGCGCGAAGCATTGTCACCGTGGCTGTTATGCGGCCCCGGTCCTGCATTGTAGTCGCCTTCGACGCGCACGTAGCAGTCGTTGGCCACATCCGTTCGCCCGTCATGCGTTTCCTTGGCACAATGCATGTGCAAATAGTAGAGGCCTGCTTGGTTGATTTTAAAGGTGTACTCAAGCGGCGAGGTCGCGGGCCCGTTCGTAAATGTGTTTCCCAAAAACTGAAGGTAGCCACTACCGCTATACCCGGACAACGAAGTCTGCTCTTGCCAAAGACCGAGCGCAGAAGTTGTGTTCTCGACTTCCATGACCACCAAGCCACCGTTCTCTTGGTAGACCTGCGCCGAACAAACGGAACACGTGAAACAGACGGCGATCAATAGGCAAAAGGCATACCTCATTACTTCAATAATTACCTTTTCTACTCAGGGTTGGAAAAAAATACCGGCTTGCACTTTGAATTGTTGATTGCAATCACCAACTGAGGGATTCAAAGCGCTGGTGTGACTAGGCCTTATTAATCGTTACAAATATTAAGATTGCCAAACATAAGCGACTTGTCGCAAACCACCGTGACCAGTCCGTCACGTCGGAACCAACTCTTACCAGTGTTTCCGAAGTTTTCGACCAAAAAATGCAGTCGATTCCGTTGTCTCGAATCCGAGTATCGAGAGGTGGATTCACTCCAGCCCATTCGGTGCACCCGGAGCCCTGCCCAAAAACAGTTTCACTGCCACAGGCAATCGCGAATACTTGCCAATAAACCGTAAAAACTTCCATTCATGAGCTCGTCCATTACCAAACTCTTCCAAACGCAAGCCGTTAACCAACGGTTCTTGGTTCAACAAAGCCTGTAACACAATTAACAGTTGCTTCGACGATTCGGTTACTCGTTGCTGTTTCCGAGGTTGGCGATCAGCAAAAATGCGTCGCCCAGAACGTTGACGATTCCGTCGCCGGTAATGTCACCTTGCGACCAACTGGTCGCAGGATTATTCAAGTTTCCAATCAGAGCGAAGGCGTCGCCTAGTACATTGACAGTTCCATCAAGGTTCAAGTCACCGGCAAACGTGCCCACTTGCCCGTTGGATGTTTCGACCAGCGTTTCATAGTGCTGAGCAAAATCGTCTGCACCCACAGTGCCGTCATTGTTCAGATCAAGAGCTTCCAATTCACCCGTGGCATCGGCTCCGATGTTGGAGTTGTAGTGATCAAGATCCACCAGATCGACGTCACCGTCTTCATCAAAATCACCAATGAGTGCCGAAATGGCACCAACGGAGCCCGTGACAGCAACGTTATCGACCCAAAGGTCATGGCCGCCTGCATTGTCTCCGACCCCACTTGAGAACGCTAACATGAAGCTGACCGTTTCACCGGTCTCAAGAGTATGGTCGGCCAGTCCCAACAAGGAGTGACTTATATCGTCGTGTGCATTACCACCCCATGCACCTCCGACCGACGCAATTTCATCGTCGGCTGACGTGTAAATGACACCGTTGGTAATACCCCCTGAAACCACACTCAGTTCGTAAGCTCTGGCGGCTTTCGGGCGGAAAGCGTACGCATCAAAATGGAATCCATCGAGAACAAACGCTTCCGACCCGCTGTTGGTGACAGTGAACGTGATCGTGCCACCGGTCGTCGCGTTGGATAGCTCAAGATTTTCGTTTTCCACACCCTCTCCAGCTGTGGTGCTTGCTGCCGGAAGCCCGGTAAAGGTTCCCCAGTCGCCGTCAGCACTCGCACCTCGCCCGTCCAAGACATGCCAACCGACTCCTTCCGAGCTAGTGACCGCTGAACCAGTGACTCCTGCTGCGGTGACCGAGGCGGCAGGGTTACTACCGTTCTCCCATGTGTCCCAGCCTGCAATCACCACCGCAGCAGCCGGTGGTGCGACAGGATCGAAACCAGAAAGAACACTGATCGAAAGTGGCGGAAGCATGATCGCACCCGGCGTGGATGAAACCGGCTCTAACGCGCTTTCTGATAGACCGAATGACGGGAAGTCATCAACGATGTCAAACTGAAACGCTTCATGGCTGTACGGGCCGCTGTAAGGGCCTCCGTTAATATTTAAGTCAAGTTCGACACCGACCGGGGACTTATTAATGGCATAAACGACAAGCTCCCCGTCTTTGAGCACGGCTTTGCCGGTCGCCGCAGCCAAGCCCGGTGTGATTTCTGTCGATGTCATCGATGCTGATACAAGTTCGCTGTCGAGGAACACGCCGCGAAGAATGTCGTAGGCCGCTCCGCGAGCGGTTTTCACATGTTTAGGATTTGCGTCGCTGTCATAGACAATAAACGGATCGTGATTGTGAATCTGAAAGTACTCGGCCGACCCGAATAAGTCTGGGCGATCAATTATCCCTAAGTAGGTGTCGAAAAGACCCAGCACACTGATCGCATTCTCTCCCGCATCAATGCTCCACTCGGTCAACCATATTGGCTTGCCGGGAAACTGCGAGCGGATATCTTCCGCTGTTTGAATCATGATCCTGCGAGCGTCGAGCACTTCCTGCAAACCAGCAACGGTAGGCTCGCCGGGAGTAATGTACCGGTGAAGCGTGACCGCATCGTAGTAGCTTTGGTCAGCAGCCAACGCTGCGTTCCAAGGCCCGTGGAGTGTTCCCCCCGTCCGCCACGTAACCGGAACTGAAAGCTGGATTTCGGGATCGACTGCTTTCAACGCCGCTGCATGAGCACTCGCTACACCAACATACAACTCAGGAGTAGCAACGGCGTTACTTCGCTGGTTGCGCCAGAAAGTCTCGTTGCCAAGTTCGATTCGTTCGACCGGAAAGCCATCTGCTCTTCTGTCCAAAAGCCTCGCGACTCCCTTTGCCGGGCTGTCGTACGTGATATTCCACGTGTGCAGGACTTCAAACCCAAGGAAGTCATGAAGAAGTTTGAACCCGTCGTAACCGTACCGTAGCTGCGGCACGTTCTCCACTGCCGGTCTGTAAATCGTGTCATAGTCATCGTAAATTCGGCGACCATCGACCTCCCAGTCATAGTAGTTCGCCCAGACACCGTGTGGAAACCTGAGCGAAGGCGGAGCCCACTCGACGATCAAAGCCTGACCGTCTGAGTCATTGTAACCGTCCAACCCATAAAGATTTTCCGGAAAGTTGGTGTTCAACCCGAGCAACAAGTTGTTGAACGGCACCGAAGTCGATGTGTTGACAGTTAACGAAGCACTTTGAGGTGCGACGTTGGCATAGGGGTAATCTTGCGCGGAAGCACTCCCAACCAAGAGCGAAATCATCAACAATAAAAATGATCGATGGCAATACAACACTGTTTCAATCCTGTTCTGGGGGCAGCTGGAATCAACGCTGATTCGAGGGTAAGAAATACTCTGGGAAGGGAAGAGGGCGAGCAGTGAAGAAAGGAAAGTCGCGGGTGAAACGACCCGTTTATCATCGGTCGTTACGGTGCAAGTCCTGACTAAAGCTACCATCAAGGGCCTCGAAAAGCAACTTAATTTTGTAACAAACGTTTGGCTAACGAAAGCAGTATGTCAAATCGCGTCACCGAGTTAACCGCAATGAAAATTGGAAATGACGCCATTTTTAAACCAAAATAGAAAGACCCGAGTAGAACCAAATCGCAAATGGCCGAAACGCGACAATGTTTTATTGTTTGGCCTCAGAGTCACGCTGACTGTTGCATCTCGGAGGAATTCCCAGAAGTGTCTTCTCACTTGGCCAGAGCTTCCACTCCGAATGGCTAAGCTTCAGCACCGCAGTCGCAAATGGCGTTTTCGCTTTTGGCACCCACTGTCAATTTTAGAAGATGTACACGTCCCCGATGCACCGACGTAAAAAAGCCTGCCCCAACGGTCGGGACAGGCTCTCGAAGAATCATCAATCTTAGGAAGGCAGTTTGGAATAGTTTAAATCTCAATTCTGAGATTTAGTTAAAACCAAACAAGGCCGATTCGCGATTACTTATTGGTTACTCATTCCTAGATTTCCAACCAACGCAAACGCGTCGCCAAGAACATTAACGGTTCCATCAAAGTTGATGTCCCCTTGTGAGTAGGACGTGACTGCATTGCCCAAGTTTCCGACGAGCGCGAAT
>CALFUT010000065.1 GCA_937929805.1 uncultured Pirellulaceae bacterium
CTAGTTCAAGTAGGCACCAGAATTCGCATCGAGGAACAGACGAGTCACGTGAAAGAAAATCGGAGCCGCAAAGCATACCGAGTCAATTCGATCGAGCACTCCGGCGTGACCGGTCACCAACGTTCCGTAATCGCTTAGTCCTCGGTCGCGTTTAATTGCCGACATGGTCATGCTGCCCGACGAAGCCATCGCACTAATAATAAGAGCCATGAAGCCCGCTCCGTACCAAGTGAAGGGCGTCACAGGAAACAGTAGTTGAATCACCAAACCGACCAGTGCCGTGCAGCAAGCTGACCCAATCAGGCCCTCCCACGTCTTGGTCGAATTCACCGTCGCGGCGATGACATGCCGACCGAACAGGCGATCCCAGACGAAATGCAGCATGTCGCTGACCTGAACGATGACCACAAAGAAAAACAGTAGACCGGCTGGCTTCCCCTGCCACGGGACGTAATCGGAGGTCGTATAGTCGTAGGTTACCAAATCCAAATTCAGCAAAGCCGCCGCGTGGCTTAATGCGTAGACACAGATCAGCAATCCGAACTGGATTTTTGCTGATCTTTCTAAAAAGCGTTTGTGATCGCTGGTGAAAGCAATCCGAGCAGGAATGAACAGCATCGCGTAGACAGGAATCACAATGGTAAACAATTGGTATTTATCCATCGCGACCAGCACATACTGAGCCGGCGTGAACCCAAGGAACACCCAGAACAACGTCCGATGGTCGCCTCGTCGCGTCGGAGTCATCGTGATGAACTCGCGCAACGCCCAGAACGAGACTAGGCCGAACAGAATCACGGTCACGACTTTGTTGGTCAGCAACACCAGCACCAGCATCAAGCTGATCGTCAACCACGAAGAGACCCGTTTGTTGAACGTCCGGACGATAGCGGGATCGTAATGTGATTCAGGTTTTCGCTTCAGCCACTGCCCAATCGCCATCATGATCACCAGCGAGATCACGACCACCAGCACTAGGGCAATCGTACCGGCGTCGTACAGCAGATCCGATCCAAAAATCGCAAGGGCAGGGCTAAAAAAAGCGATCACAGGATTCCCGGCGGAATAGGGCAAAAATGGGCTGAAAAAGAAAAACAGGCTCGTGGGCCGGGCTTCGCACGGATGCTGCGAAAAAACACCTATGACACGTTATCACAGTCTGCTTTGAGACGCAGTACCGCTTCTCGGGCACGGCTCAAAAACTCGTTCTTTTTCTCGCCGCGTTCCAACCAAATCGGCGCACCAATGGTAATACAACTGAGCAACGGAACCGGAAGAAATTCGCCTTTTGGCATCACGCGATTCAAGTTGTCAATGTAAACCGGCATCAGTTCTAAGTCCGGTCGCTTTTTTGCGAGATAAAACAACCCGCTTTTGAACTCCCCAAGATCTCCAGAAAGATTTCGCCCACCCTCAGGGAACACGATCAGAGAATCCTTGAATCCGATCTCGCGGATCATGATGTCGATGGGAGTGTTGCGAACCTTGACCTTTTTGCGATCAATTAGCAAAGCATTGAACATCGACGCAAGGTATCGCCGCACTGGGCCGCCGTTCCAATAGTCTGCCGCAGCGACCGGCCGCGTCACCGCACGAATGTTTTTGGGCAGCGACGTCCACAGCACGATCGAATCCAGATGGCTGGTGTGATTGGCGAAGTAAACTCGCTGCACCGTGTCCGGCTCACAGTCCACCCAGCGCACGGTCGCCCCGCTCAGGACTTTCGCCAGCGCGGCAAGAAATGGGACGGTGATCTGCTTCATAATTCGATCGGCATGCGTGCCTAATGGATGGAGCCTTGATTGTATCAGCCATCAGAACGACAAGGAATCGCCTTTTCGAGTCGTGCCCCTATGTCTGATCGGCGGGGCTGGTGGACGAGGCTCCGCCCGAGCCGAGTTGATTGGGAGGGCGAGGCTCCGTCCGAGCCGCGCAGGGATCAATCGCGTGTTGGCAAAAACAGGTGCGGCCGGAGCCTAATTCATTTTGATGACGAAGTGACCTGCGGTTGTGCAGCGGACAACAAACGTCTCGCGATCACACTGACGTCGATGTTGGTGTCGTGCTGGTGCTTTGAGGTAGAGCAGGGGCGATTGCCACTGTGCTCTTACGTTGCCCATTCTGTTTTCCACGTTTTTCAGAGTAGATCTTCTCCACCAGATCCATATAACCATCCGTCATACTGGCTAGGGACCCGTTCGCGATCACGTGCTCCCGCGCGGCGGAACCCATCTGATCAGTCAAGTTCGAATCGTCGATCAAGCGTAGCCAGCGATCTGCGGTGGCAGTAGTGTCTCCCGCGTCAACAAGGAATCCGGTTTTGCCTTCCAAAACAGATTCGTGGATCGAGCCAACATTCGGGGCAACGACCGGTCGTTCGCAAGACATCGCTTCCAAAATCGAGACCGGGCTGGCTTCGTTGTGGGATGTCAACGTAAAAATGTCGATCATCGAAAGTACGCCCGGGATGTCATCAATGGACCCAAGCAGGTGAAAATTCTTTTCGATTCCGTGCTCGGCGACTTTGCTTTCGATCAACTCACGTTCTGGCCCCTCGCCCGCAATCACAAAATGAGCGTCTTCACGTTGTTTAAGGACTATCGCCGCGGCGTCGACGAACTGAGCATGATTCTTCTCTGACCGGAGTGCCGCAACGATTCCCATCACAGGCGAATCCGCCGGAATTCCACATTCTTGACGCCAGCGATCGCGTGCCGTATCTGAAAATTGAAACCGGTCCGTGTCGATTCCGTTTGGAATCATAAAAACCTTGCTCTCAGGAAAACGCTCTTGCTCAATCTGGTAGCGAGCGTGGTCTTTCGCGACGGCGATAAATCCGTCGGTGATACCAGTCAGCATTCGATTCAGTCGACCGACGCCATCAGGCCATCCGGTGGAATGCAAAGCCGAAAGAATCACCGGCACCTTCGCGCGTCGTGCTGCTAGGCGACCCCAGAACATCTTGTCGCCCGCTCCAACGGTGATGACGGCATCGATCTTTTCTTTTTGAAACAGACTAGCCAATCGGCCAACAACACCGATGTCGAACTTGTGGTTGATCAAGTTCTCAAAGACGGGAATTTCATCCGCTAGGACCTCGCCCAGAACACCCTTTTCCTTCATGCAACCCAGCAAAGGCTCAACCCGGTCGCGATCCATCCGTCGCACCATGTTGACCAACAACGTTTCTGCTCCTCCGACCGGCATGCTGGTGATCAGGAAAAGAATACGCATTGGGCGTTCGTTTTTCGTTTGTGACACAACTGAGCGGCTCATGGTTTTTCCGTTGGGATAGGGGCAGGAAGCATGTTCAGTGCTTCAGGCAGAAGCAGCTGTGCCTGTTGAGGTTTCGTTTTCACCAACTCAAGCGTCTTCTCCAGTCGCTCAAACAGGTCTTCATCGGCGGCGTCGATCGAGTAATCGTAGGGCGGAATTCGTCCGCCCCGGGGATCGTAGGTCAACGCATTTCCGATCCGAGCAAATACAGGGTCGCCGTGAATGCGTTGTAGATGAAAAGCATCACCATCGATCTCGTTCCATCCACCAAAGGCACTGCAAACACCCAGAAAGCCGCATTGCTTAAGCAGATGAAACACGATCGGATTCATGTTGACTGGTTTGCCAAATGGGAATGCAAAGTAACGAATCTTCCTCCCAATCGCAGCTTCCAATTCTCGAGTCGACGTGATCACTTCATCGACGATTTGCTCGGGCTCAACGACGTCACTCATGCTGGGATGGGTCCGGGTGTGAGCCCCAATTTCGATGCCGGCACTGGCATAGAGCCTCAGTGAATCGACATCGTCAGTCGCCAACGGTTCGTTGCGTTGCACATCATGCGGGAACGGCGTCTGCCCAAGCGTGTTGTCAGTCGTGACAAAATAGGTGGCTGGGATCCGATTCTCCACCAAGTAAGGGATCGCGAACTCACCATTTTCGCGGTAGCCATCGTCAAACGTGATCGCCACGGTTGGCCGGTCATTGTATCCACTTGAAATTCGGCGTTGGCATTCCTCAAGGTCAACGATGTCGAAGTTTTTCTGCAGCCACTTCATCTGTTTAGCAAACTTGCTGACTGTGATCGTCCAGTCATTTAGTTTTTCATTACTAACTCGATGATAAAAGAGGATGAAAATGGGGACTTTGCCGCGACGCTTCATCGACCGAACCGACAGCCCTCGCAAAGGTCGGGTGACCGTTCGGTACAAATCGATCGCGTTGTATCTCCACTTGGGCATCAGATGATTGGAAGTAATGGGGTTTGCTTGAAATCTCTGGACAAATCGTGTTTTGAACTGAAAACCGTGGGGAGCCGCCGGAGTCGAATTGCGACAAAAAGCAAGGGCTCGGGAACGCTTCCAAATGTTACTGGAACCCTTCCTGTAAGAGTGTTGGTTACGGCAAACGCGAAAACCGTTATTTGCAGTCAACAACTTCGTGGCACTCGTTGGACGCGCCAAATGATCGTCATAACTGTCAAATCTGGATGACTTTGCCGCGAATCGAAGGACCCTCACTCGACAACACGGCAAGCGAACGTAGACCGACGTACTTTTCAATGCAGTGATCAGCCGACGTGGCGTCCTGAAGAAATCCCACCTGTTTGATTGATTCAACATGACCCCCAAAAAAACTCTCTTTGGAATTGATATCGACGCCATGCGCATGCCAGAAGCGGTTGACAAACTGCGGGCTTGGATCGAAGCAGATGTTCCGGCTGAAGGGTGCCGGTTTGTGGTGACGCCCAATGTTGACCACGCCGTGCTGTTGCAAGAAAACCCCGGCTTGCGTGACGCCTACGATGACGCGGCGATGATTTTGGCAGACGGCCATCCGATCGTCTGGGCATCAAGATTGCTTCGCCAGCCGCTACCCGAGCGAGTTGCAGGATCCGAACTTGTGCCGAAGCTGTTTGATTCGTTTCAAGAGTCGGGCGAACTACGCGTCTTTCTGCTGGGTGCTGCCGAGGGCGTTGCCTTCCGAGCCGCAGAGAACATGAAAGAAACATGGCCTCGCGTCAAAACGGTTGGCATCTACAGCCCTCCGTTGGGTTTCGAGAAAGATGATTCAGAAAACAAACGAATCCTGAACCTAATCGCTCAAGCGAAACCCGATGTCGTGGTCGTCGGACTTGGGGCTCCGAAGCAAGAACTTTGGGTCCACCAGCACCACAACAAGATGGAAGCCAAAGCCGCGTTGTGCGTTGGCGCGACGATTGACTTCTTGGCAGGCGAGAAAAAACGAGCCCCGGTCTGGATGCAACGTGCGGGCGTCGAGTGGTTGCATCGCATGTGCAGCGAGCCGAAGCGGCTGGTCAAACGCTACGCCAAAGACGCGTGGATTTTCCCTCAATTGGTGTGGCGTCAGATGATTGGTTGGGAACAAGCCAGCGGAACTTAGAGCACATTCCGTTCAAGTGTAGCGGTTTTCGCTGCTTTGAACTCGGTTTCCACAACGCGACAAACGCTACAATTAAGTGCAACCTGCACTAGAAAACGCTTCAGCAAACCGTTGCGGTTCCGCCCCCGGCGACCTGCAACACCGTTCCGGTTGATGCTTGAGCCCGACGCACAAACGCGAAACCGATCCATTGATTGAATTTGGGTGACCAAGCCACCGAAGTGACTCGGCCCACAACCTTGTCGTCGGCTTTCAGTTCCGCGCCCGCTTCAGGCGATTCCGCACCTAATTGCACTCGCGTTAGAAGCTGGTTGACTCGACCGAGTGCATCCAATCTCGCGACTGTTTCCTGACCAAGGTAACAACCCTTGGTGAAGGAAATCGCTTTTTCATCCCGCTGAAGCTCCTGCGGCAGGTTCGATTCATCAGCTTCAGTGCCCGACCAAGGGGTTCCTTGCTCGATACGAATCGATTCCAGCGAGACTGCCGATGCGATGGTCACGCGCAAGGCATCCAGTTTGCCGATCAATTCGTCTGCCGAATCTTGTTGCGCGGCCAACCATAAGCCAACGCCAGCAACTTCGATGCTCGCTGCACGCAATGAATCAACGATCTCTCCTGAAACCCGGCACTTGTTGGGCAGCAATTCCTTGATGCCGATAAGTCCTGCTACCTTTTCGCTAGGGCCAAAAAACATGCTGAAAGATTCCGACAAGTCCGCCAACTGAACATCTTCACGAATGATGTAGCGATCAAGGTGTTCCATCAGCGGCTTCGCGGAAGTGACATCGGCTCCAAGCAGCCAGATTGCATCATCAAAAGCCAACGCGTGAACGAACGCCATCGTCTTACCCTTGCCGTTGAGCACAAAAGCTTCGCAACCATCGCCGACCGCCAGCTTCTTAATGTCCGCCGTGCAAAAGTTGTGCAGGAAGGCATGCCGGTCCTCGCCCGCAAGCGAGATCAGAAAATGATCATCCAGCGGAGCGACTGCCGTCCCGACCAGTAGCGATTCATAGTCAGCTTGCAAAGATTCATTCCACATCGCTGCCACCTTCGGCCAGTTGGTCGTTAAGAAGCCGGCAGCCATGGGCATCACGCAAGACAACACAGTGGGTTGAGTCGGCCGTCAGCCGTTTTACCTCTTCTGTCGACTCAATAACGCTCAAGCCTAACTCTTCAACTTTTCCTCGAGCAATTCTCGATCGAAGGTATACCGGGTGATCTTTCAAAATCGCGGCCAAGTGTTGCATCGGCTTTGAAAGCGAGTCAGGAATCGTTTCCTCAAACCGAGCCGCACAAGCGTTGCGAATTTCTTTGGCGGGAGTCGATGAAATCTCGGACCAAACAACGATCGGAGCACCGTCGACGACCATTCGACGACCAATCTCTAACGCTGCGACAAAGTTTTGCCACGACTGATTGTCAGGACGCGACTCGATCGACAACACCGCCGCTTCAAAATTCTGTTCGCAGCCGACCGTCCAAAGTTCGGAAGCTTCCTTCGCCGCAGCGGCAGTCGCCGAATGACGAGTCCCCGCGGTGAAGCTTTTAAGATATTCTCCGGGACCGGCAGTGGCTTGAACCACAAAGAACGCCCCCAGCGAATCGTTCGCCAGTTCGGTCTCGGCATGGCGATCGGCGATCGAAGAACCGTCGCCACTTTCTGAGAATCGCGCGATGGCGGCCGACGATGCGAACGTCGGGTAAATGCAATTTTGGAAACTTGGATCGAGATCAACGCCCGGGCCACCGACGGGAATCACGACGTCAGCGTCAACCAATACTCGGTTAACGTGCACCGGTTCGCCCGCTTCGTTGGCACACAGATAAGACAGCCCGGCCGGATTATCAGGGTCGTGAACCTGACAGTTGATCAAGTGAAACTCTTTCTGAAGCTGAAAAACAGGAGGCGGTTGGACCGGTTGATCATCGCCTTCCAATGCCTTCGATTGGCACTCCTCGGCCGAGATCCCAAAAGCCTCGGTCAACACGCCCGGCAGCACGACAGTGATGTCGTTGGGTTCCACATTCAGCGTCAGCAAGTAATCCAGCAGCCCGTTCAAAATCTCGGTCGGACGAACCAAATCATGCTGAAGGGCAATCGCGATCGTATCCCCTGCGAACACCGCTTCATTAAGCGGCGGATAATTTAGCGGCTGATTGAGCGCGGTGGCCAGCAAGCGATGAACATCAACACCGGTCGTGGCCACGGTTGTTTGAGGTCGCACAAAGCGTTCTTCATTCAGGTCCGCAAGTGAATCGGCGGTAAGAGTAGGCTGCATTGTTCTAAGAAATGAAGTTTTCGGTCAAAGTTTGGGAAGCCATCATTGTACCCGATGCCCAATCCGCAGGCGACGGGCAAGACTACGGTTTGTCGAGTGGCCTTCAGGCTTTTGTTTTGCACAGACGGAAACGAGAAACAGCGGCCGAGAATACCAAGAGAATTGGTTCTGGTGTCGATCCCATACCCAAGCAGCAAGATTTTCACCATTGAAATATGCACTAGCCAGAGCAACTGCCGAGCTCGTTTGTGTCGCTGCAACAGCAAAAGCTACCAGTAACTCAAAGCGAGTTCATTGGTTCATGACCGTCCTTCGCCGATTCGATGGGCGGCGTAACGTCAGCGATTGCCGCGCACATGGGTTAAACAAACGATTGCACTCACGCCGGAATAATGCTCCGCGTGCATCGAATTGTTATCTGCGAATTTACGAGCGAGTTTCGAAACTGGAAAACCCCATCTCCGTGGTTGGTTACCGATTCGTGTGTTCGCAATTTACGTGCTTCAGCTTTTCAACCTGCTTTCTGAATTCTTTTTCGTCCAGATTGAGTTTTCGGGCAGTTGCAACGATCATTTCTTCGCCCAAATTCTCCAAGCAGTCTGCAATTTGACTTTCGTTAAGCTGATAATGGCGGCGGAGAGTGTTCGCGATAATATCTTTAGCAGTTCCAGTTCGAGATAGGTTCACGTCACAAAATGCGACCGGGTCGGCCTTGAAGATCAGCGGCTTTGTCGCCGGAAGCAAACTCTCGATAAAGAGGATACGGTTCGGAATCGCTTTTTTGATTTTCCTTAAATCTTCACGTGGAAGCCTTTCTGGATGATGGATTACGGCAAATGCGAAGAGCGCGGATTCCGCCAAATCCTCGAGCTCTGGTTTTCGTTTGGCGTACACCGTCGCGAAAGCGCCGTCCGCGAATTGCGCGCGTTTCCAACGCTCTGATTTAGCATACTTGCCGTCCCACGATGCATGCACAGATTCATGAAACAAGGTCTCCTCGAGATCGTTGTCAGCGATTCGTTTCGTAGCATTTGCGGAATAGACCACAATCAAACCAAGGTCTGAGAAGGCGGTTGTTTCCTGATCCGATTTGTGAATGACCAACCGCCTGATCCCCCCGCGCAAGGCGGTTGGGAGTTTCCCAAGGCGTTCCGCATAACGCATCGCCTCGTTGAACGCGGTGTCTTTGTCGCCAAACCGGGCATCCACGAAGACGCGTAGTTGAGTTGCGTCTGAATACTTCGACAGGAAAACGTAGGCTGGTCGGAAAAGCCCGTCGCGTGTCTTGTCTGGCATTTCTGCACGCTTGTCGAGGCGATCGAAAGTAAGCGACTCGAAACAACTAGGATCTGAGTCCGTTATCAAATCGAAATCCGTTCCGACGATCGATGTGCTGTAGTCTTGAGTCAATGCGACCGGCGGGGCGGCGCAGACTAGAAAAGTAATCACCATCAAGCGGCAAGGCATCATCCGTTTCTCCATGAGTGCAGAACGTTCGCAATTTGCCGGGACGCGATTGGAAGTGTTCAGGTGTGCCATTTCTGACTCAGAGTGACAACGGCGTTGGCAAGCAAAAGCGGGGCTCGTCATGATAGCACGCGAACCAGCATTCTTCAGCCGCTTATTACGACGGGCTTCGTTGCTTTCTGTTCTCACTTTCTGTTTACCCAGAACCCATTGTTCTGTCTAATTGGAGCGTTCTTAGCACCGGAGTCGTTCAAATGGATTTCGACTCGAGGCTGCAGTTCTCGTTTCCCGCCAGAAAGTTTTCACGATGGATCGTTGTCAGTCGATCGCTTGGCTTTGCTTGCCGCTGCTGTTCGCGTTGGTCTGCGGGTGCCAGCCGTCAGATTCGACCAATACCGCGGGCGGCGACTCATCGAGTGCCATGTCAGCAACGGCAAGCGATGGCGTTCCGGCCGATCAAATTCTGACGCTGATGAAAGCCGTTTATGCGAACGCCGACAGCTACATCGACAACGGAAAGCTGTTGCTCAGTTATCGCAAGGATGGTTTGCTGACCGAGGAGCCTCAACGTTGGTCGACCGCTTGGTCCGCCGATGGCAAACTGGCGATGGAAGTTTTTGGAGGCCACATCAAAGCCGACGGCCAGCGGCTCAGTTGTTACATCTACGACATTGATAGCGCCAACTTGGACGGGCAGCGGATGGTGGTGCCTTACCAAACGAGTGGTCTGCCACCGGTCGAAACTGTGTTTCGTGATCCAATCGCTCGTGTTTTTCTGGGCGGCTATTCTGAACTTCCGCTCAACGAGGTCGACAGATCGCTTCGCGAGAAACTTATTCCTGCGCCGCTAAGTCTGCTGACGGGTGCCCTGCCCTGCATCTGGCTGGACAATCCGTCCGGCATTGAACGGTTGCCCGATGAAACGCTTGGCCAGCACGAGTGCTACGTGATCCGATCGTTGGCGGCGGGACTGGGGTGTGATATTTGGATCGACAAATCGACTGGGTTGTTGGTCCAGATGAGTTTGCCGCTGAAACTGCTGGATCCTCAAGTGATGGCCGCGCCCAACATCACCGACCTGAGAATGTTGGCGCGGTTTGAGGACGCAGAGATCAATGCGGCGATCGATCCGGAGAAATTTCAATTGCAAACGCGGAAGAATTCGACGCCGGTTCGATCGTTCGTCACGCTGCCTTCTGCATTGCCGGCCGAATCCATTGGGCAGACGCTAACCCAGTTTCGATTGACTCAGCCGGATGGCAAAATCGTAGACCAACTACACTTTGACGGGAAACCAACGGCGTTGCTTTGGTTGGGCGGCCTGAACTCGTATTCGGCAATCAAGCAGCTGAACGCGATGGCGAACGAACTACCAGCAGCCGATTTCAATTTCGGTGTCGTCTACTCGGATTCAGAACTCGCCGGCGCACCAACGCAGCCTCATCTTGTTACGCCCGAGTTGACTGCAGCGATGGCCAGTTCGGACTTGCCGATGTTTTATGATCCGCGACTGGCGGCCAGCGAGCAGTTGGCGATTCGCGATTTGCCGTTGATTGTGTTGATGGACGGAAACTCACGCGTTCAGTTCGCCTCTTCGGTTGGGGAAGACCAGTGGGCCAGCAATTTGCAAGCTGCAATGAAACGCGTTGCCGCGGGCGACAATTTGGCTGACGAGATGCTGGCGGAGTATCAGCGTTTCATGACGCGATACAAAACCGCGATTGCGAGCGTTGATGCGTCCGGGTTGTTGCCACGTCATTTGAGTTCGACGACTTCGGTAGCCAACACGGCGGCGGGCAGAGCACGTCCGTTACCGATTCGCAAAGCGGATCCGGCATTCGTTGCGCGGCGACAATGGGTCAGCCGTGACTTTAAGCAACCCGGTAACATTTCTGTGTCGGTCGGAAGCCAAAATAGAATCACGGTGCTGGATGGGTTAAGAACGATCACGGAACTGGATGCGAATGGGAAGACGGTTTCATCGACGGAATTGGAACTGCCCGAGGGAATTGGCGTCAGTCGAATCCGATCGACGCTTGATGGCAGGCGGCACGTGTTGTTTTCGCCGCTTGATCGGCAGGTTTTCGTTTTTGATGCTGCTTGGCGGCCTGATCCCGCTTACACGCGGATGACAAATCAAGTGAACGCTCCGATCACCGATGTTTGTCTGCTGGAAGATGATCCGGACAACGCGTATTTGATCTTGGCGACCAAAGGTTCGGGGGCGCTTTCGGTGTCGCTGGATGGGACGAATCAATCCGTCGGAAGGGTAGACGACTTGGACGCGGATTCGATTGTACTCTCCGGACGCATGGCGACCTTTGTCCAAAACGGTCAACTTTTGTCTAGGCCGTTTGAAGCCGGTGCAAAAGCCGTGGCCGTCGCACCGAGCCAACGCTTCAATCGCGTGTCTGGCTTATCCCGTTCAAGTGAGGCTGCGGTGTTTGGCACCGCGTTCGATGGTGATCAGTGGAAAACCGTTTGCTTTGATTTAAACATGAAACCGCGATGGGAATCGCCTATCGGTTCTCAGCTTTTCGAATCGCTGATTGATCCGATCGCCCTTTTGCAATCAGTCCCTGAGACTGGGTCTCAACAAGCCGATCTTGCGGTCGCAACGACGCAAGACGCGGTGCATCTATTCAGCTCGCAGGGAGGCTGGTTGGCGGACGTGAAAGTAGCAGGAACTCCGGCGGGCGTGGCTCTAACGAAGCTAGATGGGAAAACATGTTTGCTCGTATCGGTTGGTTCAGTCGTTGAATGCTGGGCTTTGGAGTAGGCGGGTGAAAGGCATGCTCACGCAAGCGTGAGGCATGGTACCCGTTGTCTGGCGTCTGATGGTTGGTGTCAAGTCAACTTGCTGTGGCGTTATCACCGCGAGCATTTTCGCGGTTAGGCTTTCCCGGTTTGGGCGAGACATCTAAACTGCTCGCTCGGGTTTGTGCCTGAAAATCTAACCGATTTGAAATAGACGAAAGACAAGAGACTTGCCATGAAATCAAAAGCCGTTGAAGACGCACTGAACAACCAGATTAACGAAGAACTCCAATCTGCGTATCACTACCTTGCGATGTCTGCGGAAGCTGATCGGCAAGGCCTGCCCGGGTTCGCGAACTGGTTCAAGATGCAATACTTGGAAGAGCTTGCTCACGCCGACAAGTTTTTTAATTACGTGCTTGAGCGAGATGGCGAGGTCAAGCTAGGCCAATTAGGTGCGCCGGAGATTAAAGACAAGACGCCACTGGGGCTGTTCGAAGGGGCTCTTTCGCATGAGCAGCATATCTCGGCCTGCATCTTCAAACTGAAAGATTTGGCTCGTGCCGAATCGGATCACGCAACGGACGTGTTCTTAGAGTGGTTCGTCAGCGAGCAGGTCGAAGAAGAAGCGAATGCCCGCGGAGTCATCGATCAGCTAAAGATGATTGAAGGCAACAAGAACGGTTTGTTCATGATCGACCGCGAACTGTCTGGTCGGAAACCCGAAGAGGACGAATAAGTTCGTTGTCGTATCCGGCCGTTGTTACTTCGCTGCGGGTTAATCTTTCGGTGTGGGTTGACGCCCGGTTTTTACTGCGACCAGATCAATCAGGCAACAACTTTGCGTCGACGGCGAAGTAGTATCAGGCTGCCGAACGAGAGCATGATCGTGGACGATGGCTCGGGCACGGCCGAGGGTAGCAAATTCCCATCGGCTCGGATTAAAAAGTTGAGCTGACCATCGCCGCCCGCATCAATGCCGGGCTCAAGATTGAGAACTGCAAGGGTGTACGCGCCGATCCCTTCGGTAGGGAGAGTGAACGTGATGCTTGGATCGACGAACGGTCCAAAGCCGTCAGGTGCTGTAGCCAAATTGCCGTCGTCAACAAACAGAAGTCGCGAAGCGTTTGCTTCATCCACGAGCTCAGAAAAGTCTTCAAACAATCCTTCGAGTATGACAAGCCCTGCGATAAAGTCGTTCTCTCGTTGTTCTACTGTGATCGTGACTTCTTCACCTTGTAATCCGAAGATTGAATAGAACTCCGCTGACGCAGGATCGTTAGGATCGTTGAATGCAGAGATCGAACCCGAAACGGATTCGCCATCCAAAAGTGTGTCTTGATAGATGACCGGCGAAGGTGGTGGAGGGGGTGGCAATTCGCCCGGGTCGATTTCGCTAATCACCAACGAGTCAACTTCAAAGATGAAGGTCTCGTTCTCCGCCGGATTTGCGGTCGGTTGAATCTCGTCACTAAACGCCGCCGTAAACTCGGGCCCTTGAGCGTTGATGTTGAGGCGAAAGTCTTGCGGATCAATGGCAAGATCTGTGGTGTCGGTCCGAACTAATTGATCGTTCACAAAGAAGTCCGTCGAGGACAGCGTTGTCTCGATTCGGAAGTCGTTGAACTCGGTCAGGTCCAATCCCGGCACCGACGTAAACTGAAAATTACCCGCCGAGCTGAAGTTGTCATCATTAAAGACGTTGGTGAAGATAGCATCCTGAGGAAAATTACTCAGTAGCTCAAAATCCACTTCGTCGCGGACCAACGGAAAAGCGGTTGTGTCAACGCCAAAGAGAAAAGCGCCACCAATTAAACCCGGAGCGAGCGGATTGGTTGCGTCGTCGACGAACCTTGCCCGCGTCTCAAAGCTCAACCCGAAGTCGGGGGTCGGCGCAAATTCTTGAATGGTCCGAATCTCGTCGGCCAGAAAGAAACGTCCCGGTGCGAAGGGGTTGTAGCTGTTGAGTTCAAGCTGAAGCACACCGTTGGCGACCGTGGGAGCGTCAAACGTGCCGGGCAACTGTGGCGAATTGAGCTGAGTGCGACCAAAGAAGGATTCGTCACCGGATCCGGAGAATGTAAACACGCTCGTGTCGACGGCATCGCCATTGAACTGCTCGTCGACAATCACCGTGGTTTGACCGTCGGCCTGAGGAATGCCGACCGATGTGCCAATGATTGCGGTCGCCAGGATGACACGAAAAACGAAGGGGTTCTGGATCTGAAACATGCGGTTGCTCGGTGACGTCAAGATGTTTTGCCAAGTTGGATCGACTCGGTTTTACCATATTGTCGTATGGGAGGACCAATCACGCAAGGAATTTGTGCTTTCCTCGATAGTTTCGAATTGTCGTTCGTGGTTTTTCGCTGCAAACGGTGGTGGCGAAAGCGGGAGGGCCGAGGCTCCGTCCGAGCCGCGTTGGGAGCGTCACGCGTGTTGGTGAGATGGGTGCGGGCGGAGCATTGCCCTCCCGGACGTTGCGCGTGTGGGAGGGTCGAGGCTCCGTCCGAGCCGCGTTGGGAGCGTCACGCGTGTTGGTGAGTTGGGTGCGGACGGAGCCTTACCCTCCCAGACGTTGCGTGAAGCGACGCGTGTTGGTGGGTCGGGACGCGGGCGGCGTGACGCCGTCCCGAACGTTGGGTGTTTGGGAGGGCCGAGGCTCCGTCCGAGCCGCGTTGTGTGATATGCGTGATGGTGGGTTTGGGTGCGGGCGGAGCCTTACCCTCCCGGACGTTGCGTGACGCGACGCGTGTTGGTGGGTCGGGGGGGGCGGAGGATTGCCGTCCCGGACGTGTGCGGGCAGCGT
>CALFUT010000066.1 GCA_937929805.1 uncultured Pirellulaceae bacterium
CTGAGTTCCGAGCTTCAGGGAATAGTCCCAAAACCTACGTTGCGAAGCCGGGGGATAGTTTCTGGTCGATCGCGACCGAGCAATATGGCGACGGTCGTCTGTTTGACGCGCTCTATCGCTGGAACAAACGCCGAGTCAAAAGTTTTGACGACCTTCCGGTAGCCACAGAATTGGACATCCCGACGAAAATTGAATTGGCCCGACGTTGGCCGGAATTGTGTCCCCGCGATCAAGAACCCTCTGAGGGCCAAACTTTCGGTAACCAGACCGTTGCGGTTTACGATGCGGCACTCACTGAACGCTTGTACACAACTCAAGAAGGTGATACATTGTTCGCAATCGCGGCCAAGAAACTTGGACAGGCTTCGCGATACGTCGACATCATGGCCAAAAATGACCAGCGTCTGCCATCTGATATCAATCATTCCGTGCCATTACAGCCGGGGCTTAGGCTTGTTCTGCCAGAGTGACGATCGGCGTTCGACTTTGCGTCAAACCATGTTGGTCATTCTCTGTTTGCTGCTGTCGGTATGGTCGGAAAACATCAATTGAAGATTGTGTCGGGTGGGCAAACGGGGGTCGATCGAGCCGCCTTGGATTTCGCGATCGCGGTGAGCATTCCTCATGGCGGTTGGTGTCCCAAAGGACGCCGCGCCGAGGACGGACGGATTCCCCTTCCGTACCAGCTGCAGGAATCGGACGCGCGGGACTATGCGGTGCGGACTGAGCAAAACGTGATTGATTCGGACGCCACGTTGATTCTGTTTCGCGACAAGGTATCCGGTGGCACTCGGCTGACGCAGTACTTGGCCTCAAAACACGCTCGACCTCAAATGCGAATCGACCTGCAGCAAGCGGATTCGCCAGAGCAGTTAGAGATTGCCACGGTCAGCGTTTCAGAATGGTTAGGCGAACATCAAATCCGGACTTTGAACATTGCCGGCCCTCGCGAGTCATCTAATCCGGGGATTCATCGCCAAGCTTTAAAGTTTCTGTCAGCTGTGCTTGGCCAGTTCGGTGAATATTAAATCGGGTTGACTCAAACAGCAAAAAGCACAGTTGATTGGCAGCCATCAGGCTGACTTGGCAGTCGCGGAAGAAACGGCAGTAGACAAAACGGCCGGGGCCGGAGATGCTTACGGTACGGCGGTGACCGTGGCTTGTTGCAGGAATTGACTTTGGGCAAGCTCCATCAAGCGGCCCGCAAGATCGTGGCATTTGTTTGCAGCCAATCCAAGGCAAATCCGGCTTAACTCGCTGAAATAGTCGCATTGCCCAAGGAAACACTTTCGCGTTCGGAGCCTAGACCAGAAGATCGAGACAACCAACATGAATCACTCATCTGAATCATCTAAACCAACCGAGCTGTCGGACGGCGAACGCGAACAGCTGCAGCAATTACTTCAGGCGCGTTCGCTTGAGTCTAAAAATCTTGGTTATTTGTTGGACGATGCAGAAACTCCCACGCAGCAGTGCGTTGTGGCTCAACTGCCCAACAAAGCTGATGCCGTGCCCGGGCAAGTCAGCGTATGCGGCGCGAAGACGATGCTGATCGAACAGATCTGTCAGTTTGCGACGGCGGAGGGCGGCACCAAGGATGTCCGCTGTGCGTCGGTGGCGGTGCTTGAGATGACGGATTCTCCGGTACACGTGCACGCAAGTACGCTGGAGCATTACGTTGTGCTATCCGGGAACGGGAAGTTAATTCTAGGGGCGGGTGCCGATGAGCGTGTCGTTGACGTGCATCAGGGTAGCGTGATTTTGATTCCACCCGGTCAACCTCACGGCATTGTCTCGTGCGACCCCAAGATTCCCATTCGCGCGATGTTAACCTTCACGCCAGGACTTGCGCCGAAGGACGAACCTGAATTCCGCGACGAAAAAGTGGTCCACATGCGTGCCTCTGATCGGCTGCGAGAAATTCAGAAAACGCTGGAAGCAGATTAGCAATCCACAGCTGGTTGCTCCACGGCTGGTTACTTAACCAAATTTTAAACGAGACTTCATTACCGAGATTTGCTTCCATGAATGTGTCAAAAATAAGAACCGATCTCACGCTGCGTCTATCGTTTTTTTCAGTTTGTTTGCTGATTCCGTGTGGCTTGTTGGCTCAGGAAAATGCGGTTGGGATCACCCAGCCTGCTACCGAGCAAAATCTTGTTGCCGACCAAAATCTCGTTGCCGACCAACAGCTTGATGCTGAGCGGAAAGTCGTTGCGAAATTCGAGACGGATGCGAGGAAGTATTGGGAGGCGAAAATACAAGAACTGGAGGCTCTTGACCAAAGCGAGCAGCATCCGGCGGACTCCGTTCTTTTCGTCGGTAGCAGCAGTATCCGTCTTTGGGATTCAATCGAAGAAGACATGGCACCGTATCACCCGATCCGACGCGGCTACGGCGGAGCACGATATTCGGACCTTGCTGTTTTCGCTGACAGGTTGATTTCTCCTCACGAGTGCAAGGCAGTTGTGATTTTTGTTGCGAATGACGTGTCGGGCGGCGACATTGATCGCACACCTGAGGAAGTCGGTTTACTGGTACAGAATATCCTGCGTTTGACTCGCGATAAGAAGAAATCGACCCCGATATTCATGATTGAAGTAACACCCACGCGGGCTCGTTTCCCAGCGTGGGAAAAAATTCGCGAGGTGAATGCAAGGTTACGGGAAATCTGCCTAACAACGCCCAACACTTACTTTATTGCGACTGCGGAGCATTACCTCGATTCTGACAAGCAACCAATTGAGGAGCTATTTGTGGAAGACCGACTGCATCTGAATGACGCGGGTTACGACCTGTGGGGTTCCTTGATCAAGCGCCGGTTGGACGATGTGCTTGGCCACGAGTGTGCGGCGACGGAGGAGGAGTGACGTAACGCGTTCCTCAGCACATCGACAGCCGTAGATTTCGCCAATCAAAAAAACAGCCTCCTATTCGTGTGAACAGGAGGCTGTTGATTTTCATGATGTGGTCGCGTGGCGTGAATCAAGTTCAAGCCACGGCCAATTCGCGGACCTCTTCGGCCAAACGCTTTCGCGCGACGTGCAGACGACGCTTGATCGTGCCCAAAGGAGCACCGAACGAATCTGTCATCTCGTTCAGCGACTGACCGCGAACATAGAACGCGACCAATGTGTCTCGATCCATATCGCCCAAACGATTCAGACCCGCGTTCAGTTGATCTTTACGCTCGTGCTCGACCACGCGATCCAAAGGGCAATTTTCGTCAGTCAACGTGGACTCGAAGATTTCGGGTTCAACCGAGATCTGAGGTGCACGCCGAACGGCTCGATTGATTGCCATTCGCACCGTGATCTGTCGCAGCCAACCGATAAATGCTTCAGGCGTTCGCAGCTGATCGATTTTCAGCATCGCCTGAACAAATACGTCTTGGCACAATTCCTGTGCGTCAGCGTGATCGCGCAATCTTCGCATGGCGATAGCCAAGACGGTAGGCTGGAAACGTTCGAATAGTTCTCCGAATGCGTCTCGGTTGCCGGCCTGAGCGTCTCGGACTAGGTCGGCTGTTAATTTTGCGTTTGTCAAGTTTGTGTTGATAGCGTTCATCTGAGTTCTTTCTGATTGGTTCGCTACAACGGAATGTTTATCCTGAGGTAGCGAGAAAAGCTGAAACGCGGTGGATCAGAATCAGAGTTCGAACGTGTGCATCGATGTGCAGCAACGTGAACTCGGATCAGATCGCCCGTGAGCCAGTTTCAAGAAAGCTTTGCCGTGTTGGCCGAATGAGAACGCGTCGAATCAAATTTTGATTGCCGTCGTTTTCAAACGGTGATTCGCGTTAGCGAACCGGGCTGGGCTTACTGAAACCATTGCGTGGAAAACCGGTATTCGGTTTGCCCATGCAAGCTTCAAGCGTGGCGGGTTTACCGACCGGGACCGCTTTTGGACTGATTGCGAATCGATACGCCTGTAAACAGCGTTCCAGATCCGCGTCCATATCGCTCGCAAACCGAGCGGCGTCCGTGGTCAGATTCCGGATCATCCCCATCACATGGGAAATTGCACCGGAGCCCTCGCGCCATGAAAGGAGCGCGAGTCTGCCAAGCGGGAGTAGGTGCCATGATTGACATTGCAGGCATGACGAAATGCAAGACAACGACAGACCCTTGACGCAAAAACGGCAAATAGCGTTAGCGATCGAGTTTGTTGTGTTTTGAATACGCATTTCATTCATCCTGCGTGCCTAGCACGCTAATAGAAAGAACCGTGTTGTTTTGAGCCGACCGATTGGACTCCCATGCCAGCGAGGCGTGTGAGTTTCAGTCCAACTCTCCTAATTGTATCGACGTTTGCGTGACTAAGTCACAAACAAAAACCGTCGAAGGAATGCGCATTGAAGAAAGTGCCCTCAATGCACGCGTGCTTTAGCCGGTAACAGAACCGCTCAAAGCAACTCTATCCTACCACAAATTGTGGCGATGGCCGTGGAATTCCTCTCCACGCCCCTTCAGAGGGGTCGGTCCCGGAAAGGTTCACGGAATTTTGGATTTATTTTCACCGTGCCGCCAAACCGCTAAAAACGCCGTGTTTTTAGGTCTCTTTCCAACCGGCTGACTAGTCGCATCAGAGCCAGCGACATCCATTCGCAGCCATCCTCCACTTGATCGCTTCTGGATCCAGATTTTGCAGCAATGAACAAGGACACGCTATTTGAGCCGCCCAAGCTCCATTTTTTCCCTGTTTTTGTTCAGCGATTCCAAGCCTGCCGGATTCAGCTTGAGAAACTTGATCAGTTGAGAATTGGAAACCCCGAGCATCTTTGCGGCGGCCGAATGGTCAAACTCGCAGGCTGCCAGCAAGTCTAACGCCTCGGCCAGCAAAGCGGCAAAGTCCTCATGGCGGACGTTCACTGCCACGCGACCGGTCCGGCAGCGGCTCCGCCAACGCTCGCTGGGAGCAAAATTCTCAGTATCGACCTCGGTTCTCACCGCGATCGCCAGATTGACTCGCAAACGCTCGATTGCAACGTCTCGATTGGCGTGCTGGCTGCGACGTTCGGCGGCCTGACCAATGACGCCTGTGGGGCGATGAGTCACCACGATCGCTGATTCAACTTTGTTGCGGTGCTGCCCACCGGGCCCGCCGCGACGAGTCCGTTCGAATTCGCATTCGGCTTGCAACTGTTCAACGGGCAAAGAGGCTGGATGAGGATCGGACAAATCGTGGCTCGGCAATTTTGGGGCGGTGAAGCGTTGGTTATAAACTTTCGTGGTCCATCTTTTCCATTCTGGTGAATAATTACGACAACCCTTGCCGCAAAATCACGAATTGCTCCGGTATTCCCATAAGAAAAAGCTTAAAATGGATCCGACCGGTTTGGGTTTATCTCGTTTGATCCATAGAATAAAGTGTGTTCTCAATTTGACACACCGATTACCGCCTCTTTCCGCTCCCCTTTCCACTCATCTTTCAGTCTCAGCTGACGCCCCCTATGTCGCTTGAAAAGTTAGGACCATATCGATTCAAAGGCGTCCTCGGCCGCGGAGGGATGGGTGTCGTCTACCGGGGACAGCACGAGGATTCTGGCGAATTGCATGCGGTGAAGGTGTTGTCTCCGACGTACACCGATGACGATCATTTTCGCGGCCGCTTTGAATCGGAAATTCGAGCCCTGCTGAAACTGAACCATCCGAACATCGTCCAGTTGCTCAGCTATGGCCAGCAAGACGGAATGCTGTTTTTCTCGATGGAGTTGGTCGAAGGAAACAGTCTGTTTCAGATGCAAAGGCAAGGTCATCGCTTTGACTGGCGAGAAGTTCTTGCGATTGCACGCGATGTCAGTCAGGGACTCAAGCACGCGCACGATCGCGGCGTCATTCATCGCGACTTGAAGCCCGGCAACCTGTTGATGGCGAAACGGCCTGATCAGCAACCCGACGAACCCAAACGCAAGTTACCCGGCATCGTAAAAATCACCGACTTTGGAATCGCAAAAAGTTTTGGCTCGTCACAGAACACGGGCACGAACGTCCTCGGCACGATGGACTTCATGAGCCCCGAGCAAGCCAAGGGGGAACCGACGACCGTTCGTAGTGATCTGTACAGCCTTGGAACGGTGATGTTCACGCTGCTGGCAGGCAAGCCGCCTTTTGCATCCAAGTCGGTGGAAGAGGGGATCAACAATCTGATTCGAGCGGAAGTGCCATCGGTCAGCAAAGTCGTTCCGGGCGTGCCCCGTGAAATCGATGATTTGATCGGCTCATTGATGGCGAAAAATCCGGATGAGCGGATGCCAACCACGCTGGCGTTGTCGCGAACACTGGAAGAACTAGAAGACGCCCTGCGTTACCAAGCGGAAGCCAAGACGGCAGAAGTCTCTTTGATGACCGTTACCGACGATTCTTTTGAGGTCGTGCAAGACGTCAAGCCATCTGATTTGACCGACGTGGCTCCGGGTCGGCACCGAAAGCCCCGTGCAAAGACAAAACCAATCGGTGGAAGAACGGCCGAATACACCGAACGCGATCATGACCAGATTCGTCGCGAGTCGGAAGCGGGTTCGGCCAAGCCGCGTTTGAATCGCCCGTTGGACACGCGAGACAATTACTTTAATACCGTGACCGATCACCTGCGGAAGCAGCAAGAAAGAACAACTTTCGAGCCGGACACCGTTGGTGGCGGAGGGAAGATCCCTTTACTGCTTGCGTTGCTGGCCGTGGTGGGCCTCGGTGCGTTTGGGCTGTACACCGTACTGACACCTCCGTCTGCTGAGAACTTGTTTGAAAAAATTGATGCCGAACGATATACCCCTCACGAAGTTCTGGACGAGATAGAACAATTCCTCGAACTGTATCCCAAACATGCTAACTGGGTCACCGTGGATCAGCTTGGTGGCATCGGAAGAGCGATTCAGTATTCCAACCGATTGCAGCTTCAGAAAAAACGCAACAAGAATCGGCTATCGGTAATGGAGCAGAAGTTTCTGTCAATCGTTGAACTGGCTGAAGAAGACAGTACGCAGGGAAACCAGAAAATGGCCGCCTTTGTCACGTTTCATTCGAGTGCAGCGGGCTTGTCGGACTCTGATCAGAAACTGCTTGAGCACGCAAAGAGCTACCAAGCCAAAATTCGGTCCGACGCTAGGAGCGCAGTCGAAACCAATATCAAGCAAATTCGCAGCGCAATGGAGACGGCCGCGAAATCGGAAACGCCGGGTGAGGCGATGTCGGTTTATCGGTCGATCGTCGAGCTTTACGAAAACAAGCTGTGGGGCAAGGAAGAAGAAGCAAAAGAAGGCCGGCGTTTGGTTGAACAGGCGGGACGATTGCTGGACCAAGAGCTGCGCGGTGTGGGTTCCAACTAGCTGCGAAGGTCGCTAGTCAAGCAGCGATTGGGCAGGGTATCATGCCGACTGGCCCAAAGCGGCCCATCGGCTAGGCCACTCAAGCCAAGAGTTAAACGTTTTTGAATTCGCTTGTTTCGGGACGAGCGTTTTCGTCGGTAGGGAATCGGAATCAGAAAGCCATGTTTCACGAAAATGAATCGCAACAGAGTGCGGGATCGAGCCAATCAGTCAACGAGAATCGTCCGGCGGCTTCTCCCACCAGAGCGGTAGCTCAGGATCGAGTCCATCGGTGTTCTTACTGCGGCGAGTCTTTCAAGCGGTCAGAGTCGAAGAACATGCCTTTTTGCAGTCGCCGCTGTCAACAGATTGACCTAGGCATGTGGCTGAACGAGTCGTATGGACTGCCTCACGAAGGAGAGGGTGCTCCTGACTACGATCCCGATTCGGAGTTGTAGTCAACGTAACACTCCGTCCGCACCTGATTCACCAACACGCGTGCTACCCCGCATGGCTCGGACGAACCTTCGACTCCCCTGAGCCAACATCAGGGAGGGTAAGGCTCCGCCCGCACCCCAATTCACCAACACGCGTATCACCCAGCACGGCTCGGACGGAGCCTCGGCCCTACCAAAACACCCAACGTCCGGGACGGCAATCCTCCGCCCGCACCTAATTCACCAGCACGCCGTCCATCTCAGGGAGGGTAAGGCTCCGCCCGCACCCATCTCACCAACACGCGTGCCACACCAGCAAGACTCGAACGGACACTCGGCCCGCGAAAACACGATCGACCTCAAAGCCACTCAAGCGCACGCTCGGGATTCGGCATCTCTTTGACGCGAGCTGGCCGCACCCCTCAGCCTACCTGTCCGATTGCACCCGTTCTCAAGTCTTGTCCGTAATTTGCACTCAAGGCAAGCCTGTTTTGGCCAGCCCAACCTATTCTGTCATGGTTTAGATCGTCGTATAATCTGCCTTGCTGCTTCAAAATGGTTGAACCAAATCGGTTCCGCGTTTCAGCAAAAGGGAAACTCCATCGATGAATGAACAACCGGTCGTCGTCCAAAAAGTGTCTTGGTGGGATCTTTGCCCATGGACCATCATTTTTAAAACGCTGCCTGTTGCGACGGGAATGGCGGCGCTCGCTTTGGCGTTGCTGGGCACCGTCGCCACGCCGATGGGGTGGCTTGTAAGCGAACAACTGTTCGTCGATCAGGAAATGCTAGAAGACCTAGCGGTGATGGATATCGTGCAAGCGAACCGCAGCCCATGGCGAAGCCTGTTTCCCTCGTTCGAGGAAGACCCGCGAGCGATTCCCGTTTTCGGTGTTCGTTTGAGCGGCCCACGTTTGGTCTTCGAGCAGTTGGCCCGGCCGTTTCAGTATTTGTTTAGTACGCAGCTTAGCTTGCGAGAATTTTTGTATTTCTTAGTCGGTTGCCTGTGGACCATCACCGTGTGGTCTTTTGTTGGCGTCGCGATCGCGCGAGTTTGCGTCCTGCATTTGGCAAGAAATGAACCTGTGCCGCTGGACGATGCGTTTGAGTTCGCGATGGACAAGTTCACGACCACTGCCGGAGCCATCGGGATCCCGTTGCTTGCCGTAGGTGCGTTGTGCATCCCCGGTTTCCTCTTGGGCCTGCTGATGGGGTTCGATGTAGGAGCCGCACTTGTTTCGATTTTGTGGGTCGTTGCGTTGGCCATCGGCGGTGCCATTGCCTTACTGTTGCTGGGCCTGTTGTTTGGTTGGCCTTTGATGGTCGCCAGCGTCGCGGCCGAGGGACAAAATTCATTCGACGCGATGACTCGATCTTACGCGTACACTTTTCAGCGGCCAGTCCAATACGCAATGTACATGCTGATCGCGATTGTTTTTGGGGGTTTTTGTTGGTTGCTTGTGATGCAACTTGCAACCGCAGTGACGCAGCTTGGTTGGTGGGCCACTTCATGGGGAGCCAACATCGCCGACGCCAATCGATTGGCTGATCTACAAGGTTTGGGGGCAAACGTAGACGCGGATGGCAATGCCATCGCTCGCTCTGGCGCTTTCAATTTTGCCACGTTCATGATTCAATTCTGGAACCAAGCATTGATGACGCTGGCCGCATCGTTCATGTACGCCCTGTTTTGGTGCCTCGCGACGGCAGTTTACCTTCTGCTACGAAAAGATGTCGACGAAACTGAAATGGATGAGGTCTATCAGGTCGATGAAAAACGCACCTACGAACTGCCACCCTTGAAGTCGGACGAGAACGGCATTCCTCAGGTTCAGACGCCAGTGCCTGCCGGGAGTCAACCAGTTTCCGACGAAGATTCCGGCTCGAACGATTCGTAAAACCGGGTGGCGGGAATCAAGCTGACTTAAAGACGTAAGTTTTTTACACGGGGATCAATGGTGAGCTATCTGAACTTAATCAGCTTGGTGGGCATCCCGGTGATGCTGGTTTTGGCTTGGCTGATGAGTTCGCATCGCTCGAAAGTAAATCTTCGTCTGGTCGTATTGGGCATCGTGCTGCAGTTTGCTCTGGCAGCGATATTGTTTCAATCACAAAACTGGACCTTCAATGGAGCCTTCGAAAACGGGATCCTGTTCGCGGCGGTTGATGGTTTTTTTAATTCGCTGATCGGGTTTGTCGAGGCGGGAACCGGGTTTGTCTTCCGGTCCCACGGTGTCGATCCGGACCATACCAACCCCGCGGTCCTGATGTCCACATTTGCGTTTGGCGTCCTTCCGACGGTGGTCTTTTTCGCCGCCCTGATGTCGATTCTTTATCACATCGGCCTGATGCAAATCGTCATTCGCGCGATGGCGTGGGTCATGCAGAAAACGCTCGGCACGACCGGCCCCGAAAGTTTGGCCGCGGCTGCGAATGTCTTAGTCGGACACACTGAAGCGCCGTTGGTGGTCAAGCCTTACGTGTCCGGCATGACGCGAAGCGAACTGAATGCCTTGATGGTTGGCGGTTTCTCAACGATTACCGGAAGCTTGATGGCGATCTTTGTGGCCGAAGGAATCAGTGCTGGACACTTGCTTTCCGCGTCAATTATCTCCGCGCCGGCGGCGCTGGTGATTGCAAAGATCCTGCAACCGGAAACCGAAGAAGTAGCCGACGCAAAAGAGCTGGTTGCAAAAATGGATCAGCCGGCCACCAATGTGATCGAAGCGGCGGCGATCGGAGCCAGCGACGGAATGAAGCTGGCGATCAACATTGCCGCGATGCTGATCGCCTTTTTGGCGTTGATCGCCATGGTCGACGCGATGCTGGGTGGAACCGGGAATTTGATTCAATGGTTGATTCTCAAAGCGTCGGGCAGCGTGGTGGAGATCGACTGGTCACTCGACCGGCTTTTCGGCGCGGTGTTTTTTCCATTGGCATGGATCATGGGGATCGAGGCCGCTGATTGCTCGATCGCGGGCCAGCTACTTGGCAAGAAAATGGTCGTCAACGAGTTCGTTGCGTACCTTGGCTTGGCGGAAGTGACTGCGAGCGGCGCGGCGGCAGACGCTGTGACGATTAGCGAGCGAAGCAAGGTGATTCTGACTTATGCGTTGTGCGGTTTTTCCAACTTCGGCGCGATTGGGATTCAGATCGGCGGCATCGGCCCATTAGCACCCGAGCGACGCAGCGACTTGGCTCAGCTTGGCCTTCGCGCGATGCTCGGCGGCATGCTCGCCTGCTGCATGACCGCCTGCATGGCCGGGCTGCTGTACGGCGTATTGAAGTAGCAGTTGTACGTCGTAAGTAGCCATCACAATCCGTGTGATGTCGAGCCAGCCAAACATCACACGGAGTGTGATGACTACTTAAGGTCACTCGAACGAGAAACTGTCAGGAATCAACTCTTCGCTGGTCCAGACTTTAACCGGGCCGGGCGCGGCGGGGTCGAAGGTGATGACGGTGATGTCCTTCCCAAATTCGACAATGAACTGACGACAGGCTCCGCAAGGCGACGCCAATGGGCTGGCTGCGACGGCGATCGCACGGAATTTTTTGTGTCCCTCGGAAACTGCCTTGCAGATCGCGGTTCGCTCGGCACAAATGCTCAGCCCGTACGATGCGTTTTCAACGTTACAGCCGGTGAACGTCTTACCGTCGGCAGTCAATAATGCTGCACCGACTCGAAAATCGGAGTACGGAGCGTACGCAAGCTCACGCGCTGCGGTAGCTTGTTCAACGAGCGCCTTAAATTCATCGGGCAGCTCGGATAGGTCGGATGAGGCGGATGGGCTGTCCATGTGATTCAGATCAGGATCTCTTTCGGGATCGTCGTGCGAAAAATAAGTCTCGTTACGGCAATATCATACCCTCTAAACAGTCGCCGGTGCAGCATTGGTTCGGTAAGAGCGTTACGGCGTGCTTTCTTTGCGAACCTGAGGGGTGGTTCAAGCGTCTCTGCCGCATACAATACCTTCAACGGCGTAAGAACGATGGACAATTTTCAAGAGACTTGTGTGACGGAAAAAGAAACTGCGGAAGAGCCTGCCAGCGATCCTTCGTCCGGGCCGGCAGCTCGACGAGAAAACCCTGAGCGTAGCCTTGAGCTTGCGTTGGCGGCAGCGCGGACGGCGGCGGAGAACGGTGGTACCAACATTGTTGTGCTGGACATGACCCGGCATACAGCGGTGTTCGACTACTTTGTGATCGCGACCGGAACCAGTCGACGGCAGCTACACGCGATCAGTGAAGAGATCGACCGGAAGCTGGAAGATGATCTAAACGACAAGCGGATGAACATCGACGGCTACGACGAAAGTAAATGGATCGTGCTGGATTACTCGACCGTCGTGATCCACTTGTTCGACGAGGACACGCGGACGTTTTATAGTCTGGAAGACCTATGGGCCGACGCTTCCAAAGTTGATCTGACGGACGCTTTGAAAGACGTGCGGGTTTGAGTGAGAGTTTGAAATTTTGACCGGAACGCGTGTGCGGTTCCGGTTCGTTTTTTCTTAGTCGAGCCTCAGCTGATCGTTTCAACGATCAAGTCGGGGGCTGCTCCGTCGGGGCCAACCACAAAGCTGGCGGCAACCAGTTCGGACGCGTAAGCCGCCTTCGAATCGTCGTCGCAGAACACTCGAGCTACCGCTTGGCCGGACTCGACCGAATCGCCTAGCCGAACAAGGCACTCGATTCCGGTCGAGTGATCCAGTTGGTCGCCCAACTTCTTTCGGCCGCCTCCCATTTCGATCACGGCCAGCCCAAGACGGTCGTTGTGAATCCGAGCGACTTTCCCGGATTCGTTGGCCAGCACGTCGCGCGAAGCTCCTCTGGCGCGAGCGGCCGTGAGGTCACCGCCGTGATTTTTGACCATCTGAGTTAGCCGTTCGAGAGCGGCACCGGAATCAATGGTTTCCTGCAGTTGCCTTAGAGCCGATTTCGTATCTGATTGAGTGCCGGCTTGAACGAGCAGTTGGGCTCCTAATTGCAGTGTTAGCTCGGTGACGTCTGCCGGCCCTTCGCCTTTCAGGATATCAACCGATTCGTCGATCTCGACCGCGTTGCCAATCATGCGTCCCAGAGGTTGATTCATGTCGGTGATCATGGCACTGGTGTTCACGCCCAGCTGATTTCCAACGTTGACCAACTCTTTCGCCAACGCTTGTGCGAGGTCAAGTGTTGTCATGAACGCGCCGCTGCCCCATTTGACGTCCAGCACCAGAGCGTCAATTCCTTCGGCCACTTTCTTGGACAGGATGCTGGCGACGATCAAGGGGATTGAGGGAACGGTGCCCGTCACGTCACGCAGTGCATAAAGTCGTTTATCGGCCGGAGCGATTTTTGCGGTCGCGCTCGCGATCGAACACCCGTTCCAATTGACGATGCTGCGGAACTCATCAGCAGAAAGCTCTGTCCGGTAGCCCGCGATCGATTCCAGTTTGTCCAGCGTGCCGCCGGTGATTCCGAGTCCTCGGCCGGAGATCATGGGTACTTGAACGTCACAGCACGCCAGCATCGGAGCCAGCGGGATGGAAACCTTGTCGCCGATGCCACCCGTCGAATGCTTGTCAACCGAAGCGAGGCTTCCGGGCCATTGAAGCCGATCGCCGGAATCGATCATGCACCGAGTAAGCGTGGTTGTTTCCTCGGTCGTCATCCCTTGAAAGAACGTCGCCATGGCGAAGGCCGCCATTTGGTAGTCAGGGATCGATTCGTCCGCGTATCCGGAAATCAAAAAAGCGATTTCTTCATCGGACAGCGTCCGTCCGTCCCGCTTGTCGGAGATTAGTTTGGCGACGTTCATGCTACCGGTTTCATCGTTTTAGAAAGAGATTACCCGTATTAAGTTTCCCAATCATTACACTCAAAAGCACGGGGCGACGATACCCGTGCGAAACGCCACGAATTATCGGACTGAAATTCGCGATTCGTGGCTGCCGGAACGTCGCGGGGACTCGATTGACGCGTGTTTCTTATTAGAATGGGTTGTTTGGCTTCCAGTAACGATTGTTACCGGTCGAAATAGGCAAGCCATCTTCATTTCCGACTGCCTTTAACCTCCTCCAACCACCACCATGGTCAAAGTTCTGCTGACGACAACGTCCTACCAAGATACCCCCGGGCCTCATCACGATCTGCTGGAAAGCTCCGGCGTGGAAGTCCACCGGGAACGCGGCCCGCTTCCGGAAGAAAAGATGCTTGAGTTGGCGGGCGATTTTGATGCGTTTCTATGCGGCGACGACGTGATCAGCCGGGCGGTTTTGGATAAGTCGCTACCAAAGTTGAAAATCATTTCTAAGTACGGGATCGGTGTCGACAAAATTGACGTCGCCAGCTGCACCGAGTTAGGAATTCCCTTGACTTTCTGCCCGGGCGTGAATCACACGACGGTGTCCGAGCACACTTTCTGCCTGATGTTATCCTTGTTTCGCAACTTGATGACTCAAGCGAACGACGCGCGTGAGGGCAAGTGGACTCGAATGACTGGTCATGAAATCATGGGCAAGAAGATCGGCGTGATCGGGCTGGGGCGGATCGGCAAAGAAGTCGTGACTCGTGCCAAAGCGTTCGGGATGGAAGTCATGGGGCTGGATCTTTACTGGCCTGAGGACTTTGCCAAGGAGCACGGCGTGGAAAGAGCCGAGGCGTTTGAGCAAATTTTCGAGCAATGCGATATCGTTTCACTGCATACCAATCTGACCGAGGAAACTCGTGATCTGATTCGCACCGAGACGATTGCGAAGATGAAAAAGGGAGTCGTCATCGTCAATTGTGCTCGCGGCGAACTGGTCAATTCTGCCGACATGGCGGCCGCTTTAGAATCCGGGCAAGTCGGCGGCTACGGCACCGATGTGCTGGACGAGGAGCCGCCGACTGCCAGTCATCCCTTGCTAACTGCGCCCAACTGCGTGATCACGCCACACATTGGCTCGCGAACGTACGAGTCGGTTGAACGTCAGGCCATGATGGCGACGAAAAACCTGATTCATTGCCTCAAAGGTGAGAAACCGTTGGCTCAGGTGAATGAGGTCGCTATTCCGGACGCACTAATTTAGGCCTTTCAGATTAACGCGCTCATCTGTGCGCTACCGAGCGCGGATCGCTTTAACTTACGTTTCCAACTACCCACTTTTAAAGAAACATGTCAGACAAATTTTACGTTGTCAGTGAATCGCAACACAACTCGCTTGTCGAAGCGGCGTATGTGGCTCGGAAGTTCAGCCCGGACGAAGCCAAAGCCGGCGCGAAGTTCGCCGCGTTTGCCAGTCGGCACGGTATTCGGACTCATAATGCCCTCAAGGCGCTGCATCTGGATCACCTGTTCGGCTCGGCCGCCGGCGGTTGCGTCCCCAATGCAACCATCGAAAAAGTTGAGACTCGGTTTGAAGCGTCCGCGATTTGGAACGCCAACAAAAAACTGGGCCAAGCGACTGCTTACGAAGCCATGGACGAAGCCATGCGTCTGGCCGACAAGTACGGCATCGGGCAAGTGTCGGTCGACAACGCGTTCCACTATTTGTGGGGCGGCGGCTACGTGATGGAAGCGGCTCAGAAGGGCTACATCGCCTACACCAACTGCACGGCGGCGTTGGCTGAGGTCGTTCCGTTTGGAGGAAAATCTCCAACCCTTGGAACCAATCCACACAGTTGGGGATTCCCGACAACGGATGCCGTTGGCTTTCCGGTGGTCGTCGATTGGGCGACTTCGGTCGTTGCGATGGGGCGCGTGCAACAATTTCTGCGAGAAGGCACCAAGCTGCCCGAAGGCGCGGCGGTTGATAAAGACGGAAACTACACGACTGAGCCGGCGGACGTCGCTGCGTTGACTACCTTCGGCAAGCACAAGGGCTACGGGCTGTCGGTGATCAACGAAATGGTCGGCGCGTTTATTGGTGGTTCCTTGCCCACGCTGCGTTCGCGATGGGGAACTGCTGAGAACGAGAAGCACACGCCGGCTTTCTACTTTCAGGTCATCCACCCGGACGCAATGAACGGCAACGATTTCGCTCAAGGTCGCACTCAAGCACAGAACGTAAAGGCGGTTTTGGAGGACATCATTGGTCACGGCAATGACAACTCAATCCTGCCCGGTCAGTTTGAAGCCCAAGCTGCCAGCCGGAGCGATGAAAACGGCGGACTTTTGTTTAGCGAAGCAGAAGTGGCGGGATTCAACGAGATCGCCGAAGAATGTGGGCAGCCAAAATGGGACGTCGCAACTTTGAAAACCGCCGTGTAACGAAAACCAAAACGATTAACCGGCCGGCGGACCCTCGTCCGGCCAAAATATGCCTCAACGGTTCTTGAGCCGGGCAAACGACACCTCAAACTGACTTGCAGAAAACTATGTCTGACTATCTGAACTCGCTTTTTTCTCTTTCCGGTAAAACGGCCGTCGTGATTGGAGGCACCGGCGAACTTTGCGGTGCCATGGCAGAGGGGCTCGCATCGGCGGGTGCAGAAGTCGTGCTCGTTGGCCGCAGCGAAGAGAAGGCGAAGGCTCGGCTTGAGAAAATTGAAGCGGCCGGCGGCAAGGCGTACTTTGAATCCTGCGAAGTGGATCAAAAAGCGAACCTCGAAAGCTTATTGCAACGAGTGCTCGATCGCAGTGGCAAGGTCGACATCGTGGTCAACGGAGCGGGTACCAACAGTGCGACGCCGTTCCTTGAGATTCCGGAAGACGAATTCGATTGGATCTTCAAAGTTAACATGAAGGGTGTGTTCTTGGCGTGCCAAGTGTTTGGCGACTATCTGGTCAAGCGAAACGAAGGCGGTTCGGTGATCAATATTGGATCGATGTCAGGCGTGACGCCGTTGTCACGAGTTTTTACTTACTCGGCCACCAAGGCAGCGGTTCACAACTTGTCGGCCAACTTGGCGCGAGAATGGGCACCGCTGAATATTCGAGTCAACACGCTAGTGCCCGGATTCTTCCCGGCTGAGCAAAACAAGAAAGTCCTAACACCCGAACGAGTCGATCAAATCATGGGCCACACGCCAATGAAGCGATTCGGCGAGGCGAGTGAACTGATCGGTGCTACGATTCTGCTGGCTAGTGAAGCCGGTTCATTCATGACGGGCACCGAGACCATTGTGGACGGCGGCTACGCGTGCATGACCATTTAGGATGCGAACAATCTGGATCGGGTTTCGCTTGGCGAGTCTGATCAACATGCGTGTAAATTCCGATAACCCAAACAGCCTTTCAGACTTCCACTTCAAGCGGCGGCTAACCTAATGTCCTTCATCCATGATGACTTCCTGCTGACCAACGAGCATTCGCGGCGTTTGTACCACAATTTCGCGGCTGCTCAGCCGATCATTGATTACCACAACCATCTTTCACCGCAAGACATCGCGGAAAACCGCCGGTTTGCAGATCTGTTCGAAATGTGGATCGATCATGACCACTACAAATGGCGAGCCATGCGAGCCAATGGCGTGGATGAAGCGTTGGTTACCGGTGACGCCGCCCCGAAAGATAAGTTTCTAGCGTTCGCGCGAACGGTGCCTCACACCATTCGCAATCCGATTTACCACTGGACTCATATGGAGCTTAAGCGGTTTTTCGACATCGATGAATTGTTGTCCGAATCCAACGCAGAATCGATCTGGGATCGTTGCAACGAGCAGATTGCGGATCGGGAAGATTTGAGCACTCAGGGGATTCTGCAGCAGTTCAAAGTCACCGCGTTGTGCACCACCGATGATCCAACGGACTCGCTTGAGCACCACCAATCGATCGCAGAAGCAGGGACTTGCCCAGCAGCGGTCTATCCCGCCTTTCGACCGGATTGGGCGTTGTTCGTTGATCGTCCGACCGAGTTCGTTGCGTGGTTGAAGAAACTGGAATCCTCAACGGACATCAGCATCACCAAGTTTGACGACCTGTTAGCCGCGTTGAAGAATCGGCACGACTTTTTTCACTCGATGGGATCGCGTTTGTCCGACCATGGTTGTGAATACGTGCCGGCGAATTTCTGCAGCCAGTCGGTCGCTGCAAAGATTTTTGATGCTGCACTTGATGGAACGGCGGCGACTGTCGAACAGTTTGACCAGTATTCAACCTTTCTTTTGCAGTACTTGGCCAAGCTGGACCATGAAAAGGGGTGGACCAACCAATTCCATACCGGCGTTTGGCGAAATAACAATTCTCGGCTGTTCAGTGAGATTGGTCGCGATATCGGTTGTGACTCGATGGGCGACACGGCACAGGGAAGGTCGCTACAACAATTCCTTGACCGTCTGGACGATGAAGACTGTCTTCCCAAGACAATCGTGTACAACCTGAATCCGACGGACAACTACTTGATCAGCACCATGCTGGGGAACTTTCAGGGAGGAGAAACGCCCGGCAAGATGCAGTTTGGGTCCGGGTGGTGGTTCCTTGACCAGAAGGAAGGCATGGAAATGCAAATCAACACGCTTTCCAGTACCGGGCTGTTGTCTCACTTTGTCGGGATGCTGACTGACAGCCGCAGCTTTATGTCATTCCCCCGCCACGAATACTTCCGCCGAATCCTTTGCGACATTCTGGGGCGCGATATCCTTAACGGTGAAGTCCCCAATGATGACTCACTCGTCGGACCGATGGTCGAGCGGATTTGTTACGGCAATGCGAAGTCGTATCTTGGCCTCGACCGGTGCTGAGTCCTTGGTTTGAAACGCGGCCCACTGGCTGAGATTACCGTGTCGTTGCTAGCGTTCAGAGATCGCGCGACAGTAACCGTAAAACTTGGCTATTTAGGCGTTTGCTGACTCAAAATTGTTGGCGAACGCCGTGTTCAAGGCTCGATAACGAATCCGTACAACCGGCATAACCGTTAAAGTCGCGCACAAATTGTGTGATGGCTGATCGCAAGGACGCGAGTTGATGGGTCTTGAAAACGTTATAAAGAAATTTGTTACCGAACCCTTCGTCTGGGTCTGTCTCGCGATGGTTGGCGTCGTTTTGATGGGGCCAGCCGTCGCTAACTTGGCACGCAAGGCAGTTGGATTAGGTCGCGATCGGGGAAACGTTGCTGAGCATTCAGTATCGATCAACCAAGTGTTGCCGGTAAGCCCAGCTCGCCAATCAAGCGATCAAATGGCAAGTTCGGCCCAGTCAGCAGTTCGGCAAGATCCGGTTGAATTCAGATCGCTGCCCAGCGCTCCAAGAGAGAAAAGCCAAGAGACCCGTGAGCTTTATGGTTCCACAAATGACAGCAGCCAGACGGCGATCGACAGTCGAACGACGCTCCGCCGTGACCAACAAGAGTTGCTCGATACGATTGAGAAATCGGAAGATATCGACTCGACCCTCATGCCTGATGCCCCGTATCAGGACTCGGCGATGGACAAGCCTACGGTTCAGCAGCCAATCGAAAAGATGCAGGGAGTGGACTTCTTTGACGTCGACAAAATGGTCGCTGATGTCAAACCGGAGACAAACAGCAATCTTTCCGCTCACGATTTTCCCAGCGGTAGCGGAACCAAAAATTTGCAACCCGCTGATGACTCCGTGGCAGCCGATACGCGTGCGGCCATCAATAGATTCAATGAACGCGAAAGTGATTCCGTCAACAGCTCGCGCAAGGACGTCGATCTGCCGGAAGCGGTAGCAGCGGAAGTCGCAAGCGAAGCGAATTCGATCCGTGAAGACCTGTTGCCAGAGGCAGACACTAGTCCGCTTTCGAAAGAGGCGATGCTGGAGCCAAGCGGTGAGTCTCGAATCGCCGACGCAACGAGCGCTGCCGCACCAGAATCCTCAGTCGATACACCTCAATCAGATGCGGCCGACAACAATTTTGCGCAAGCAGCCGAGCCCGAACGGGACGGATTAACTGGCGACCAAACGGGAATGAGCGACGAAGAGTCGGTCTTCTCACCTTGGGACGAACCCCTGGAGTTCCAACCTAAGCCGGACAAGAACAATGCGGCCAAGGATTTTGCAACTGAGATGAATCAAACTCCTCCACGCGATTCGATTCCGTCCATTGCTCCGGAATCTGGAGGCACGTGGTGGGACGCGATGATTGCCCAACAGTTCTGGCCCGAACGTCAGGCCCAGTTTGCCAGTATCGACTCCGTTGTTTTCATGGCGTTGCAAAACTCGGCTCAGATTCAAATCCTAAACGACCGTCCGCATATTGAAGAAACGTTCGTCCAACAGCGTGAGGCGGACTTTGACTGGTCGGCGTTCGTGGATGCAAGCTGGAACAGTATCAACGAACCCGTTCGATCAGAGTTGCAGACAGGATCAAGGGCCGGGCGTTTTGAACAAGACGAGCTGAGTGTCAGTTCGGGGCTGCAGAAAAGACTTGGCCGAGGTGGAGAGTTGCGGGTTGGCAGTTCGATTGGCACGCTGGACAACAATTCGATCTTCCTTGCACCGCCGGATCAGGGCACGGCCACTTTTTCGCTGGATTACCGGCAGCCGTTGCTTCGCGGTCGAGGACGTGAAATTTCTCAAAGCCAGATCGTGCTGGCTCAATTGAATGTCGAAACGTCCAAACATGCAGTCAAGCAGCAGATGCAGGAGTATCTTGTCGATGTCGTGACGGCGTATTGGGATTTGTATCGGGCTAGAGGCGTGCTTTCTCAACGGCATCGAAACCACATGCGCGCGACAGAGATTGTTGGACGGCTGTCAGCGGGGTCGTCCGGCGCGGCACAAGTTCAACTGCAACGTGCCCAAGCGACCGCGGGTGCAAGGCACTCTGAAGTCATCGACGCCGAGTACATGGTGGCCGACGCCCAAGAGCGACTGATGAATCTGACTCATGGCGGTAATCTGATCAAATCTAACGAGATCGAGATCATTCCGACCGACGCGACGCCTCATTCGTACTTGCCTCACGATTTGGGGTACATCACTCAGTTGGCAGTGCAGAACCGGGCGGAGGTCAAAGAAGTACTCGCTCAGATTAAAGCGGCTTCGGTTCGCCAGGTGATTGCCCTTGATGGTTTGAAGCCTCGACTGGACGCGATTATTTCGTCGTACGTCGCTGGTGTGCGAGGCAGCCGGGATGTCGGAAACGCCATCACCGATCAGTTTTCAGCTGGCGACCCTTCGTATGCGGTGGGCATGTCGTTCGAGATTCCAATTGGTCGCCGATCGGCCAATGCAGGAACGCGCCGCGAAGCGATTCGACGACGGGTGCTTGAGAACAAGCTAAGGAAGACGCTGGGGGATGTTTCGGTGTCCGCCAGAACCGCGTTCCGCGACGTTTATCGTTTGATCGCGATAACGGACAACAACCGGCAGGTTGTGGTCCAATCTGCCAATGCGTTGAACTCCATTCAAAGAGATATTGGCTGGTTACAAAAAGAGGATCCTTCAGTTGCGTTGTTCGTAAACGACCTGTTGATGTCCCAAGATCGTTTGGCGGAAGCCGAGCAAAATCTGCTGGACAGTCAAGCTCAGCTGGCCATCGCCTACGTGAGGCTCAAGCGAGCAACGGGCGAACTGCTTCGTGACAGTGCTGGAACGGTTGAGTCGCAAAGTTGCTCAACATGCGGTTGCGGTGAGCCTGAATGTGACTGTTCGAACGTGAGTCAGGCAACGTGGCATGAGCCGATCGAGCAGATCAACAACGTCATTGAGCATGGGGTTGAAAACGGAAAAGAGTTCATCCACGACGTTCGAGAGCGAATTCAGCCGTCATTGTCGCGAGAACCAAAAACAAACACGTTTGACGTTCCGCTTGAACAGCCCACGACTCGTCCGGGTGTAAGCCCGCTGCCTGTGGATGCCGACACCGCAGGAGAAATCTTCCACGCGCCGATACGTTACCCACTCTCGACGCAACGCCCTTCTGACTGGGGACCGTCAAGATACTAATTTACGATCCCAGATTGATCATCTGGCCGTTGGCAAAAAGCGCGTGCCGAATGTTTTGAAATTCAATGGTGAACGACTCACCCGTTTCGGCATCCAACACAACCATGCTTGAATCGCCGAAGGTTACATGAGCAATGTCTCGGTCTGACAGGTCGATGTAGTCGAATCCTTCGTTACCATCAATGACGATCACGCAGTTTTCTCTCGCGATAAAGTGCCCGGACTCACTCTGAACGACGACATTTTGTCGCTCGAAAGATGCTGACGGCTCGCCATGGCTGGATGGCATTGAAGCCCCGGTTGCCTCGATACAATACGCGTTCCGGATTGGCATTGGACATTCATCATCCGACTTGCCGGGATCTTCCAGTTGCCACGATCGATTGTCAATCTCACCTAAAACATCGAGCCCCAATTGCAGATTCTCGTGGCCCGCTGGGGCGGATAAGCTTGGTTGCCCGGGTTGGCTGACCGGCAAACTGACTCCCGAGGTTCCGATCGGACCTGAGGGAACGTTCATCGCAATGCTGAAATACGGATCGGCGTCCGCGTTCAACGGTTGTGACTCGGTCGAAGGTGCTTTTGGCGAAGCAGCAGGTTGAAAAGGCTGGTTCATGACAGACTATGATCCGCTTAGGATCTCGATTTTACGACGCGACAAGTTTGCGAGTCGCCTTGATGGAAAAAAGGTGGGCTCAGTGGTTCATCATGGATGAATCTGATATTTCGCAAGGCAACAGTCCTAGATCGCATTATCGATCCAAAGCACGACGCCGTCGCAGTTCGAGCGATCAATTTAGGAATGTTTGGCCTGCCACGGATACTTTGTCACGCAACGGGAGACAAACTTATTTTAACTGGTTCAATCCCGTTGACCGTTGAAATCAGGCGATCGTATAATTGTTGCTTCCGAATCTATAATCTGGTTATTCGAAACAAAAACTTATGAAAATTCACGAGTATCAAGGCAAGGAACTGTTCAAAAAGTTTGGCGTGACGGTCCTTGAAAACCAATTGGCTCGAACCCCCGAAGAAGCTGCGGATGCCTACGCTAAATTGGGGGGCAAGGTGGCGGTGGTTAAATCTCAGATTCACGCAGGCGGTCGCGGCAAGGGTACGTTTACCGAAAACGGCGACCAGCACGGCGTTCAGCTGGTTAAATCGGCCGAGGAAGCCAGTCAAGCGGCGGCCAACATGCTGGGCAACCATTTGGTGACGATCCAGACGGGACCCGCGGGCAAAAAGGTCAATCAGGTCATCGTCGAAGCCGGTTGCGACATCGATCGTGAACTTTACCTTGGCGTGGTGCTCGATCGAGCAAGCAAACTGCCCGTGTTGATGTGCAGTCAAGAAGGCGGCATGGACATCGAAAAGGTGGCTCACGAAACGCCGGAGAAAATCTTTAAAGAGAATTTTGATCCTGCCCAAGGGATTGAAAGTTATCAAGTTCGCAAACTCTGCAAAAAGCTTGGCATCGAAGGCAAAACGGTTCGAGCGGCTGACAAATTCATGAAGGCACTCTGCCGCGTGTATGTCGATCTTGATTGTAGCTTGATGGAGATTAACCCGCTGGTTGTTACCGGGGATGGTGACCTTGTTGCCTTGGATGCAAAAATTGAATTTGATTCCAACGCAACGTTCCGTCACAAAGATTTGGAAGAGTATCGCGACTTGACGGAAGAGGAACCGTCAGAGGTTCGCGCTTCGGATGCCGGGCTCAGCTATGTGACGTTGGATGGGAACATTGGTTGCCTAGTCAATGGCGCCGGATTGGCGATGAGCACCATGGACATCATTAAGCTGCACGGTGGCGAACCGGCCAACTTCTTGGATGTTGGTGGTGGTGCCAACGCGGAACAGGTAACGGAGGCCTTTAGGATCATTCTGTCTGACAAAAATGTCAAAGCGGTCCTAGTGAACATTTTTGGCGGCATTATGAAATGCACCACCATCGCCGAAGCGATCGTGGTAGCTGCCAAATCCGTTGGCTTTACCGTGCCATTGGTCGTGCGACTTGAAGGTACGCAGGTCGAAGAAGGTCGCAAGATTCTTGAAGAATCAGATGTCGACCTGATTACGGCAACCGACTTGACCGACGCGGCGGAAAAGGTCGTGGCCACGCTTTCTTAGTTCTCGCGTTGGCCGGTTTCATGCAACTGGCCAACTCCATTTCTGTGCTGCTCTCTAAAACGGGCACACACTTCAAAATCATCTTCTGTTGAAAACTCTGGATTTTTCATGAGCATTCTGATTGACAAGAATACTAAGGTCATTTGCCAAGGTATCACTGGTAGCGTGGGTGAATTTCACACCAAAGGATGTCTGGAATATGGCACGAAAATGGTCGGTGGAGTTACGCCGGGCAAAGGTGGGCAGACCGTCCAAGGGCTGCCTGTTTTTGACACCGTGGACGAGGCCGTTGCTCAAACGGGCGCGGACGCAACCATGATCTTCGTGCCGCCTGCGTTCGCGGCCGACGCGATTCTGGAAGCGATCGATTCGGGGATCAAAGTCGTGATCGCTGTCACCGAAGGGATTCCCGTTCTGGACATGGTCCGCGTTTATGAAGCCGCCAAGGCAAGTGACTCGGTGCTAGTTGGACCGAACTGCCCGGGCGTGATCACGGCAGACGAGTGCAAGATTGGAATCATGCCCGGATACATCCACCAGCGGGGAACCGTTGGAATCATGAGCCGCAGTGGAACTTTGACTTACGAAGCTGTTTGGCAGACTTCGAATCTGGGCCTTGGGCAAACGACTTGCGTCGGTTTGGGCGGTGACCCGATTGTCGGCACGTCCTTCATCGACGTTCTGCAGATGTTCCAAGATGATGACGAAACCGAATCCATTCTGATGATGGGCGAAATTGGTGGAACCGCTGAAGAAGAAGCAGCCGCCTACGTCAAAGAGCACATTACCAAGCCGGTCGCGGCCTTCATTGCCGGACGCACCGCACCTCCCGGAAAACGAATGGGACACGCCGGAGCGATTATTAGTGGCGGAAAAGGCACTGCGGAAGAGAAGATCGCTGCCTTGGAATCGGCCGGCATCGAGGTGGCTCAAAGCCCAGCTGACATGGGAGCCGCAATGAAAAGAGCCATTGAAAAAGCCAAATAGCCGCCCGGGACGCTGAACGAGGAGTTGACGTATTAGGCGTCGGATTCCCGCCGCCCAGCTTACAACGCCATTCAAACGAGTCAGTTCTTCCAGATGCCTGAGCCGACCTCCGATTTAACCCCCGATCCAACGCCAAAATCAACCAACCCATATTCAGCCCCTGTCAGTGGGACTGGAACTGATCAGCCACGCCGGCGTCCGCGAATATTGAACACTATCTTGTTGATGCCGGTTCTTGCTTTCGTTTTGACCGCAGTTGTGCATGACGTCGCACGCCCATGGATCCGGTCGCGATTCCAACAAGACCCCGCTTATCGGGACTTCTATCTTCCTAATGGCGTAGAAGATTCGTTGCTGAAAGAATCAGGGCAGACCGAGGAGGAGTACATAAGAGCTCGACTCACGGTGATCGCTGACAGGTATGCGACAGCTTCCGGAGGCTTAGGATTTTTAGCGGGGCTAATGCTGCCGTGGGTCAGATACATTTGGCTGATTGGGAGACACCCCAAAACAACCGATGTTGCTCACTCGCAGCCCAAAGCCTAGAGCGCGTTTCGCCTAAGCGTAGCGGTGCTAGGTTACTTTGAACTCGGTTTTAGCGACGCCGCGGACGCTACGGTTAAGAGCAACATGCTCTGGGCACGCCACCGAAGGGGGCAGGGAGCAGTTAGCTGACTGACGTGGCGAGGTAACAAGAACGAGCTTCGGTTGGCGTCGGAATGCTTCAAACGTCCTTTTCTAGGTCCCAGCCATCGGGAAGCGTGACGTTTTTCATCACGATTGGGATCCCGTCTCGGATAACGCACTTGGGGTGATCGTGGCTGGTGTCCATGCGGCCTGACGAGTTCACAATTTTCACGTTGCAACCGATTCGGACATTCTTATCGATGATCGCTCCTTCGATCACCGTTCCCGATCCGATCGTCAGTGGAACGTCAAGATCGCCCTCTTCCTCGCCCTCGCCAGCGTAAAAATCATTCCCCATCACGATTGATTTCTTAATCGTGACATCTGGATCGGTAATGGCTCGCAGACCAACGACACTGTTTTCAATCACGGTACCCTTACCTAACCGGCAACCACTCGAAATCAGGCTGTTCGAGACCGTTGCTCCCGAGACGCGGCTTGGCGGTAGGAAGCGAGCACGCGTGTAGATGGGTGCAGACGCTTCATCGAGCCCGAACTCCGGGTTGTCGTCCGCCATGTTCAAGTTGGCATCATAAAAAGACCGGACCGTTCCAATATCTTCCCAGTAGCCATCGAACAAATGCATCTGAACATGGTGCGTTTTGATCGCTTCGGGGAACAGTTCCTTGCCAAAGTCGGTGTAGTCCGATTTGCTTAGCAGTTCCTTCAACAGCTGGGCATTGAATACGTACATGCCCATGCTGGCGATGCAGTCTCTGCCCTTGCTATCCACTCCCTGCTTGTTGATCCATTCTGGGTCCGTGCTGACGGCGTCCAGTTCTTCTTCCGTTTGAGGCTTTTCCACAAAACCATGGACCCGTCCATCGTCGTTGATCTGCATGATGCCAAACCCTCGAGCATCTTCCCGCGTGACCGGGATGCAAGAAATCGTCACGTCGGCACCGCTTTTGATATGCGTATCAATCAGGTCGCCGTAGTCCATCCGATAAAGCTGATCACCCGAAAGGATCACCACATACTCGATCCCCGGCTGGTCGAAGTAGACAATGTTCTTGCGAACCGCGTCAGCTGTTCCTTGATACCAATCAGAACCATCGCTGGTCGTTTCCTGAGCCGCGAGCAGTTCAACAAATCCACCGCTGAAATGATCAAACGAGTACGAGCGACGAATATGCTGGTGTAGGCTAACAGACAAGAATTGAGTCAGCACAAAGATGTGGTTGATGCCGCTATTGATGCAGTTCGAGATCGGGATGTCGATCAAACGATACTGTCCGCCCAGCGGCACGGCGGGCTTACTTCGAATGGACGTCAACGGTGCGAGTCGACTACCTCTTCCACCACCCAAAATTAACGCAACGGCGTTGCCTCTAATCATGATCCCGTCCAGTTATGTGTCAAATTGTGCTCGTGCCCTAAACCGCAGCTTTATCGTAACGAAAATACTTCGGGATCGACAGGCTGCAATTGCTTCGTTTTTGCTCACATTAGTTCAGTGCACGACTAGATTGATGCCTGTTTGTCTTGGGATGAGGCGTATTCAGCTTCAGTCAACAAGTTCCTCGATGTCAGCTACTTCATGACTTTGTGGCAAGTCCTCGATTTCGGTGAGGCCAAACAAATCCAAAAAACGATCGGTTGTCCGGTACTCTTTTCTAGTTGGAGTCTCTTCCGACTGCTCCCGAACCAACAGTTGTCGTTTGACCAATTGGTTCAACACACTGCTGCTTTTCTTTCCGCGTATTTTGTCGATTTCCTGAAGAGTTGCCGGTTGGTGGTAAGCGACCACTGCCAGTACGTCGACAGCGCTTTGGTTGAGTTTGACTTCCCGATTCCGACCAAAGAATTCGTCGCGGAATGGCTCTAGGGAAGCGTCCAGCACCATGCGGTAATTACCATCGTCAGACGCAATCCGCCAGGCTGCGTCTTGTTGGGTATAGCGTGAGTTCAGCTTTTTGACGATCTGAGCAACTTCTTTGGGGCTTACGTCGCGAAGCACCGAGGCAATCTTTCTGCTTGTTAGTTTGACGTCGCTGGGAGCGCCCACGAACAGAATGGATTCAACGATTGACTCGGGCGAGATAGGACACGCAGCATCGTCATTTTCGTCGGATCCGATTGATGCACCGAGAGCTTCGTCGTCCGCTGAATCGGCCTCAGGCCCCTCGTCCTCGGTGGCATCGCCTTCACTGTCTTCGCTCCGCATGACGTCGGCATACGCCTCGCTGAGCGTTTCCAAAGTGAATTCATCGCCGCCATCTGGGTCAGTCTGCTCGTTGACTTCCAGCTGCAAATTGGCAACCAATGGCTTGTTGGGCTTTTGGTCCTTGTCGGCGGCCGATTCGTCAGGTTGTTTGTTAGGTTCACCCATGCCAATCAGCACTCGCCCAGAAATAATTGACCCATTGGACTACAAGAAATCTAAGGATTGCCTTACCCGATCGTCGTGCAAGTTCGCAGAAGATTGTTCGTTAAGAGATAACTTAAGCGATTTCGCAAACGTCCACCACGCCAAAGCGATTCACTCAGCGCGCAAACTGAGTCAAATTCGCTCGCCGCAATATTTGCAGAACACAGCGTCTTTGTCGTGGCCGGACGTCACGCAGTAGCGGCAACTGATGCTGGAGATCTCTTTCTTGTTGTTGATTATTTCAGCTGAGACAAACCCGGTTGGAACGATGATCAGGCTGTAACCCAACAATATTAGAACGGTTGAAACAATCTTCCCCGGCGCAGTTCGCGGCACAATGTCTCCGTAGCCGACGGTCGTCATGGTTACTGTTGCCCAATACATCGCTTGGGGAATGCTGCTGAACTGACTCGCAACAAGTTTGCCAGCCAGAACGGTCTCAACCGGTGCTCCGATCGTCCGAGCCAAATCTTTGATGCGGATTTCAAGTTGATCATGAGTCAAGCCTACTTCGTCAGCTAAGCCATCAAAAAGATCGTTTGTGGGATCGAGTGAAAAACCATTATCAATCGCTACTTGCGAAAGCCCATTGAGCTCGTGCATCGCATCGCGCCGCGATTGAGGGTTTTCAATCTCATACATGATCGATCCGGCGATCGTGATGGCGATCAGAATGACGCTGACAAAGACCACGATCTTCGCCCGGGCTTGATAAACGGCCCGAGCAAGATCATCGGACTCTTGGACAAACCAACCCATTTTTAAAATACGGAATACCCGCAGCAATCGCAACGCGCGGACCACTGCGAATGTGTTGTAGCCTGACAAGAATAAAGGCAGGTAGGAAGGCAGCACCGCCAGCAGGTCGACGATCCCAAAAAAACTGGTCGCGTATTTGAGCGGACGTCGAACGCAATATAATCGCACGACGTATTCCACGGTGAACAGAATCGTCAGCGTCCATTCAATCCACGTGAACCAGTCGCTCCACTTTTTATTGACACTTTCAATCGTGCCAAGACATGCGCACGTTACGCTAATCAGGATCGCAATCAGTAAACAAAGATCAAACCCAAGTCCCGCCGGAGTGTCAGCGCCGAAAATGATTTCGTGAATCTTGTCTCGTAGCGGACTAACCTCAAGTGAGTCTGAATCATCGAGGTAATCTAGAGAGCGTTTTTTTTGGGACATGGCGTGGTTCGGTCAAGTCGAAAAAGGTGGATGACAATGACAGTCGCGACTAAGGTTTGTTTTTTAGCTCGATTGAAAAATCAATCTCTTGGTCGGCTCGACGAACCTTCAAATTAATCGTCTTGCCAGCATCGCGTCGGATTCGACGAACTAGGTCTCTTCGTTTTTGAATTGGTTCGTCGTCAATCGACAAAACCAAATCGCCAGCCTTCAGACCGGCCGTTTCTGCAACCGAATCCTTAATCACTTTGGTGATCTCAACCCCTTCACCGTCTCCCTCACGTTCCATCTGAATGCCAAGCTGGAACCGTTTTGGTACGCCGTACTTTGGCCTAGGTGAAGTTAACAACTGCTCCAAGACGCTCTGTGAAAAGTCAACCACTTTCACAACGCCCGCGCAGTTCATCGTGTCGAAGGTGTCCTCCGGGGTGTGATACGTGTCGGTGATACCCGTGTGAATGAACATATTTGGGATTTGCGATTGATTAAACGGCAAGTGGTCACTTCCGGCGAATCCAGCTCGCGGAAATGTTAGCTCCATGCCCAGCGTTTCGTTTGCCCTCTCTAAAATCGCAGCAAAGTCCGGCGACGTATTCCAGTTATAAACGGTCAATTCGTCCTCGCGAAGCGATCCGATCATGTCAAAATTTACCATGGCGACTGTGTTCTTCAGATCGAACAGCGGATCCGAGACGTAATGCAGCGCTCCCAGAAGTCCCATTTCTTCAGCTGTAAAACAAATCAGCACCAAGCGTCGACGTGGCGATTCGTCGGCTGGCAGATCGGAGAAACGGCGTGCAAGTTCCAGCACCGCAGCTGTACCGGTTGCGTTGTCGTCGGCTCCGTTGTGAATTTCCTTTCGCCACGGTGTGCGAGAACCGTATGCACCCAAGCCAATGTGATCGTAATGTGCTCCCACGATGACGGTTTCGTCCGCCAATTCACCTTGGCCGGGGATGACGGCGATAAGGTTGGACGTGTCAATTTCTATTTTGGTGAAAACGGCACCTGCGTCGATGGACCAACCTTTGAGCGGCTGAGAAATTGGCTCGAGTCGCGAATCAATCCATTCTTCCACCTGTTCGATTGTTGTCAGTTTTTTCCCAGTTGGGCTGTGCATCGGCGAAACCGCCAACAGGTCATTCAGCGTTGTGCGTTTGATTTGATAAAAGGGGAAAGAGATGGTCCCGAACTGATCTGACTGCACCAGCTGATCCGCTTCATCAGTCGACGCCGTTTCTGAGTCGTTGACTAGGATGACGCCCTTCGCGCCGGCTTTTCTGGCCGCTCTAACTTTGGAAACGATAAACGAATGGTCCGAGGTTTCGTCGCCATCAAAGACACTGTCGGATGAGTTCTGCTGCGGTTCGCGTCGGAGCATGACAACCACTTTGTCGCTGACATCGACATCTTGGTACTCGTTGTAATTGTGTTCGTCTGCCGCAATCCCGTAGCCGACGAACATCAGTCCGCCTTGCAATGTATTCGCTTTGCGACCAATCAGACTGGTAAAGGTTTCGTTCAGACTCAAGGCCAACGTTTGAGAATCCGGACCGGTGAACACCATGTGCGTCTTTGCAGGATTGACCGCCCGAGTCCCATCGACCGGCACCTGCTGAAAGTAGCTTCCTCCCTCCGCCGCGCCCTTGACCCTTGCTTCTTGATATTGCTGAACGATGAAGTCAACGGCCAATTGCATTTCGGGTGTTCCCGGCTGCCGTCCCGCCAATTCGTCCGAGGCAAGGTAGCGGATGTCGTTGGTCAAACGCGTCAACGAGGCCGCGGAAGGGTCGGATGCGTCGGATTGAGCAGCTGCGAATTCGGCTGCCGATTCGACTTTAGATTCAGTTGCCACCGGCGGCTCGAGCACTGCTTGAGCAACTGCAAAACTAGGATCGCAAGTGACGACGCAAACGAAGATGATGCTGGCCAGTAAGCTCTGCACATGATGCTGGATATTGGCCTGAAAGTTACAAAAGTCGGTCAGCATCTTCAAAGTTCCTGCGTGTTGATATGAGCGGACATTATGGCCGCCCGCTGGGCGTTGGATAAATACCAAAATAGAGGTTTGGCATAGCGTGGGATGACGAATCGAACATCGCGTATCTGCCCCAAGGGCGACTCGCACGGCTTGCTATGGTCTCGTGCGAAGAAAGCTGGCTCAGAGCTCGAATTGGAAAGTTCGGCCCAGCCAGCGATAAAGCCGTCGACCAATGGTCTGTGAGCCGACGCGAATTTTTGCGACGCCCGTGCTGCCTGGAACAATTTTGTGATCCGGATTCGCTAGCGGGACACTAACCAAATACGTTGTGCTCTCGGGGACGTCTTTGCCGTCTGAGTTCACGCGAGTCAATAAATCACCGCCGTGTTGGCTGGATAGCTGCTTGGGTACGTCCAGCATTTTTGTCGGTGAAATGGTTTGGGTGACCGAATGATGCAGCACCGCAGGAAGTTGAGTCACAATTAGCTCAACCGGCTGATCGGACTGAACAAACTCAATTTCCGATTGATCGATTGCAAGGATCGCTTCCATCTTGCTGGGATCGGCAACCACTTTTCCGACCAGCGTCTGCCGATCGACCCAAGCACCAAGGTTGCGAGGCTCAAGCGGACTTCCGTGCCAATTTCCAATTTTGCCCGACTCAGGATTTTCGTCAGGGATTTCTGGGGGCGATAACAAGATCCCGTCGGCCGGCGCTGTGACCACCAAGCGATTCAGATCCTCGGCGCGTTTATGCAAACTGGCGACGGCGTTGTGGTAGGTGGCCTCTGCCTCTTCTAGGCTATCCGCAGCCGACGGGTCGGTTGCGGCCGACCAAGAAACCATGGCAAACTGAGATTTGGCAACATTGACTCGCGTTTCCATCGACGCCAGTTCGCTAATTAGTTCCGGGCTTTGCAATGACACAATCGGCTGTCCTTTGCGAACCGGTTGGTTTGGGCGGGCACTAATTTCCACCAACGTGCCGGGCACCTGAACAAAAATGTTGGCCGCAGCTTTTGGCTGAACGTGAAAATAGCAATGCACGTGATGAGAGATTGGAATCAATCCAATCACGAACATGATCGCCGCAAAAACGGCCACCGACGTGGCAAAGTGAATCGACTTCACGGTCCCCATCCTTCCGGGTACAGAAAAGAATTTAATTAGACTGATTAACGGCCGTCCAATCAGGCCGTAGATTACAGAAAGCGCAAGCAACTGGCCGATAATCTTCAGCCCATAGGGTTCAAGGATCTGGTAGACGAACCAGAAAATCGAGATCGAGATAAACCAGCGATACGCGATCGCGGCCACGCTGTACGTCAGGAATAGTGATTTGCTTCGAACGGGCAGAAAAGGATCAGCCCGGTTCTCGATTCCCAACAACCAGCTTCCGCATGTTCGCTGCAACAAAAGCGTGGCCTTGGAGCGGAGATTGGGGATCTCAAGCAGATCGGACAGGATGTAATATCCGTCGTAACGCAACAGCGGGTTCGCGTTGAACAACAGAGTCGTCACCGACGAAACAAAAATCACATTCAACGCCAATTGATTGACAAGTCCCGGCTCGCTGAACCACCAGACGAAGACAGCGATCGCGGCCAGCACCAGTTCAACGTACATTCCCGCCGCGGCGATGAATGCCCGTTGCCACTTGCTTGGAAGCAGCCAAGAATCGCTAACGTTTGCGTACAGGCAGGGAGTCAAAACCAGAAACATGACGCCCATCTCATGGCATTGGCCGCCAAATCGTTTGCATGCCAATCCGTGCCCGAATTCATGGACGACTTTGGTCAAGGACATCACAATTGCCAACCAGATCCAATTGCTTGACGCAAAAAAGTTCTCAAAGGATGGCAGCTTGTTTTGAAACGTTTCAAACTGAGTCAGCAGCAACGCCAAAGCGCTCCCGCAAAGTAGCAGCACGCAAAAGAACGCGGGCCAAGTGAAGAACCAAGCGGTCCACGGATTCATCCGAGTCAGCATGGCATCGGGATCAAATCCTCGGATCCGAATCGCAAGGACATTGGACAGTGACTGTCGAAACTCCTGTGCCCGATTTTTTTCGCCGCGTAATTTTAGTTCGACGCCTTGGTCGGGCGTGTTGGAGACCAACAACGAACTTCGGTACAACATTCCTGCGAACTGGTGCAGCTCTTGCAGAGACAGTTTCTGCGGTGCGTACTGGTAGTCGAATTGCCGCTTGATTTGGTCCGGGCTCCGTTTGCCGTCGATCATCAACAGCAATCGGTACTCTTCTTCCTCAAAGCGATAATACTTTAGGCTCAGCGGATCTTTAACGACCCAATAGTCTCTGCCCTGATAGCTCTGCCGAACGGCGGTGATGTCCGGCCTGATCGCCAGTCGAAGTGGGCGACTGGAGCTGGACGCCATCGTGTTAGCGTCTGCCGATTTTTGCTGTAAAGACATGAGTCACCACGGCATTTCCATCTGACCGACGACCTCGCGAGCAATACGCTCGATCACTTCCTGCTGAGCCGTCGCCAGTGATTGACCGCCTTCTGGGATGAAATCCACGCTGTGATCAATGATGACGCTTCGTCGAGGCATCAGTGGTACGCCGGCGCGGTCGACCCAGTCGATCTCCACGCGGAACGACGTTCGGACGGCTCTGGCATCGTCAAACTGATTTTCCGTAACGGTGTTCTTCTGATCGCGGATCAAACGGCCTCTTAAAAAGCTGTTGGAAACCGAAGGATCGGTGATGGTCAACGGAGTGCCCTGCTCGACTTGTTTGACAACCGCTTCGGTCAATCGCTGGGCCAAAAACCGGCGATTAGAATCAGATTCAAAGATCGGAACGTGGACAGTGCGGATGTCATTTCGGAATAGGTACTGATTGCCTAAGTTGTATCCCGCGCAGCCTGCGAACGTGATTGTGATCATGCCGAAAAAGGCCGCCACGATGGCACTTGCACCTTTGGGCCAGTGCCATCCGCGATTCGAAGCCGCGCCAATGACCGTGCAATCAAAGTCGCAATCGCTTGATTGGTGGGTGGTGTTCAATGAAGAGGCGTTTGTGGAATTCACACAGTTTACCGTAGAACGTTTCCGTAGAACATTTAGCGAAGGATTCGGTCGTCGCGTGATGCGATAACCGGTTTGGCAGCCGCTTTATCGTCTGGGAACAGGTCCACCAGCCATTGAGCATGTTGCTTCGGGACCGGTGGCTTACTAGAAACATCGGCAATCCGATCGGAGACACTACGACCAAACTGGGTGTCCGAAAATTTCTGGGCGACTCGTTCATAGTGTATTTTGGCGGCCCGATTCTGGCCCCGCTGAGCGTAATAGTCACCCAATGAGTAATCGCGTTCGGCAAGCTGATTGCGGATCAGCGTCGCTTGCGATTCGAGGTATCCCAGATGCTCTTGAGCTTCCGTTGGAAACTTCCGAACGACTTTCTCCAGAATTTCGTCAGCGGATTTCAAAGGAGTCGCATCGTAGCTTGGCCCTTTGTAGCCCTGTACGTGCGCTTGTAGCTCTAACATGTGAGCTTCAAATTGGTACCGGCTTTGAGGATAGTTGTTGCGAATGTCACGAAACGCATCAGTTGCTTCGTAGTAGTTTTTATCTCGCAGGAATGCTTTCCCAAGCGCGATTGTGGCATCGTCGGCATACTGTCCCGTTGGATCGTCGACTCGAATCCGGTGAAGCACTCGCCGTGCTTCTCCCGCCATGCCAGTTTTAGGCCGTTGCGGATCGCTGAACGCGATCTTGGAGCCGTTCTCGTCCAGCTCAAGCCAGTATTGTGCAATTGCCAGCCGTTTTTGTTCGGCAAGGTCAAGGAATCGTGTTCCCGGATACTTTGCGATCAGTCTTTCGAATGCTCGATTGGCTTGCACGTAGCGGTTTGCAAAAAAGTACGCTTCGCCCTCTAGGTAAAACGCTTCTTCTTCGACTGCCGTGCCCGGGGCATTGGCACTGGCGATTCGGAATTTGTTGGCGGCGTCGGTGAAAACTTCGATATGAGCGTCACCGTTCGGGTTTGCCTGATGCTGAGCACTAGCGCGAGAAAATAGTTCTTTGCCGGTGGAAATCGCGACCGATGCCGCTGAGCGATCTCGGTCTTTATCGGAAAGCCAACGAGTTTTGAACGTCGTCGCGATCTGACTTGGGGACAAGTCGTCCAACATGATGCGTTCCGTGTTCCGCGCTCCCAGCGGATCAAGGTATTCCCCCGAAAGATCTTGCGCAGGTTCTTCGCTCTTCTTCTTTTTCTTGAGCCCTAGTAAAGATCGATCGCTGTTCGCGCCGCGATCCCGTAGAGATTTGCAGCCGGACGTGCACACGGTCAACGCCCCGATGGCGATGGAAAGTATGAGCACTCGATTGGTTTGATGCCACAATCGCATTTCGACTTCCTTGTCGTGATGGAATGCTTGCAGGTTTTCGCCGATGTGTGGCTCGCCGAAAACATCATGTTGAATTTTTCAATACGGAGACAACCGTACCAATTTAAATCTTACTCGCCGCGGTACGCCGTCCCGAGTTGTTCAAAAACTTTTGCAACCGTGGTTGGTAGCCGATCAAATGTGAAATGTAGTTTCTCAGCAGGCTGCGAACTTCGGGGACCGGGTCCTCGACCGAAATCGGATCTGAAGCTGTTGTTAAATCTCTCGCCGCGAACGACGACGACTCAGGTCGGTTGTTGCAATCGGTGGTCATAGGTTCTTGAACTGAATCTGCACTTGGGTCGTTTTCAAACGGATGGCTTAAATATTTTTTCTGTCGAGTGCGATCGAGCAAAAACGCGAACCCAGTGGAGGTTAGGCTGATGACGTTTCGCTTGCCGGGGCGACATTGCTGACACAAAATCCCTCCCGAGTTCATCCCAAAACTAACTCGGCTGAGTGTCGTTTTTTCTTTGCCGCATCCAACGCACTGCGTTAGCAAAGGTAGGTGACCAAGGCAGAAAAGTGCCATCAATTCAAAATCCAATATCGTTTCATCAATCGAGCTTGTATTGTTCGTCTTCGTTTTGACCGAGTCAATTTGATCAATCGTTTCAATGGCGATATCAAAAAGTTCGGGGTGAGGGTCTGCATCGTCCGTCAATAAATTCAACAGCTCCGCGACGTAATATCCTGCATACAACCGTTCAAGACTTGATGCACCCGCTCGAAAACGGCGTTCTAGCCTTGCTTCGGTCAGCAGATCCATGGCCCCGGAACGCTTCTTGAGGAACACTATTCGACAAACCGACAACACGTCAAGAGCAGCCTCGAACGGACTTTTGGGCCGCCGAGCCCCCTTGGCCATCGCGGTGATCTTGCCGTGGTCACGAGTCATCAGCGTCACGATGCAACTGGTCTCGCTGTAGTCGATCACCCGCAGCACGATCGCGTTTGTTTTTTCCAGAGCCATGACATCATGCTATCGCAATGAGGCTCCAATGTCAGCTTCACAACTGCTGGCAAGGGAAAGCCAGCACGTTGAAGCAGATATTTTTGATGCGGGGACCGGGTTCGTGTACGAAACGAATTTTGCCGCAGGTTCGGAAATATGTGTACACAAAAAAACTCCCGCCTAAAAAAGCGAGAGTCTGTCGTTCAAAACGCATTGAAGATCGTGCCGCTGCAAAAAGCTGTGGCGGCGGTGAACTGATCAATCGACTGTTTGTACCGAGATCGCTTCACTCTCATCCGCCAGCATTTTGGCGATGGCGGATAGGCGGTAAACATCTTGTACGCCGGTCGCGATGTACCGGACATTGCCCGCTCGGTCAACAAAAACCGTTGTCGGCAGCAATTGCTTGCCGGGCAACTGGTCGGTTACCGAATTGTCACCAAGGCCGATCGGAAAGTTAAGCTTTTGCTCTTTTTGGACGGCACTGACCGCATCGCGGGTGGTGGACGGTGCTTCTGGGTTGTCCATCGAGACCCCAATGACCTGAATTCCCTCTCCATCAAACTCTTCAGCCAGCTCCACAAAATGGGGTAGGGCTTCGCGGCATGGAGGGCACCAAGTTGCCCAGAGATCCACAACTAACACCTCGCCCGGAAAGTCTTGACTCTCCAAGCGAGCTTCGTCCAAGCCGACAACATCTAGCTTGAATGGGAACGGCTTGAAGTCGCCCAATGCTCGTCGGCCCCAAGCTTCTGCCTTGTTGATGTACGATTCTTCAGCGACTTGAGTAACTTTTTTCAGACGGTTCTGATCAGTAAGCTTAGCGAGATGCACGTTACCTAAAACTTCGTTGAAATGGACGAAGCCTAAGTCAAACGCCTCGTCAAGACATCGAAACGCGTCTTCGGGATTGCCCTTGATCGCATACGCGATTGCTTGGTGGTAGACCGGAGTCGCGAGACTAGCCAAAGACTCTTTCGGGTACATCGGGTTGTCCTTGAGCCGTTTCGCGATCGAGCCTTCTTCGATCATCAAACTACTGGCAACTTTTTTGCTGCGTGGCATCAAGGTTTCGGCCAGACGGCCCGTGGCAACCATCGTGTGGTAGGCAACTTCAGGGTCACGATCGCCAGTCGCCGCCTTGGTGGCTTTTAAGTGGTTAATTTCCTGAATCGCTTCGTTGAGAATCTTAACGTCGTAACTTTCGTCCTCTTGATCGGCGATGGTTACAAGCGTGTTCACATAGTTGACCGAAATGAATCGATCTGGCGTGGACTCTTGGCGAGCCTCTTTGGCGATTAGAAACGCCTGTTCCGTTTTGCCATTCTCAGCAAGTTCGACGGCTTGAGTGAACTTGTCCGTCGGCGTGGATTCCGTCGGCGAGTGAGATGTGTGGACGGTCGAATCTTCTTGAGCGATGAGTGCCGCGTTGACCGATGCGGCGTCGTGAATCGTTGACAACAGAGAAAGTAAAACCAGAGACAAACCAACAAAGCACTTCGATGTATGCATCTTGCGATCCTGCCGGGGGTGTTGTTGACGCGATCAAGCCTCTGCGGCCCCAAAGCACAACGATCTTTCAAGTGTCCCCGGTTAGGGGCATGAACGTTGCAAACTGAATTTCGCGTGGGCGAAACCAGCTGAGCCGCAAATCCTTGCTATTCAGCAGCGATCAACTTAATGACTCAACCGCACTTGAAAACCCTATTTCGACCTAAATTCGGCACCATCCACCCCTCAAAAAATCACCAAGAGCTAGCAATGAAGCTTAGCTTCCCACCAGCATTCCCTTTGAGGAAGAGAACGCGACTTTATTGCCCTGATTGCGGTTTGTCGCGTGATTGGCTCAGTTTTGGCAAATTTTTGATTGGTGATGCAGGAAGTGCGAACCACCACAGTTCAGCTAGGGCATGACTTCGTGCAAGACAACGCCGGTCCCTCGCTCGGCATCCGGAACTAGATTCAATCTCCGCAAAAATCGAATCGCCAAGTCAAGCTTTTCGGGCGGCGAGCCAAATTTTTTGTTCCACTGAGTCACTGAGAACCACTGAGCGACTTGGTCTGAATCAAGTTCGTATCGCCGGGCAATTTCATCGACGGCCGCCCCGGAGTCCATCAGTTTTTGACACTGGTCGTTCACGACATGCAGGATTTTCGAAACGATCTCGTCTCGCTGCTCAAGAACCTCTTGCCGGACACAGACGACGAACGCGGGCCAAGGAGTTTCTCGGATACCCAGTCGTCGGAATTCTCCGTTGGCGACAAACGGAGATGTCGTGAATCGCTCCCAGAAAAAGATGTCGGCGTCGCCGTTGGCTAAGGCTTCACGTGCGCCGGCAAGATTTTTGACCACAACAAACTGCATCGCGTCCGTTGACCAGCCTCGTTGGGCGGCATCAACAATCGCCATCAGATGAGAACCAGAACCGTATCGACTGATCGCGTAGCGTTTTCCGTTGATTTGATCGACATCATCAAATGCGGAATCCCCCGCCACGTGGATTCCCCAGATCAAGGGAGACTTCACATACGTCTGAACGATGCGCGAAGCATTTCCATTCAAGATGTCTGCGACACAACCCTCTGTCAGCACGACCGCAGCGTCAACTTCACCCGACCGGAGCGCTTTGGTCATCGCACCAGTGCCACCGGGAAAGTCGATGTACTGCAGATCGACCCCAACGTCCGAAAATGCTCCGCTTTCGATTCCGGTGTGCCACGGAAAATTGAAGTGCTCGGGCACTCCGCCAACGACAAATTTTTCTAGTATTCCCACGACTCAAAATTCCTTTAGAAGAATAAATCGAAACAATGCTCGGGAGGGTAAGGCTCCGTCCGCACCCCGGTTGAAGGCTCCGTCCGCACCCCGGTTGAAGGCTCGCTTTTTTTGCCCCGCCAGTTCCGTGCTGAGCCTCGACATTCAGGCGACACTTCGCCCTAAAACAACGGTGAAATTGAAAAACTAGGTTTTGCCCCAAAAGTCAAGTTTCGGGAACATTTGTGTAGCCGGAGTCGCCAGACTTCGGGGAATCGACGAAAGGGCAACCGAACTCTGGCGAGTCCGGCTACGGTTTTGGGACAAAGCCTAGTTCAAGTAGGCACCAGAATTCGCATCGAGGAACAGACGAGTCACGTGAAAGAAAATCGGAGCCGCAAAGCATACCGAGTCAATTCGATCGAGCACTCCGGCGTGACCGGTCACCAACGTTCCGTAATCGCTTAGTCC
>CALFUT010000067.1 GCA_937929805.1 uncultured Pirellulaceae bacterium
GAAACGGGTGGGCCCGTCAGGTGCGAACCCCAAACTTGAGAACGAAACTGAAGTCGACATCGCCGACCGCTTGATCTCTGATCCGAGCAATTCTGCATTGAGACTCAATCGGACCAAGGCCGGACATTGGTACACGGCTCAGTATCCGATCCTTTCCAACCGGCAAAACGTAGATGGCGAACTATCAACCCAAGCTGTGCTGACAAGCAGTCGGCCGGTTCCCGTCCCGCACACACGTTACTGGCCGGTTCACAAAAGGCCTGTCTCGCTGGCGAAAACGGAATGGAAGAATCTTGAGACATCGGTCTACGTTCCCGTCCGGACAGATGTGCAAAACGCCGTTCCGTCGGTGCTGGTGTCGTTTTCACTCGATCAAAGAAACGCTTCACTGATTCAGGCCTCCACGGTTCAACCGATTTCGGCCATGAAATCTTTCCAACACCATTTTGTGGTTCTGACAGACCGACCGGATGAATGGTCATACCTGAAACTAACGGATTCATTTCAGTTGTCAGGAAAGCTAAGCAACGGCGACTTGAAACCACCCATCTATTACATGGTGCCGTCGATCCCCGGCAGCCCGGTCCCATTATCTCGCAACCCATTGCAGTGGACGACTGTCGCCTACGTGCTCTGGGATGATTTGCCCGCAACGGCATTGGATCCGGATCAGCAATCGGCGATGGTCGACTGGTTGCATCATGGGGGACAACTGATCATCAGCGGCCCTGACTGTCTCGACCGCCTGCGAAACAGTTTTCTGTCTGATTATTTGCCAGCGTCTTTTGATGGATCGATCAACCTGACGGCCGACGAGGTTAAAACGCTCAATGCCCATTGGGCCGTTCCAACCGACACCGCCGAAAAGAGAGAGCTAACTCTTTCGCCCACGCGTCCGATTCCCGGCGTGCGGTTTGAACCACATCCCGATTCCAATTTCGTCGATCAAACCGGCCAGATCGCGATCGAACGCCAAATCGGTCGAGGACGCATCGTCATTACAGCTTTTTCGCTATCGGATCGTCGAGTTCGAAAATGGCTCAGCTTTCAGAGCTTCCTCAACGGTGCATTGCTGCGAAAACCGGCACGGGAATTCAAAAAGAACAAGACGAATCTGGAGACCTCTTTCAAGTACGTTGGCAGTTCGACCACGATTTATGATCCCTTGATGGCGTCGTCCGTTCGGTTCCTCAGCCGAGACTTAGGCACGGATGGAACGCAAAGTGCGACGACGGTTTCGGCGAGCGACGACTTGATCGCAGGTGGACCGGGTTTCGGCTCAAGTTACGCTTTGAACGATTACGACACTGAGCTCAGAGGCGATCGCAATCTGTCCGACACGTTGCATTACGGCGGCTATCAAGACCAACCAACCGCAGGCGTCGGTGGCTGGAACGACTTTTCAGGTATCTCGAATGCCGCCAGAAATGCGTTGCGGGAACGAGCCGGCATCAAGCCGCCATCGGCCGATTTCGTTCTAAAAATGCTGGGCGGCTATCTGTTAGTTTTGGTTCCGCTTAATTGGTTGATCTTTCGGTCGATTGGAAAAGTTGAATACGCGTGGGCGGCGGCTCCGGTCATCGCAATCGCCGGAGCAATCGGCGTTGTTAAAATGGCGTCGCTAGATATCGGTTTCGTCCGAAGCAACACCGAACTTGGGCTGCTAGAAGTGTTTGCCGATCACCCACGAGCACACTTGACGCAGTATTCGGCGCTGTACACTTCGCTGACGACTCGATACCAAGCGGAATTGGATAACTCGACTTCGCAAGCGTTACCATTCGCTGCTTCCAAAACCAGCGGCCTCACGACTCCTAACCAAACGCCGTTTTCGACCGTCACACTGAAACGTTCTGTTCAAAATCGTCTTGAAAATCTGCAAGTCCAATCAAACTCGACTGGACTTCTACACATTGAATCGATGGTGGATCTGGAAGGCACCATCTCACGACCCAACGTTGACCAACTGACCAACACATCAAGCGTCAACATGGAGGCGGCCGGAGTCATTCGCCGTTCAGCTGACGGTGAACAAACCATGGTCGCTTGGATTGGAACGCTCGATTCGGGTCAAACGGTCGATCTGAATTTTGAAGCTGTGACCACAGAAAACCCGTACCAACAATGGCTAATCAGCCCAAAGCTCGCCAGTATCTCCCGGCAAGCTCGCACAATCTGGGACAACAATGTGCCCGAAGAACGTAGCAGCATCAGTCTAGAAAAGCTTTTAGATTTTCCCGAACTCCAAAACGATTTGGATACGCTCCGACCATTAGCAACGTTGATGAAATCTTCTGATGGCGCGGCCGGGTTTTCGTTTGAGGACTTTCAACGGCTCTACAGTTCTGTCCAAGACGAGCAAAATAAGGAAGAAGACAATTTTGGAGCCGGTGACTTATTCGATGCCGTTGCCAACAATCTAACGCTGGGGCCGGGAGAAGTTCGCCTGCTGGGCGTCACCGATCAGGCGCTCAGTTTGGGGAAATTGGAACCCGCGGCGACTCAAACGCGTCGTCAAACATTGGTCGTCGTCCACCTAAAGCCGCCGAAGCTTCCTGCGGCTCGCCGGGACATTAACACCTACCAAGACAAGGCCAACCCATCCGACATTGACTTAGAGGAAAACGATAAGATGCTGTTGGAAACCTTCGATGAACGCATCGATCCGTAAAATTTTTCGTTCTGTTCCCGACCTCGCCACCACTCGATACGAAATTCGCATGATTGAACTGACCGGCTTTGGCAAAGACTACGGCGAATTCACGGCTGTCGAATCGCTCGATTTGAAAATCGAAGAGGGCGAAATGTTCGGCTTCATCGGGCCCAACGGAGCGGGCAAGAGCACCAGCATCCGCTTTCTGGCAACGCTGCTGCGAGCGACTCGTGGTGACGGCACGGTCAATGGCTACAGCGTTTCGAACGATCCTATGAACGTCCGCCGAAGCGTGGGCTACATGCCGGATGCGTTTGGCGTTTACGACGGGATGAAGGTCTGGGAGTTTCTGGACTTTTTTGCCGTCGCCTACAAGATCGGGCGGACTCAACGAAAAAAAGTGATTCGCGATGTACTGGAATTGCTGGACCTAACCTACAAGCGAGACGATTTCGTTAACGGGCTTTCGCGAGGAATGAAGCAACGTCTGTGCTTAGCCAAAACGCTGGTGCATGATCCGCCGGTGTTGATTCTGGACGAGCCCGCGAGTGGACTTGATCCGCGAGCCCGAATCGAAGTGAAGGCTTTGCTCAAAGAGTTACGGCGGATGGGCAAAACGATTCTGATCTCCAGCCACATTTTGACCGAACTGGCCGACTGCTGCACTTCGATTGGAATTATTGAGCGGGGCCAATTGTTGATGCACGGGCCAATCGACGAAGTGTATCGGAAGATCACCGGCAACCAAGTCATCCACGCGACCATTGGCGAAAACCTTGACACGGGACTTTCCATCATTCGTAGCAACCCCGAAGTTCGAGAAGTACAAGTCGATGGCTCGAAGGTTATGATCGAATTCACTTCGCACGATCACAACCCGGCGAAGTTGCTCAAATCGCTGGTGGAAAATAATGTTGAAGTCAAAACCTTCGGCAGCAAAGAACCGAACTTAGAAGACGTGTTCATGATGGTCACCAAAGGTTTGGTTTCCTGAACAAGGGCATGGCAAAACTCTTCCGCAAACTGGCGACCATTGCTCAAAGCATGCTGGACGTGCTGGTCTGGGGCTCAGTTTTTGTGTTTTTCCTGTGGGCCGTGGGAGCGTTACACTTTCTGCTGTACCTGCCCAATTGGCTGCGAACCGGTCTGGCGGGTCTATACGCCATCGCCGTCCCGGTCAGCCTATGGCGATCAAACAATCGGTCTCGCACTCGGGCGTGGATCGCGGGCTCGATCTTTGCTATCTATGCCGCGACTCTTTTCATCCGCCCCTCCAACGATCGCGACTGGGATCCCGATCACGCGCAGGTTGCGGAAGCCTCGATCGAAAACGGCGTCGTCACAATCAGCAACTTTCGAAACTGCCGCTATCGATCCGAATCTGACTATGACCCAATTTTCGAGACCAAGCAGTTTCCGCTGAGCGAAATCGAATCGGTTTGGCTAATCGTTCAGAAGTTCACCACCTCCGAAAGCCTAGCGCACGTATTTCTCAGTTTTGGATTGAAGCCAACTCATGGCGATACGCCAGCCTATTTCAGCGTCTCGGTCGAAATTCGACGCGAACAGGGAGAAACCTACAGTCCGCTCAAAGGCTTGTACCGCAATTATGAAGTCACTCACGTTATTGGCGATGAACGAGATTTGATCGGCGTTCGTACGGTTCACCGACCGGATGACCGAGTCTACATGTATCGGATCAATGCCACGCCACAGCAAGCGCAACAATTGCTGGCCAACTTTGCCGAACGAATCCAATCGCTGCGTACCGAACCCGAGTTTTACCACACGCTGCTGAACAACTGCGCTAACGGGATCACCAGTTTGACGTACGAGCTAACGCCCGAGCCGATCAATTGGTTGGATTCGCGGATCGTGCTGCCGGGCCACTCGGGCCAGTTCGCGTGGGAATCCGGCTTGGTGGGTGATCGAGCCAATGGTCAAACGTTTGAACAGTTGGAAGCGGCGTCTCGGATCGACGGACGAGCGCGAGCGGCCGGGATCTCGGAAACTTTCTCGAATGACATCCGAGCGATCCATATCGATCAAGAACAGGCAAATCAACAACCGGCGGAGCCAGCGATGCCACGCCTTGAATCGCAGCAACAACATTGATCCCTTGAAACTTGCTCCGCTACGTGACGCTTCGAAGAAAGGTTCAGACCAAAAGCGAAAAAAGCTCCGGTAGCAAGTCAGGCTTTCCAAGCTCGAACATGCTTCCGGAGCAAATTTTACAAAGTTCGTCAGCTTGACTACTTGCGTCGGCGACGACCGGCAAATGCTGCCAACCCAATCGCCAACAACGAAGCCGAGCCGGGCTCAGGAATCGCTGCACCTACGACGGCTAAACTGCGGATGTTGTTGCCAACACCAAAACCGCCCAGATTTGTCGTGACGCCAGTTCCAAGATCGATGGTAAACAGCACTGAGTCTCCTACCAGCCCAGATTGGGAGGTGGCGTAGGCGATGTCGGTTACGCCAGAAATATCGAAACCAACTTCACCGGTGAAAATCGCGTCAAGAGTACCGACTGTCCCAAGTGTACCTGCATTGTTGGCAACCGTCACCAAAGCATTCTGGTTGACATCGATACCGTATTGCTGAGTCGAAGTCGGTGCAAAATCGCTGTTGGTATATGCAATGCCTTGAATGTTTGGAGTGGCGTTTTCATTGCTATCCCCCGCACCAAAGAACACGTCAGTTTTTCCGGCACCAAGGTATTCACCGGTGTTTCCGTTGATTACGCGATTGGTTTGCGTATCGCTGATGATCCTCGCGAATGAACCGCGAGGGTTGGCTGTTGCGTCGGGAGTGAACGCGGGATTGAAGTCAAAAGCGAACTGATTACCCGACAGAGCCCCGGGCCCGTTAGGATCATCATTCACTCCGTCAGCAAAGTTGCCAACGAGTTGAGCGGCGAACGTCGTCTGATTCAACGTGTAAACGTTGTTCGCGGAACCAATCGCGTAGATCTCGCCAGTTCCAGATCGAAAGTCGATACCGACAAGGTTGTCGCCAGCTTCTAGACCGGTGACAGGCACCGGAACGCCAGCCAATGGGGCATTGCTTAACACTTGGACAATGTTGTTATCGTCGTCCAAGCCAAGGAGGGTCTCTTGGGCATCTGCGTGAAATGCGATACCAATTGTTGCGAACATCGCAGCAAGACATAGTTTCTTCATCAAAGTCTCCAATATAAATTGGGCGTGTAAGGTGAGCACTCCAGCATGCATTAGTCTCTCATTGGGAGCACTCTTAAAAATTGGCTCACGACAAACATGAACCGTTTTTCTGTGAAGCTGGCGATTCTACCACCACCGTAAAGACCGTGTGTGCCTTCCAAGTAGTAAGTTTTGGGAATTCGCAAAAACAAAAAGTTCTCTTAATTGACGTGTGACAGTTAAATCAAAATCTTTTCCAAGAATAAAATAACAGTCGCTGCATCGAAACAAAAGTTCACCCAAAAAATCAGCTGTGACAGTTCTTTTGTCGATAACTGGAGATTATTTGGAAATTTTTCCGGAACGATTGTTGGCTTGCCCAAAAGCGGTTTCGCTTTGCGAGAACACGAAACCTAAAGAAAACACGTCGTTTTGGCGGGAGCGACGCATTCGGCAGACCGAAGCAGCGAGTAGTTTGCCGTGCCTTGCGAAACGTCATAACTAGTAGAATGGCGGGCAGGTTTCACTCGACCAACACAAATCGCGAAGGTCGGCACGCGTCCAATCTCAATTTCAGGTAACTATCTATGATCAAGTGGGGCATTCTTTCGACGGCAAAAATCGGCATCGACAGAGTCATTCCGGCAATACTCGAATCTGAAAATGGAATCGTCGCTGCGATTGCCAGTCGAGACGAAAAGAAAGCTCGGACCGTCGCCACTCGATTTGCGATCCCCAATGCTTTTGGCAGCTACGAAGAACTACTGGCTTGCAACGAAATCGACGCCGTTTACATCGCGTTGCCATGCGCCATGCATGCCGAGTGGGCGATCAAGGCCGCCGACGCCGGGAAGCACGTTCTGTGCGAGAAACCGATCTCGTTGCAGGCAGATCAAATCGATCCCATCATCGAAGCCCGTGATCGCAATGGCGTGATCGTGTCCGAAGCGTTCATGGTGACCTACCACCCTCAGTGGCACAAAGTTCGCTCGCTACTGGCCGATGGAGCCATCGGGAAACTCCGGCGAGTGCAGGGGATCTTCACTTACAACAATCAAGACGCGGCCAACGTCCGAAACATCGCGGACCTTGGCGGAGGAGCCTTGCATGACATCGGCGTCTATCCGACGGTAACGACTCGTTTTGCCACGGGTGCCGAACCGCAACAAGTCTCCGCCACAATCGTTCGGGACAAAAGGTTTGGCACAGACGTTTACGCGAGTGCGGTGGTGGAGTTCCCCGGCTTTGAATTGTCGATGATGGTTTCGACTCAGCTTGCGTTGCGGCAGGAGATGTCGTTTCACGGCAACGAAGGTTGGATCTCCGTCGCGGCTCCGTTCAACGCAGGACTTTACGATTCCGACACCGTCACCTTGCACAGCGCCGACCGTCAAACGTCCCAAACCTTTCGGTTTCTAGGCGTGAATCAGTACCGCTTGCAAGTTGAAACCTTCGCTCGCGCTGTAGCAAGTGAAAAGAGCGAGCTTTTCTCGTTGGACGATTCAAAAAAGAATCAACAATTGATCGACGCGATCTATCGGGCTGGTGAAAGTGATAAGCGGGAATCGATGTAACGCAGTTTGACTCAATTCAGCAAAATCGAACCCGGGCCGAAGGACTCGTCGTCGCCCGCTTCCCATTGACGGCGAACCTCTCGTAAACCGTAGCAGCACAGATCGTAGCGTTCGCTCAATCGCTCCAGCACCTCGGCTGACGGAATCTCATCCTCGGGAGCCTCGATCGCACTGGCGATACGATACGAACGCTTTCCATAAGTGCAATACGATTCGAATTGATCCGAAGTGGTCGACTCGGATGATCGAAGTGACTCTGGGTAGACACCGGCCCAGAACAGAGTGAAGTCGCCGATGTGTCGGTGGAGATCTCGTTTCGCATCACCGAGCCTAGCTGACGCTTCGGCGACCATTTCGGGGACGCTCATTAGTGGCTTCCCCGTCACGCTGCGGATGCGGTGCATCACGTCACTGCGAATCGAATGCAGCAGCAGGAGAGTTAGATAGTCAATCAGCGGCGGATCGACCACGCCCAGCTTGGACTGAAACGTACTCTCAGTCAGACCGGCAAAGTAGCGACCGATTGGGGTACGAATGGAATCAAAATGATCGTTGCCTTTCATGGCATCGCCTCCGGAAACATGCGTGCGTCCAAAGGAGAACCAGCGGTTCTCTAACTCAACTGTAGTTCGGAAACGATGCGGAAGTCAAGATAAATCGGGCAAGGCAAATCAACGGACAAGTAAATGCCGACAGAAACAGGCGAGGGTTGGAAGCGGAATCGTTGGCCTTGGCCTCCGAAGAAGCACACCCTAGAGAGGTCACGCAGATTTCGTACAACGTTCAGGGAACATGATACGCCAACTGCCGACAAGGCTAGGCTCCGCCCGAGCCATTTCTCGGTTTTCAGCATGAATCTGTCGGTACCCAGCAAGCAGTACCCAGTACCCAGTACCCAGTACCCAGTACTCAGTACTCAGTACTCGGTACTCGGTACTCGGTACTCGGTACAAAATGGTTTTTGGCCAGCGTTTTAATGCAAGCATGAATCGCTTTTTTTCTAGGCATAAATCAAGACTGAGACTCGCCCCTTTTCCCAAGTGCTGGCCGCTCGTGCGTGTCCACCCAGTCGGGTCGCTCCAAACCTGTGATCGTTTCCCACTGCTCCCAAACCTGCTCGGTCCACGTCCGTCGCTTTCGCAGATGCTTCACGCCCGACCCCGCCTGATTCATCGATCTGACAAACGCCACCATCATCTTGCGAATCTCGGTTCCTTCCTGAAACAGCGTGCCAAATTGTTCCTTGGTCAGATATTCACGATCAAACGCAGCGCAAAGATGAGCCTGAGTTTCATTCAAACTACCGACCGCATAGCCGAGAAACTGAATAAACTCGCCCTGCGTGCCTCGCCCGAACCCCTCGGCGATATTTGCGATCACAGATTCGGAAGAATCGTTGATCTGCCGGACAAGACGGACGTCACCGGCAAACTGAGCTTCTTTGGTCTTCCAAGAGATATCCTTCGACCAAGTTCGAGCCCGCTGCCAAAAGCGGAGGTCGGTAAACTTACCCACTCCTGCCATGTGAGCATCCTGATTCAATGCGCCTGTAAAAACTGGAACCGTTGCTCAGCACTCAGCACTCAGTACTCAGCACTCAGTACTCAAATCTGAACAACCACTACCTCTGTAACAATGTAATTGCGATTCCGCACTCCGCATTCCAAATTCCGCATTCAAACCTCACTCCACCGCAGCGACCATCGTCTTCGAAAATGCAACCACATCGGCGATCGAGTCGTCCGCACTCGAACCCTCACTTGCTGCCGCGATTCTCCGAACAATGGCAGACCCAACAATCAGTCCGTCGCAGTACGGCTTCAAAGCCGCAACCTGATCCGGCCCGCTGATTCCAAAACCAACGCAAATCGGAAGCTCCGTCTGCTCACGCAGCCATTTCAAGTTCTCGGTCAGCTCAGCCGGCAGCTCCGTTCGTTCGCCCGTGATTCCGGTAATAGAAACGTAGTAAATAAAACCGGTCGTCGTGTTCGCGATTTCAATCGCACGATCACGCGGCGTTGTCGGCGTGATCAATTGGATCAAACTGACATCCTTCGCCGCACACTTTGCCGCCAGTTCGGCCGACTCATCCACCGGCATATCCGGCACGATCAAGCCCGAAACGCCTGCCGCGATTGCTCGGTCCAAATACGCGTCAATTCCCATCCGAAACACGATCGCATAGCTGACCATCGTTATGATCGGCATTCTTAGATCGCCGGAAACACCAGATACCGTGTCAAAAATTGCATCCAACTTCGTACCGGCGTTCAAAGCTCGCGTGTACGAAGCCTGAATCGTCGGGCCATCGGCGATCGGATCACTGTACGGAATCCCCAGCTCAACCAAGTGACACCCGGCAGCGTCCAATTGCTTCAACACCTCCGCGGTAAATTCCAAACTCGGATCACCCGCCGTGATAAAAGGCATGAAGGCTTGCTTGTTTTCGCTTCGAAGTTTTTGAAACAGTTCGTCGATTGCCGACATAAAATTTGAGCCTTCAGATATCAGATGGTTCTGTAGTTGTTCTTAATCTTACTCATCATCCTAATCTTAATCCCCGAGTTCAAGCGTCCAATGGAGTGCATGCTCAGCCAAGCTGACTGGCCTTCGTTTTACGCCGATCACGACGGACAGAAGTGGAGATTAAGAGTAGGCGTAAGATTAGGATTAAGAAAAAGTGAGTAGCGAATGGACCTATTTGGCCTCTGCCTTGAGCCGCTGGATCTCGGCCGAGTCCTTGTCACCGCGTCCTGACAAGCAAATCACAACGATTTCGTCCTTCCCGCGTTCGGCCGCCACTTCCATACCAGTCGCGATCGCGTGAGAAGATTCCAAGGCTGGCAAGATACCCTCGGTCGTGGCCATCGTATCAAACGCCGCCAGCGCCTCGTCGTCGCGGCAACTTCGGTACTCAACACGACCCGTTTTCTTCCAATGACTGTGTTCAGGACCAACGCCGGGATAGTCCAAACCGGCTGACGCGGAATGAACATCCGCCGTCTGCCCGTCGCCATCTTGCAGCACGTAACTAAAACTACCGTGCAACACGCCCGGCTTACCAAACGTCAAACTGGAAGCATGCCGGCCGGCCGTATCATCAATGCCACCGGCCTCGACGCCGATCAGCGGCACATCCGTTTCCGCGACAAACGGATAAAACATGCCGGCCGCGTTACTTCCGCCGCCGACGCACGCAACCACCGCATCGGGCAACCGACCAAAACGTTCCTGTGATTGCTGAATCGTTTCGCGACCGATCACCGACTGATAGTCACGAACGATCATCGGAAAAGGATGAGGCCCAACAACCGAGCCGAGAATATAATGCGTGTTCTCAACGGAGCTCATCCAATCTCGCATCGCTTCATTGACCGCGTCACGCAAAGTCCGAGAACCCGTCGTCACCGGTCGAATTTCGGCTCCCATCATTCTCATGCTTTGCACGTTCGGCGACTGCCGCCGCACGTCCTCTTCGCCCATGTAGACGATGCACGGCAATCCAAAATGAGCACACGCGGTCGCGGTCGCAACGCCATGCTGCCCCGCGCCGGTTTCAGCAATCACACGCGTCTTTCCCATCCGCATCGTCAGCAACGCCTGTCCCAGCGTGCTGTTGATCTTATGAGCACCCGTGTGATTCAAGTCTTCTCGCTTGAACCAAATTTGAGCACCGCCGCATCGCTCTGTCAGACGCTTGGCAAAATAAAGTGGTGAAGATCGACCGACAAAATCTCGCAACAACAAATCCAACTGTTGTTGAAATTCGGGATCCTCTTTAGCTTTGAGGTACTCCGCTTCCAACTGATCGAGTGCTGCGACCAATGTCTCGGGCACAAACCGGCCACCAAAGTCGCCGTAACGCCCGTCCTTGTCAGGTAAATCTGCGTCGGAACTGGGCGAGGAAAGAAAAGATGTGGCCATGATCTGGGTGTCGTCCGCGTCGGAATAAATAATCTGAATCTTCGATTGTCGAAGCCGAGTGAATAACCGTCAAGCCTTCGGAACGTAACACAACTTGGGCGGCCAAATTTGGCGACAGAAACTAACCTTTCCGCAGGTCCAATGCGGCAAAATGACTGACCGATCAACTTCTGCTAAAACTCTGTCACTCGCACGAGATATCTTACTAAGTCTCCTCTGAAACCTGCTGCCTGAAATCTATCTGATGCCTGAACTACCCGAAGTCGAAACCATGCGCCGCGGAGTCCAAGGGATCACCGGGGCAACCATCAAGTCAGCCGCTCGGACTCCTTGCCCAAAACGCCCCATCGAAATCCGGCCCTCCATCGGACGCCTGAACAAACGAGTCACCGGGCGCAAGATCGCATCGGTGGACCGCTTGGGCAAACGAGTCGTCGTTCGGCTCGATTCGGACGATCGGCTGATCTTCGAGCCACGCATGACGGGCCTTGTCTTGATCGCTGACCCGCCAACAACCATGCACCTGCGCTTCGCGTTAAAACTGTCCGGCGGCCCGATCAAGGAATTGCTTTTTTGGGATCGACGCGGTTTGGGAAAGGTCACTTTACTCTCCGATCAACAGTATCAGCAAAAGCTAACCGACGGATCACTTGGTCCCGACGCCTTGACCATTGATGCCGAACAACTGCGGGAACGACTCTGCTCTAGTCGTCGCGAGATCAAAGTCGCGTTACTGGATCAATCGGCCGTCGCGGGAGTCGGAAACCTTTACGCGTCCGAAATCTTACACCTTGCCGGCGTCCATCCGCAGACGCGTTGCGACCGGCTGACACGCAAACGCTGGAGCCTGATTCACCAGTGCATGATCGATGTCTTGGAAACCGCGATCAAGTACGAAGGCTCAACGTTGTCCGACGGCACCTACCGCAACGCGCTAAACGTATCGGGTGGCTATCAGAACGAACACCGCGTCTACGACCGTGCGGAAAAGATATGCCCGACCTGCAACCAACAAACGATCCAACGCATCGTCCAAGCCCAGCGTTCGACCTTCTTCTGCAAAAAGTGTCAGACGCGGCGGTGAAGAGCAGGGCGGTGCGATACGGCCAACCGGTCGATCAGAATTTACTCGGCCGACACGTTCATCGATGCCGACTGCGTCGTGGCGTTCGCAATATTCGGAGCGGCCGGAGCAGAACGAATCGCCGGGAATCGCAACGTGAAACAAGTGCCTTTGCCCAGACTGCTATCGACACGGATCTTTCCACCGTGAGCTTCGATGATTTTCTTGCAGGTCGCCAATCCTAAACCCGTGCCGCCCTTGCCAGATTCGTCCGGGCCGGACTTGGTCGAGTAATAAGGTTCAAAGATTCGGTGTAGCGTCTCTTCCGCCATGCCTGTGCCGTAATCACGGACGCTCAAGTCAACAAACTGCCCGGCTTCGCCCGGCTTCAAACGAATTACCAGACGACCACCATCGGGCATCGCCTGCCGCGCGTTGATCAGTAGATTCAAAATCACTTGCTGGATCTGATTCCCCATCGCGCTGACTTGAGGAACTTCTTCCAGCTCCATCTCGACGCCGATGCGATACTTCTGCATCTCGCGCTCAAGCAGCACCATGCTCCCGTCAATCAACTTTGCCAGATCGGTGGCCTCAAACGACTCACTTCGATTGCGTGCCATGCCCAGCACGGACTTCGTAATCCGTGCCGCTCGTTCGCCCGCTTGATTGATCTTATTGAACGCTTTGTCACGGGTCGGTTTGTCATCGTGACGCATGCCCATGCGAGCGTAATTGATGATGGTCATCAAAACGTTGTTGAACTCGTGCGTCGTCGTGCTGACCAGCTCACCCAACGCCGCCATCTTCTGGCTTTGCTCCAGCTGCATCTGCAGATGAGCGTTTTCCTGAGTCAACTGTTCAATTTTTGCTTGCTGGCAATCGGTCACAACGAACCCGTTTCTGAGAAAAATGGTGGGGAATGAGCAACGAGTGATAGCACTTAATGGCGAAACAACCCGCTCAGTGGAGGTATCGGCGAAATCGATCTCGATGCTAAACCGCGAATTTTTTATAGTGCGACTCACCAAGGATCATCAAAAACCGCCCGCCTTGCCTGTTTTACGATCGGAATTTTCGTGTCGGTTTCAGCCGAACGAATCTCAAACTAACCCCTTCAGATTGCAACCATGAGCATCATTGCACAGCTAGACCAGAGTATCGAAGTCGCTCGCCAGCAGGGGTATCACGTTCGCTTCGACTGGTTTGGCGGAACAGGCGGAGGCGTCTGCCGAGTCAACGGGAAGCAAGTTCTGTTCATCGACCTAGCATTGTCGCCGATCGAGCAACTGGAACGAGTTCGTTCGGCCTTAGATAATGACCTTCCCAACGCCAGCAAAAAAGCAGCGTAAAGACAGCACTCAGCACTCAGCACTCAGCAATCAGTACTCAGCAATCAGTACTCAGCAATCAGTACTCGGTACTCGGTACTCGGTACTCGGTACTCGGTACTTTTCGTGGCTCGCACAGTCACGCCTTCCCACTTCGACACCACTTCCTGAAACCTAGTACCTACCGCCCGGCACCTGCCCCCTATTCCGAATTCCGACCTCCGAGTTCCGAATTGGCCGCCAGCTTCGCCGCTAACTCCACTGCCGCGATCAAACTAGAGACTTCCGCCTTTCCCTGCCACGCGATATCCAACGCCGTGCCGTGATCCACGCTGGTTCGAATGATCGGCAGCCCCAACGTCGTGTTCACTCCCGTGTCAAAATTCAAGGCCTTGAACGGAATCAAGCCTTGATCGTGGTACATGCAAATGTAGCCATCGGTCTGCTGACGACGCCACTCGATAAAGCCGGTGTCCGGAGGGATCGGACCTTCGATGTCGATCCCTTCCTTGATCGCCAACTGCACCGCCGGCTGAATAACTTTTTCTTCCTCGCGATCGCCAAACAACCCGTGCTCGCCCGCGTGAGGATTCAACCCCAGCGCAACCAGTTTTGGCTTACGTCCCAGATTCCGGGCAAGCGCTGCGTGGGTCAGCCGAGTCACTTCTAAAATTCGTTCGACCGTCAGCAGTTTCGGAACTTCAGCATAACCCACGTGCGTCGTCACAAGGCTGCAACTGAACGCTGGTGCGGTCATCATCATGCAGAACTCATCCGTGCCTGAGCGCTGAGCAAAGAGTTCCGTGTGCCCCGGGTAAGTAATTCCGGCAGCCTGCCACGCTTCTTTATTGATCGGAGCCGTTACGACACCCGCGACGCTTCCCTCCAACGCGGCGTCAATCGATCGAGTAACATACTCAAATGACTGAGCCCCCGTCGTCGCATCGATCGTTCCCGGCCTAATGGTTGCCGCAGCATCCGAAGTGCAATCGAACACGGCCGGCTGGTTGACCTGACTGACAGCTTCAACACCATCGGCCATCCGAACCACCCCTTCCGGCATCGGCAAATCGCAATGTTTTGCCACTCGCTCAAGCAACGCCGCGTTGCCAAACACGATCGGTGTGCAGATTTTTGCGACCGAGGCGTCGGCCAGCAACCGCAGGCAAATCTCGGGGCCAATCCCAGCAGGATCGCCCATCGAGACCGCAAGTCTTGGAAGTACGTTCATGCGATCGCTCAAAACTTTTCCAACTTCGTCAGCTGACGTTCGGCCTCTTCGGCCAGATCACTGTCGCCGTAATTTTTCAACAATCGCTGGTACTGACCGATCGCTTCGTCGATTCGCTGACGCAACACAGGCCCCGAAGCATCACGACATAATGATTGCGTCAACCGAGCCGCTTCATACAACGCGTACGCCTGCCACGGGCGAATCTCCGCTTCGGCATCCACGCCACCAAAACCAAAATACACCAACTTGAACTGGTTTAACGCATCTTGGTATTGCCGCTCGCTTGCCAGCGCTTCACCCAACAAGCTACGAGCCTTCGCGCCGGTCACTGACATGCTGGCGACCGCTTTCTGCCACGACTCAATCGCTGCCGCTTGATTACCCTGACCGGCCTGAGCAATCCCGATCTCCAACCACGCATCCATTTGATACGCTTCGGGAATCTCATCCGCCACGGTTACCGGATTCGCAAATCGAATCGCTTCTTTGAATTCTTGTGACTCGTTCGCACTCTGAGCCCCATGCAGCGCGGTCAAGACCTGCATCTTCGGATCGATATTTCCATCCGCATCGACCGCCGGTTTCGCCACACGATAGGCCTCCAACGCCGCGGCGTGCTTGTCCTGCTGAAACTGAGACTCTGCGAACATGACCTTCGCGTCCGTCGCCATCGGTCCGTCGGGGAACGCATTCAACTGCCGCCGAAACTGCTCAGCCGCGCTGGCAAACTTCTCCAGTCGATACTCCGACCAACCCAATTGATAACGGGCTCGTTCAAGCACTTTTGGAGGCAACTCAGCGTCCAACACGACCGCAAGATGATCCGCCGCCAATTCGTATTGGCCCCGATCGTAGTCAGCCGACCCCAGATGAAAATGTGCCTCGGCGGCGAACGAACTGTCGGGTGTGCTATCCGCGATTGCTGCAAACTGCTCCAGCGAGCGTTGGGTCTGGGCGGGAGTCGCCGACCGAAGCGCCCAAGCAAGCTCGTAGCGATAACGGTCCACGTCGCGTGAATCCGGGAAGTCCGCGATCAGTTGCTCAAACACTTCGATCGCATCGTTCCACTGAGTCTGCTCCACACGTTCCAATCCTAATTCGAAACGCGACTGCTCTTTGTTGTCCGCGGAAACCAGCGAATCGTTCGGTTGCTTTTCGTCCGACGCTTCGCCAACGGGAGAGAAATCGGCGATGGGAGAATCATCCGTTTGAGCTGCCAGCAGATCAACAAGTTGCCGAGCCGAATCACGTCCGGCGGTGGCGTCTGCAAAGAGTTCGTGATCCGGCCAGCCGTCGATCAAACGCGAAAACCACTGGTCGGCTGCTCGAGCCGCAACAACTTGATTTTTCCCAACGGCAGAGTTCAGCTGACTCCACGCCGCACCGTACATCGCCAGCGGCACAAGCTGATTATTTTTTGGCAAACTGGCTTCCTGATCAACAACCGACGAATAAAGTTCGAATGCTAGGGCAAAATCTTTCTCGGCCGATTCGGCATCGCCCGATTCTCGACGTGCTTCCCCCAAGCTCATCAGAACCTCGGCCGCACGAAACTGACTTTCGACCAACAGCGGCTTTTGCTGCGGCTTCAATTGATCGGCAGCAGCGATCAGCAACCGGTACTGATTCAGTGCATCGCTGGGCTGGCCTAATTTCGTCAACGTATCGGCCAAGCCAAAACGCGCGTCGGCCGTAAACGCCGCTTGCTCCGCCGCCAACACTTGTCGGTACGACTCGGCCGCCTGTTCCAACCTGCCCAGCAACTCGAACGCTTTGCCCTGAAAGAACGCCGCCTGATCCGCACCCGCAAAATCGGGGAACCGGCGTTGCAACCGACCCAGCGTCTGCGAACTGGTAGTCAGCAACTCCATCGCACGTCGCGCTTGATCAGCATTTTCTTTGCCGTTGGCCGAAGCGATCGAAGCCGCCTGCAGCTGCCGTCCAAATTCTAGCTGGCCATACCCAAGGTAGAACAACGCTTGAGGAACCTCGGCCGCTGATTCGGGTGTTGCGACTTCAAGCCCCTTCTTGAAATGAAAAATCGAAGGCTCAAAATCCCTCAGCTGAGAGTAACAAAGTCCCGCACTGAAATGAGCCCGACATCGAACGATGGCATCCACGTCCTGTTCAAGCAATTTGACCCACAGACCGGCCGCCCGCTTGAGGTCACCGGCCGCCTGAGCCGAACCGGCATCCATCGCCATTTGCTGCAAAGGGCTTACATCATCGTTCGTTGATTCAGATTGCGTCTTTTCCGATGCCGATTTTTCATATTCCGCTTTTTCATACTCCGATTGCGGATCAGGTTCGAACTTGCCCTGCGAACCATCCGAAGTCTGAGCGAATGAACTTGCAGCCAACAGCCCCGACACCGCGCACGCGATCGAGCCGATGATTGCTCGCCTTGCGCAAGCACTGATCCATTTTGGACGATCTTGTTTCATGACAAATCTCAAATCGATGAGTAACTAATCTGCGTCGTGTATTTTTGAACGAGGGAAAATTGGGTGCGGATGGCTGGGTGCGGACGGAGCCTTACCCTCCCGACATTTAGCACGGGAGGGCGAGGCTCCGCCCGAGCCGCAATCATTCAACACAAACTCCCGACATTTAACACGGGAGGGCGAGGCTCCGTCCGAGCCGCAATCATTCAACACAAACCGGCAGGGTGAGGCTCCGTCCAAGCCACGACGATCGCGACCTGCTGACAAATCTCCGAGCCTTCAGTTTAAACGCCCGAAAATTCTACAGGAAGCAATTCCGTGCACGATGGCTCCACCGCCCGCTTCCTGACCAAAAACTGGGCAATTCGTAACGCTGGTACGAGTCATACCGCCCGGCATCGCCAATCCAGTACGCCATTCAGACCCGCCGGTTCGTTCCAGTCGCCCGGTCGACCGAAAATGTCCATTCGTGGCAGCAGGCCAAGACTGCCCGATTCGGGCCATTTCCCGAGCGTTATGGTCGTTTTTCATACAAAAATTGCGTTCTGCCCGACCTCGGAGCAAACGACCCGGTAGAATGAAGCAGGCGAAAAACTTACCGCCGAATCAGGGCCCTTTGCGAACGCGTTTCGCCACCGGGCTCTCCCGCCCCGCCTGATGCTTCCAAACAGGTACCACATTTCAGCGATCCAAAACTCGGGTCGTTTCCAATCATCCGGAAGGACATAATGGAAACGATCGCTGACTCCTCATCACATTTTATCTTCCAAGTCACTCGAATCACGGACCGATAACGTTTACCAGTCTGATTCGCTTGACCGGAGCACTCACGCATATGATTTTCAACGACAACCCAAATCCCATTCACCAGCGCGTTCGTGCTGGTCTGTCTTTGGTCGAGATTCTGATCGCGTTGACGATGACGCTGATCGTCCTTGGCGCGATGATGTCCGCATTCCAATACGCCAGTGCAGAGATGCAGAACGGTCGCGCGACGTTGGAGATGGCCAATCGCGTGCGAGTCGCCGAGAACCTGCTTCGCCGCGACCTTGCGAACCTAACCGTCGAGCCCCGTCCCTACATCGGTAACGCCATCCCCAATGGCTACTTCGAATACATCGAGGGACCGAGGCGTGATTTGAAGCTTCCGTTTACTGCATCTTCCGGTTCAACCATGCCTGTAACAGATCAGGATTTATCCTATTTAGGAGATTCGGACGACATTCTAGCGATGACGTGCCGCAGCACAGCGGGTTCCGTATTTCGAGGCCGACAGTATGACATCGCCTCGGATACCACGAGCAACATCGAATCCACTTACGCAGAAATCATCTGGTGGACGTTCCTAAACGATAGCTCGGGCGACCTGATCATTGATTACTCGGAGGGACAAACTATTTTTCGTAGAGTCTTGATCGTTAACCCCGAGTTGAACGTGCCGGTCCCCGGCTTTCCTAACGAGCGTGCCGTTCTCAATGACATTCCTTATGGGCAAGCGATGGAATGGTTAGCACTATCGGATGTATCCGCCCGATTTGAGCCGGCATTTGGAGCTTCTGCTGCAAATAACGTGGCGATCGTCGCAAACTCTCTGCAAGACCTTTCCAATCGTCGAAATCGCGCGTTTCGTCGTGCTCTTCGGCCTGTGGGTTCGGCGAATGCCGATTTTCCGAATACTGACTTCGCATTTCCATACCCGCTCAATCGCACGACTTTATCAGCCCTTCGCGCCTCACAGATCGCATCAAGCGGAGGCAGCGACTTCGACGGAGATACTATCGCCATCGAACCAAATGGAAATGATATCGTTGTCACAGATGTCGCCGCGTTCGATGTACGTGTTTTTTCTCCGGATTGCGCGTTGAGTGACTTAGGAGGTTTTGTTCTTGAACCATCCGACCCGGGATATCCAGACGGAACTGGTACGATTGTTGACGCTGATGAAGACGGAGTGCCTTTCTTTGCTGACGCAAACGACGCAGATATGAATAACACGGAGCTGGGTCCATCGATCTCGCAAGGTGCGTACGTGGACCTTGGGCACCATGGTTCGGGAGCGTTCTCACAACCGATCACTAGCACGCCGCCAATTGGGCCAGCTGGTTTTTATTCCACGACCGGAATTCGTGGGCGTCAGTCTCCTCTAAATTATCAGTTCTTTTTTGACCAGTTGAACGTTGCAGGCGGAACTCCGGCGTTCCCGAACGTGGATGTGCGGCCAGTTCTTAACGGCTTGCTGGAAACGGTCTACGACACTTGGAGCCCGGTTTACGAAAGTGATGGGCTCAATCAAGACGACCAAACGGTTCCAGTTCGATTTAGAGTAAACTTGCTTCCGTTGGCTGGCGTATCGGCCGCTAACCGAGTGGCGACTGCCAACATTGTCGATCAAGGCACTGACGGTATCGATAACGACGGCGTCAACGGGCCGGATGACTACAACGAACGAGAGACTCAGCCGCCGTACAATCATCCGATCACCGGCCTGAAGGTCACGTTCCGACTAGTTGAAAAACAAACCGGTCAGGTGCGGCAGTCGAGCATCGTGCATAATTATGGTGCCCAGTAGAGCCGATAATGCCGCCCACGTGATCCGATTGCATGGGCCGTGGGAAGGGACGCAATGCGGACTGCAGAATGCGGAATGCGGAATCGATGCATCCGACGATGATCCAGTGGATCGCGTGAAGGTGCCGCTGAACTTTGGCGATTGGCTGGATGATGATTTCTGCGGCACCGTGGTGCTCGAACGAGCCTTTGGGCTTCCGACCAATCTGGACGAACAGCAATCGGTTCATCTGGTCCTGAAAATCGACCAGCTGACGATCAGCTCCGTCTCGCTAAACGACAACTTGCTGCCTCCCGGAACCGATACTTCCCATGCTGCCGGCTCAACGCTAAATGACGATGCGGTCGGCGTCTCACTTCACCGCCACGAAATCACCTCTCTCTTGAAGGCACGAAATCGTTTACGACTGACTTTGACCGTGGATTCGAAACCCTCGGGCGGGCTGGCATACGCGGCGATCGAAATCTTTGGGTGCTAGCATGGCGAGATTCGGGCGACGGATGCACCCCCGCATTATCGGCATTGCCCGCACTATTTCTCATCTTTTGCTCGATTCGCGACCAGCCGACTAATGCTAGAGCAACGCGCATAACGATGAAAACGACCAAGGGATCGGCTGCCCGAGTGGCCATTCGTGCGCTCGACGAAAGTCGAACTCGCCATGCATCGGTGCATCGATTCCTGTAGAGCTTAACCCGAATGCATGTCACGGATTGTGTTTGTCCGTGCAGCCCATTGATGGGGTAGGTTTTAAATGTGGTCCGATCGAAGCTACCCGAAGTCATTGTCTGCTTGACTTGGGTCGATTCGATATCGTTTCCACATGAACACAGCGAAGCTGACTGTCATCAATCACGATTCAAAGCGTCCTGACACGTTTGCCCTTCAACAGACGTAAATTTCATGAGCAAATCATCCGAATTGTCGAACCCCCGTCTTGATCACCTGCTTCACACGCTGATCGAGCGTCGAAAACTGTGGTTGATTCCGGGCTGTGCGGCCCTGCTGTTGTCGTGGATATACGTCTACTTCATCAGCTCAGAAAGCTACACCGCGCGGCAGACGCTGATCGTCCGCGACGATTTGCTGGGACAATCACTCAAGCCGGGACAGTTCGAGTCGCTAGACCTGATGAAGTCAGCTCAAGAGACCATCCTAGAAATTGCTCGCAAGCCACAAGTAGTCCGCAATGCGATGCGGAAAATTGGTCCTGCTAGAGCCGGTTGGTTCGGCGTCAGTGATTCGTGGCCGGATGACAAAACGATCGAAACCGTTCAGGGCTCGATCAAACTGAGTGCTCCCAATGGTGCCGAGTTTGGTCACACCGAAACGGTCGTCTTAAGCACCAAGTCGGATTCTCGTGTACGCGCGGCAGAATTTGTGGTCGCGTTGCTTGACGAGATCAACATTAAGATCAACGAAGTGCGCGATCTACGACTTCGCAGTATGACCAGCGAGCTAACGCTGATTCGTGACTCCGCTCAACGATCGCTGGCTGAGTCGGCGGAACGTTTATCGGCGATGGAACGCGAAATTGGTGCGGACCTGCCGACGCTGCGTTCGCTGTCTGACCCTCAATCCGGCGAAGGATCCATGTCTCAGACGTTGCTGCAGATTCGATCGGAGCGTCGCCAGTTTGAAAACCGCCTGCATTCAGCCGAAAATCAACGGGCGACCTTGGTGAACGCCACACATGACCCAAACGCGATTCTTGCGACATCTGACGAGCTATTCAGTTTCCAACCGGCACTCAGTCGCCTGAAACAGGAACTGATCGAGGCTCAAAGTGCATTGGCCGAAAGCGTCGGACGGTATGAAAATGCGCACCCGACCGTTCAAAAGCATCAGGAACAGGTGCGTTCGATGCACCGTCAAATCCACAACGAATTGGACTCGGCGATGCGAGGACTCAAAGGACAGATTGCGTCCTTGAAGCAGAAAGTCGATAAGTCTTTGGCTCAGGAAGCGGAAATTGATTCTCGATTCAACCGGATCTCTTCCAAACGAGTCGACTATCTTCGCTTGGATGAAGAAGTCAAAAAGAAAACAGAAGTCTTCAATGAATCTCAAAGCGATCTTGCCTCGATTCAACGATTGGACTCACAGAATTTTGACGTGACGTTGCTGACGCCGGTGGATGAGCCTCAGGTTTCAACACGTGCCGACGGGCTTGGTGCGAAAACCACCATTCTTGGCAGTGGCCTCGCTGGGCTCCTTGCGGGATTTGGTCTGATTCTGTTGCTTGACCCCGGTCCGGAAGCAAGACAGTCCGCCCTAGCAAATTCAAACAACGATCCGCAGTCACCCAACAGAACGAGCGCTCCACCAGTGACGAATCCGGTTGCTCAAACGCCAGTTGCTCAAACGCCGGTCGCTCAAGCGCCGCGGGCCGCCACGGAAGTCCCAGCCGAACCGAAACGTTCAGTCGCAAGTGCGCCCTTTGCTGTCAACAATGCAGTCGATAGCCCGACGCCAATCCAAGCCAGCGCGCCCGCACCGATTGCCAATACGCAAACTCCACCCGCCAGACCTATCACCGAATCACAACCACCAACGCCACAACCTAGTGCAAGCCCCGCAGTCACGCGCGATCGATCCAATGACATTCAGGCTGAGATTGACAGAGCGGTCGCTCGAGGCGGAGGAAAAACTTCTAATCCGGCCATGGAGGTGAAACCTATGACCGCGTCTGCACAAGTAGCAAACCAACCGTCATCCAAACCGCTTCCTCCCACCATGGCTCAACCAAGCCCTTTGAATGCACAAGCGAATGAATTGAATCAAGCGGCTGATCCTGAGCGAAGGCAATCCGACTCAACCGGCGTTCCAACTGCCGCTTCGATCCTCGCCGCGATGGAAAAAACTGGTTCATCGAATAGCCCGATCACGCCGGTCATTTCAAGTCCACCATCGCCTCAAATGAACCCGCCGGTTTCTTCTCAGGATGCACAGCAGCAAGAAATCGAACTTCAACGCCGCGCCTTGGACCCTGCAGCGTCAACAAACCAACCGGTTGATTCAGCCACTCCGTTTGTATCACTGGAGCCGAACGATTCAGACGCTTCTGCGCCTTCGCGAGCCGTTAATCCGTTTCTCAATCCACGCCAAACGGGAGACGAAGGCCCTGCCGCAACCGCTCGACGGATGCTTGAAGAAGCGAAGGCAGAAGCCGAACAACAGGGCATGGTTGCTCCCGTTGTACCCGTCAAGCCAGACGCAGAAACAATGAACGCATCACGCGTGCCAGCGTCAACCATTCCTATTCCTGATCAGATCAAGCAGCTGACCGATTCGATTGCCTCATTCGCTAAACCAATTAATCGATTCCAAGACCCGGGCAGTGCAGCCAATCCGTAGGCTTTTCCTTGGCGTGGTGATGCGGATGATTGCAGCAGTTAGAGCGCATTCCGTTTAAGTCTAGCGGTTTTTCGCTGCTTTGAACTCGGTTTTCACAACGCCACAGACGCTATCGTTCAGTGCAACATGCACTAGGTTGTGTGGACATTTATCTTAGTGTGACGATGGTCGCTGCGATGCTGACCCATGATAGGTAACTTTCTATGGATTTGTCGAATCTCATGGAGACCCGTCGAAAGTGTTTGATTCTTCCGAAAAAACGCTCGACG
>CALFUT010000068.1 GCA_937929805.1 uncultured Pirellulaceae bacterium
TCTGAAAAACATCAAGGTTAGCTGCTTGACCGGTCGATAAATGTTGTACGCCCGAATGGGTAGGTGGAACACGGATTGTTCCGCATCAGGATTGAAGTTACGACATGCCGATGGAGCGACGTGTCGTAACTTTTTTTATGCACGGTGGGATGCCGCTTGCTTGAAAGACCGCCAAAAAAGCGGCGTTTCTTTACGCTTGGCCGGTCGATGCCCGGCGTTGGGTCGCCGTAACGCACAACGTGTTTCGGCAATCGTTACACTGTTTGCATGTGTTCAAATGCGGAAATGGTAGGCTCGACCGCGCAGCCGGAACGCAAGCCTCGGTACCAACCGTTAGTCTTGGCAGTGATTCCGTTTGCCGTCGGGATTATGCTCGATCGATTGTTGGATGCACACTGGTGCGTCTGGCTGCTGGTGTGCTTTGTTTCTTTAATTGGCTGGAGGTTGTTAAGCCAGCGGCCGCGTTTGGACGCTAACCCGGTCGGTGTTTCTCTTTTGTGGGCATCCATCGCGTTGACGTTTGCCTTCGTGGGTTTGGGCGGTTTTTGGCACCACCTTCGCTGGAATTGGTACCCCGCCAACCATATCGCTTGCTTCGCGAGTGAGGATCCACAACTGTGTTGTGTCCGTGGCACGTTAGTCAGCGAGCCTCGGATGGTCGTGCGCAGCGAGACTCGTTCGACACTTGATCCACTGCAGCGACCTGTTCAGACTCGGTTGCGAATGAGTTTGGAGAGCATTCGAGATCGCTCCGATTGGGTTGAGATTTCCGGACAAGTTGATGTTATTCTCCATGAGTCCATCGAAGACGTGCGGTCGGGCGATCGATTGAAAGTCTTCGGAAAAATGTTTGGGCTCAAACGCCCCACCAATCCGGGTCAGTTCGATTTTCAAAACTTCATGCGATCGCAGGGTCGATTCGCGACCATTCACGTTTACGATGCTCACGGGATCGAAGTGGTCGAGCGGCCAGAACGCTGGGCCGGGTCAGAGTTGTTGTCCCGAGTCAGGCGGCATCTGAACCAAGTCGCGTGGCGATACATTGATGGCGATGAGGCCGGATTTGCCACCGCAATCTTACTGGGAAACCGCGAACAACTTTCGCCCTCACGTCGAGCCGCCTTTTTGGAAACCGGAACGGCTCACTTGCTGGCGATTTCCGGTTTGCATGTTGGAATTTTGGCGGCTTCCATTTTCTTTCTCTGTCGAATTGGGTGGGTTGATCGGCGAAAATGCTTGATCGCAACCATCGTCTTCGTCTTGGCTTATATGTGGTTGGTCGAGTTCCGGCCAACGGTCGTACGGGCCGCGATTCTGATCAGCCTGTTTTGCGTGGGCCGATTGGTCGGGCAGCGAGCGTATTCGTTTAACCTGCTGGCTGCTTCGGCGTGGATCGTGTTGTTCATCAATCCAAGCGATCTGTTTGGCGTTGGGCCTCAGCTTTCGTTTCTGGCTGTTTCAACCTTGGTTTTTGCGAAAGACTGGATCTGGTGGCCCCCGAGCGATGATCCGATCAAAAAATTAATCGCCAACAGTCGGCCATGGTGGCTTCGTTGGGTTTTCCGTGTAGGGCGTTCCTTTCGAGCCACCGTGTTGGGCAGTGCGATGATCTGGTTTTGTGCGTTGCCATTGGTGGCATGGCATTTTCATCTGGTCGCTCCGGTTGGTTTGTTTCTGAACCCGTTGCTGATGGTGCCGATCGCTTGCGGGCTGTACGCCGGAGCAGCCACGCTGATGTTCGGTTGGCTGAGCGATTGGCCAGCTCGATTTTTCGGCTGGCTGTGCGAACTAACGCTAGGCGGAATCGAAGCCGCGATCCAAATTGCTCAAGCGATGCCTCTAAGTCATTTCTGGACCGCCGGTCCGCCACTGTGGTCCTTGGTTCTGTTTTATGGGCTGTTGTTTGTCGTCGTTGTGTATCCGGTGACTCGTTTGCCGGGCCGATGGGTGGCGTGCGTGGGTATCTGTTGGCTGGCGTTTGGTTGGTTGTTGCCGAATCAGGTTCTCAGCACCCCGCGCGAATCAGCTGACACGCGGATGGTGTGCACGTTCGTTGACGTGGGGCACGGGACGAGTGTCCTGGTTCAGTTTCCCAACGGCAAGAATCTTTTGTACGACTGCGGTTCGTTTTCTTCGTCTCGGTACGGCCAGCAGAATATTTCTGGCGTGCTCTGGTCTGAAAATATCGTGCACCTTGATGCGGTGGTGTTGTCGCACGCGGATGTCGATCACTTCAACGCAATGCCGGGTCTTTGCGAGCGATTTTCGATTGGCGTGGTGTACGTTTCGCCCCAGATGTTGAAGAGCGAATCTGATTCTGTCGCGGTCGTGATGGAAGCGATCCAGTCGCACGATATTCCAATTGAGCCAATCACAGCTGATTTCGAAGCAAATCACGATGACGGTTCTGTCGCGATTGAGGTGCTGAGTCCCGGCGACGAGCTGCCGGGCTCGAATGATAACGCTGACAGTTTGGTGCTGCGAGTCTCCAGCGGCGGTCGCAGCATTTTGCTGCCCGGTGATTTGGAAGCCGAACGTTTGGAAGACTTGTTGAACCGACCACCAGTTTCATGCGACTTGTTGATGCTCGCTCACCACGGCAGTCTCAACAGTCGACCAAGGGAATTGATCCAGTGGTGCCAGCCGGACGTCGTGGTTGCCAGCTGCGGTCGAGGCCGTTTGAAGCCGGAGGCGGCTGCAACGATCGGGGCCCTGCCCTGCCGGTTTTTCCGCACCGACAAAGATGGAGCGATTCGCGTGACGCTGTCGGCCACCGGCTTGACCGTTGAAACCCATCCTGCCGGAAAATGGATCGACCAAGCATCGCGGTCGCAGGCGGTTCCTGCACCCCAAGCTGTCGGCGGCAAGCCTTAGGGTTCATCGCTAGAAGATAGGGTGCGCGAACTTTTGAGGTTCGGCGTAGGGAGACTTCAGGGGAAGAGGGTTTTGAGTTACCATTGATGGATCGATTTGCCCCACGCAGCAAGCCTCCAAGATCGATCTGATCTCGCCAGCCACGCAAGGTAATCGCGGCTCGGACATCATCGGTGTTCCGACATGAACAGTGACGCAGTTTTGGCTTCTTGTATCTCCCACTGTCGGGTTTTCTAGGCAGCCATGCGACTTCGCGATATCGCTACCTTGGAGAAACGTAAATGAGAAACCACGCCCGATTTGCCCTCTTGGCGGCTGCCATTGTTTGCACCTGCGTTGGGTGCAATGCATCCTCGGATCCAAATGCAGCGACGGGAGAATCGTCTTCCGACGCCAAAGAAACGTTGAACATCGTCGCCACGACTGGTCAGATTAATGCGGCGTTGCAGAAATTGACTGCGGGGACCGATGCCTCGATCAAGTTGTTTTGCGGGCCGGGCGTTGATCCTCATTCCTTCAGTGCCAGCACGAAGGATGTGCAAGCGATGCTCGACGCGGACTTGATTGTTTTTAACGGCTTTCATTTGGAGGCCAAACTTAGCGAGTACCTTCATGGTAAGTTCGAAAACAAAGCTTGGTCGATGGCGTCAGCGTTTCCAGAAAGTACGAAACTAGACTGGGTTGAGGACGGCGAAGTCGATCCAGAAGCACCATTCGATCCGCACATCTGGAACCATCTGCCGGGCTGGTCTGAGTGCGTCAAGGGCTTGGCAAAGAAACTGAGCGAAGCTGATCCCGCTCACGTGGATTTGTATGCCAAAAATTGTGATGCGTACGTGGTGGAGATCATGGACGCTCATCGGTGGGCCAAGGAAAAGTTGGCCTCGATCCCTAAAGAGAATCGAACATTGGTCAGCGCTCATGACGCGTTCAACTATTTCGCACAAGAGTACGGCATGGAGACGCTGGCGGTGTTAGGGATCGGTAACGATCCGGAAGCTGACATCATCACCATGCGTGAAGTTGCCGAAAAAATCTGCGACAAAAAGATTCCGGCAATCTTCATGGAGTCCATCACCAATCCAAAAGTGACTCAGGCCCTTCAGGAAGCCTGTACCGCGCGGGATTGGAAAGTGAATTTGGTGGATCAACCGCTGTACTCGGATGACATTGGCGAAAAGGCGCCGCAGAATACGTTTTTGGGTGCCTTCAAGTCGAACGTCGAGATTATTTTTGAGTCTCTCAAATGAGCGGCGATTGCAACCCAAATAAACGCGACCTCGGGTGCCATGCGCGAGTTGAGGTGCCATGCCTTACGCTTGCGTAAGCATGTTTTAAGGTTTGCGTAAGCATGCTCACGCAAGAGTAAATCATTGCACCCGGATGAAGTGCGACAACTTCCGGCAACTCTCTTTTTCCAACCTTCTAAAATAAACGAGACAACCAACCAACGTGACTGTCCCTGCGATCCAAGTCGAAAAACTCACCGTCACCTACGACGCCGAGCCCGTGCTGTGGGACATCGACTTAACGGTTCCTCAACGGGTCGTCATGGGATTGGTCGGGCCCAATGGTGCCGGGAAAAGCACACTGCTCAAATCAATTTTAGATCTGACTCCCAAACTTGCTGGACAGATCAAAGTGCTGGGTCAGCCCTTCGCCGCCAACCGAAAAGCAATCGGCTACGTTCCTCAGCGAAGCAGCATCGACTGGGATTTTCCAACAACAGTTTTGGATCTGGTGGTGATGGGAACCTACGGACGGCTGGGGTGGTTTCGGCGTCCGGGTGAACGTGAACGAGCCGATGCGATGGTGGCGTTAAAGCGGCTGGGGATGGATGCCTATGCCGAGCGACAGATTAACGAGCTTTCGGGTGGTCAGCAGCAACGAGCGTTTCTCGCACGAGCGTTTGTGCAGGATGCTCCGATTTACTTTTTGGATGAGCCATTTGCGGGTGTCGATGTCCCCACCGAAAAGCTGATCGTTCAGCTGCTGCATGAACTTCGCGATGAAGGGAAGACAATCGTCGTCGTGCAGCACGACTTAAAGACCGTTGGAGAGTACCTAGATCAAGTATCGTTGATCAATCAAACGCTTGTCGCCAGCGGCGATGTCGAGTCCTCGTTCTCGGACCAGCTGATCGAGGAAACGTACAGCGGTCGATCTCGAATCTGTTCGCCTATCGTCAAAGGTGACGCATGATTTTGTGGGAACTTCTGGGAGACCACACGTTTCGCACGGTGTTGCTTGGCACGATGGGAGTTGGAGCAGTTAGCGGTTCGATCGGATGTTTTGCGTACTTGCGGCGTCAAAGTCTTGTTGGTGACGTGGTGGCGCATTCCTCGCTGCTAGGAATTGTGCTGTTCTTTCTAATCGGTTATTGGATCACGGGCGAAGGCAGTAAGTCCCTGTTCGTCTTGATCCCGGGAGCCATGGTCGCCGGCTTTTTCGCGCTTGGTTTGTCTCAGTGGATTGTTTCTTGCACCAGCGTTCGGGCTGACAGCGGCTTGGGCGTCATGCTGGCGATCTTTTTCGG
>CALFUT010000069.1 GCA_937929805.1 uncultured Pirellulaceae bacterium
CGTGCATGTCCGGGAGGGTCGAGGCTCCGTCCGAGCCGTGCGGAGCAACGTGCATCTCCGGGAGGGCCGAGGCTCCGTCCGAGCCGTGCCCAGAAAAAAACTCAGCCAGCGATGTGGAGCGGACGGAGCCTTCCACGCCCTGACCTTTGGCGTCGCCGGGAGGGTCGAAGCTCCGTCCGAGCCATGCGGGGTGACGTGTATGCCCGGGAGGGTCGAGGCTCGGTCCGAGCCGTGCCCAGAAAAAACTCAGCCAGCGAAGTGGGGCGGACGGAGCCTTCCACTCCCAAAAATTGAGCAACCGTTAGTCGTCCGACGGTGGACTGAACTGAGGCGTGTCGGGAAGCGGTTCCTCGTCGTCTACGTCATCGTAGCCGGAGTCGTCACCACTTTCATCCGTGATGGCGGGCAAGTCCGTGTTGGCGCTGGCCTCCATCTCCTGATCGAAGTTGGATTTGAGCTCGTCGAGTCCCTTCCGAAATTGGCCGTAGGTTTGACCAAGCGAACGAGCGACCTCGGGCAAGCGACCGCCAAATAGCATCACGGCCACCACACCCAAGAGGACCATTTCAAAAGAGCCTATGCCGCCGGGAAACATGGTTATGGTTGTTCGATCGTCAAGATAATGAACGGAAGGGAACGAGAATGCGTTTGCGATTCCGCGTTCAGACACAAAAGTCGCTTAATTCCGGCTGAAGCCGGTACTACGAAATTCTAGCCGACCGGCGTTTCTTCTTCGCTCTTGGATTGAGTCGTGCTTTGATCTTCGATTTTTTCGTCGGCCGGCTTTTCCTTCAATCCAGTTTTGAACTCGTTGACGCTGCGACCCATGTTTCGCATCAGCGAAGGAAGCTTCGCGCCACCGAACAGGACCAGCATCACGACCGCTAAGATAATGATCTCTGTGCTGCCTAGGCCCATGAAGGCCAGCATGACGTTTATAGAACCAGATTCGATCATAGGATCACTCGAAAAAAACGACTCGTGAGACGAAAACAAAGCACCGCCCAGAAATTGTCCGGTCGCTTCGACGCCAACCCTCATTGTAGATTGGCTCGATACACTGTCAAACCCAGCCAACGGAGCGAGGTTCCGAACGAGACATTCCGCGGCCGTCAAAACAGGACAAATCGTCTCAACAGTCCATTTTGCGTTGTGCCGGTTCGCTTTTGGTGACCCAAGTCACTTCAGCTGAATGATCCGGTTTGGTACTTGCCCCACCCGCACCTCATTGTTGCCCTTGGTGAATTCATGGCTTGGCAGGTAGCGGTAATAGACTTCGAGATTCAACGCGGCCATCGCGGTTGAGTAGACTCGTCCGCCGTAACCTCCCCAGACGCCATTCGGATCCCAGCTGCCCGCATTCTTGCCGGACGTTTCTTGTAACGCGACCAGCGTGCCCTTGAGTCGATCGTTCCACCGCTGCCACGCATCGCCTCCGACATGTCGCATCGCTAACGTGCCGTAGTACCAGTAGTACAAATTCACTTGATTCGGTGACGGGCTCTCTTGACCAATTCGGGCGGAAGCGATTCGAAGTCCATCGCGAGCCGGAACATCATCCAGCAAGTAGCGGCAGAAAAGTGCTTCGGCGGTCATCGATGTGCTGGCTCCTTGGCCGGGGCGATACGAAGCCAGTGCTCCGCCGACTCCGCTGGAACATTTTTTGAGGAACCTTCGCATCTGCTGAAAAGTTCTGGCCGGCACGTGAGCGCCGCCCAACCTGGCACTTCGCAGAGCCATCACGATCCAACCGAATTGGCTCATGTCACCGCCGTCACCCGGCTGATAACGCCAGCCCCCATCGTCGCGATTCTGAGCGTTCACGCAGTAATCGACGCCTCGCTGGACGGCCGGCATCAAGCGTTGATCCCCGGTCATTGCCAACGCTTCACTTAAAGCCAGCAGCGACATACTGTGGCAGTACATTCGAGCGAACAGTTTCGCATCGCCCGCAAGGTTGCCGTCATTCGATTGCTGCGAGATCAAATACTCAAGTGCTCGCTGCACGTTTTGCCGGTAGTTACCTTCAAAGTGCGAGTGACCGCCCGCCAACAAACTGAGCGTCGCCAGCGCGGTAACGCCCGTGTTCGCGTTCCGCCCAGCGCCGTTGCGATCATGGCCAAACGTTTTCGTTTCACGCCCAGCCCCAGTTTTCGCAGCACTCCAGCTGCCGTCGGTTTGTTGATTGGTCACCAGCCAACCGAACGCGGCATTCACGGCACGTTCGGTTCGAGCTGAACCACCGTGCTTGATCGCCGCTTTTAAACGCTCTTGAGGCGCGCGAAGCGAATAGACTTCCGGCAAGGGTTGTCCATCACCCAGCCGGCGTCGACGCTTCACGACAGTCAATTGACCGTTTCCAGATCTCGAGCCGTTATCAAGCTGGCGATCCAGCAGAATACCGTCGGTTGCGTTTGACAATTGGTCATCCAGCGGTTGCTGCCCCGCAAAACGCAGCTGATTCGTCGGCGGCATCGGGCGAGTGATTTGCCGTTTGGGTTTCGCCAGCTCACTTGAGCCCGCGGCCAAGGGCTCGATCTGTTCGCGAGGCAGATCTTTTTGGAAGTCATTGTCGAAGTCGGGCATATCCGTCAGCGATTGACCAGACTGTTGTGTTTTACGAGCAATCTCAATTGGCTGAGCCTCCACATCAAACGGCCGAGGCTCGCGTTTCGAGAAGTCGTTCTTCGCCAATGCATTGGGAAGTTTTGTCGATTCGAAAGCGTTGTCATCCGTTTCGGGTGCGGTCAAAGGCAACGTTGCCGCAGTCAACTGATCTGCAATTGGGCGAGCCGGTCGAGGCGACGGCTCAACGACGACTTCCGAATCGATTAACGGCCGATCAAGTGGCTCAAGGTCGGGCGTTTCGATGGATTGGTCAGCGACTTGATCCCATTTGGAGTGCTGATCGCGCGACTGCGCTTCATCCTTAGCCGTCGCCTCCATCGATTCGCCAACTTCCTCAATCAGATTGACCTGCATCGTCTCGGTGATCGCGACTGCTGCTGGCTGATCAAGCATCACGTAGGTCGCGTAGGCGTAACCCATCAGCAAAATATGAGCGATGAACGAAAGGATGACACATTTCCAAACCGGTCGAGAATGCCCCCACTTGGTCAGTGCGAGGACCAGCAGTGAAACCGCCAAGATACCTGAGCCGACCAGCAACCAAACTTGCAGGCTGGCAGACGAAAGAGCCGTAAAAACGTTCTCCATCGAATCAGCAAATATTAGTTGGATCGAATTCATGACGGGACTCGGACAGCGATTGGGCGGGTCAGATGTTAGAGCGAAGATTTGAAAAGCGTTTGGCGTTCGCGGTTGGAGTGGTTCAATATTGACGCAATTGAGCAACTTGCACGGGCAGGTCGACCGCCACATCGGCTCGGCGACAGGTCGCGATCACTTGAGCCACGTCTTCGTAGCGGCTGTTTGCGTCACCACGAACAACCACGCCAAGCTTTTGGTACTGAGTTTTTGCGTCGGCAAGGTTTGACTCAAGCTGTTGAAGTGAAACAACTTTTTGATCTAACAGGATCTGGCCGTTCTCAATCACGTTGATGACGCGTTTCCTAGGAGCGATCGTCAGTGCCTTGCCATTGGCGACCTTGGGCAAGTTCAATGCGATGTTACGCTCTGACTCGTTCAGCTCGCTGAATCGAGTTCCGATCATGAAGAAAATGATCAACAGAAATACGATGTCGATCATCGGAGTCAGATTAATCGACGTTTGATCGTCTCGGTTCAATTTAAGAGGCATGATTGGTTCCTTGCTTCTTTCCGGTTCGCTTGATTTGCCGGTCGGACGCTTTCGCGGATTGACTGGCGATGATGAAACTTGAGCCCTATGCCTTAAGCGGCCTTTTTTGAACTGCGAGGTTTTCCGATTCCTGTTTCGGCAGAAACTAAATTGACGATCTTCATTCCCAACGCGTCGATTTCCATCACGTGCTTGTCAACGCGACTGCTGAAGAACAAGTAACTAATCAACGCCGGAATTGCGACAGTCATGCCAGCGGCGGTGGTCAACAACGCTTGGCTGATGCCGGTGGCGATCAATGCCTTCGGGTCGGCGACGCCCGGGCCAACCGACGCGATTGAGTCAAACGCTTGGATCATTCCCAGCACGGTGCCCAGCAAACCAAGCAGTGGGCAGACCGTGGCGATACCGTTGATCAGACGCAAATACTTTCGCAGTCCGTTCGATGCTCGCTCGCCCGCATCCAGAATCGCTTGCTCGACTTCGATCGCGGGTCGTCCCCAACGTTCGATGCCCGCCTTAAAGACTTTCGCAGCCGGACTTCCATCGCGGTCGCACAGCACGACGGCCGAACTTTGGTCCAATTCTTTCTCGCGAAGTTGTTCGATAAAACGCTTGGTGAATGGCCCCGGGATGACACGCCCTTTTCGCAAGCTGATAAATCGCTCAAAGACAAATACAACCAAAATGAACGAGCAAACAGCGATGGGAATCATCAGCGGTCCGCCACCCATCAGCACCGGCAGCAGCCGACGAGAATGGTCGGAAAGCGAGCTTCGAGGCACGGCGGCGACAGCGTCCGCATCGGTGACGACAACCGGAGCCGAAGCGGTTGGCACCTCGAACCCGTTGGCGGGAAGGCGGTCTTGGCCCAATGTCGCGGACGCACTAAGAACCAGCGTAAGTCCCGCTAGGGTTAACGCCATGAACAAAAAACGAGGTGGGGAAAAGGCTGGGATTGCCATGACATTTCTCTCAATAAGGCAACTGACGGTCAGTTTGTGTTTGATTTGGTAGGTGGTTTTTATCGCGTCGTTTGATTTGGTGTCTTCTTGTCCAACGTGTTTTTCGCTGCAACCGATTGAAGCAACGTAAGTCGATCTTGTGCGTCGGTCGCCAGTTCATTGTCTGGGAATGATTTCAACAATTGACGGTACAACTTCTCTGCATGCTTCCAGTTTTTCAGATGCTCTTGGCACTTACCCGCCTGCAGCAACGCCGCGCTTCTCCATTGAGGGTAGCCGTAGATCGAATCCACCCGATGGTAGGCTTGAATGGCGGCAGCGTAGTCTTCTTGGTGGAAACGGACTTCGCCAATTCTCCATTGAGCGATCGCCGCGGTCTCGCTGGAGCCGCCTCGAGGCGAGTCAATCACTTGTTGATAGCCTGCGATCGCATCGTTAAGCAAACCTTCGTCTTCTAATCCGCGAGCCACAAAGAACTGGTACTCGTGAACCAACGAGAAACTCGGGAACTCCTTGATCGCCGCTTTCGCGAGTGCCGCAGCGTCTTGCCAGCTTTCGGCTTTGGCTTGGCACTGGATCGAACGCAGCAGAATCCACGGCCTCAATGAGCTCAGCTCGCGGACGGGTTGCTGGTGCAATTCGGCAAACAACGTGCCTGCGTCTGCAAACTTGTCCTGCCGGTACAGCGACTCGGCCAGCCAATACCGGCTTTTATTTTTTAGCTTCTTGTCGGTTGTCTGCTGATTTAATTCGCCAAACACAACCTCGGCGTCCTGCCAACGTTGCTGTTTTGCGTGAACTTGTCCCAGCAGAAAGTCGGCTCGCGCCACAATACGCGCCGGGGCTGATTCGTTCTGCTGCAAAGATTGAATCAGTGCCGTCGCGGATCGAAAATCACGTTCGTTGACTCGTTTACGAGCAATTCGGTAGGCAGCGTCGGGCCAGTATTTGCTTGCCTGATGGTGCTCGACCAGTTCCTCAAACCGAAGATCCCGTCCTGCCGCGTCTTTCAAATCTTCGCAGATCCATGCGGACTGATAGAGCGCTTCAGCCAGCACGAGTTGCTGCTTTGCGGTGCTTGCCGTGGCAGCCGCTTTCTCAATCCACGCGTCGATGGCCGTTCGAGCTTGTCGCAATGACGCACGGTTACCAATTTTCTGCAGGGCATAGGCGTGACGCAACGCGGCGATCGATCCGGATTCTTGGCCGGCGAAGTTCGACGCGACCTGAGCATAAATAGCCGCCGCCATTTTGAAGTTTGATTCGGCTTCAAACCGTCCGGCCCGCGCGATACCGGCTTCGGCTGAGGCAGGATGAGTCGGAAAACGCTGCAATAGTTCATCAAACAGGTCGTCGGCCGTTTCGTGATCTCCCTGTTCCCGCTTGAGCCACGCCAGTTCCGCCAAACTGACAGCTTCGACGTCTTCTTTGCCTGTTCCAGCCCGCTTCAACGCGGCGTACCAGAATTCGGGCTCACTCTCTTCAGCGGCGTCCAATGCGAGCGACACGATCAAGCTGAGTTGACTGCCTTCGTTCGCGGTGTCACTTGGTCCGCTTAGTCGGTCGTACGTGACACGAGCTTCTTTCCAACGTCCTACCTGAGCATAACAAAGCAGCAGTTCATGTTGAGAGGATACCGTCTGATCATCCCAGCCTGCGATCGACAGGTAGGCTTCGTAGTTTTCGATGGCAAGTTCGTGCTTGCCCTGCGAGAACCGAGTGTTCGCCAACGCGATTTGAACCAGCGTCGATAGCGACTGTGCTTTGTTTTCAACGGGTAGCTCAGAAGACGAGGCAAGCGATTGCAGGATGGTCTCTGCTTGCTGGAATTGTTCCAACCCGATCTTGCCCAGTGCCGCGTAGTACGACCACGTGAGCCTTTGCTGATCATGGTCATCCGCTTCGACCGGTTGGGTTTCTAGCAGATTCGTAAACCGCTTAACGGTTTCTTCGTACCGCTCGTTCTCATACGCCAATTGGCCCAGCAGTTCATGGACTTGGTTGCAGAACGGGCTTTCCGGGTGACTGGCAAAAAACACTTCGGCCAGTTCGGGCACAGCGGACGCTTTGTTTTGCTCGAAGGCATTGCGAAGTTGAAGGAAGCGAGCATCATCAATCAGCTCATGCTCGGGGTAGGCCTCAATCAGATTGGCCAACCACTTCTCGGCTTGTTGATGATCGCCGGCGCGAGTCGCACCGACCGAACCATCAAACCAAGCTGCAACGGCGATGTCGCTTTCGACCGTTTCGAAATCGATATCGCGAAAATGATCGAGCGCCGTGCGGAAATCGTCACGAGTCAACGCGATCCGTCCCAACCAGTAGTGTGCTTTGCTTTGAGTCTCCCTTTGAGTCTCCGTATCGCTGGTCAAATCGAACGGATCTTCTGGGTCCACGATGGGGCTGAGCAAATCCCTTGCCGTATCAAAACTCGATTCGGCAAAGTGGATGATCCCTGCCTCCAGCCGAGCCGGACCGGCCAGCGGATTACCGGGCTCACGGACGATGAAATCGTAAAAGTTCAACGCATCGATTGTACTGCCTTGCACTTGCAAACTTCTGGCAAGACCGAAGCGGCTCTTGTTGGCTACATGCCCACTCGGGTCGATACGCAACGATTCTTCGAATACGCGTTGAGCCAGTTGCGGTTCGTCACGAGTCAACCGCATCTCGCCTAGGTAAGCCATCGCGAACTGCATCAGCGGATCGGTCGGGTATCGATTGACGAACGTTTCCAAGATACGAATCGACTGAGAGAAACGTTTCATCCGCATCGCCGACTCGCCCATTCGGAACGTGGCCCGTGATGCGAACTCGCCGTCCGGTAAACGAGCCAGATAGTTCTGCCAAGCCAGATAGGCGTTCTGGAACTCTTCGCGTTGCATCGATGCTTCGCCAAGAAAAAAGTGGGCGGTATCAGCCTCGCCGGTTTGCGGATAGTTCTTGATCAGCAACTCGAATGCCTCGGTTGCTTCGTCCCATTGACCGCGCTCGTAGTATCCGGCCGCCAATTGAAATTCGGTATGCGCGTCGGTCAGAACCGACTGGGCGTTCACCACTAACGGGCACACCATCAGGCTTAGCAGCAGAATGGATGCGGTTCGAATTGTTCGCAAATCAACCATCGACGGGCGTACTTGATGACGAGAGAGAAGTGCGCACCGGTGCGGGTTAACCCACACAATGCGCATGATCGTTAAAGTTAGTCATCGACGCCGCGACCGAGTCACTCGACCAGATCTCGGCTGCTAGCGAGCCACTCGCTGGAACCCGCAGGGTGCATGTACCGATTAAGTCGCGGTGGGAAAAACGGCAGGCTGGGCAAAGGCGAGTCGAAGCAACCCGATTTCGCGGTCGCTAAATCGGACGATCCAAATCGTGCGAGCTCTCAAGTTTGACTGGCAGAAATGGCGGACTTCGCATCCTTGAGTGCCGTCTTGGCCGGTGCATAGTCGGGGGAAATCGACACGGCTTGCTGGAACTGTTCTCTAGCCCGAATCAGTTCGCCTTGGCTGCGATAAGCGGTGCCAAGGCTGAAGTGAACTTCTTCTTGGACGCCCGTTGGGCAGTCAATGGCTCGGCTAAGTGTTTCGATTGCTTGATCTGATTGGCCACTTTGCAGTTGCAGCGTCGCCTTCATCAAGTAACCAGCAGCATCGTCCGGGTTGGCATCAATTTGATTTTGAAAGGACTTGGCCGCCGACTCAAAATCACCCCGTTGGCGATGCAGTTGGCCAAGTTCGGCATGGATCCCGTCCGGGTTTTGGCCCGCGTCTTCGGCCAGACCGATTGCAGTCTGGTAGGCCGCAATCGCATCGTCGTATCGGCACAAGCACGTCAGCCCGTGGCCCAAATCCAGCCATGCTCGGACGCTGCCGGGGTTCTCTTTCAAGAATGCCTCGGCCAAAGCGACCGTCGTTGCAAACAGGCCAGCATCCGCAGCGCTGATGATGGCCTGAACTTGAGCTTGGACCTGTTTCTTGGTCATTTTAGAAAGTGCCGCTGGGCTACTTTTCGATCACGGTAGCTTTGTTGATGGTCACGTCTTCGTCAGGACGATCGGAAGCGTTGGTCGACACGCCACCAATTTTGGCCACGACGGCCATGCTCGCGTCGTCCGCTGTCTGACCGAATGCCGTGTACTGGTTGTCAAGAAAGGATTGAGTTCCAAGGCAGATGAAGAACTGCGATCCTGCAGAGTCCGGGCTTTGCGAACGGGCCATCGACAGTGTGCCGGCGACGTGTGGCGTTGCGTTGAACTCAGCCGGGATCTGGTAGCCGGGGCCGCCCATTCCGCTACCTTCGGGGCAGCCACCCTGAATCATGAACCCTTCGATAATACGATGGAAAATCAGTCCATCGTAAAAACCGATTTTGGCCAGCCCAATCATGTTCTTGCAATGACCGGGGGCGTGAGTCGGATCCAAGTTCAACAGGATCTTTCCTTCGGATGTATCCAGCTCAAGCTGGTAAGTCTTGTTCTCAAAATCTAAATCCGCGACGGCGGCATCAACATCTGCTTTTTTGCTCATGAGTCTCTACTAGGGTGTATCGGAGTACTTTGGCCTGCGTGAAACGGACGTTCACTTGCGCGGGCATTTAATTCTAGCTGATTGCGGCGGTTCCACGTTTCCACCATCGGCGAAAATGGCCGAAGTGCAAACGGAACTTGACTGCGGGAAGGCAAGGCTCCGTCCGAGCCGTGCGGAGGAGTAAGTTCGCTCATCCAAGAGGCTCGGGCGGAGCCTCACCCTCCCAATCGCAATCCAACTAGCAGCCGAAGATTCTTTCACAAGCGTTGGTTCTTCGATAGCCGGGGCAAAGTAGCCGAGGCAAAGGCCAAGCAACTTTCATGAAGCGGTTGCCCGGCCATTGAGAATCATCGAGGCGGTTAGATTTCGACGTGCATGACGCCGTCGACTTCATCAAAGTGGCCGATCTTCAGCAGCCGTCCTCTCGCACCGGGCATCTCGGCGACAAAGGCGGGATCACAAACCGACACGGTAACGGCGGTGGTCACCGACGCGACGGCAATCTTGTAGGCCGCCAGCGACATCGCGGCGAACCACGGCAACGCGGATGCCGAGGCCAACAGGTACATGTTGCGTTCGACATTGGCCATCGCCAACGCTCGATCCACTTCCTTTTCCCTGATCATTTGATTGATGACATCCTCGCGTTCAGGCGAGTCCGTCAAAGAGAGCACCTCATTGAAAGAGCATTTTTTTCGAGTGCGTCGATTGAGCTGCCGCATGGCTTTGTGAGCACGCTTCCGTCGCTCGAACTCTAACTGCCCCTGTCGCGTTTCCACCTCACGCTTCTTACGCTCAAGAAATGAACTCAAAAGTGAGCGAGGAATAAGCAGCGCCGCGTCGAGAGCGTTGACCACGACTTGCCGCATCAAGTAAGCCGGAAATTGCTTTTTGTAGGATGCAAACACTTCCGCCTGAATCGTGGCGATCGCCTCGTCCAACTCTTCCTGAGTCGTAAAGATCAGATCACTGCCGGCCTCGACGCACAGCGGCTTCAGGTACGAAACTTTGACGCCTCGCTTCTGACCCGGTCCGGCGAGAAATTCATCAAGCCGCGTTTGAACACAGCGAGGAATTTCTTCTTCGATCTCGTGAAATCGATCTTGCTCGGTCACGGTGACATACAGCGTTCCCTGCGGCAAACGGATCGAGGCTTTGGGAAGTTCGATTGCTCGAACTTGGGTGAACTTGTCACGGTGTTTTCGAGTGACGTGCTTCCAGCAATCTTCTTTCGATGCAAACGGGCCAAAACGGTTTAGCATCGACTTGGCCAGTTCGTCGCTATTGTCCTTGGGAGGAACCCAAATTGGTTTATCGACCCAACGGCCAAAAAGTTCAAGATCCTGACTTGGGGTGTGAGGTTGTGGCCCGTTGAGAGAGTTACCGCTGGAATTCTTGCCAGCGTTTTCCACGACGGGCTTGCTGATGTTCCGGGCTTGGTCTTTCGCGACACCGGCGTTGGCCGTGCTTGCGTCCCCCGCACTTGGAAGCTGATGGGACGATCGGTTGCCTCGCAACGTTTCCTGATTGACAGTCGTTTGCATGTCTGGTCCTCCTAGATTGTCCTTGCCCGACGAAATTGTAACGTTTTTCTATCGTTCGAACATCAAATAAATTTATCGGTAAAAATCAAACGATTTGTCCGGAGTTTCAGGGGCCTGCGCGGTTTTGGTAATGTCGCCTGCCGAATTAACGTCTTCCAAATGTCTCTCATACCGCGTGCAGAATGCGGAAAGCCCAAACCTTTTCTGGTTCATTTTTTGCAATTCACCGATTTCTACTGGCTTGGTTTGCAATTCGCTGCATGTTCAGTATTAGGCGCGAACGCCGGACGAACTAAATCAGTGTGCGGAATCAAAGATGAAGCGATCACAACTTTTAGCATTGTGTTTCTCAATCGCGTTTGCGGTATGGTGCTCGGCTTCGTGCGATGCGCAAGGTGCGAAGCGGGGATCCAAAGGTGCGATGGATGTGCCAGACCATCCTCAGGAGGTTGGCGACGCGGGAATCGCCTGGTACACAACTTGGGAGAGCGGCCTAGAGGAAGCAAAGCGCTCAAACCGGCCAATATTTTTCATGTCGGCTGCAACGACTTGTTCGGGCATTTCGGGAGTATTCTGACCGGGCTACACCAAAACGCAGAACAGTTTGTTCGCGAGGAAAGACTTCATTGCCGCATCACGAGACTTTGTTTGCATTCGAATCGAAACGTACGAAAGCAAAGACTCCGAAGCGATGGTGCGAGAGCTACTGAAAGGCGCCTTTGCAAATACTTCATTTTGCATCTTTGATCCGCAAGGAAAGCGACGACTTTCTCGATCAGGACGCGGCCCAACGTCCCTCGTAGGCCGAGGCCGAAATCGAGACGGCGACGGTGGCAGCAGCGACGATGCGATTATCAAAAGCATGCAGCGAATCGCAGCCAAATACGAGCGGAACGGCGGCAGCGAAGATACCGTGCTGCAAAAGTTTCACTCGTTCCGGCAAGCATTGAATGTTGCCTCGGCCGATCAGCGGCTGTTGGTAATGGTGGATGCCGAGGAAAAAGACCGCGAGGTTCTCGATGGCACTTTGAGGCGAGTGTTTGCTCAGCCGGAAGTGATCGGACGATTCCACCTTGCTTTCACCGATCCATCGGGCAAGGAAGACTGGAAGGAAAAGGTCAAAGGCAACACAACTGGAACGGGAATCTACGTGATTCGCTCCAGCCAGTTTGGATTGGACGGCGTCGTGATGGAAAAACTTGCCGTTTCGTCAGACGTAGATTCAATTCGGTCGGCGTTGCTCTCATCTAATGAAACTTTTGCAAAGAACGAAGACCGAAAAGTCTACCGCGAGCATGTGATGGCTGGCCGTCGCGAGAGGATTTATTTCGAGAACGAGATCCCTTACGGCGAAGACCGCGATGGCGACGGGAAGATCGACAAAGTCAAAGGCCGCTCCAGACGATAGTTATTGCGAAACCGTCGATGCTTTCAGCGCTTGCCTTCATCAACCGCACCGCACTTGCACCATCAGTGACACATCCGATTGGCAAGGCAAGCGGTTTACCTCCAATCGCCTGCCGGATCCTACGAGCAGGTCCCAAGGTTGAGGTTTTCTCATCAAGCAAATTTGTCACCTTACGCCCGCGGTGACACGATCGAAATGGTGGTTTGCCGCAGGATGAAAGCGTCTTTCCTTCCGCGCTCCTCCCCACTGGCCATCAACAACCGCATGTCGATAATGACTGAGCTGATTTCAGACATTCCAAATTTCATCAAGGACAACGATTTACTCATGGGTGCCGAACAACGTTTGCAGGAACTTGGCTTGGAGCTACCTGCGGCTCCGTCTGCGGTAGCCGTTTACAAACCCGCGTTGACGGTCGGAAACTTGGTCTACACTTCGGGGCATTTGCCAATCAAATCGGACGGCTCATTGATGACGGGCACCGTCGGCAGTGATGTCGATGAAGCGGTGGGGAAAGAAGCGGCTCAACAAGCCGGCCTGAACCTGCTGGCGACCTTGAAAGCTCACTGCGGAAGCTTGGACAAGGTTAAACGCGTCGTCAAAATTTTCGGGCTGGTCAACAGCACGGACGATTTTGTTCAGCAACCGGCGGTCATCAATGGCTGTAGCGAGCTTATGAAGAATGTCTTCGGCGATGATGCGGGTGTTGGCACTCGCAGTGCCGTTGGTGTGAACACATTACCGCTGGGAGTGACCGTAGAAATCGAAGCAATTTTCGAAGTCGAAGCTTGATTGTTCGTTCGGAATGCAGATTCATCAAACGACTTGGCCGCTGGGAACACGATGGCTTTTTTTGATCACGACTATCCGGTTTCAGATGCATTGTCGCCTCGACTTCAGGATGCCGTTCGGCAAATTGAATTTGCTCGGAGTTACACGCTGCTGTCACTAGACGGCTTGAGCGACGACGATTGGTATTGGTGTCCCGAGCAAATGGACACTCATATTGCTTGGCAAGCCGGGCATCTAGCGGTGGCTCAGTATGGATTGACATTGTTCATGCAGCGAGGGCGAGCCGATGTTGACTCCGAATTGATGACGGGGAAATTCCGCAAACGGTTCATGAAGGGAACAACGCCGACACGAAACCCTGACGATTACCCGCCGGTGGCCGAGATCCGGCAGGTGATGGATCGAGTCCATCAGCAGATGCGTGAAGAGGTAGCTGGCTTTGATGGTGACCATTTGGACCAGCCCGCCACAGAGCCTCATGCGGCGTACGCAAACAAACTGGGCTCGCTACTGTTTGCCAGCAAGCATGAAATGCTTCACGCGGGACAAATTGGAATGCTTCGCAGATTAATGGGCAAGGAACCGCTGCGGTAGACGAACACACACTAACCGAAAGGGAGCGGCACACGCCGCCCGGCCGTAGCTACCATCGTACGCACTTGCTTCACCAACATCATGCCTCCAACTTTCGTCGAAACGCAATCGCTGACCAAACGTTTCGGCAACTTCACAGCCTTGGAAGATTGCTCCGTTACCATCAACCAAGGTGAGGTTTTCGGATTGCTCGGGCCCAATGGAGCGGGCAAATCAACTTTGATTCGCCTGTTGATGGGATTTCTGAAGCCAACGTCCGGATCGGCAACCGTCGCGGGGATGGATTGCCAGTCGCAACGAGTCGCCGTCCACGAAGCGGTTTCCTATCTGCCGGGCGACGCTAGGCTATTTCGCACCATGACGGGGCACGGCGTGCTGAAACTTTTCTCAGGCTTTCGAGCCAACATGAAGCTAGATTCAGCAGTCGCGGTGGCCGAGCGAATGGAGCTTGATCTGAATCGCTGGGTGGCATTCATGTCGACCGGCATGAGACAAAAGCTGGCCCTGTCGATCGCGATGTCGAATGATGCTCCGATGTTGATTCTCGATGAACCGACTGCCAACCTCGATCCCACCGTGCGAGGCCGAGTCGTCGACATGGTGGCCGAGGCAAAGGCAGCTGGGAAAACAGTAGTATTTTCCTCGCACGTGTTGTCCGAAATTGAAGACGTGTGCGACCGGGTCGCCATTTTGCGATCGGGAAAACTGGTCTTTCAGCAGTCGATGGCCGACCTGAAAAAGCAACATCGGATTCGTGCCAAACTAGCTGGGACCCTACCGCAGATCCCAGCTGAATTAGCCGACTCGCTTACAATCGTGCAACACGATGACTCGGTACAAATCGAAACGCCCGGCGAATTGTCCAATGTTTTGAAATGGCTTTCGGATGCACCGTTGCGAGACGTTTACATTCAACCCGTCGGCTTAAGGGCTGTTTACGATCGATTTCATTCGACCAAAGCTATCCCGTCCGATGAAAACTTCAGCGGAGACAAAACGAGCACCGAACCAACGTCGGGAGCTGGCTCATGAACAGTCCGTTGAATCGCAAGTACTGGTCCGAGGCGTGGTTGCTTTTCGTCGCGTGTGGAATTGGCGTCGTTAGCTTCTGCTGGTTTCGAACTTGGGTGGTTGGCGAGTTAGATACATCTCAGTTTCGTCAAATCATTGATTTGCTGCCCAAAGATTGGCGCAACTTTGCGTCGGTGGATTTCGACTGGCTAGTTTCGTATCTCGGCCGGACGGCGTTGGCGTTGGACGAGCCCATGCTGGTCATGTTTGTTAGCGGTTGGGTGCTAGTGCGAGGGTCCGACGTGGTTAGCGGCGAGCTTGGACGCGGAACCATGGAGATGCTGCTGGCTCAGCCGGTCAGTCGCCGGCGAGTATTTTTAAATCACGCTTTTTGGACGCTGGTTGGCCTAGGAATCTTGATGCTACTTTGCTGGTTTGCGATGGCGATCGGAATTTGGACCAGCAGCGTCGAAGAAACGACCTACCCTGTTCTAAAAATTCCCATCGTCGACTACCCCATCCCGCTGACCTTTCTCCCTGAGAAAACAGAACTGGTTGAGATGAGCGCCGAAGTTGATCCGATCATGTTCCTGCCTGGGATCGTGAACCTTTTCTTTCTTGGTTGGTTTCTTGCTGGTTTCGCGGCCATGCTGAGTGCGTTTGATCGTTTTCGCTGGCGGACGTTGGGGCTCGTGTCAGCGTTTTATTTCAGCAATGCCGGTATAAAAATTTTAGGCATGTCTTCCGCGAAGCTGGCGTGGGTCAAGCAACTGAGCATTTTCGGTTTTTACTCGCCCGCTTCGGTTATTCAACGGACGCAAACCGATCCGCTGAGCCTACTGCATTTCTTCAAGTACTCGGACGAGGGCCAGATTCAAGGCACGGCGTTGCTGGGCAGCTGCCTCGTCTTATTCGTCACCGGGCTGATCTGCTACGTCGTTGGATTGAGAAGATTCGAGACTCGTGATTTGCCCGCACCGATGTAGAGGTCTGCTGGTGGCGACCAAATACGTAACCGTGAACGGGTGAACAGCACAAGCCCGAAGCGCTAGCGAGTGAACACATGTTGGATCGCTGTTCACTCGCTGGCGCTTCGGGCTTGTATTTCACACAATCCCAAATATTCGCTTCGCATTTTCTGTCGTCTGCTCACCTAATTCTGCCAACGTGACGCCACGCACCTCGGCCAAACATCGCGCCGTGTGCTCGACCAACGCCGGTTCGTTCGGGCGTTGGCCACGCTTGGGGTGCGGCGACAAATAGGGCGAGTCCGTTTCGATCAGCAACCGATCGGAAGGAATCGATGCCGCAACGGCGCGAAGGTCATCCGATTTCTTGAACGTCACCATGCCCGCGAAACTGATGTACATACCCAGCTGCAAACATTGATCGGCAGTCGATTGGCAGCCGGTAAACGAATGCATGATTCCGATGATCTGGCTATCTCGCTGGTGTTGGTGCAACATCTCGAGAATATCCGCCTCGCATTCGCGCATATGAATCACAAGCGGCTTTTTCGTCTCGAAGGAAAGCTCAATGTGTCGGGCAAACCACTCCCGCTGAATCTCGATCGGACAGTCGTCCCAATATCGATCTAGGCCTGTTTCGCCGATGGCAACGACACGTTCATCGCTGGCCATGGCAGTGATTTGCCGCCAATCGGATTCCGTGGATTCCTTACAATCGTTTGGGTGAATTCCGACCGCCGCCCAAATGTCTTGATGCTGTTGAGCCAACTGTAGACACGCGTGGCTGCTATCGACGCCGGTCCCGATGGCAGTCATGCCGACGAGGCCCACAGTCCGAGCATTGTGCAGGATCTGATCAAGATTTTCCGCAAGCTGGTCGCTGGTCAGATGAGCGTGAGTATCAAAAAGCGACATAGAGCGACGAGCGATCGATTGTTTATTCTACAAGTTGTTCAAGCAGAACTTGGCGGCGTGTCAGGTCAAGTTCGAAGAGCCATAATCTGATCAAACGTGCGACCGAATATCTGCTGGATCGAATTTCGATTCATGCAGATCCCGACAGCTGCGGAAGATTCCCTGACTGACGAATCAGCGACAGGTCCGCCAACTGGCGGCGGCTGCATGGTTCGTCCGCTGAGTGCCAATACATCACTTCGGGCTCGCCCAAACGCCAACAAAGGCAGACCTCTTTGCCTTCACGCATCGCAGGGAAATCAACGTAGCCCGCGACCAGTGATCGAGGCCAAACACCAAGCTCGTTCAACTCCGTGACGCACTCGCGGACTCGATCCGATTGTCGGTCGACCGAGTCTTGAACGGCAGCGACTTCGGTCGAGTAAACGTCCTGACTGTCATCGGAAATGTGCTCGACACCAAGCTCTTCAAGCCGCCGGCGGATCTGCGTGATCTCGACGGATAGTTCAACGATATCACGGACGATCGAACGCACCAGCGGCAACATCGCGTTGGCGGTTCTAAGCGTGAACTTGGTGTCCTGTTCGGTCGAGCAGGAAGGAGTTGGAATCTGTGAAAAAGAGTCAGTCACCGGGTAGGCCTGCGAGGTTAAATTCAGGTTGTCGACGAATTTGAGTGGCTGCAATTGTGGTGTGGGCATGCGAGGCAAAAGCCCAGCCAATTAGCCAGTTAGGCAAACTGATGGGCGTTCAGATTTTTTCTGACCGTACCGCCTCACGCACATTCGATTATAGCCGGACCATGGCTCCGAGGTATCGGGGTTTAGAAAAGTTCGTAGAACTTGAACGTCCTATTCTTGCTAACAACTCGTGAACGAAGCACTCATTCGAATGGCTCGCAGCCATCCAAAAACCGTCGCAACAATCTGATGCCAAGGGCCACTTGGGCGATTCCTGCCGGCTCAATTGGGCTTCGAATCTTCCGGTCGATGGCTTAGTCTTTGCCGCGCCTTTTGCGACGAAAATTGTGAAAGTCTAGTGGTTCAATGCTACTTGCTCGCACCAAAGTGCATCGAAGCGTTCCCCAAACAGGCCGCAGGACAGTTGCGTCATGTCGAATTCTAGGCCTGAAATCCCGTTTGAAACTGGTTTCCGGGGCAATCAGTGACAGCAAATCTTCGCTAATTCGAGGAAGCCGCGACGTTTTCCCGCGATTCCACGCCATATTTCGTTCCTTTACGTTGACTAATGTACCCTCCTGCGTAGAGTTAACTTGAGGGCTCGTTAGAAAAAAAGGAGCATTTTCTTGTCGCAAGCTGTTTCAGAGTACACGGAGAACGATTAAAAGTTCCGTTGGACCAGCCAAATTGAGTTAGGAATGTCAGATGTTGGTTCTATCCAGAAAAAAGAACGAGAGTATCGTCATCAATGACGACATCTCGATCGTGGTCGTTGAGATCCGAGGCGACAAAGTTCGCCTTGGGATCGAAGCCCCTCGCGAGGTTCCGGTCCATCGCCGCGAAATTTATGACGCGATCGTCAAAGCGCACAACGACAAAGTCGATCAGCAGCTGGGCCAAGAATCGGAAAACTAGTCCCGCTGGATAAATCTGTGGAGCGGTGATTCTCTTTTGGCAATTGCCGGTTCGTGTCCATGCGCTTGACTACTTCGGCAGCACAACCCGCTGCTTCTGGCGGCATGGTCGAAAAATCAATCCCACCAATCATTCAGGCGGTGGTTTCTCTGCTGTTGGTTTTCCAACGACGATTTGGCGTCTCGGATTTTCCCCAGCACCGTCGGATTGGAAAAATCACGGCACTCTGGCTGGGAAATGTTGCAGCGAGCGTACTCTAACGCCGAAAAAGCGTGTTAACGAGTGTCAGTGAAGTCGTTTTGAGGATTTGTCGATAGAAATTGGCCGACACTTGCCGACGGCTATTGACGCTCCAGACCGTCTGCCGTTACTTTATTGCGTCCCTTGAGGAAACGCGTTTTAGGACACTTGTTTAAGAGTCTTTTCGTGCTTCAACCTCAAGTCGTGAACGTCACAAATCACGGCCCCTTCGTCTAGTGGTCTAGGACTCCGGCCTTTCACGCCGGCAACACGGGTTCGAGTCCCGTAGGGGTCACCTTAAATGCTCCGCGAGAGTTAATTCTCGCGGGGCATTTTTTATTTGCTAGCCGGATTTTTCGACAATGCCGGTGATGCCAGCCGCCGTTGATTTTGTACGATAGCGACTTCAAAAACTTGTCCGGCGCCGACAAGTTTGAACAGGCGTACCCTCTGTAATTCATTTAGCCATACCGGATCAGATGAAAATCGAAACACTCAGAGTTCGAAACTTCAAGGCTCTACAAGATGTAGAACTAGAAAACATTCCCGCCTTTTGCGTCTTCGTAGGAAGAAACGGAAGTGGAAAGACAACCCTATTCCGCGTATTCGCATTTTTGAAAAACTGCCTTGAGCATAACGTCCGGGCCGCGCTCAATTCCGAAGGGGGACGCAATGGCTTCAAAGAAGTTGTAACTCGTGGTCATGAAACTGAGTCGATTGAAATTGAAATTCAGTTCAAGATGGAGATAACGGGCAGGTTCCGCTTGGTAACTTATTCGCTCGAAATTGGACTCGAAGATGGGTATCCGATCGTGGAACGCGAGTCTCTTCGGTACAAACGGGGCCGCCACGGTGCACCGTTTCGATTCCTCGATTTTAAAAGGGGAGAAGGCTACGCCATTACGAATGAAGAAGATTTTTCAAAGCCTGATGAAGAACTGGAAAGGGAATATCAAAAATTAAACTCGCCCGAGACACTTGCAATTAAGGGACTCGGACAGTTTGAGCGTTTCAAAGCTGCCCAAGCATTTCGCGCGCTACTGGAAGACTGGCACATTTCCGACTTCCACATCAACGACGCTCGCGGCGTAAAAGATGACGAAGACGCCGTGCATCTGTCGAACACAGGTGACAATCTGCCGTCGTTCGCAAGGTATCTATTTGAACGCCATCCTGAAGAGTTCAAAAAGGTTGAGCAAAAAATGAAGGAGCGTGTCCCCGGTGTAAATAGTATTGAGGTCCGCGTCACGGAAGACGGACGTTTATTGTTGCGTTACCAAGACGGGGCTTTCAAAGACCCATTCATCGACAAGAACGTCTCGGATGGTACGGTGAAAATGTTTGCTTATCTGTTGTTGCTTCATGACCCCAAACCCCACCCTGTCCTTTGCATCGAAGAGCCTGAAAACCAACTTTACCCAGAACTAATGACCTTACTTGCTGAAGAGTTTCAACAGTATTCCAAACGTGGTGGACAGGTGCTAGTGTCAACTCATTCGCCTCAGTTTCTCAATTACGTACCGCTCGGAAGCCTCTTTCACATCGATAAGAAGGATGGGAAGTCTAGTATCGTCCCAGTAACCCAAGATCCATTGGTAAGTGAGATGGTAAACAGTGGCGACAAACCGGGCGTTCTATGGGAGCAAGGCTTCTTCAATGGTTTTTCCGAAAGGGTCAACGCTCAATGATCGTTTTTCTTACCGAAGAAAAATCAATGAAGGTGACCATCGAGTCTCTAGTTCGAAGTTGTTGGAGCGAGACCGTTAATGGTGTGGACTGGATTGTTCTCAGCTTTGAAGGAAAGAACGACTTAGAAAAGAATATCCCAATAAAAATGGGGCGATGGAATTATGCCAACCCCCATTTTGTCATATTGCGAGATCAAGATGGAGGCGATTGTATTGCGATCAAGAAACGGATTGAGGAAAAGGCATTGGTGTCTGGCAAACCATACACCGCACGAATCGTCTGTAACGAGCTTGAGAGCTGGTTGCTTGGGGACCTCAATGCTATCCAACAAGCGTATCCGAAATGCAAAGCTATGCAACAATCAGGAAAAGCGAAGTTTCGCGACCCAGATCGTTTGGCCAATGCGTCACAAGAATTGGAAAAGCTTGTCGACGTCACAGGCAAGGTAAGTCGAGCGACAGCTGTCGCTAGGCACTTTAATCCTGAACGCTGCCGGTCACACTCGTTTCAAATATTCTGGAACACCGTAACATCGCTGATGGAGTAAGCAAACAAACTTCAACTATCCCAACTTCTTCAGTGAAGCCTCGATCGTTTCCAACTGTTCTTTCGCCTGAGCCAAGCCTTCGCGGACTTTTTCGACGAACTCGGGTGCTGCATTGTTGACGAATTTCTCGTTGGAAAGCTTTTTCTCTTTCCCTCCAATGTCTTTCGTCAGCCGGTCGAGCTCTTTCTCAAGCCGTTTCTTTTCGGCTTCTTTGTCGATCAGGCCGTCGAGGTCCACAAAGATCTCCAGCTCAGGCAACGCTTTGGTGGCGTTGGTTTCCGGTGGCTGAACGTCCGACCCAATCGCGGTCAGTTCTGAGTTTGCCATGCTGCTGAAAAAGCCGGTCAACGGTTGCAGGGCCGATTGAGTTTCAGCATCGCAGCGAATCGAGAACTTGACTTCCTTCTTCGGCGGGATGTTCTGAGCCGCCCGGATTTCACGAAGGGCTCCCAGCGTTCGCTGATACAAGGCAAATCGTGCTTCGGTTTCCGGGCTGTGCCATTTTTCGTCCAACTGTGGCCAGTCGGCAACAATGACGGCGTCCGCTGCCGGAGCGACCGAATCGAAACCGCGTTCGGGAGCCAGCTTCGCCAGCGTTTGCCAGATTTCCTCAGTGACAAACGGCATCGCTGGATGGAGCAAACGCAGAATCGTATCCAACGTGTAGGCCAACATCCGTTGAGCATGCGGACGCAAGGCTTCATCGGCAAAACGGTCTTTTAACATCTCGACATAGAAGCTGCAGAAGTGATCCCACGCAAAATCGTAAAGCTCTCGTGCGGCCTCGGCGTAGTGGAAACCTTCCAAGCTGGTGGTCACGTTTTTCGAAACGGTCGACAACCGGCTAAGCATCCAACGGTCCTCGACCGTCAAATCGGACTCGACAATCGGAGCCGCCGTGTAGCCCTCAAGGTTCAGCATCGCAAAACGCGACGCGTTCCACAATTTGTTCACGAAGTTTCTGGCGACCTCAAACTTCTCAGCGATCACGGCTCCACGAACGAGGGCTTTGTCCTCATCCGTTTGAGCCCACTGCGTTGAGAACGGTTCTTTGCATTTCGGGCACTCTACCCGTGGCAGGATGCGATTCTTTTTCGTCTGCGGGAACGTGTGCTGACAATGCGGGCACTCAAAGTCGACCGGCAATCGAACGTCCTGCGTTTCGGTAGTCAAATGAGCCATCGCGAAACGCAACGCGTCCGCGCCGAATTTCTCAATCACGTCCAGCGGATCGATACCGTTACCTTTCGACTTGGACATCGTCTCGCCAAAGCCGTCCAAAATTTTTGGATGAATGAACACGTTGTCGAACGGAATTTCGTTCAGGTTGTTCAACCCCATCAGCACCATCCGAGCCACCCACAGCGTGATAATGTCGCGACTGGTGATCAGCGTGCTGGTCGGGTAGAAGTAATCCAGTTCGGCCGTTTTGTCGGGCCAGCCAAGCGTCGAATGCGGCCAGATTGCAGAACTGAACCACGTGTCCAGCACGTCGTCTTCTCGCACCAAACCGGCGTCCAACAGCTGCTGCTCCAGCGGATGATCCGCCTCCTGCACACAAACATGAACGGTGGAATGCGGCAGCTCCAAGCGAATCCGCTTCTCCTCGTTCTCTTCCGAGGATGGCTCGACCTGTACCGAGGCGGCCTGTTCGTTAAACGCCGGCAGGTCTTTGATTTTCGCAACGAGGGATTCACTTTCCTCCGCCGTCGCGCACGCGAGCGACCAAACTGGAATTTGGTGGCCCCACCAAAGCTGACGTGAAACTGGCCAGTCACGTTTCTCGCTGAGCCAATCCAGATAGCCGTTCGCGTATCGCGACGGAGTGATATTGACTCGGCCATCGCTAACCGCGTCCATCGCCGACTGCGCCAACTGGTCCATTGCGACAAACCATTGGTCGGCCAGAAACGGCTCGATCGGCGTCTTGCTGCGATCCGATTGGGGCATTTCGATTTCTCGGTCTTCGACCTGCTGCAGCAGACCGAGTGCTTCCAAATCGTCGACGACTTTCTTGCGAGCCACCTTCATCGTCAATGTTTCGTACGAGCCGGCTTCCGCGTTGAGCGTTCCATCGCGGTTCATGATGTTGATCATCGGCAGGTCGCAGCGTTTGCCGACCTCGTAATCGTTGGGGTCATGAGCCGGCGTGATTTTCACGCAGCCGGACCCTAGTTCAGGTTTGGCCCATTGATCGCAGACGAGCGGAATTTCTCGATCCATCAACGGTAGCATTAACATCCGGCCATCGTTCGCCATGTCACGCAGCTGCTCTAGCGCGGGAAGCATTGCCTCACGCCGCGCGGCCAACGCATCGATCTGTTCTTGGATCGACGCGTGCTCCGCTTCAGGGGCTTTCTTCAGTTTGTCGTTCAGTTCGCTGGCGACTCGACTGAGCGCCGCGGCGGGATCGGGATGCACGGCGACGGCGGTATCGCCCAGCATGGTTTCCGGACGAGTCGTCGCAACGGTCACGTGTGCGGGCTCGCCCGGTTTCGGATCGATCACCGGGTACATAAAGTGCCAGAAGTTTCCTTTGATCGTTTTGGAGAAAACTTCGTCGTCACTAACGGTCGTTTGCAGGAACGTGTCCCAGTTAACCAATCGCTTGCCGCGATAAATTCTTTCTTTCGCAAACAAGTCAAAGAACGTGTGCCGCACCGCCCGAGCGCAAGTTTCGTCCAGCGTGAAACGAGTTCGCTCCCAGTCGCAACTGCAACCCATTTGTTTCAGTTGGCCAAGGATCCGTTTCTCGTACTCTTTTTTCCAGTCCCAGATCCGAGCGACCAATTTCTCTCGCCCAAGATCGTGCCGAGTTTTGTCTTCTTGCTCTTTTAAGCGTTTTTCGACAACCGCTTGAGTCGCGATCCCCGCGTGATCGGTGCCCGGCATCCATAGCGTGTTGAAGCCTTGCATCCGCTTCATGCGAATCTGGATATCTTGCAGCGTGTTATTGAGCGCGTGACCAAGGTGCAGGGCTCCGGTCACATTGGGCGGCGGAATGACGATCGTGAACGGCTTTTTGTCGCCACTAGGTTCAGCGTGGAAGTAGCCGCGCGACTGCCACATCTCGTACATGCGAGCTTGGGAATCGGCGAAATCGAAACGGCTGGGAATATCTTCGGGCGAAAACGTCATCGCGTTGCTTTCGGGATTCGTCTAATTAGCAGTTGGGCATTGGCTGGGCGTTCTTTGGCCGGGCATTTGCCTCGGCTGGATCGTTGCTTCCAAGCCCCACCGCAATTGGGTCGTGTCATTCGGTCGTAAACAGGCCCCAAGTTATAGAAAATTCCGACTCGTTACCCAACCTCGGTCGAAGCCTCGAAACAGTCACAACGCACCCGGGGCAACTCAGCCAGAGCCCAACCAGACCAATCGAAGCTCAAAATCCGGCCTAAAAGGACTTGAAAGGTGCTGGGCAGAACACAGTTTGGCGGCAGTGTTCTTGTTCGCCAGCAAATTATTTCCGATGATTGTCGCGTGCCGCATGAGTCATTTGAAAGTTCCATGCGTCCAACTGCAATGACTTTTACGCACTCCTTCTTCGAGTTTGTCATGCCTCAATGGTGCACCGGAAACGTTGTCGATCAAAAAATTTGGTCCCCGGGTTTGTTCACGATCACGGTAGCGACGGACGAAGTCGCTCCCTTTCTGCCGGGCCAATTTCTTCAACTGGGAGTTTTTCCGGACGGTCACGATGGAGACGAGGATGCGTTGATCAACCGCCCTTATTCTGTCGCTTCGCCTCACGGGTCGGAACTAGAGTTCTTTATCGTGACGGTCCCCGACGGGGAGCTAACGCCAAGGCTGGAAAAGCTGGTCGCCGGGTCGACGCTTCAGGTATCCAAGAAAGCCGCCGGCAGCTTCACGTTGAAAAAGTCGCCCGAGAAAAAACACCTGTGGTTACTTGCCACCGGAACGGGATTGGCTCCCTACATTGCGATGTTGAGAACGGAAGAGCCTTGGGAACGTTTCGAAAAAATCGTATTGGTTCATGGCGTCCGACTGGCCAGCGATTTAGCGTATACCGAAGAACTGAAAGCTTACGAAACCAGTAAGCCGGGGCGGTTCTCTCTGGTGCAGTCTTTAACTCGTGAAGATTCCGACGATGCGTTGCGAGGCCGAATCCCGGAGCTTCTCAGTTCAGGGCAGCTTGAGTCCACTGCGTCGTGCGAGATCAACGCCGAGGATTCGTCCGTCTACCTTTGTGGCAATCCTGCGATGTTGGACTCGATGGAGGAAGCATTGGGCCAACGCGACATGAAAAAGCACCGCAGCAAGTCTCCCGGCAACATTGTGCTGGAAAGGTATTGGTAACCTGCGTGCTGGTCAACCTGAACGGGCCCAGCTTGCGTTTCGCAACCACAACATGAATCGGTCGGAAAAAAATCCTGAACTTGAGCTTCCCGTCTCGGCTCGACGGAATGGACACCGGAAACTCATTGAGTTGCTGGCCATCGCGGCCTTCGTTGTCGTCAACCTGCTGGCTCCAATCGTGTTCGGCGAGCTGTACCCATTCACGGTTTCGCCGATGTTCAGCGACCAGCCGTCGCAATATTGCACCTACCAAATTTTTGACTCGGCTGGGCAAGAACTCGATCCCGAACAATTCGGTTTGCATCTTGTGTACGACGGGAACCCGCCCGGGCTGGGAATGGGGATCGTGCCGAAGCCAACCCTTCACGCGTTTGGCGATGTCGTGGATGAATCGACCGTTCGCCAACATGTTCAACAAGTCATGAAGCAATCAAACGTGCCCGGTCCACTGACAATCAAACGAACGCATGTTGCAGGCGGAGAGCCTCGATTGAAAACGACGGTTGACGAATGGACCGTTGCGCCGTCCAAAGTCGAGGCCAAGACTCCATGAGCAAACTCGATTGGCTTTTTGATCGCGCGACACCGCGATTCGGCCAAATGACGGTCTGGCTGCTGCTGTTATTCGCGGTTGTCCTCGCGTTGTCTCCAATCGAATTCGATGCCGGGCCGCGTAGTGAGCATCCTGCGACGGTTTTTTCGTGGCTGCCCGCGTCGCTAATCCAAAACCAAGCGATTTTTACTTGCGTCCGAGCCGGCCTGATGATCTCCGCCGCTTTATGGGCGTTGAGAATCTGGATCCCGTTCAGCTGCTGGACCACGGTCGCCTGTTTCACCCTGATGTGGTCGTTGCGAATGGAAAACCTGACCAACGGGGCTCACATTTTTAACGTCACGAACATGTTGCTGGTCATCCACGCAATGTGGTTCCATTTTTATCGACATGAGATTCGCAGCGGCATCCAAGAAGGGACTTTTTGGACAGACAAAAACTACCCGCGATGGGTTTTCTGGCTATGCGTTTTCTATCTGGGCTGGTTTCACTCGCTGGCGGGGTTCACCAAACTGGCTTGTTGCGGCCCTGCTTGGGGAAACGGAACCTCAATGCAGTTGTGGGTTAACCTTTTTGGCTGGAAAGCGTCACCACTCGCTCAAGTGATGCTGTTCGACTCTCGGTTGACGGCCGTTTTGCAGACGGGGGCGTTGGTGATCGAGTGCCTGAGCATCGTGGCAATCTTTCACTGGGCACTTCGTTATCTGGTGGGCTTTGGACTGATCGGATTTTACATCGGAGTCCTTGGGACCTTCGTGACATTCGGTTTTCACTTCAACGCGATTCTTGTCGCAATGTTTCTGCTGCCATGCGACCGCTTGTTTGGGCTGAATTTTGATCAAACGGAATCGCCCCCATCGGCTCCCCTTTCTACTATCACAACCGACGATTGAAATCCGATTACGCCCGGTACTTTTCTCGGGCCAGCGCGAAACAGTCGGTAATTCGCTGTTCGAGTAGCTGGGTCAGCTGATCATCATCTAGGTCTTGATAGTCTTCTGCTAAAATCTGAGGACCAAAAACTAAATGTATTCTGCCCAGACGTAGCGTTTTACATTTGGGCGGCATCGCGTCATACGTGCCCTCAATGGCGACCGGCACCAAGGCAGCCGAAGTCCGACGCGCCAATGAACAAAAACCTTGCTTGAGCGGTCGCAGTTCCCCGTCGATGGACCTTGAGCCTTCCGGAAAAATCACGACGGATTCTCCTCGTTTCAATCGCCGCAAGGTTTCCTTCATGCCTCCGATGCCGGCTCCGCTACGATCGATCGGAATCGCGTCGTTCCAACGCAAGAACCATCCCATCGGTCCCCAGCGGAATAGCGACTGCTTTGCCAAGTAGTTGACCGGCCGGGGACACGAAACCCCCATCACGATTGGATCGAGGTTGCTTTGGTGATTGGCACAGATTAACGCACCGTCGGTAGCCGGGTAATTTTCTAAGCCGTGAACTCGAACACGGTACAGAACCAACAGAAGAATCCGAAAAAACCAGCGAACCAAGCTTTGCCCCACTCGGATCCGGACTGGCCGGACGTGAGCGATCAACCTTGAACGCTGCCGCTTGGGCTCGTGAGAACGCTGCTGCTGCGAGTTGTTGCCAGAATCATCCATTGGCTCAACTTTAGCACGAACGAAATCAGCGCCGAGGCTCTGGTCACGACGAAACGGGTGAAAATAGCTTAACTTCAGTTCACGCACGCCGATTGCGAGGACTTGAATCGATCGATTCCAGCGGTGGAGCTTCTGGGGGCAATGGACTAACATGAAGGGACCAACGCTGCGGGCGAACGGATGGCTCACAGCCGCCATTCATTCCCGCCGATCTACGTTCACCCCATCCTCGACCAGCCGCTCCCCTTGAGACTCAACATGAAGTTATGCTGCTGCTTTTTGGTTGCCTTGGTTGCGACGCTCTCAGGGACGTTTGAATCCGTTGTTTGTTCAGACATCCTGCTGCCCAAAGTGTTCTGCGATCACATGGTGCTTCAGAGAGACTCCCGGGTTCCAATTTTCGGAACGGCAGCCCCCGACCAGAAACTCACTTTAACATTTCAAGATCAAAAAATTCCTGTTACGGCGGACGTCAACGGCGAGTGGTCGGCAGAACTGATCACCGGGGAAGCGGGAGGTCCTCACGAGATCACGATCGTGGCGACCGATGAAGACGCCAAAATTGTGATTAGTGACGTCTTGGTCGGGGATGTGTGGCTTTGTTCGGGGCAATCCAACATGTCACGTCCGGTTTCCATGGCGATGCATGCGGAAACGGAAATCGAACAATCAAAAAGCTACACGAACCTCCGGCTTTTCCGAGTCGAAGAAAGTGTTGCCGCGGCTCCCGAAAGTGATTTCGCCAAAGTCGAGCCTTGGCAGCTTTGCTCGCCAGAATCCGTCAAAGATTTTTCAGCGACCGGTTACTTTTTTGGGCGAGAGTTAGTGAGTCGAATTGAAAATGTCCCGATCGGTTTGATTTCTTCAGCTGTAAGTGGCACACCCTGCGAGGCTTGGCTGTCTCGCGCCAAGATGGATGGCGTTGACTCGCTGAAGCCGTTGCTTGATCACTGGGATCAGAGCGACAAGGTAAGCAGCTCGCATCGGCCCGCGAACTTGTTCAACGGCATGATTGCTCCACTAAGCAAATTCCCAATCCGTGGTGTGATTTGGTATCAAGGAGAAACCAACGTCGGCCGCGCGGCTCAATACAAAGAACTTTTTCCACTGCTGATTGACGACTGGCGACAAACCTTCGGCCAAGCTCAGCTACCGTTCTATTTTGCTCAGCTTGCACCTTTTCGTTATCAAGCGTTGGGGCCCGAGTCGCTGCCCGAACTCTGGGAAGCGCAATTGCAAACGCTCAAGACGGTGCCTCAAACCGGCATGGCGGTGCTTACGGACGTGGGTAATTTGGAAGATATTCATCCGGAGAACAAACAAGCGGCCGGACGGCGACTCGCGTTGCTTGCGTTGGGAAAAACCTATGCAGATGAACTTGACCCAGAAGCGGTGCCCACCGATAGTTCTGGCCCGATTTTTGAAACGGCTTCGGTGGAAGATGGGAAATTTCGAATTAAGTTCAGTGGCGGTCAGTCGGGGCTGAGCGTCGCCAAAGATTCCGAAGTCCTGACCGGATTCACCATCTGTGGCCAAGACAAAAAATTTGTCCCAGCGACGGCCACCATCGTCGGCGACACGGTCGAGGTTTACTCGAAGGATATCGCCAGCCCTGAAGCTGTCCGGTATGGCTGGGATGTCGAAGCACCAATGACTTTGGTCAATGGTGCAGGGCTACCTGCGTCACCTTTCCGAACCGATGATTTCCCAGTCGCGTCGCCCAACGCGGATTTTTGATCGCTGGCCCCGCAGACTCGCCGGCACGCTTGCGGGAATAAGCGTCGTTCCAGCGTTCTTTGATCGCTTCCACGATTCGCTTCCCGCAAGTAGCGTATCCTCAACGGTTTCCTGTTTGTGGCACTTGTCGGCAGTTCGACACGTTGAATTTGGAGCCGCGATTGGTTTTAATGGCGTGCTCTAACGCGAGGCAATCTTTCGCAGACCATTCGGCGACTTCTTTTTGTTGCCGTTCGAAAGATAAATGCTTTGCCCACCTAACTTAAGCTTTCGTAAAAACGAGCGGGTAGATTTTAATGAGCGTTGACCCAGTGCCAGAATCCGAAACTTCGGAAACCACTCCTCCGATCGATGCCGCCTCGTCAGCTGAACCCGCAACGACTAACGAGCCGGCTGCGGCACCCGAGGACGCCGGCGTTCAACCGACCGCTACGGATGGCTCAGATAAATCATCAGCCGCTTCAGAAGCACCGGAAGCCGGCAAACGAGTCGCGATCGGATCGCAACGTGATGCCGCCGCCAAACCGTTGCAGCCAAAAGCAGTTCAAGCGGCGGTTACCAACCGAATCGATTTGGTGGAAGGCGAAAAGGCTCAACCAGTCGATGACGGTTTGGGAGACGTTCTTTCTGACGCCGGGCTTGGTGACGACATTGATGCTGAGATCGAAGCAGCACTGGGCGGTCTGTCGATGGACTCAGTTGTTGAAGGGGCGACCACCTCAGAAATCGAAGTCGAACCGGGCACACGAATCAAAGCCGTGGTTTCAAAAATTCACAAAGACGATGTGTTCGTAAAACTGGATGGCCAGAACGAGGGAATCGCCGCGTTCCATCAGTTCAAAGAAGAACCGGCCGAAGGCGACACGGTCGAGGTAATCGTTCGCGGTCGGAACAACGAAGACGGTTTGTACGAACTGTCGGTCCCGGGTGCCGCAGTGGGCGGTGCCGATTGGGACGAACTGAACGAAGGCGACATGGTTGACGCGATGGTGACGGGCTCCAACACGGGCGGCCTAGAAGTTAACGTCGGCAGCCTGTCAGGTTTTGTGCCGGCTAGTCAAATCAGCCGTTTTCGAGTCGACGACTTCGAAGCCTATCTCAATCAGAAGCTTCCTTGCATCGTTGTCGAGATCAATCCGTCCAAACGGAAGTTCGTCCTGAGTCACCGTGCGGTTTTGGAACGGGAACAGGAAGAGAAGAAAAAGAAGTTGCTCGAAGAATTGGAAGTCGGACAAATTCGCGAAGGCATTGTGACCAAGCTGATGGATTTTGGTGCATTCATCGATCTGGGTGGCATGGAAGGGCTGGCTCACATCAGCAAACTCAGCTGGGCTCGTATCAAACACCCATCCGAGGTCGTCAAAGAGGGCGACAAGGTCAAAGTCAAAGTTGAAAAGTACGACACCGAAACCGGCAAGATGTCTTTGTCGTATCGTGACACGCTAGAAGATCCGTGGCAGTCGCTCGGCGATCAGTTTTCAGCCGACGACATCGTCAAAGGCACGGTTACTCGCGTCGCTGATTTTGGAGCCTTTGTAAAGATCGCGCCGGCGATTGAGGGCTTGGTTCATATCTCTGAACTTTCGTACAAACGAGTCGCTCGGGTTAGCTCGGTGTTGAACGAAGGCGACGAGATCGAAGTGAAAATCCTGACGATCGACACACAAGCTCAAAAGGTTTCGCTTTCGCTCAAGGCCACTCAAGCGCCACCCAAACCAAAATCTGCGGGCGGAAAACCAGAAGAACCGGACGCGCCCGCCCGAGAGTTGGTTGTGCCGGCAACTGGCGCACCACTAAAAGGCGGTCGCGAGCGAGGGAGCGGCGGCGAAAGTATCGGCTTGAACCTGTAAGCAAGCGGCGAACGGTTTAACAATTGGCTCAGCTTGTGGCTTGACGGGAGGGCGAGGCTCCGCCCGGGCCGTGGCAGGCAAATTGCTAAACCATCTAAGCGGGGCGGACGGAGCCTTCCCCTCCCAAGCTGAAAACCTCCCAAGCTGAAAACCTCACACCGAAAACCTCACACCGAAAACCGCTCCCATGCTTTGGACCTCGGCTCGCGACCTACTGTTTCAATTGCCGGCCGAAACGGCACACGAAACCTCGATGGCCGCGTTCGAAAAGTTACTGTCGGTTGGTCCGGTTGCTTCTTCGTTTCGAAAAAAGTACTCGGTCGTTGACTCGCGGTTGGAAGTCGAACGATTTGGGTTGAAGTTTTCGAACCCGGTCGGGTTGGCCGCAGGCTTTGACAAAAACGCTCGCTGGTTCTCCAAGCTTTCCTGCCTTGGCTTCAGCCATGTGGAGGTCGGCACGATCACCGGTCAGGCTCAATCGGGCAATCCAAAGCCACGATTGTTCCGACTACCTCCCGATAAAGCCATCATCAATCGGATGGGATTCAACAACGAGGGCAGCGACGCGGTTGCGCGCCGCTTGGCCAAATCGTCTCGATACAGTGACGAAGATATTCTCGGGGTCAACATCGGGAAGACCAAAGTTGTTCCAGTGGAGGAAGCGACGGCCGACTATTTATTCAGCTTCGAGCGTCTGTTCAGTTACGCGGACTATTTTACGGTCAATGTAAGCTCGCCCAACACGCCCGGGCTGCGGACGCTGCAAAACCGCGAGCCACTGATTGAATTGCTGGGGCAAGTGATGGAACTCAACGATCGGCTGGCTGCCGATCATGAAATCACACGAAAACCCGTGTTGTTAAAAATTGCTCCTGATCTTTCTGACGACCAGTTGGAAGACATTGTCGCCATCGTTCAGGAAACGGGCACCGCAGGCTTGATCGCCACCAACACGACGCTCTCGCGTGAAGGCTTGAGAACATCGGCTGAGCGAGTCGAAGAAATTGCCAACGGTGGCTTGTCCGGCGCACCGCTAACGGATCGCAGCAGAGAAGTGGTTTCGTTTCTTTACCAAAGGCTGGGCAAAAAAGTCCCCATCGTCGGTGTTGGTGGAATCATGAACGGCGAAGACGCTTGGCA
>CALFUT010000070.1 GCA_937929805.1 uncultured Pirellulaceae bacterium
TCGAGAACGTGAAGTCCAGAATTTTGCCTTCGACTGAATGAAGATTGAGCCAAAAAATTATCTCGACCAATTCCTTTGCGGCGATGCGATCGAGGTCGCTCGGACGCTGCCGGACGATTGCGTCGATACGATCGTCACCAGCCCGCCTTACTTCCAACAGCGTGACTACGGCAGTGATTTGCAGATCGGAATCGAATCTACTCAGCAGGAATACATTCAACGTTTGGCGGATTTGTTCGAAGAACTTCGCCGAGTCGTTAAACCGACGGGATCGGCGTGGGTCGTGATCGGTGACAAATACCAAAAGGGCGAACTACTTGGAATTCCGTGGCGCGTTTGTTTTGGGCTCAAAGAGATCGGTTGGCAACTGAGAAGTGACTGTATCTGGCACAAGCCCAACGCAATGCCCTCCAGTGCGAAGACTCGGCCGACGACCGACCACGAGTACATCTTCTTCTTTAGTCACTCGAAAAAGTATCACTACGATGCTGATGCGATTCGCGAGCCGCACGTGACGTTTTCAGAGAACTCGAAAATGAAAGGTGGCCGAAAGCATTTTGGCAAACGAGGCGGAACGCCCGAGCAAGGTAAAAACCAAGGAGACAATAATCTCCATGATGGGCGTTGGGACCAAGCGTTTCATCCGTCGGGCCGCAACAAACGCACGGTCTGGTCGATTTCGCTGTCGAAATTTCGTGAGGCTCATTTTGCCGTCTATCCTCCGCAGCTGGTGGAAACTTGCATCAAGGCAAGCTGTCCTGAAGGCGGCGTTGTGTTGGATCCGTTCTCCGGGGCAGGTACCACGGCGTTGGTGGCTCGCAGCCTAGGGCGGCACTTCATCGGCATCGATTGTGTTGATGAGTATTGCGATCTGGCTCGCCGCCGGTTGGACGACCGTCAATAGCTGGGCAGCGTGGTTTTCGCTGGATGAAGCCGATGCTTGGGAGGGGAAGGCTCCGTCCGCCCCGCTCGGATGGTTGGGCTTTTTGTTCCGCATGGCTCGGACGGAGCCTCGGCCCTCCCGATGACTCTACCGTCTTCAAAACATCGTTCAAATTGGAAAACTAGCGCTGCCCAACTGGTAGTTATTCAACGCTTGCTTGACAACTTTCTGGGTGCCATGCCTTACGCTTGCGTGAAAGTGCTTACGCAAGCGTGAAGCATGGCACCCTACATCGATGTCGTATGGACAAGTAGCGTGTTTGGTCAAATGCACGGCAAGCATCGCTAGCACTCGAGCGAACACCGTTCTGGCAAATTGGGCAATGTTAAGTTGTACCAATTATTGAAAAGGTGCCGGAAATACTCATGGTGCCGGTCATCCCGAGTCGATGGATTGTGCTACATGAACAACTTTTGCGGGCGCTCATTGCGCTTGGTGTAGGTCGTTTGTGACGTCCATTTTCCAGTTTTGATCGCGTCGGGCTAAAACCCGGGAGACATCGATGAAGATAAGATTGAGCCTAATCTGCATGGTCGCATTCCTGACTTCCATGAACGTCGCAGACGCTCAGTTACTGCACCACCATGCCGGCCGCGGTTTCCGGGGAGGCCAAGGACTTGCAACTGGAGGTGAATCAGCCTTTCGGCAGGTCAGTGGCGAGGTACAAGCTGGTGTTCCCGGTCGGTTTTGGTTTGAAGCCAACGTCGCGGATCGAGGATTGGGGTACCAAGGTTCATACTTGACCGTGGGCGGTAAGCGTCGACTGTTCGAGGACTTCTTGGACGGTCGATGGTTGTTTGAAGCTCAGCTTCACCACTCGATTGATGAAGACCAAGGCGATTTCTTTTCGAATATTGGAATCGAGCGGGTGTTCTCGATCCCCGCCGCGGGAGCCGATATCAGCTTGGGCGGTTGGTACGATTTTAATAGCGAGACAGATACCGGGTTCTCAAATCCGTTCCATCAGATCGGTGTCAGCGGAGCCATTAAGAGCCGCCGTTGGGACTTGTTGGCCAACGGATATTTTCCAATCGGAGAAACTGACTTTACGCTGGGCGATCCAACGGGCGAGACTCCCTTTGCACGAAATTTCATCCTGAGTTCGCCTGCGATCGACGCGGCACAAACCGGATTTGACGTGACCATGAGATGGCGTCCGAAACAATTGGCGTTCGCCAACGGTACCGTTGACTTCGGTGGTTATGGATATAAGTCTGACGAAATCGATTTCTTCGGTGGCGGCCGTGTACGTCTTGGTGTTCAAGTTTTACGTGGAGCCACGATCAGTGCCGAGGTCAACCACGACGAGCGATTTAATACGACAGGTGTGCTGAGCGTCGGTTGGACGTTTGGTGCCAACGGTGGCGTTGGCGGTGAATACGCCGGCATTGGTCGTGACCTTGAAGCGACACAACGAAATGACCATGTCGTTCGAGTGCTAACCGAGGCATCATTCGTTGTTAACCCGAACACTGGGTTGCCCTACAACGTTCTGCACGTCAACAACGAAGGTGGCGAGGACGGAATCAACGGACTTGGTACTTTCGAGCGTCCGTTCCTGACGCTTGCTGAAGCGGAGGCAGCAGGTTCCGCCGACGACGCAATCTTTGTCGCCTCGGGCGATGGGACGCCGAACGGTCTCGAGACTGGCTTGGCATTGCAAAATCGTCAACTTTTGTTGGGTGATGGCGGCACGTATACCATTCCGAATGCAGCCACCGGTGGTGGTTTTCAGTTGGTGACGGATGGCGGAATCGGGCCAACGATCAGGAATCCACTAGGAACTTCTGTTGTCGAACTGGCTAACGGGAACCGTATCGCGGGTGTCACGATTGACGGCATTGGCACGAACAACGGCATCAACGGTAACAGCGTCAACAATCTGGCAATGGAAGATGTCAATGTCGTGAACGCCGGGTTGAATGGTGTTCGTTTGGACAATTTCACTGGCAATTTAGACATTCGTGACAGTAATTTCAGCGGCAATGGTGCATCGGGTCTTTTGGTTGACAACCTTACAGACAACACGGCCACGATCTTGCTGAACAACAATATCGCCTCGACTAACGGTTTGGACGGATTCACGTTCCAGCGTTCCGATCCAGCGTCAGCTTTCGATCCGGGGTCATTTATCCTTAACGCAAACACGACTAGCAACAACTTTCGTCACGGTTTGTTCGTGAACAACTTCGCCAACACCTCGACGAACGGATTGAACATCCTGAATCATACCGCTGACGCGAACGTAAATACGGGTATCGTGGTTGATACTGGAACCGGCAAGCTGAATATTCTTGCTCCGAACGTTACCAACAACTCGGTGAACGGCATTCGTATCACCGATTTCACTAGCGGCGTCGGTGACACCACGGTGATCGCTGGTGCAGGAAACAACAGTGGCCTGTTGGATGGCAACGGTCTTGGCGGTTCGAACTTGCTAATTGAGTTGACACAACCAAACTTAGTTCAGAACGTGTTGGTGACTGACATTGCGATCACGGGAAGTGGAGGTGCTGGTGTGGCCGTGTCCGCCACGGGTTCCGATACAGAACTGAACTTCGATTTGAGAGACAACGTCTCGATTACTGATAACCTAGGTGACGGTATTTCTCTGGTATCAACGTTTGGTTCTACAATCAACGCAGATATTGGAAATCCAGATCTAACAACGGCTCCATTGCAGATCACGAACAACGCGTTTTTGAGCGGAGCGGGTATTTCGGTTCTCTCACAAGGTCTTGATGGTGAACTTGATCTTACTGCCGTCAATGCAAACATCAGCAACGTCGCGATCTTGAACGACGAAAACATTACGATTACCCCAGACGGTGTAGCAAATCTTGTTGGTGGCACGGTTGGTGTTGACATTGACTCAATAGGCAGCGCAATTGTCGATGTCGTGGTTGCCGACAGCAGCATCGGTAATCCAGCGGAAACTGCTGACCAACATGTTATCGATGGTGTTGATATTCTTCTAGATAACGACAACAGCTTCAACCGAAAGCCAAATCGCGTGTTGCTCGATAATTTGGATGTGGTGGTCGGTTCTTCGGGTGACCTGTTGGGCAACCTAGGAACTGGCGTGATTGTTACCACACTGGAAGATACGCTTTCAGACATTACGATCTCAGACTCGACCTTTCGGCCTAACAGCCAGCCGTTGGAGCCACTTGGACCAAATGATGGTGTGTTCGGTGACACGGTTGGAAAGAGTGGTATTGAGTTGACGGCGATAGGAGCTGCAGATTTTATTGACCCCGTAGATCCCATAGTGATGGGGCTTGGCCAAGGGTTAGCTGGTCCCGGAACGGTTGCGGCGGCCAACCCGGTTGGTATGGATGTCGTCAGCGATGGAATGCATGACAACCTGACACAACTGACACTGCTGAATAACACGATTCGTGACTTTACGTTTGATGGTGTCGATATTGCCGCCTTTGGAGACGCACGCCTACTGCTCAATATTTCTGGAAACACCGTGGCAAACAATGGAGCTGGCCAAAATACGGATGCTGACGATGACAACGTCTTTGGCGAGGAACCACTGACTCCAGAAGAAGCTGCACCGAACACAACACAATTGACGTTCTTCGACGGTATCAACGTTGACGCCTTCGAAGCCAGTACCATTTCCGCCCGTATCCAAGGCAACTCGTTTCAAGATAATTTTGAGCGCGGTTTGAGTCTCAACACGTTCGATGACGCAACAGTCAATGCAATTGTTTCCGGTAATGGTTTCGCCGGCAACGATCGTGGTACTGACGAGAATATTGATTCTCCGCTGTTGTCAGTTGGCGGTCCTACGCCTCCAGTAGGAGGCATTACGGGAGTGTTAGACTTTGAAGCCATCAACAATGAGGAATTCTACTTCCGTTCTTTCGAAACCCCTGTCTTTACCTTGACCGAGGATGAGTTTATGGACAGTGGAAATGGCGACCTGTTCGACCCTCTTGGCATCGATGACGACGGAAACATGGGGGTGATTTTGTCGGATATGGGTACACCCGGAGTACGAATTCCGGGTAACGGTTTCAACGGTGCTGTAGATGTCGATGGAAATCCGATTCCAGCCGGAATGGACATTCTCGGCAATGTGATTCCAATTGGTCAGGCAACAATCAATCTAGCCGTGTTGAACAACGGATTCCAAAACGGTACCGATATCCAAGATTTCTCTCTCGATGGGCTTGGTTTGACTCTGGGTGACTTTGGCTTCGCCGATGGCTTGATCGACACCGAGGAACTTCTCTTCCTCAACCGATGCATTCCTTAAGCTAGAGAGCTATCGCGAAGCCCGGACGGAACCGGCCTTCGCCCACTGTATTGGCTTCGGTGTAACAAGGGATCGCGCTTGATCCTGAGGTGTTGACTGACAAAGTTGGAACGATTTAACCAAGTGGCATCGCGTCGCACGTAGAGTGGCCAACTAAAAACGAATGCGAATTGAAATCTAATTTCACGAGTCGTTCGTTCGTGCCAGCGATGGGTTCTGAGCCCTGAAATCTCTTCACTTCAAATTTGACACGGCCACTTTAGTTGAATGAAACCGATGTTTGGGAGGGGAAGGCTCCGTCCGCCCCGCTTTAATGGTTGAGCTCTTTGCTTCGCACGGCTCGGGCGGAGCCTCACCCTCCCGGCGACGCGCCGCCATAAAACAACGGTGAAAATAGAAAAACGTGCTCTGTCCAACTAACTCTTCTCCACAAACGCTTCCACTTCCTGCTTCACCGCTTCCCAGTCGGCGTCCAATTGGTCGAGCAACCGATCTTCGTCGGGCATGATGCCGGCCTCGCCCATCCGTTCTAGCGCCAACGCGGGTTCGCGAATGAGATCGATTCCAAGGAATAACACCGATCCCTTGAGTGCATGGGCCGAGATGCGAAGGCGTCCCGCGTCATTGTCGGCGATGGATTGTTTGACATTGCCAATCATGTCCGGCCCCGCATCGATCAATGTCTGAGCCACAATTTTCAGCAGGTCTTGGTCGTTGTTGACTGCTTGAGCCGCCACGTCCCAATCGATAATCTTTTGCGGTGTTTGGTCCACGCTCATGTTTGGTGTCTCCTTGGGGGCAGAATCAGGCGTTGATTGGTTTTGGCCGGAGGTCAAGTCTTCCAGCATTTTTCGAAGTTCGGCAATTCGGATTGGTTTGGACATGTAGTCGTCCATTCCAGCATCAAGGCAATCCTGCCGATCCCTAGCACGTGCGTGAGCCGTCATGGCGACGATAATGGTATGACCAGTCCGCCCCGTCCCACGATCTTTGGACTCGATTTTTCGAATCGCCCGAGTCGCCTCTAGTCCGTCCATTTCCGGCATTTGAACGTCCATCAGAATCGCATCAAACTTTTTTTGCTGCCACAGCTCCAACGCTTCGCGGCCATGGTTGGCGACCGTGACTTGATGCCCGAACGATTCAAGAATCCCAACTGCCAGTTTTTGGTTAACGATATTATCCTCGGCCAACAGCAAGTCGAGTGACCTAGCCGCTTCGACGGTCTGTTCCGATGCGCTATCTGCTCGGTCGGAACTTGCTTGCTTTGCCAACGGGATCTTGAGTGCTGCGACAACTGCCTCAAAGACTTCGGCCTGTTTGACCGGTTTGGTTAATCTACCGACGATCCCCAGTTCCTTCATTCGGGCAGCGTGGTCCGGCTTCATGCCCGACGTCAGCATGATGACCGTCGCGCCAGCGATTTTGCGATCGTCTCTAATTTGCTGAACGAAATCCAGACCGTTGACGTGAGGCATTTGGAAGTCGGTAACGACCAGCGGCAACGGTTTGCCGGCCTGCTGAGTCTTCTTCAGGTTCGCGATTGCCTCGGCGGGTGTCTTGATGCTTTCGGGCCGCATGCCCCAGCCGCTGAGCATGTCGCAAAGAATACGCCGGTTGGTGTCGTTGTCGTCCACAATCAACGCACGCATTCCAACGAGTGCCTTGATCCGTTTGGCAACTTCTTCCGCATCAGCTTCTTCGACTTTCATGGTGGCGTCGAAGATGAACTTACTGCCTTTGCCTAGTTCACTTTCGACGGCGATCGATCCATTCATCAGCTCGATCAACTTTTTCGAGATCGATAGTCCAAGCCCGGTGCCGCCGTATTGACGCGTGGTCGATGAGTCCGCTTGTTCGAAGTCCTCAAAAACTGAGTCCAATTTGTCCTTCGCGATCCCGATTCCAGAGTCCCGCACTTGGAACTCGAGAGTGACCGAATCAGCTGAACGGTTTTTCGCGATCACTTCGAGGACGACTTCGCCTTCGCTGGTGAACTTGATCGCGTTCCCAAGTAAGTTAACCAGAACTTGTCGCAAGCGGGCTCTGTCTGCGATCAGTCGATGAGGAACATCATTCGCCACCGAAAAAAGCAGCTCAAGATCTTTGTTCTGGGCTCTGACCGAAAGCGTGCGGACGGTGTCTCCAACAAGATCGCGAAGATCAAACGGTTGAGGGTCGAGTTCGAATTTTCCCGCCTCGATTTTGGAAAAATCGAGAATGTGGTTGATCAGTTCCAGCAAAGATTCGCCGGACGACAACACCATGTTGAGGTATTCGCGTTGGTAGTCTGCCAAGTCTGTGTCGAGCAAAAGTTCGGAAATTCCGATCACGGCATTCATCGGCGTGCGAATTTCGTGGCTCATGTTTGCCAAGAATTCACTTTTTGCTCGATTCGCTTGGTCCGCCTCCTCTTTTGCTTTCCGCAATGCCTCTTCGGCACGAATCTGAGCCGTCACGTTACGCGAGATTCCAAAAGTGCCAACGATGTTTCCCGCTTGATCGCGGAGCGGCATCTTCGTGGTTGACGCCCACGTGTCGGGCGAGTCGTCCCACGTTTCTTTTTCGATTTTGCCATGGATCGGCTTGCCTGTACGCATGATTTCCAGTTCGTCTTTTCGAGCCGCCTGCGCGTGTTCGTGGCTGAAAATATCCGCGTCCGTTTTGCCCAAGATCTCGTCGGGCGAGTTGTAACCGAACTTGATCGCTTGGGCTTGACTGCCGCGAATGAAACGACTGCCGACGTCTTTGAAGTAGATTGAATCGGGTATGTGATCCATCAACGACTGCAATAAGTATCCCTCATGCGCCGCGGTGGCTTCGGCACGCTTGCGAAGCGTAACGTCCCAAAACACGGCCTTGGTGCCCACAATGTTTTCGCGTGCGTCACGCAAAGGTGATTTGCGAACTTCGACAAATGTCTTTCCCTCAATCGGATCGGAATCGCGCGGTGCACGTGCGGATTGGTCGGTTTCGATGACTTCGATGTCGCGAAACACATTGCCGGTTTCCATGACGTATTTGTCATCGGCTCGATACTTTTCGGCAAGCTGTTTTGGAAACAGATCGAAATCGGTTTTTCCATAAAGCTGCGATGCGGGCTTGTCGAGCATTTTAGCGAATGCTTCATTCAAGTAGATCAGCTGACCGTCGGCATTTTTACAAACGACGCAGATCGGCAGTCGGTCAGCCAGCTGAGCAAAGAAGTCTGCCGGTGGACGAGGAAGCGCGGATGCAGTCCAAGATACGGGTCCGTTTTTCTCGAGGCCCTGTTCCAGACTCGATTCGTCGCCCGGTTGAGAATTATCTACGTTGGTCATGGTAGCACTCCGGCGTGGTTGATCATGGTCGACCGTTCAACGCTAGTCTGACAATGATTGTAGCAGAGTTTTTCTACGCAACCGCTGATTGAAGCCAATTTGCGGTTGGTAAAACGAGTGATCTCCTGCGGCAGAACCATTTGGCGTGAACCTGTTCCGGTTGCCCATCTAAGGGAAACTTGTGAAGATTGTGTTTCGAAGTTGAACTCCCCGAGTTAGAAATGTCACTAGACGAACAACTGAAATCTGAAAGATCGATTCTTAACCGTCCCTACGTCTTGGTGGCCGTTGGGTTTGGGCTGGGCTATCTGGCAAGATTGGTGCTCGGACCGCCTGCGGGCGAACTAGAGGCGGTTCACCGCAGGTTTGAGCGACCGATGCCTGTCGCGAAACCCGAGGTCGATGTGCCGCTGGATCGTGAAACCGGTTCGTAGCCGCCCGGATGACGTTCGGGCTTTGCAAATAATCAGAGACTGGAAAATTTGAATTCAACGGGGTGATGGCTATACTAAGGTCATAAGCGTTGCAGAGATGATTTTGGATTCGGTAATACGGATCGGTGTCGGGTCGAACATGGCACTCGCGAAATAATAACCTACCGACTTCTTTGGCCATTGGGCGAGGAATCCGTCCTCGTTTCGCGTGCTCAAATCGGTCATTTACTTTCTGGCGAGTGCTTGGCACATGAACAACTCTAACGACAAATCTCGATCGGATCCGTCAACCGACGATCCGTTGCCGTTTGACTCGCTGGAGTTTGGTACCGACCAAGTCAACGGCCCGCCCAAAAAAGAAATTTCTCCCGCTCGTCCGCCTGAAGTCAGCCCATCGTCTCCGGCTTCCGCACCCGCTGCTTCTCGCTCGGTCTCCATTGTACCGCCCAAAGAAAATACTTCTTCGCATCGCGGTAAACGTGAAACACTTTCGGCCAGCGAGATTCGGCAACAGCGTCGCGAAACCCTCCGGCGCAAGCAGCAGGCGGAACTGGCAAGATCGCCGGCAAGTGGTGACACGGGCGGATTGGCGTTGATGCTGTTAACCACGGCGTTGGTTTTTGGGTTATGGTTCGCAGGTCCTCGGCTGGTTGAGGAATACCACTACGCCGCGGCGGCCGGAAAGTCGCGAGCCGAATACGAACACGCAAGCGCGATATTGGAATCGGATCCCCTTGCTTCGGTATCCTATGCGTATCAGATGGTGGCTCAGAAGGTTCGCCCCAGTGTGGTTAGCATTACCGCCTATAAACGCGAGCGATCGTCCGTTGGAATTCCGGGTTTAGGTGAAGAAGGATTGGGTTCGGGAGTCATCATTTCTGCGGACGGTGACATCGTGACTAATGCCCACGTGCTTGATGGCGGATATCGATTTTTTGTTGAATTACATGACCGTCGTCGGTACTCGGCAACGCTGATTGGAGTCGATAAGGTCAGCGACTTGGCATTGTTGAGAATCAAGTGTGATGATTTGTTACCCGCCAGTTGGGGCGATAGTGACGCGTTAGATGTTGGCTCGATCGTTTGGGCTTTTGGCAACCCTTACCAACTCAAACAGACGGTGACGTCCGGAATCATTAGCGGGAAAGATCGTCCCGGTGACCTGAACGCTAAACAAGCCTTGCTGCAGACCGACGCGGCGATCAACAAGGGAAATAGTGGAGGTCCGCTGGTTGATTCGAAGGGGCACGTCATTGGCATCAACACCGCGATCTTGGGCGAAACGTTCCAAGGGATCGGTTTTGCGGTGCCCAGTTCGACGGCTCGCTATGTGGTTGAGCAATTACGAACCAACGGCAAAGTGACGCGTGGGTTTCTTGGTGTGACCCCGGTCGAGGTATCGAACTCGGATGCTCGCCGGTTGGCATTGCCAGATCTCAATGGAGCCAAGCTGGTCCATGTGATGGCGGACTCGCCTGCCGCATTGGCCGGATTCCGATCGGCAGACGTGATTCGCGAATGGAATGGAATTCCGATCAAGGACTACAAAACGCTCTATCGTTTGGCCGAGATGACGCCACCTGATTCGACCGTCAACGTCACGCTCATTCGTGACGGCCGAGAGCTTGACGCTTCGGTCCGCATCGGAAATCGCGAACTCATTCCGATTCAATAGCTTCAATCTGCCGGGCTGGTTTGCTAGCCGAGTTGGCTTTGAATCGGTTCCGCAACGCGCTCTGGTTAATGAGCACGCTCTCCAAAAAACATCCTGCGCTTTGCGAAATATTTTCGATCGTGGCGGTTGGTTCGTTCGCCAAGGCAGGAATGATCAATTCTGGTTGTATTAAAATTGACCAGTGTTCAATTTTGCTCCATCTACGAAAAAAGGCGGCAGGCATCAATTTGCCGGCCGCCTTGTTATATTTTGTGGAAAAAAGCTTGAAAAAGCGACCTGAACTGCCCACAAGTGAGCAGTTCAGGCACTGCCTCGTCTCTATATCGCACAACCAAGAGCTAACTTGGTTGTGCGAACCACTTCCGAAAAAACAACAATGCAAGAGGCATGCCAAACTTTGGGGCGGACGCCAAAAAATTGCTGCCGATTCGGCTTTGGGGACTCATCGAGTCAAACGGCGGGCGATTTTCAGAGTCCAGTAAGCCCCGATAAGGATCAGAAGCGGCATCATGGCGGTCATGATCACGAATTGACCGACTTCTTGTCCGTCGCCGCTTGATGCTCGCCAAAGGTAGCCAAAACTGGCGGCGGTTGAGGCAAAAACGGCAGTCAAAATCAGCATCGTACGGATGGTGAGCGGTTTCCGGACGGCGCCATTCGGCTTTGTTGGTTTGGTTTGCTTTGTTGGTTTGTCAACCATCATGTTGGATTGGAATTTGGCCAGAAAGTTAACGTCATGCGGGGAAGCTGTTTAGGTTCAGCCTGCATTCGTAAGTCGTTGTCGCGTAATCATGTGCTGACACACATGCTGGCAACAGCTTGCACGCCGAGTCTAACCAACCGTGCGTTGGAAATCATCTGCCCTTGGTCTGGATTCTCGTTTGGGCAGGGTTCCAGTGCTGACGATTGTTCTTGGCGTGCCGACTTTGACAGTTTTGCCGAATCTCTCAATTTTTCTGCCATACCGGACGATATCTCTTTCAGACGCCGGTCCCGTTTAATGGCGTCCACTGGTTTGTTGCGTCCCATGCCCATGGGGCTCAAGCCAAAGTCTCGCTTGAATGCTGGCAGTGCGAAGGTTTTCGCATCAGGAGCTTGCCGTTTTGTTCAAGTCGACCCAGAAAATTCAAAAGGATTTGAGACATGCGATTCTTCATGATCGCTGCTGCCATGAGTGTAGCGGCTTTGGGGTTTAGTGGCTGTGCCACGACCGGTGGATGCCAGTCAGGTGGATGTGGAGCCGAGATCGCCGCCGGCGGTTGCGGCGACGCGGGTTGCTCGGACTGCCAGACGCCCGAGGCTGCCGAGTGCAGTTGTGGCGGCGGCGGTTGCGCCAGTTGCTTGAACGGCATCCACGGTGGTGCTCCGGGGCAGTACGGCGGCGGGCTTCAAAACACCGGCATGGCGATGACCATGTTTGACCGTGGACCTAAATGCGATGCCGGCTGCGGAAGGTTCGGCTGCGGACGTTTGGGCCTTTGCGGCGGGTGTCGAATCCGAGGGGCGATCGCAGCTAAATGCAACACGTGTGACGAAGGTGGCTGCGATAACTGCGAGGAAGAAGCACCTTCACCAGGTTTGCTGGGTCGGTTGAAAGAAGCCAACGCAATCGCGTTGGCTGAACAGGACGCGGAATTCGCCGCGAGTCACGGCTGCGGATGTGGAATCCCCGGTTGTGGGGGCGGCGCCGGTTGCCTCGGTGCCCACGGCTGTGGCGGTCGAGGCTGTGCTCAAGGATGTAAAGACTGTGCCCGCGGCATACTGCAACACTCGCTGGGACAACCTTATGGCGGTGCCGTGCCTCACACCACGCAACCTCAAGGAGCACCTCCGGCAGGAATGGCTCCAACCTACGCCTACCCTTACTACACGACTCGCGGTCCACGAGATTTTCTGGCTCGCGAGCCCGCATCAATCGGATATTGATTGCTTAACGGGCTCGACTGAAGCGGTTTCACACGCTGCTTCACATCCCGCGATCGAAACATGAGTCGAGTGCATTGGCGCGAAGCCACGGGTCGAGCCAGTGCACTAAAAGAAAACCCGTTGCCGAAATTTGGCAACGGGTTTTTCTTTATGGGTTTTTAGTTTCTCGCTGACGCAGTTTCTATTTTTGCGAACGAGCTACGCATTGCTTTGCTCAAGCATGTCGTTGGGATCGGTCGACTTACGTTTCTCTAGGACCAATCGAATTGGGACTTCGCCAAAGTCCAGCGAATCGGACAGCACGCTTAATAAGTAACGCCGGTACGTCTTGGAAAATGCGTCTGGGTTGTTGCACTTGATCACAATGGTGGGCGGTTCAATTCCAATCTGAGCGGCATAGAAAATCTTGGGTCGACGCTTGTTCGATGCCATCGGTGGCGGATGTCGAACGAGTGCCTCTTTGAGAATTCGATTTAGTTTCGGCGTTGAGATTCGCGATCGAGATTGCTTGAAGAGCATCTGAGCGTGATTGAGCATTCGCTTGGTGTTCTGGCCGGACTGAGCTGTAATGAAAGCGATGGGAGCCGTCCAACTGGACGGGAATTGCTCGCGAAGGTATTCGGCCCAACGCTCGGTGGGCATGTGCTCGGCCATCAAGTCCCATTTGTTGACCACAAACATGCACGGTTTGTAGTTGGACTCGATGTAAGTCACCAGCTGTTTGTCGACTTTGCTAATTCGGCTGCTGGCATCGAACACCATAAGCACGACGTCGGCATGACGGATTGAGCGATGGGCTCGATGCGTGCCGTACCATTCGACGTCGGTGCGAACACTTTTTCCCTTGCGAAGTCCGGGCGTATCGATCGCCACCATGGCAATGTCGTCCAACTCGAACCGGACATCGACGCTGTCGCGAGTCGTGCCGGCGACTTCGCTGACGATCATGCGGTCGGTCTTCACCAACGCATTGATCAACGTGCTTTTGCCAACATTGCGACGCCCGACCAAGACAAACTTCATGTCTGGTTCCGCGATTTCGCGTGCTTCGATTTCTTCTTCGCTTGGCAGTCGTTCGACGATCGCTTGGATCAGTTCAGACTTACGACGATTGTTTTTCGCGCTGCATAAAACGGGTTTGTCGAAACCCAGCGAGTAGAAATCACTCGCGTCCAGTTCCCAGTTTTCGCCGTCACACTTGTTGGCGACTAGCAAAACGGGTTTGTCGATTGAGCGAAGCCGTTCGGCCACGTGTTGGTCCAAAACGGTTTTTCCATCTCGGGCGTCGACTACAAACATCAACAGATCGGCTCCGTTGATCCCAAGCTGAATCTGCTGTTCGATTTCTTCGTCCAGTTCATCGACGTCGTTAATGCCAATCCCGCCGGTGTCCATGATCTCAAAGTAGCGACCTTCTTCTTCCAGCATAAAGGTCATGCGATCGCGGGTGACACCCGCCATGTTGTCCACAATGGCCAGACGTACGCCGGCCAGCCAATTGAAAATGCTGGATTTCCCCACGTTGGGGCGGCCGACAATAGAAACTTTGGGAAGCGACATGACTCTGCATTCGAAGTGGTCAAAGTGTTTAAAAGGGGTAGCGGCGCTAACTCGCACTGGCCGAGTCGTTCATTGATTGAGCGATGGGCTTTGCGGAGACAGACGCATAAGCACCACCAAGGCACTTCTGTGAAGCTCGTTTGGTCTTGGTTGTTGATTGACTTGCAGGGAGCTTGCTTAACAGCGGTGCGAAAGAGCGTTATCATCACGGAAGAATCTTCTGGTTAGATTCCAGCGGTGAAACGCTGTGCCACTACAAAATAACAGGTTTTCCAGTTGCGGAAACAGGCAAAGTCGGACAAACGCGGGTGAACGTCGAATCATTGAATCTCAAGCGGCTTTTGTTGCAGCAATTACGGTCCTACGAGGCAAGCGGGTTGAGCTCGCTTCCAGTCGGCTCGGGCGAGTTGCCGTTTGACCTGTCAGACCTGATGTCCGACGGAGGGGCGGAGTCTGCGGAGGCCAGCCAGCAAGGGACCACGGCGGTTGTTGGCACTGCCGCTGCCGCACAAAGGCAATCAGCCGAGGGCGTCGGAACTTCGTTGCAATCGTCAACTCCTAACGCTTCAACCACCGGCGCTCCATCAAGCCCGCAGCCGGTAGCCCAATCTTCCAGCAATCCCGGCGGCACTGGATCGGCCAGCGTCAGCCCGGACGACAGCGTGCCGGGCAGCGAACTAGCGCTGCCGTATCCTCAGTCGTTGCCGCTTGCCCAGCGTCAGCAGCAGTTGACGGTGCTGCAAAGCTTGGTGTCCGAGTGCACTCGGTGTGAAGAACTGGCAAATTCACGGACGCAAACCGTCTTTGGCGTCGGTGATCCAACGGCAAGGCTGGTTTTCGTCGGCGAAGGCCCCGGCGCTGACGAGGACCGCCAGGGTGAGCCGTTCGTCGGGGCGGCCGGGCAGTTGCTGAACAAGATCCTAGACGCCTGCCAACTGTCCCGTGAGCAAGTGTACATTCTGAATGTGGTCAAATGTCGTCCTCCGCGGAATCGGAATCCCTCTGATTCAGAGCGTTCTTGCTGTTGGGGCTACGCCCGTGAGCAGCTTGAAATCCTGCAGCCCGAGTTCATCTGTTGCCTCGGCAGCGTTGCCGCGAAATCGCTCTTGAACACCAAACAGCCGCTTGGCCGCATGCGTCAGCAATTTCACGCATACCGAGGAAGCCGCGTAATCGTTACATACCACCCCGCCTATCTTTTACGAACGCCGAGTGCAAAACGTCACGTCTGGGACGACATGAAACTGCTGATGAAAGCGATGGGCGTCGATCTGTAAGCCAGAGGGCTGTTGCGCTTGACCCTTTCCTTGCGAAAACGTGCTGGACTGGGTCGATTGCCTAGCCGAAGTGCCTTGAAGCTGGTCGGATCGAGCCCAAAACGCTGGTTTTCCTTGTGCTTTTGACGGGCCGCCCCACAAATTCCCGCTGGGAAAAGTACGGTTTGTGGTTAAGGTGATAGAGTTCAAAAATAGAAAACGCTCGGCTACCGATTTAGCTCAAGCTAGGCTTAATCGGAACTCGAGTTTGAATCGAGCAGAGATTGCGACCGCAAGCCTTTGTTCTTGCTTCGGCACATCGTTGCGACACAAAATCATTTAATCTCAACATCAGGAAACTGGTTGGAGAACGCTATGTTGGTTACTGCACTGAAACGAATCTCCCTAGCATCATTATTGGCGCTGGTCGCCTCGACGGCGTGCTTTGCCCAAGATGACCTGCTGGGAAACACAGGCGGTGTCGAAGTTGATGCCCTTGGAGTTCTGACGAATCTGAAGGTGCCGGCTGATGCTCAGCAATTAAATCAGAAGCGTTATCAGGCTGCGGTTGCGTCGCTGAACCAAGACATGCAGAAGCCCAGTGACTTTCGGAAAGTCTCTCTGACGCGTTTGGAAGCCGAAGTCGCAAAACTTCGCGCGGCCAACAAACCGATCCCGGCCGACATGGCCTACCTTGGTGGTTTAACTCAAATCACTCACGTCTTCTTTTACCCAGAAACAAAAGACGTTGTCGTTGCGGGCCCTGCCGAAGGGATTTACGTCAACGGACTTAATCGCGCAGTCGGTATGAAGTCTGGTCGTGCGGCGATTCAGTTGCAAGACCTTGTTGTTGCCTTACGAGCATTTGCTCCCAACGGACCAAAGACTCAGATAATTTCTTGCTCGTTCGATCCGACGGCCGAGGGCTTGCAGCGGATGCAGCAGGCGATGCAGCACGCCACCCGGAATTTCCGCCCCGGCGACGAACAGGCCTTCGTCAATCTGATCAAAGAGGCAACCGGATACCAGACGATCACGATCAAAGGCGTGTCGCCCAAAACGCATTTTGCGCACACGATGGCGGAAGCCGATTACGCGATGAAGCTGATTGGTCTTGGGTTGCGTGAAACTCCCGTCAAGATCACCACCTTTGTCGAAAAGACCAAGCCACGCTATGGTTCGAACTCATTGATTCGCTGGTTCTTCCAGCCGGACTACAGTTGCGTGCACATGACCGAAGACAAGCAATCGATGCAGCTGGTTGGCAACGGAGTCAAGCTTGTTGGTGAAGATGAAAGCGTCAGCGCGGCCGGTAACCGAAAAGGCCGGGGATCGATGAACCCTGCCAGCAAGGCCTTCACCAGTTCATTCACTCGAATGTACGGAAAGCTGGCGGCGAAAGCGCCACTGTTTGCAGAACTTCGCAATCTGATTGATCTCTCGATCGTTGCCGCGTTCATTCAGAAAATGGACATCTACGGCCAAGCCGATTGGGAACTGGCCACCTTTGGTGATGAGTCGGTCGTTCCGGTTGAAACTCGTTACCCGTTGCAAAAAGTTGCCCCCGTCGTCAACGGCTTCTGGAAAGGCAACTCTTTCATGGCTCCCACCGCGGGCGGAGTCAGCATCCAACCTCGGGTCGCATTGAATTCGGATCGAATCAATGTCGACGAGACTGGGGAAATCCAAGCGAAACGTGACTCGGTGGTTGTCGACCTATTGGAAGATGGCCAGTGGTGGTGGGATTGATCACAGTCGCTAACGTTTGAAGTTGATTGGGCGGCCATTGCTTCTGTTACCGGCCGTTTGACTCGCGTTTTGCAACACTTCTGCTGACTGGGCTTTGCCCCGCGCCAATTTTGGTTCTAATAATGGCTAGTCGCCATCGAACCATCCTCTTAGGTTATCCGGGCTCAGACGACAGGTTTGCGTCTGAAGCCGGGCTGAGGTAGGCCTTGGATTTCGCTTTTCAGTTCCGCAAGTTTCGGGCAGATGATCAAACTTCGCCAACAGAAAAACAGCGGAATCGAAACCGATGATCGATTGGTGATCGAAGCGTTTCCGGGATACGCACGAAAGCTTGCGTCGGGCGACTGGAAGTTTTCGCTTTCTGGTGTGGTTTGCCAACCGCCTGAAAGTTTCAACATGCGTCAGCGAATGATGATTCGCATGTTGGGCAATGCGATGCAGGCAACGCCCGAACAGCTTCAGTGCGATATGTTTCAGGCACGTGTCGCTCCTTTTCTTGCCGAAGCCGAACACAAGCGTCATCTAATTGTGACCATCGGGGATCAATCGTTTCAATTGTCTAGGCGAACCTATCGCAACGGTCATTTTCGCGGCACGGTGGGCGTCAGTCAGGCACTGGTTGATAGCATTCGGGCGACCAGTTCAGGCCATAAAGAAGTGCCATATCGAGTTGAATTGGCCGATCAGCCGGCCGTGGTGGCCGAGGGCATTGTTCGTTTGATTTCCGATGGTGGGCTGAGCGTGATCTCGGATATCGACGACACGATCAAGGTATCGGGCGTTGGGAATCGAAAAGAGCTGCTGGCCAACACGTTTTTGCGAGAATTCAAAAGCGTCACGGGGATGGCGGAGCTCTATCAACAATGGGACGCCTTGGGGGCCAGTTTTCATTACGTGTCCTCAAGCCCGTGGCAACTTTATCGTGCCCTCCAGGGGTTGCATACGGAACTCAGGTTTCCAGCCGGGACAATGCATTTGCGAAATTTTCGACTTCGCGACCAGCTTTTCAAGAAGTTTCGGATTCGCCGTCATGGGAAGGTTTCGGCCATCCAATCGCTGCTCAAGGGGCTGCCGGGGCAGAAATTTGTGCTGATTGGTGATTCGGGGGAAAAAGACCCGGAAATTTACCGTCGAATCTGCCGACGATTCCCCGGTCGAGTCACCGGTTTGTTCATTCGAGATCTGCCTCATCGCAGAATGACGGATGAACGGCTGCTGAAACTACGAAAAGCGTTGCCCGACGGCATTTGCGAACGGTACGAGAGTGCCCAAGCGCTGCGGGAGACTGTCGGGGATCTGTTTTCCGAATTGGCGACCTGATTCCGCCATGGGTCGTAGCGGTTGCACGCGGTCAATCGGTATCGTTTCGATGCTGGGAAGATTTCAATGCTCCCGCCCGAAACGCCGTCGCAGTTTTGGCTTGACATTTACCCCTTGCCGATGTGGCGAGGGTCAGCGATAGTATGCGGTTCAAATTTCGGAGTCTCGCTCGGTACGTTGCCGGGAGTAGACGGCTTCGACTGATTTTCGGTGGTTAGCATGGCGTGAGACGCCCGCACGCTGCCGAGATCAGTAAGTTCACCAATTTTCGCTCAGGAGCGAATTGAAGATGGCACGTTATTCAGGTCCCAAAGGACGAATCAATCGACGCTTGCAAGCGTTAATCTACGAAAACAGTGGTGCTGCCAAAGCACTCGAAAAGCGAGGCAATCAGCCTCCCGGGATGCACACCCGTTTCCGCCGCCCGTCCAACTATGGACAGGCGTTGATGGAAAAGCAGAAGATCAAGCATTACTACGGAATTGGCGAACGCCAGCTACGTCGCTACTTCGATAAGGCCACTGCACAAAAAGGTAACACGGGTGAAAACCTGTTGCTGATTTGTGAGCAGCGTCTGGACAACGTGGTCCGTCGCGTCGGTCTGGCCAAGACTCGCCCGCAAGCACGCCAAGGAGTTGCCCACGGTCACTTCCGAGTCAACGGCATTAAGGTCGACAAGCCGTCGTTCTTGCTTCGCCCCGGCGATGTGATCACGCTTCGTCCGCGTCCAAGTCTGCTGCGGATGTACAAGGACATGCGTGAGCAAGGTGTTGAAGGCGAAGGCTGCGAATGGGTTTCTCTTGATAGCGATACTTTGGTTGCAACCGTCAACGGCAAGCCTTCCGGCGTTGGCGACATCAGCCTACCGGTAGACGCGAACACCGTGGTCGAATTCCTGTCGCGTTAATCCCTCACCGGAGTACCGGTCGTTGTAAGCGACACGAATCATCGCACTCGATATCAGGCGGCCAGTCACTTGTGGCTGGCCGCCTTTTTCATTTTAAAAACAATTCACATCTGAGACCCAATCATGCAAGCTCAAGTTGTCGTTATCGGTGGCGGACCCGGCGGATACGCTGCGGCCTTTCTGGCGGCCGACGAAGGAATGGACGTCGTCCTGATTGAAGCCGAAGGGCGACTGGGCGGCACGTGCTTGCTACGAGGATGCATCCCTTCGAAAGCGCTGCTGCATGTTGCCAAAGTGATCAACGAAGCAGAAGAGTTGACGCACGATTGGGGCGTTAGCTTCAGCGAGCCAAAAATTGAGATCGACAAGCTGCGCGATCGAAAAAACAAGGTCATCGACACACTCTCGGGTGGTCTTGGCGGTCTTGCGAAGACTCGTAAAGTCAAAGTCATCAAGGCACACGCGAAATTCGAAAACCCAACGACCTTGGTTCTGGAGGGTGACGACGAATCGATTCCCGCCGGCGGCAAGTTAACCTTCGAATACGCCATCGTTGCCACCGGTAGCGTGCCGGCCATGCCGGGAGCGTTCAACATCGGTTCGGACCGAGTCATGGATTCGACCGGTGCATTGAAACTGACCGACATTCCGGAAAGCTTGCTGGTCATTGGCGGCGGTTACATCGGCCTAGAAATGGGAACGGTGTACGCCAATCTGGGCACCAAGGTCAGCGTCGTTGAACTTCAAGATGGCCTGTTGATGGGAGCCGATCGTGATCTCGTCCGCCCGTTGGCCAAGCGTCTGAAGACATTGTTTGAAGATCGAATCTTCTTGAATACCAAAGTCGGCGGCGTGGCACTGGATGGTGATAAAGTTGCGGTCACTTTCGAGGGCCCGAAAAAGTATGGATCAGAAAAGTACGACCGAGTCCTTGTGTCCGTCGGTCGTCGCCCGGTGACTGAAAACCTTGGCCTTGAGAACACCTCGATCCAAACCGATCAGCGTGGTTTCTTGGTCCATGACGCCAACCTTCGCACGGCCGAACCGAACATCTTCGTCATCGGTGACGCAGCTGGCGAACCCATGTTGGCGCACAAGGCCAATCACGAAGGTCGGCATGCCGTCGAAGTCATTCTTGGGCATGCTTCTGCTTATGACAAACGAGCCTGTCCGGCGGTGGTCTTTACGGATCCGGAAATCGCTTGGACCGGCATCACTGCGGAAGAAGCCAAGCGGGACGGCGTCAAGCACGAAGTTGTCAGCTATCCGTGGGCCGCCAGCGGTCGTGCTCAAGCTCTCGGTCGCACCGAAGGCATGACCAAGTGGATCGTCGACCCAGAAACGGAACGAGTACTTGGTTGCGGCATCGTCGGCCCCGGCGCAGGCGAGATGATTGGCGAGGCGACTTTGGCGATCGAAATGGGTAGCGAGGTCCGCGACATCAGCGAAACCATTCACGCCCATCCAACTTTGGGTGAAACGTTGATGAACGCCGCAGAGGTCTTCTACGGCACCGCCACCGAGGTCTACAAACCGAAGAAAAAGTAAACTCGTGTTTTGCCCAAGTGGACGAGGCCACGAGTCCTTGCCAATGTCTCGCTTGGCGAAGTCGTTTTTCTTGGCGACCGTTCTCGTCACGTTCAGGCGCTCGGCGAAGTCAGGAAGTCTGTGCGACTTCCACTACTTGAGGATGGAAAATGTCGCAACCAACGATGTATGTCGTCGGCGGTCCCAACGGGGCTGGCAAGACGACGCTTTCAGTAAAATACACGTCGGAACTCAATGCCGTATACGTTGGAGCCGATAAGATCGCGTTTGAAATTTCTCCCGACGATCCTGCCAAGGCAAACGTCGCGGCTGGGAGAAAATTCATTGAAACGATCAACGATCACATTTTGGCCGGTGACAGCCTTGTGGTTGAAACGACCCTTTCCGGGCGTAGCTACCGTCGTTTGATTGAAACGGCACGGAAAGCCGATTATCGAGTTTCGATCACCTTCGTGTTTGTCGATCAAGCTGACACTTGCGTCGCTCGTGTCAAACAGCGCGTCCGCAAAGGCGGTCACCACGTCCCTGAACAAGATGTCCGTCGCCGGTTTTCCCGTTCAATCCGGAATTTCTGGGGTCTCTACCGAAATTTGGCCGATGAGTGGACGTTATTGTATAATGGCGATGACAGGCATGTTCCTGTCTCGAAGGGAGTTGAGGAAGACTTTCGAATCGTCAGCGAACCATTGTTTGAAAAATTTATGACGATGTACGAGGACATGGTGGAATGAACAAGAACCCTGAAAAGACAGCCGAGGCATACGCCCGACTCGACGAGCTGATGCGAATCGGCAGCGTTGCCGTTCAAGAAGCGATCGAAGAAAGTCGCCGGATGGGCGTTCCAAACGTCTACGAATTCAATGGCCGGGTTTACTACGAACTTCCCAACGGCGAGCTCTCTTTGGAAGATCCGTATGTTGAGCCAAACAGCTCCGCTAAATAGGCAGCAAGTTTACGCTCGCCGTAGTGCCTCGATCGGATCCAGCTTCGCTGCCGCGCGGGCGGGGTAGATGCCGAACACCATGCCGACGGTAAAAGACACCAGCACCGCGACCAGAACCGACCACACCGTGACTTCGGTCCGCATTCCTGACAGCCACGATACCAGCATCGGTGCCGCAAGGCCCAACGCCAGACCGATCATGGTGCCGATGCCTGACAAGACCACGGTTTCAAACAGAAACTGCATCACAATATCCTTCTGCCGAGCCCCTAGTGCTCGGCGGATGCCGATCTCGCGAGTCCGTTCACTGACGCTGGCCAGCATGATGTTCATGATTCCGATGCCGCCTACTAACAGCGAAATCGCGGCAGTCGAGCCCAGCACGACGCTGAAGACTCGCTGAGCAGCCTTGGCCCGCTCAAGTAGGTCCAGTGGAATGACAACGACGAAGTCTGTCTGTTTATGGGTTTTCGCCAGTAGGCCTTCAATGACTTCAGCAGTCGGTTTCACGTTGTCCACACTATCGACCTGAACTGTGATTTGACTAAGTTCCAACTTCTCGCTCACATAGGAACCTTGCTGCCTTCGTCTCAGTGTTTCACCAATTCGAGCGCGATCTGTGGTTAGCGGAATATAGATGTCTCGATTGAAATCTTCGGCAGACAAACTTGAACCAACGCCAGCCGAGGGCGTGCGATACTGAGTCACTCCGACGATGCGAAAGAAGTGTCGGTTGCCGATCTGAACGCTGCGTCCCATCGGCGACTGGTGCCGGAAAAGTTTCTCGGCCAGTTCTGAACCGATGACGCAGATGTTTCGCAAGTGTTTTAAATCGTTTGGCTGAATGAATCGGCCTTGCGCGATATTCAAACGGTTTGCGATCGCGTAGTTTGGGTGAACTCCCACGACTCGTGCATCAAGATTTTGGCCCTGATTACGAGCGTCATGCATGAACTCACGATGCGGCGTGGCGTCGACGACGGTGTCAACCGTTTCCATGATTCGGTCCATGTCGTCGTACTTCACGCCGTATTCCAAAGCGCCCCAAGAGGTCGCCTCCGTCGCGTCGGCGGGTTTGATACTGCGACAGATGATATTTTTTACACCGAGTGACGCGATTCCTTCTTGGATTTTCTGATTGGCTCCTTCGGCCACGGCCAGCATGACGATCACCGCAGCAACGCCAAAGACCAAGCCCAACACGGTCAAAAATGACCGCAGTTTGTGCATCATCAGGCTGCGAATGGCGGAAGAAAACATGGTCAAAGGCGGAGGTCGGAGTTCGGCGGTTGGAACATCGCAAGGTTTTGTCGACGGCTAACTTGGACCGCCAGCCGGTTCTGCTGAAGGTACAGCAGTTTCGGCTTCGGTTTCGTCTTCGTTGGAGCCACCGAATTCGCGCAAGCCACGCTGGTAGGCGTCCATCGCTAGTTCGTCCCCGACCGAGAGCCCTTTGGTGACTTCGATGAAGGAATTGGTGACCCGTCCAATTTCGATTCGATGTTTCAAAAACTCATCGCCAGATTTTTTAAAAACGTAAGACTGACCATAGTTTTCGGTCACGGTGGTGACGGGAACTGCCAAAACATCTTTGTAGGTTCCAACCTTGACTTCGACTTCCGCGGTCATGTCGGGTTTCAGATTGACGCCATCAGGAATCTCTAGAATGTGGACAATGACGTCGTAATTTTGACTGGCGTTGTAACGGGTGCTATCCGACAACTGTGATACGGTTTTGACTTCACCCTCAAATTTGTGATCCGGAAAAGCGTCGATTCGTATCGACGCTTTTTGGTCTTTCTTGATCTTGTTTACGACCGATTCGTGGACGCTGACTTTGACCTGCATTCGTGTCATGTCCGGTAGGTTAAAAATGAGCCTTCCTTCGCCTACTTCCGCACCCACACGAATCTTACGGTCATCGGAATACCAGTACTCATTGGCGTAGGCAACAGTGCCCGGTTGGGACGCTAGGACAATACATTTTTCCTTGGCATCCTCTTTTTCCTTCAGCTCATCTTGCTGCAACTTCAGGTTACGTTCAGCCCGTTTGACCTCAGTTTCAGCTTGACGTTTCTGAGCTTCAGCAGTCGTTTTGGCTCGTTCGAGCTTTAACTTGCCATCGCTGACATTGTGTGTCAGCAGTGACATTTGTTCGCGATAGGTGTACTTTTTCAGCACCTCTAATTTTCTGCGATCGCTGGTGACTCGGTAGCGATGGCCGTCAACTTGGAGTTCGATTTCGCGCAGTTGCTCGGGTGAATTGATGCCCTTTTTGACCAGCGCACGAAAGTTTTGAAGATTGTCACTGCTGCGTTCCAGTTCCGATTCTCCCTCACTAATGGAGCGACGTAGGTCAGCGACCTGTTGCGAATAATCTCCGTCTCGGTATTTTTCTAAAGCGATTTCAGCTTGAGCCAACTTAAATTCGGCATCGGAAACGAGGCTGTCCGATTCGTTTTTCTTAACCTTGATTTCTTGCTTCGCCGATTCGAGTTTGCGTTCGGCTTCGTTGACCTGAACCTTCTTTTCTGCAATCAGCTTGTCGATTGAGTCGGTGCTAAACTTGACGACTTCGTCGCCTTTGCTAATCATGCTGCCTTCGGGAACGATGAAGGTGATCTTGTGGTCTCGTCCGGGGACCTCGCACTTGCCCACCACCGTCTCTTGACTTTCCAACGCTCCGCGTTCGATGACCGTATCCCGCAGCGTCTTCTTTTTGACGCTGTAGGTCAGCAGGTCTGCGTTTGGGTCGACCGTGAATTTTTCCGACAACACATTCGCGCCGTAAGCGACGCCGGTCAGTAATAGAAGTGCGACGAAAATCCAAAGCAGATGCCTCGTCCAACGCCGCCGCTTAGGCACTGAGTCAGCCTGCTGGTTGTCTGCGGGAGCCGAGGCGGCTTGAGTTGCTTTCAAGTTGGGATTGTTCAAGGTTCAGTCCCACATCAGATGGTGTCTGGTTTGCGTCAGGAACATCAGGCTCAGGCCCGTCCAAAGTCGGGCCGTCAGTCGGCTCAAAATCAGGTTGGGGTGCCTCAGCATCGGAGTCGCCGTCGACAGCCGAATCACTTGGCAATTCTTCAAAGGATTGAGGTGAACTCGAAATTTGCGTCGAGTCAGCTTCCGTCAGCTCGGAATTTGCTAGCTCACCCGGATCAGAATCCTTATTGATCCAGTTCCCCTGTTCATCCAAGTATAACAGCTCCAGATCGACAAACAGATTGATTCTGGCGATTTCGTGATTGATTCGGTTTGAGATTAAGCCATTTTTCGCCGCCAACAATCCCGCCAACGCGTTCAATAGATCCTGCGTTGGGCTACTGTCGTTGGCACTGTCGGTCGCGGTGCGAAGTCGGGTTTGAGCATTATCGACCTGCCGAATCGATGAAATCAAACTTTGACGACCGATTTGGAAGTTCAAACGGCTAATCCGCAACGCTCGAAGATCCGCCCGAATCCCGTTGGTGATTCCATCCTCGGTAGCCATGACTGAACGCCGGGACGCTTGGTATGCGATCTGGCTGGCTCGGTAGGCGTTGGCTTCATTGAATCGGTTAAGTGGCCCATCGAACTGGACACCCACGTTGTAGCTATTCGCGTTGGAGTCAAATCGGAACGCGTTGTCGTTGTCCGTCCCCAAAGATGCCGACGCAGAAACGGTCAAGTCGCTTTCCAACGCGTCGGCGGCGACTTCCATGTTACGAAATGCATCGGTCAGTTGGCCACGAACGTTTTTCAAATCAAGGCGGTTCTGCAGAGCGTATTGGACGGCGTCCTGCTGTTTCAAGTCCGTCCTTTTTACATCGATAAAGAACAACCGCGTTTGCGTTTGAGCCACAAACATGTTGGCTAAGCGTTCGCGAAGTCGACGGCCCAACATGCGAGTCAACTGCGTCCAAGACGCGATCAACTTTTCGTCTTCATCCATTTCCTCAGCGTCGTCGTCATCTTTTTCATCCGACTCAATGCCATCCCGTTGGTTGTCGCGTTCGCGGCCTTGGGCTAGGTAGTCATCCACGGTGAAAAACAAGTCAGACAGCTTTCGGTTGGCCAGCGGATCGTCAACATCCCATTTCGTTGCAGTCTCAAGGTCTTCGGGCAAATCTGTGTTTAGATCATCCACGAGACGAGCAACTCGCTTTGACAAACGCTTTTGTTGGATGATGTCTCCACGATCATCTTCGCTAATCCGCTTTTCGTCGATTGCAGCCAATTGAGACTGCCATTTCTCGACATCCGATTTAATCTGTGGCATCAATTCGATCGCCTGTTCAATCAGTTCGATCAGTTCTTTATGTACCCGGATTAATGAATCACGTTCCGGAATCTCTGGTGGAAGCGTTTGTGTCAGATCTTGGTACAGCGCCTGTGTGTCTTCCTGTAGTTCCTCCAGTGCCGGATCTGAAAGCTCGAACGGTTCAAGCAAGCTTTCGTCCAATTCGATTTCTACCCAAGCGGGAAGTCCCAGTTGAAACTTGAACGCGTCGAACGAGTTCTCAAGCCCTTGTTCTGCCGCGAGTAGTGCGATACGACCGTTCTGGACGTTTTGAAAAACTTGGTCAAACTGAATTTGAGACACTTGGCCTCGTATCAAGCGTTCCCTGAACTCGTCCAAGTTGACCTGAAGGCTTTCAAGGTTCGTCTCCGTGTTTCGTTTGGCTTGGATTTGGGTCAGCAGGCCCAAGTAGCTAGTAATCACGCCTTGGTAAAACGCCCGTCGAAATCGAGCGAAATCTCGCACGTCGTACAGCAATCCACGTTCGGCTTGCGTGAGTGCATTCAAACGAACGTGGCGGAACGCACCCCGAAGCAGCGGCTGGGTCAGTCCGACAATCAAGTTCCCGTTGGCCATGTTGAATTGATTGCTGCCAAGTTCCCAGACAAAGGTATTTGCCAATGAGGTAGTGAATTGACCGCCTGCCGCTAGTGCCCTTACAAACCCAAGCTGGTTAGAGGTCGACAGCGTTCGCAGAGCGTTGGGCGCATCGCTGAACGCGTTGAAGTCCGTTCCCGTTCCGCCAAACCATTGCGTCTGAAACTCAAAACGCTGGCTGGCAAGGTTCAGCCCGCTTAGATAAAGGCCCTCCACCTGCGATTGGAAATCGCGACTGTGAAGCAGAGCAATTTGAACCACTGTTTGCTCGGACAAAACCACCTTGCCATCTTCATTACGCGGCAATTGATGAACCCAGTGGTTGTGATCAAGAACCGGATCGGTCGGGATGCTGTCATAGTACTCGCCGTTGTCTCGTGCGTTGGGGCAGCGAGTGAATTGGTCAGCGGCTTCGTCGTCGAGCGGCTTTGGCCCACAGTCGGGGCAGTTGACATCCGCCATGCGAGATTCGGGGGCCGGTTCAACCGTTCGATCCGGGATTCGCCATAGCGGATCGATTTGCCGGCTGCCAATCAATCGGTACGCATCTCGATCGGCTCGTTGCCGGTGCCACGATCGCGAGCAACCATTCGCCAGCATGCACGCAACGACGGCGCACGCCAGCGCAATCGCGATGGGCAATTCGTAGCGATCAATTTGACAAGGCGTTATCTTCAAAGCGTTTGGACCATGCTGGTGACGGCGCGAACTTGCAGCGCTCGCTTGCGAAAAGACCGCGCTCCTTCGAAAGAGGGATCGAATCAAACCGTGGTTGATGATTACGCCTATCGTTACGAGCGTTGCAAAAGTTTGATATTATGCAGCTGGCAGAATGCGATGCGTCCGCAAGGTTTACCCGTTTTACCTGACCCGAACGGAATCAAGTTGCCTGCTGATTGACTGACTTCAAACGAACTTTTACGACAAACGACAAACGACGAATGAACCGAACCCGTAGCCAGACAGAGTACGCCCGCGCGAAGAACTTGATGCCCGGAGGCGTGAACAGCGCCGCGCGGGCTTTTGGAGCCGTCGGCGGCGAGCCGATCGTGTTCGAACGCGGCGAGGGAGCGTATCTGTTCGACATCGATGGCAACAAGTACATCGATTACATCGGATCGTGGGGGCCAATGATCCTTGGTCACCAGCAGGAAGCCGTCAAGGAAGCTGTCCACGCGGCGGTTGAACGCGGCACCAGCTTTGGGGCTCCGACCGTCGCCGAAAACGAACTGGCTGAGCTTATGATCGAGGCCGTGCCGTCTGTCGAGATGGTTCGTCTGGTCAACAGCGGAACCGAGGCCACGATGAGTGCCATTCGAGTCGCTCGTGGCTACACCGGTCGCGATATCGTGATCAAGTTTTCCGGCAACTATCACGGGCACGTGGATAGTCTGTTGGTTGCCGCAGGAAGTGCGGCGGCGACGCTGGGCGTTCCAAGTTCGCCCGGTGTGACAGCCGGAACCAGCAAGGACACGATGGTGCTGGGCTACAACGAGGTAGCCGAGATCGAGGAAGCGTTCGCGACGCACGGTGACAAAATTGCGGCGGTCATCATGGAGCCCGTTTGTGGCAACATGGGTTGTGTAACGCCGACCGAAGTGTTCTTGAACGCCGTCCGATCGCTGACCGAAAAGCACGGCAGCGTTTTGATCTTTGATGAAGTGATGTGCGGTTTCCGTGTCGCTCATGGTGGGGCTCAGTCGTTGTTTGGCGTGACACCTGACATGACGACGATGGGAAAAATCGTTGGCGGAGGACTTCCCTTGGGTGCGTTTGGCGGCAAGCGAGAAATTATGCAACACGTGTTGCCGGCCGGGAAGGTTTTTCAGGCAGGAACGCTTAGCGGTAACCCAATCGCCACCGCCGCTGGCATCGCGATGCTGAAAAGCTTGCGAGACAATCCTCCCTACGAAAAACTGGAAGGCTTAGGTACTCGGTTGGAAGCAGGGTTGGCCGCTGCGGCAACGAAGGCGGGCGTCGACCACTCGATCAAACGAGTCGGCAGCATGATGACGCTGTTCTTTAATCCGGAGCCGGTCACTGGTTGGTCGTCCGCAGAAAAGTGTGACACCGAAGCGTTCTCAAAATACTTCTGGGGCCTAATCGATCGAGGCGTTTACATGCCGTGTAGCCAATTCGAAGCGTTGTTTATCTCAGCCGCCCACACCGATGCAGATATTGATCACACGATCGCCGCGGCGGAAGAAGTGCTGTGCTCGCAGCATGGGTGATTACTTTTGCCTCTCGCACTGACGTATTTTCTCTGATTCATCTAGCCCCTCTAACTGCTTTAACGGAGACTTGCGATGTCGCTTTCTTTATCATTGAGAGTAGCAGCACGGCTTGTTGTGATGTTGCTCATTGGGTGCTCCGGTCCGATTGCTTACGGTCAAGAAGCGACGGTCGAGCCTGAGCAAACTGCTCGTGGAGCAAATCGTTGGGGCGAGCCCATTCCCGTCGGGAAAGACGCCGTTACCGCCCGCGATGCCGCAAAATATGTCTATGATTACAACCTTCGTACGTTGGTGGACGCTTACAAAGAGGTGGGATCCAAAGACGATGCATGGGATGAAGCGGCGATTGAGTGGCTTACTGAAATGGCGCGACATTTTGCTGTAGCGAAAGGGTATGATTCTCCGGAAGGGTTTAAGCATCGAGAAGAACTGATTGCGCTGGGTGAGCCAATCGTCGAAAGTGGTTGTGATGACCCACTGGTGGAATATTGCCTTGGTGCGATGCTTCAAGATGCCCAGCAAAACGAAACTGCTGAAGCGCGAGGCAAACGCCTGGTCGAACGTAGCTATCCACGACTGGTTGAACGAGGGTACCCGGCTGATCGTTGCTTCTACGCAGCCCGTCGTATCTGGAGAAAATACAGGTGGCAGAAAACCAAGATCGAAGAAGCAGAAAAGTACTTCGATTTATGCCAGAAGCATGCTCTCGAGATGATTTTGCAAGACGATTTATCGGGCAATGATGGTCGGAGTCTCTATGGTCGGTTGAACGATTTCGCTAGATCGATGCCGGCGAAGGTTAGACAAGAGTTCGTCGAACAAGCTAAACGGCACGCGAAGGAATCTCCCTACGTTGCTCAGATGCTCGTCGGCGAATATCACCTTTATGCGGCATGGAAAGTACGAGGTGGCGGTTTTGCTTCGGAAGTCACCGAAGAAGGGTGGGAAGGATTCTATGAACACATGCGACTGGCGAGAACGAGTTTCGAGATGGCTTGGGAAGCGGCACCGCACCGTCCCGAGGCGGCGACCGCTATGGTGAAAGTTGCGGAAGGAATCAGCCGATCACCCCGTCGCGAGATGCGTCAATGGTTTGACCGCGCCGTCAAAGCGCAGTGCGACTACCTAACGGCTTACAAGAATCTTGTTCACGGTATGCTGCCTCATTGGCATGGGTCGTATGACGAGATTTACCAATTCGGGATCGAGTGTATGAACACCGAGCGTTACGACACAGACATTCCTTTCATGTTGTGCGACGGTTTGTGGACCAGCACCCGCTCATACGCATCCATGCCCGTAGATGACCACTACCTAAAGAAGCCAGATATCTACAACAACGTTCGAACGGTTTGCCAAAGGTATGTCGAGCAGGAGAACGCTTCGGCAAGCGACGAGTGGTGGAAGACCGTATGGCTTGGGTTTGCCTACAAGGCGGAGCAGTGGGAAGACGCTGCGCAGCTTCTTGACGAGCTTGACGACAATCCAGATTTTGATGCGCTTGGTCGATTCCCAATCACTGCTGATGGAGTCATTTCAACGGTTAAGCTCAACACTAGCCCCCACTTCGACGCTATTACGAAAGCCTTTCGCGCCGCCGACGCAGGCCAACGCGATCAGGCAGTCGTTGATCTTAAAGAGATTCTGTCGAGTTGCGACCTTCATTCAAGTACTTCCAGCCGCATTCGGTCACGCTTGCAAGGCTTGAGCTGGGGAAGCGAATTTGACAAGGGGGAACCAATCAGTCTGCTGCCGGATGTGAACCTTGATGGATGGAAAGCGGTTGCCGGAAAATGGACGCGAACTGCTGACAATAAGCTCCAAGGTGTTTCCGACACATCAGGAGTCATTTTGAAAAGCGAAACGGATTTCGGTGAGTATTGGCAGATTAGCGGCGAGCTGACTCATGGGAAAAGCCCACACTATCCGTGGTTCGCGGGTGTCTTGTTGCTGGAAGATGATCGCCCTAAGTACTCGATCATGTTTCATCCAACACAAAAGTGGGTCGCCGCTGGTCTTCATAGTGCTCTCAGTGAGCACCAACGACCATTTGAGCCAGCTGGCAAAACGACCAAGTTTGTCATTCGCGTGGAAGGAGATATCGTCAATGTTTGGCTCAATGATGAACTGGTGATTGACGAGAAGGAAGTCGTCGGTCTTGCAGATTCCGAAGGCAACCGTCTAGCCATTGGTGCCAAATATTGGTGGAAAGACGCGACTCTTATCTACAAGAATTTGAAGATTGAAAAACTCGTGCCTGAGGCGTAGTTTGTACTTGCGGCTGTTGAAAACAGGTTGTTATGCCCGAATTCATGATCAAGGTTTTTCTGAGCACGCTGGGTAAGTTGCCCGTGGGCCCGTGACAAACACCATGTCATCACGCGAACGATTGCAGAGTATCTGCGGAAGTGCCTAGGGCGTTATTCAGATGGTGCGGCAGGCTCGGCTACCGGTGTTGGGTTGGTCGCTTCTTCTACGACTTCCTCGACCACGTCCGATGCGGATGGTGTTTCGGTAGTCGCAGGTACTTCGGTTGATTCCGTTGCAGCCGGTTTGACGGTTTCGATCATTTCAGAGGCGGCTGACTCAGCGGCTTCTGTCGTTGGCTCGGTTGTTTCCGTGCTACCGGTAGTCGAATTGGCTTCAGCAGGATCCAGTTTGGCCGGGTCGGCAGGAGCCTCTTCATCCGTTGTGACCGGAGCCGCTTTTACTTCAGGCTGTTCCATCTCTGTTTCGCCTTCGATGTCTGCACTATCGGGCTTCACTTCATCCGTCGCAGCCTCATCGGCAGGGACATCAACCTCAGGGAAATCGATCTCGGGGCGAGTCGGCACGTTCGGGCCGGGAGCGTCACCCAATGGCTCGTACTCTTTGAACTTCTTAAAGGCGGCAGCGAAATCTGGATTGGTCGAACGAGCGACGCCTCGTTTTGCTGCTTCGGCGAAGTGAGAGTCGGGGGCTTCTTCAAGCAGCTGACTGTAATACTTTGCAGCGTCGTCGAATTCACCTAGAGACTCGCAGGCGTACGCCATCGCGAAGACGGACGATTGTTGAAGCGCCGGAGTTTTGGCGCTCGCGGGAGCGTCCAGCATTTGCTGGTAGCTTTCTTTTGCTTTCTCGATCGAGCCAAAACCTGTGTCGCGATCCGTTTGCAGTTGATCGAGCCCTTGACGCAGCTGAAAGTCTCCGGCTGTCTGCAACGCCTGCATGGCGGCCGCCGTGTCGGGGTATTGCGATGCAACCTGAGTCAGGCGGTCAACGTTTCCGCTGATGGCGAATTCCGATTGAGCCGAAGTCAATTCCTGCCATGGAGCCGATACACTCTGCTGGCGACTGTTAATAAACAACGTGATCGCGATCAATGCCAACAGGCCCAAGATGACCGCAATTCCGACCTGCGTAAGATACGGACGCAGCTTGTCCATCAGTTCATCGTTCTCCCCACGTTCCGGGGCGGCGATTGGAGGCGAGTCAGTCTGCGTGGCGGTGTTTTCTGTCATTGTCTGGTTTTCCGGGTCGGTCCTTCGACCTGATGTGCTGATTCGGTTTGACACGTACAGCGGAGTAGCCCGCCGAGCGTAAAAACGCGAGAAATTTGCTTGGATTTAATCGCGATAGTATATGGTTACGCAAAACGGACGGTCAATAGCGACATGGGCTGACGATTTGCCTTCGTGAATGAGCCGATGTGATACGAAACGACCCATTTTCTCTCCCCCGCGTTGCCCTCGGGCGTCAAGTCTGCAAAATCGAGCGGCCCTCGAGCCAATCCAAGTCAATCCGCGTCAAGCGTTCCGACCTTTCTAGCAAGATCATAAGACTTCGCCCTCCATGAATGGACTCAATCCCGGACAACACGACGCGGTCAACACGCTTTCCGGGCCGTTGCTGGTGTTGGCGGGTGCCGGGACGGGCAAGACGCGAGTCATCACGTTCCGCATTGCGAAACTAATCGATACCGGAGTGCCTCGAGACCGCATTCTTGGTGTCACGTTCACCAACAAGGCCGCCAACGAGATGAAAGAGCGGCTGGGTAAAATGATCGGAGCACGGAAAAAGGCCCCTGCCCCGCACGCGAAATATCAGTCAAAGCACCGCAAGAAGAAGGCCCAAGCCGAACTAGAAGGGGCTCAGCCGTTCATTTCGACCTTCCATTCACTGTGCGTTAATATTTTGCGGCGGCGAATCGAGGCACTCGACTACCCAAAAAAATTCGCGATCTACAGTCGCGGCGATCAAGAAGCGTTGGCTCGGACGGTTTTGCGTGAAATCAATGTCGCCGACAAGCTGTTGGCGCCCAATCAATTGCTGTTTCACATCAGCAATTGGAAATGCAAATCGATGAGCCCCAGCGATGCGATTACTCATAGTGATACCGACCGTCAGCATCTGGCCGCAGTCGCCTATCAGCGTTACCAACGTCAGTTGAAGCTGCTGGGGTGCGTTGACTTTGATGATTTGCTGTTGCTGACTGAACGCTTGTTCGATGAACACGAAGACATTCGCGTTGAGGAAGCTGGCCGGTTCGATCATCTGCTGATTGATGAATACCAAGACACCAACCAAAGCCAGTATCGCATCGTCAAAGCATTGGCATCGAAGCATCGAAATCTGTGCGTGGTGGGCGACGATGATCAATCGATTTACGGTTGGCGTGGAGCCGAGGTCGAGCACATTCTGTCCTTCCATCGTGACTGGCCCGATGCGAAGGTGGTACGCTTGGAGGACAATTATCGCTCGACGGGCAGCATCATTCAGTTTGCCAACACGCTGATCAAGTTTAACTCGTTGCGGCACGACAAAGTGCTCAAGGCTGCGAGAGGAGGTGGGCTTCCGCCGATGATCCAGCAGTATCCAAACGAAGTCGTCGAAGCCCAAGAGACTGTGCGTTCGATCGAAAGCCGTTTGAAGGATCACGGACGAGAGCCGCGGGACTTTGCGATTCTGTTTCGCACCAACGAGCAGCCTCGTGTGTTTGAAACGGAGCTGCGAAAAGCCAAGCTACCCTACATTTTGGTCGGCGGGATGTCATTCTTCGATCGCAAGGAAGTCAAGGATCTGCTGGCTTACTTGCGGCTGGTAGACGAAACGCCCGACGAGATCTCGATTCTGCGAGTGATCAATACGCCGGCTCGTGGGATCGGCAAAAAATCGATCGAGACATTGCTGAACCATTCGATCCAGAAAAAAGTACCGCTGTGGGACTTGGTCACCGGCGCTGCGCCACGGCCCAAGCTGACATCGAAAACGATTTCTGGACTAAACGAATTGGCTTACCATGTGGAAGAAGTCCGAGTCCAAGGGCAATCGATGTCATTGGTCGAGATGGCTCGGACGCTGATCGATACGATCGGCTACCGACGTGAAATCGACCGACTCTATCAAAAACCGGAAGACCGTGAGGCTCGCTGGGCGACGGTGGAGCAAATTGTTAGTGCGTTGGGCGAATATGAACAGTCTCGAAAAAAGCCAAAGCTCAGTTCGTTTTTGGACAAGTTGCTGCTTGGCGAACAGGACACCGGGGATGAAAAAGAAAAGCAACTGAAGAAGAACGCCATCGCGTTGATGACGATGCACAGCGCGAAGGGGCTGGAATTCCCTGAGGTGTACTTGGTCGGCATGGAGGAAGGGATTCTGCCTCATCATCGCTCGTTAGAGGACGGCGAGGCGGGCGTGCCCGAAGAGCGTCGGTTGTGTTACGTGGGTGTCACGCGAGCCGAAGAAATTCTGACGCTGTCGATGTCGTTGACTCGGATGAAGTGGGGCAAGCCACGCGACACGATCCCCAGCCGATTTCTATTCGAGCTGACTGGCCAAGCAGACCATCCAGACTACGCGAAAAAACGCGGCGTTTGACGGCCGTAAAAAGTGCTAGCTGTGGGTGTCTTTCAACTGTGTGACGTTGACGCATTTAGGCCGTATTTCTACTTTCACAGCTGGCTTTTGCGCTGCGGAAGTTCATGCGCGCACGGATTTTCAAGTGCGGCAGATGATTATCGCCATGGAAGGCAGATCGATGACTGATTGCTGGAATCTTGCACACATCCGACGATTCATGTTTGGCTCGCTGGTTGGATCGCTCATCCTGACCGGAGTCACTTTAAACTCCGGCTGCAAGAACATCGTCAATCGGGCTCAAAGTCCCGACCAGACGCTACCCGTCGCCAAAGATGGAAGTGACTCAAAAGCGCAGCCTCAAAAATACATCGGAGATACGTGCCATTTTTGGGGCACGAAAACGACTCAGATTGAGGGACTTACGCTAGTCACAGGGCTCGGTGATACCGGTAGCAATCCCGGCCCCAGCCAGCAGCGGGGAGACTTGCTGAAGACACTCAAGGCGCGGAAGGAGATCTCAAACTCGAAGCAATTGGTTGCTGACATGAGCACCGAGATCGTTCTCGTTCGTGGATTGTTGCCACCGGGCATTCGCAAGGGCGAACCGTTCGATATCGAAGTTCAATCGCTGCGTGATACCGAGGCGACTAGTCTTGAGGGTGGCACGGCATTGCAATGTCGGCTTCGCCCGCAGGCTCGTTTGGGCAGAGCGGTCAAGGCGGGACATGTCAAAGGCTTGGCCAAGGGACGCGTGATTGTCGAAAGTGCCTTTTCGACTCGCGATGACGAATCCACGTCGCTGCGAGGCATCGTTCCCGGTGGAGGAATCGCTTCGGAAGATCGCGAGATGGGCCTGAAGTTGGTCGGTGGCACCGTTCATCCGAGAAGCACATCCGAGATTGCGGTCGCGATCAACCGGCGGTTTTCCGTGATTGGTCGGGACGGTAGGGTTGGAGCAGCCGAAGCAAAAACCGATCGCGTCGTTAATCTTTTGGTGCCGGCCGAATACAAATTGAACGTGGATCGTTACGTCCAAGTGGTGCGAAACCTAGCCTATGCCGAAACGGTCAACGCTCGCGTTAATCGGATGGAGGCGTTGGAGCGGAGGATGGGATCGCCGTCTGAAGCGGAAACGGCCGCGTTGCGTTTGGAGGCCTTGGGGCGTGACGGACAGCCGGCGCTGAAGCGTGCGTTGACGAATCAAGACGCCGAAATTCGTTTTCATGCGGCTCAAGCGTTGGCGTATCAGCACGAGGAAGACGGAGCCGAGGTGCTGAAACTTGCGGCTCGAGACGAACCAGCCTTTCGAGCATTGGCGTTGACGGCTTTGGCGACACTTGATTCGTTCAGTGCCGATAAAGCGCTTGCTGAATTGCTTCATGTGCCCAGCGCCGAGACTCGATACGGTGCGTTCTTTGCGTTACGAGCCAAGCCTTCTCAAAGTTCGGAAATCGCCGGCGATTGGGTAGGCGATCGATTCTACTTGCACTCGATTGAATCGGACGCTGATCCGATGCTTCACTTTTCGAAGGCCAAGCGGGCGGAGATCGTGGTGTTTGGAGACGATCAGACCGTGTCGGAGGATTTTCTGTATGTCGGATCTGGGCTGACGGTTCGATCGATTAGCAAAGACACGCTGCGGATTAGTCGCTACCGTCGTGACGGTTCCGACACACGTGAGCAATGCTCAAACCGGGTCGCAGATTTGATTGCGGCGCTTGCCGAAGAAGGTGTCGGGTACGGCCAGATGCTAAAATTGTTCCGCGATGCAAAACAAAACGAGACGCTGAATTCGCGGTTGGTGGTTCATGCGATGCCACGCTCCGACCGGGAATATGTGCCGGGTGAATCCAGCGACCAACTGCCGCCCGAGCGTTCAGACAAGTACATTGCCAAAGCGGCTCCTACTTTGTTTCAAGATATGGAAGACGGCGACTCGGATGAGCAAGAAAGTGTAAAACCGGCAGACGTTACCCAAAGTGACAAGTCGGACGCCATTGAGAAGCCTCCCGTCAAGGTTCACAAGGATAACGCGGTTCGCAAAGCGAGTGCTTGGAGTAAAATAAATCCCTTCAAGAAAAAATGATCGTCTTGCGGTTTGCCGCGTCATTCTTTTGCGTGTGCGAAAGCGGTGACCGATGAATCAGACGACGGTGAATAACAAATTCAACCCACGCCCACGATGAACCGAGCGAACGCATGTTGAAAGCGCTGGAGTTGGCGGGCTTCAAGAGCTTTGCTGACAAAACGCGATTCGAGTTTCCGGCGGGGGTTACCGTCGTTGTCGGCCCTAACGGTTCGGGCAAATCTAACATCGTCGACGCCATCAAGTGGGTCCTTGGTGAGCAAAGTGCCAAAAGCCTTCGCGGCAAGGACATGTCCGATGTGATCTTTAAGGGGTCCAGCGGTGCCGACGCACGCCGACCGGCCAACAGTGCCACCGCGACGATCATTTTGGATAACTCCGACCGCCGGTTTGCGTTCGATCAGGATGAAGTTCTGGTTTCGCGGCGAGTTTATCGCAGCGGTGAAACGGAATATCTGATCAACAACGAAACTAGCCGTTTGAAAGATATCAAGTCGCTGTTTCGAGGTACCGGAGTCGGAACTGACGCCTACAGTCTGATCGAGCAAGGGAAAGTCGAGCGGTTGCTGCAGACGAGTCCCAAGGAACGGCGGGCGATCTTCGAGGAGGCCGCCGGCATCAGTCGGTTCAAAGCGAACAAGGTCGAGGCCCAGCGGCGGTTGGCTCGCGTGGACGGCAATCTAATTCGCTTGGCCGACATTGTGGACGAGGTTGGCAATCGTTACCGCAGCGTGAAGGCTCAGGCGTCCAAGGCGTCGCGATACAAGGATTACTCGGATCGCTTGCAGCAGCTACGAACCTTCGTTGGCATGAAGGATTGGCGATCGCTGACCGAGAAGTTGACTCAGGTTGAAGCCGAAGGCCAGCAGCGTCAAGCGAAAACGGCCGAGCTGTCAAGCGAAATCACTCAGATGGACACGCGGCTCAAAGAGATCAGCGATCAGCTGGAACAGATCTCAAGCCGCCTGCTCGAACATCAAGACACGGCGACCAAAATTCGCGAACAACTTTCGGACTCGGAGGCATCCGTCAAGCTGAACGAATCGCGTCAAAAAGATCTAAACGATCGCTCGACGCAGTTGACGGAGCAGATTGAGCGATCCACTGGGCGGCTGGCGGAGCTTGAAAAACGAATCGCGGATGTCGAGAAGGATACCGAACCTGCCGAGATCGAGTTCCGTGACTCCAGCGAACAGATGAAGCAACTGGAAGGTGAATTAGCGGAAGTTGATCAGTTCCTAAACGATTCGGCCAACCAAACTCAGCAGCGACGCAGCCAGCATTCAGAACTGATGACCTTGATTACGCAGATCGGCCGCGCGGTAAGCACCGCCGATTCGCAACTGGAAGTTTCGGTCAGCGAGAAAAATCGCTACGCGAGCGAAGTCGAGCAATTGTCCGGCTCGATGGCGAATTATCAGAATGCGTTCGAATCGTTTGAGAAAGAAAAGAAGCGACTCCAAGCGGAAGCCGAATCTCGCGATTCCGCGTTGGCCGATGGACGAAAGGCGTTCGATCAGCACAAATCCGAACTGGCTAAGGTTCGAAAAGAGTTGGCCGACTACACGACTCGTCAGGCTGGTTTGACTCAGCGAGCCGAAGTGATCGAAGAACTGGAGAAAAGCCTTGAAGGGATCAACGCCGGCGCTCGTGAGTTGCTGCAATTGGCTCAGGCGGATTCGACGGGGCAGTTCTCCGAAGTCGTCGGCTTGGTGGCGGACGTGGTGGCGGTCAATGTGCAGCACGCGGCGTTGGTCGACGTGGCGTTGGGGGAGTTGTCGCAGTACGTCATCGTTGACGGTGATCGGTTGATCAACGCGTTGGCCGACGAGTCAATGAAAGTAAACGGTCGGCTGGGAATGATCCAACTAGATGGCCCAGCGGTCAGCGGCTCCGACGCGCAGGCAAATCTGAACGGTGAATCGGGCGTGATTGGTCGTGCTGACCGGTTGGTTCAAGTGCAACCGCAGTACGTGGACTTCATTCGCAAGCTTCTGGGCGGGACTTGGATCGTTAAAACGCTTAGCGTTGCGTTGCATTTGAATGGCACGCACGAACACGGCAAATCAGTCCGATTCGTGACGCTTGATGGCGAAGTGGTCGAAGCCGATGGCACGGTCGTGGTTGGGCCCAAGTCAGCATCGGTTGGGTTGGTGTCTCGGCGGAGTGAGTTGCGGGCATTGCGTCGCGAGTTGGCTCGATTGGAAGAGCAGATCGAAGACGCTGATGCTCGATCGAAGAAGCTGGATCAAGACGTGAAGTCTTCCGAAGCGAATGTGCAGCGGATGATCGATGAAAACACGGACCTTGCGTCCCAGCTTGCCGATCAATCGATGAAAGCCAACGCGGCCAGCGAGCAGATTTCGGAAACTGAAACGCGAATTCAGCACGCAAAAGCGGCACTTGCCGACGCCGAATCGAAATCGAATCAGCTGACGCTTCAGCTCACTTCCGATCGTGCGAACTTGGTCACTCAGGAGACGCAGATCGGATTGATCAGCCAGTTGCTATCCGATGACGAATCGAAGGTGCAGACTTCTCGGCAACGCCGGACAGAGATTGAGCGGCAGTTGACGACTTCGAAAGTGAAGCTTGCCAAACGCGAGCAGCAGTTGGCTGACTTGCATTCACGTGTCGCTCAATGGCGATCGGAATTGGAAGACCAACGCAAAACGAACGCGGAACTTCAGCAGCAACAGAAAAACAATACGACGGCTCTAGAGCAAGCGATCGAAGTGATCAAAGTAGCCACCGAATCGATTGCTAAACTGAATCATCAGCGTGAAGAAACGGCCGATCACGTTCAACGTTTGACGGCCGAGCGTGCCGAGATCGACGACGAACGCCGAAAGCTGGCGATGGAGTTGTCCAGCAAGCGTGACGCATTGCGAACGGTTCAGGATCAGACGCACCAAGCGACGTTACGCATTGAGCAGCTTTCAATGCAGCGGAACCAGCTGTCTGAACGATTGCAGGATGACTACGGAATTGACGTCGCCAGTGAAGATGTTGAAATTCAACTGACCGAAGAAGAGCTACAGCAACGCGACCAAGTGGATCAAGAAATTGGTCAGCTGCGAAAGCAGATCTCGGACATTGGTTCGGTCAATCTGGAATCACTTGAGGAATTGGAAGATCTCGAGGGTCGCTACACCAAAATGGAGTCGCAGTACCAAGACTTGGTGCAGTCCAAGGAGACGCTCGAAAAGATCATTGTTCGGATTGATTCAGACAGTCGAAAGTTGTTCGTGGAAACGCTTGAGGCGATTCGTCAGAACTTTCAGAAGCTGTTCCGTCAGACGTTTGGCGGTGGGCACGCTGACATTATCCTTGAGGAAGGTGTCGATCCGCTGGAGGCGGGTGTCGAGATCATTGCGACTCCGCCCGGCAAACCCGAGTTCAACAATTCGTTATTGAGCGGTGGCGAGAAAGCGTTGACGGCGGTGTCGCTGTTGATGGCAATTTTCCAGTTCCGTCCCAGCCCGTTCTGTGTGCTTGACGAAGTGGACGCTCCGTTCGACGAGGCGAACATTGGCCGGTTTATTGACGTGCTGAAGAGTTTCCTTGGCTGGACCAAGTTTGTGATCGTGACTCACAGCAAGAAGACGATGACCGCCGCCACGACTTTGTACGGTATCACGATGCAGGAGTCCGGCGTTTCCAAACGCGTCAGCGTCCGATTCGAGGACGTTAGCGAAGATGGTCACATTTCGGACGAGGCCATCAACCGCAGCGAATCGGAAGACGCGGCGTAGAAGTTGTGCAAACTCAAATTTCATGAGTACGTGTCAATACCTTGGTATCCGTTGAACCAACGGCTGCTTGTTGGCCATTGTTGGAAATTCGTCAGGCACTGATCATTGGGAACAATCGGCGAAAAGTGTCGCGTGTGAGAGCGTTTTGTCAAAACGCGTCCGATTGCAAATGTTCTGAACTTGGTTTTTAAAGGTCTCCGGCGCAAACGCTCAGCAAGTCACGTTATACAGATGGCGTTGCGGTGGTGAGCACAATGTCAGCACAGGAGACTCGATTTCGGGATCCGCTTCGTTCCCCGGATTCCCAGTATGATTTCGGGTCCACGCGGCGTCACTGGGATTGTAAGGCATGTAACGTCAACTTTTTGATTGGTTACCAATGAGTCGAAATAGCTTCTTCCCCAGCGTTTTGTTTGCGGCAATGTTTATCGGCGTGGCCCCTGTTGTTGGGCAGCTTACGTTCAACTTTGTCGACTCAGCCGGGGTTCCAGCGGTCGGGAACCCCAACCTCGATCCCGTTGCAGTTGCTGGATTTGTAGAAGCTGGGGAGCGTTGGTCGGCTATTTTCGACGATGACATTACGATTAACATTGAAATCGACTTTGCGCCAATTGAGTCAGAATCCGGCGCGACAATTTTAGGTTCGACAGGCTCAAGCTTGGTTGATTCAGCGGCTGAGCTGGGCGGAGACTTTCCGACACTCCAGTTGCTGAAGGATCAGCTTTTTGCCGACGCAACCTCTGCCAACGACCTAATTGCAGTTGAGAATTTGCCAGCAGGTAACGATGCAACCAACGGACCAGGCTTGTCGGTAGTCTCGTTCTTGACCAATGACCGAGACGGGAACGTCGTTCTGGATAATGATACATCGCTTGGTGCGGGAGATTTTTCCGCACTCAATAACGCCTTGTTCGCGATTACTTCGGCCAATGCCAAGGCGGTCGGTTTACTTCCTGCGAATGATCCGGGAATCGATGCCGTAATTACCTTCAACAGCGAAGTCAACTTTGATTTTGATCCTTCTGACGGTATCACGTTTGGAGCCACCGACTTTGTTGGCGTAGCAACCCACGAAATTGGCCACGCGATGGGGTTTGTCTCTGGGGTAGACGTCGTTGACACGTTTTCTGACGCCGGGCCAGCGGCAGACGTTGACTTGAACGGCGGAACTGCTGGTATTGGAGACTTGAATTCTTTTGCTCTATTTTCTTCGTTCGATCTGTTTCGTAGAAGCAGTGCGGCGTTTGCAGCGGATCCTGACGCGCTAGATTTTAGCACAGGATCGAACGTTTTCTTTTCGATCGATGCGGATTTGACTGACGGCGATGACATTTTGCTGGAGACCGGATCTTTCAACGGCACCGGAAATCAAGCGTCTCACTTTTTTGATGGATTTCCATCGCTGGGAATTTTGGACCCAACAGCGGCCCCGGGCGAGTTGTTGACGATCTCTGAAAACGACATTCTGGTTTTTGATGTGATCGGATACGACCTCGCTGCCACCGTTGCGAATGTCGTTGGAGACTTTGACGGTGATTTGGATGTCGATTTGGATGACCTTGATCAGTACATCGGCAACATCGGTGCCCCCGCAGTTGGAGTGTTGGCTGACCTCGACCTAGACGGCAGTGGTACGATCGAGTTCACAGACTTCCAGCAACATTTTTCGACGTTGGTTGAGACGTCAAACGGCCTGACGGGTACGTTTGTTGGAGACGCAAATCTCGACGGCGTCGTAGACGTGCTTGGAGACGCCAGCGCCTTGGTTAGCAACTTGGGGGCGGTATCAACCAGTTGGTCTCAGGGCGACTTCAATGCGGATGGATCGGTCAACGTGTTGGGCGATGCATTTGCCTTAATCGGTAATCTGGGCAGCAGCAACGAGGTTAGTACGCCATAGATTGTGAACCTGTTTGCCTTGAGTGCATTTCAGAACCACGTCGGGAGGTTTGCCCAACGCTTGATATCCTGATTTGACATTTCAATGAGACGGTGGCCTACTTGGCTGTTGCCTTCGCAATTTCAGGCAACTCGAACCCCTCGCGATATTCGCGTTTTAGAAATTCGTTGGCTTCGTCCGAGTGTTCGCCGATGAATCGTTGGGTTTTCGGATCGAGTTCCAGTACCGGGCTTAGCTTGATCGCTTCGCTTTGAATGTCGATTTCATGTCGCTCAAGCAGGCTTTCCATTTCGCCGACCAGTTTTGTCCACACTTCCACATCGATTTCAGCCGCGTCGGTGTGAGCGAAGGGCTTGCCAACCTGATACGTGACGTTGGCCAAGTTGCACCAACCGGTCGAGTCGTGTCCCACTTGGATCTCAGCGTTCAGCAATGACGAATCGTGGGCTCGAACTGCGTCGATGAAATTTTGAGCGTGGTTGGGCAGCCCGCCATTGCCTTTGAACGTTTTGATGACGTCGCCCTCACTGTCGAACGCTTCAGCACTACCGCGCTGGCCTTCGAGCCAACCGCCTTCACAGTAAGCGATGTATCCGCTGCTGGGGCCCGGATGAGCAGATCGAGCTTTTGACGCTTTGCTGTTAGTTAGGTTAGACAGCCCGATCACAACGGGAATGCTGCCAGTATCGAAGTAAGCAAAGTGAGTGTTTGGAGTATTGCCAGCATCGTCCCACGCAACGCGTCCGCCTCCGCCCATGATTTTTCTGGGCAACGCAACTTTGTCTTGGAAAACGTTGTTGCGAACGTCATCCAAAACGTGGACGCCCCAATTGCCCATCTCGCCCGATCCAGTATTAAAGTCCCAGTGCCAGTCGTAATGAAATTTCTGACGCATGATCTTTGTGTCGGCCGCAGGACCAAGCCAGAGATCGTACTTCACGGACTCGGGAGGCCTAAGTGCCGCGGCCCGTTTGCCGATCGGTTTGCGAACGCCGTAACGGTTGACTCGCGCTGACTGAATCTCGCCGAGTGCTTTTTCTTCGTGCAGGAATTTTTTGATTTCCGCCTGCATCGGATCGGAGCGTTGCTGGGTTCCAATCTGGCAGATGCGATCATACTTCCTTGCGGCGGCGACCGTTTGCTCGCCTTCCCATTGTGAATGAGAGAGCGGTTTTTCCACGTACACGTCCTTGCCCGCTTCCATGGCCCAGATCGCAGCAAGGCAATGCCAATGGTTGCAGGTTGAGATAACCACGGCGTCAACCAAATCACCCTCCAGCAAGTTACGCATGTCCGCGAAGCCCTTCGCTTTTGGGTATAGATCCTTCGCTGCGCCTAGGCGTTCGACGTCTGGATCGCAGAGTGCGGTCACGTTGACTCCATCGACCAAGTCAAAATTCTTCATCAAATTCTTGGCGCGACCACCACAGCCGATATAGCCCAAGCTGATCTCGCTGTTGGCGTCACTCGCACAAAGCCGGCGGCCTCCGGCAATCGAGCTGGTGAACACCCCGGCTGCAACCAATGATTTCAAGAAACGACGGCGTGCTGGATCATTCATGGGACTATCGATTTCATTCTGCCAATCGCCAATGCGATCAAGCCTTGCAGCGTTGTTGGTTGATGTAAACGGCTATCCGGGATTTAACCCTGCAATCGGCCAAACGGTCCGCCGATTGTAACATTTTTTCTAAAACGAAACGGCTTTTGATTAGCCCGTCGATTGGTAAGACAGCGATCCTGACGCTCATCTGTTTTCTGCCTTGGGTTCTGCCTTGGGGCTCCGAAACCTCTCGCCAATCCATACGACTGGTTGCAAGATCGATTCTACGCGATGGATCGAAGAAATTTTCCCTCTTTCACGAGGAAAATGGCCTAGATTTTCGATGGGCTGGCCGATCTGCTTGGCCACATTGACGATCAAGTTTTGCTTTCTTCACAGAGTGTTACCTTGAGTATTCCAAATCGATTGCTGACGTCTCTACCGGTTGCCGCACTACGCAGGCTGGTTCACAGTTGGCGGCTAAACCAAGGGACGGGGGCACCGCGGCGTCGAACCGGATCGGACCGCCGTACTTTGCAGTTTAGTTCACTTGAATCGCGATCCATGCTGGCAACGATCGTGGTGGATTACTCGTTTGACAGCCAAGGCTTCTTCGATGACACCGCACGACGGGATGCAGTCGAGGATGTTGCGTCTGCGATTAGTGATTCGCTCAATGATACCCTCGATGCAATCGTGCCTAGCGGCATCAACACTTGGTCACAGCGTTTCTTTCATCCCGGGACAGGAGATTTTGGGTCGCACGTGAGTAACCCAACGGTCAACGCGGACGAGATCGTGGTGTACGTGGGGGGGCGGGATTTAGGCCCTGGCGCTTTGGGGCTTGGTGGTCCCGGCGGATTCAGCGCCAGTGGTACGCAGGCATGGTTTGACGCCATTAGCGAACGCGGCGAGTCGGGTGTCGCGAACGATGACGATTTCGCGCCATGGGGTGGGACGGTTTCGTTTTCTACGGCAGTCAACTGGCACTTTGGCGAAACGACCACCGATCTTGATGCCAGTGAGTTTGATTTTCGGTCTGTCGCCTTTCACGAATTCTATCACGTCTTGGGGATCGGTACTTCCGACTCATGGGATGCGCGGGTCGATGTCAGTAACGTTACATTCACCGGAACGGCTACGGTGGCTGAGTATGACGGTGCGGGGGATGTCCCACTGTTCAGCGATCTCGCTCACTTTGCCGAGGGAACAACCGACAACGGTCGTAACTCAGCGTTAGATCCAAGCATTCCAAACGGCACGCGCGAGTTACCGACTGATCTCGACAACGCCGCTCTCACCGACATCGGATGGGAATTTGCTTCGCCGGGTATTGGCGAGGTGTACGCGTTGGGCAGTGACTTGGTTGTGAATGGAACGGACGATATCAACTTGATCGAAGTGCGAGGCTCAACAGGTGAACTTCGCATTTTGGTGGATGGTTTTGATCACGGCCTGTTTGCTCGCCCCAGCGGCCAATTGATTGTCAACGCTTTAGAGGGAGATGACGAAATTCGGCTACAGCCAACGGTTAGCGTTGACTCAATGCTCAATGGCGATGCGGGGAATGACTTTATTCGTGGCGGCGTTGGTGTTGACACGATTTACGGCGGTGCCGGAAACGATCGCCTGTTTGGTCGTGATGGCGACGATTTTATTTTTGGAGAAGCAGGAAACGATCGTTTGTTGGGCATGGAAGGAAATGACACGCTTGAAGGCGGTGCAGGAGCCAACACGCTGACCGGTGGAGCCGGCAATGACCAAATTACCGGCGGAGACGACATCGATACCGTTTTTGGAAGCGGGGGAAATGACACGATCTACGCGGGTGGCGGAGCAGACATCATTTCGGGTGGAACGGGAGACGACATGATCTACGGAGGCTCGGGCGATGATGAAATCACTGGCCAGAGCGGCGTCGATACGATTTATGGTGAAGCTGGCATGGACATGATCTTTGGCGGAGCGGGCGACGACATGTTGTTTGGTGGAGCCGACGACGACGAAATTCACGGGGGCGGAAACTCGGACACCATCGAAGGTGGTGCGGGGAACGACATGTTATTTGGTGACCAAGCGAATGATTTTCTGTTCGGAGGCTTGGGCGATGACATCCTGTACGGTGGCACCAGTCCCGACGAGCTATATGGCGGATTGGGGAACGATACGTTGCATGGCGGAGGCGCCGTCGATCTTCTGTTTGGCGAACAGGGAGAAGATAAACTTTACGGTGGCTTCGACAATGACATTTTGCGAGGCGGAGATGACGACGACGAACTCTTTGGAGAGGGCGGCTCAGACGATTTGTTTGGCGACTCTGGCGACGACATGCTGACCGGCGGTCTGGCCGCTGACTTGCTGGACGGCGGAACCGGGTTCGACACCGCATTGGACAACGGTGAACGCGGAGAGATTGATATCGAAGTGAGTTAGTCCGATTGAGGCTGCAATCAAATCGGATGCTTTATCAAATCGGATGCTTAAACCAATCGGAAGTTGCACTTAATACAAGCCCGAAGCGCAAGCGAGTGGATGTCCGAGGGCTTTCCGATTTCCTTGCTCGCGCCTCGGACTTGTATTGCAAACGCTCGGGAATCACCACGCCACGCTTTGCAGAATCAAATTGCCTGAAATGCGAAAGTGTGCAACTTCAGAATCAACGAGCGTTGCTGCTGCCGTTTGGAATGACTTCGATCTGATTGATGATCTGATAGACGCCCGGTTCTAGCCGCAGTTGTCGTTCCCAGCGATCACGCTCGGTCAACGAGCCGACAAAGCCGGTCAGGATAGCCGTCCGATTCTGGACTTGGACGTTCACGCCAGACGTTGAAACACTTGAGAACACCGCATCTGAAAACGGCGGCCCGGCGGGTTGCGGCACCGGCTGTCGCGAGAATCGATCTTGGAATCGAGAAACAATTTGTTCGCCCGGGATCGGCGGCGCGTTAATTCTTGGTACCAATCGAGCCCGAACACTCGAACGAATCACTTGAAAGCCGTTTTCCGTTCCACCACCCAGTTGTCCAGCGTCTCCAAAGCCTCCGTTGAAACCTCCACCCCCGCCAGCACCACCGGGGTTGCCTGCTGTGCCGCCACCACCGCCACCTCCGGCTTGAACACCGCTGTTGTTGATGTCGCCGCCAAAGGTTGCACCTTCACTCAAAGGAGGTCCACTGGTTTCCGAAGAGGCTCCCACGAATCCGAGTTCCTGAATGCCGGTTGCCGTTGCACCGACGAAACCTTGGTTGCGAGTATCCTCGGTATTTGTCCCCAAATCCAATTCGGCCGGTTCGAAACCGCCGTCTCCTGTGAGCCCGCCTCCAGCATCGCCACCACCACCGACGTCAACTCCGCCGCCCGGGTCGAGCTGTCCGATCGCAGCCGCGGGGGGCAACGTGAGAATCAATACTAGAAATAAAACGATGTAGGGCATGACGGCTCGATTCGTTCCGCATTTATAAAGTGGGCGTGACTTCGTCTTATCGGTAATGGTTGACGCCTGCCTTGAAAACGTTGGTATAATTTAACGTTTGGATAAACTGGCGCGTAGTTCTCAGGGTGCAAATGTCCTCGGGGAACCGCTTCGTCGTGAATAACGTAGGAAAATCTCATCTACGGGACGATCCGCTCACTCGGAAACTCGCTCCAATGTGACTAAAATGCCGACGCGGCGGCTAGATTCAAGTCCGTGAATATCAGCGATTGCGTTCCAAGGGTACGCTTTGGAAATCGTCCGAATCGTGGCTCGATGGTCCGCTCAAACGACAATCTATTTTATGGGAACAAGATGAACGAATCAAATTTTTGGTCTAAACCGTACCGATCCCGTATGGCGGGTCGGGCGCAGAACTCGATTCTCATGGCATTACCAATGTTGGCGGTTTTAGTGTTCACTTCGGCGATGCTAGCCCAAGATGCGCCGCCGCGTCCTGCGATCGAGGAGTTATTGCCAGAGACGACTGCTGCGTTTCTGCAGATTGACAATGTGCAGGAATCGTTGCCCAAGCTGATGGGTGCGGAGATGCTCGAGGACGAAAACATTGGTCCTTTCGTGCAACGAATGTACGACGAAGCCGAAGCGGCTTACACGGAAGTTACCGAAGGTAAAGTTGGCATGACTTTGGAACAGATCAAGGACCTGCCGGCCGGTGAACTTTGTCTGGCCGTGATTGCTCCTCGCCGGAAGGATCTTGAGTACTTGATTGCCGTCGACATTGACCCGGAATCCGAGTCTGCCGAAATTGTCGCGCAGTCTCGGACGGAGTGGACGGAACTGCTGGCCGACAAAGGACTCACCGAGACCGTTGAAGCAACGGAATCCGGAGTCGAAATTTACTCGTACGATCTTCCGGACATGCCCAAGAAGGCACACGCGTTTGTGCGTGATGGCTGGTTTGTCAGTTGCACTGCAAGAGACGAATTGGAGGCCGTGCTGGCTCGTTGGGAAGGGTTGGAAGTCGAGAAGGTTCGACCGCTCAAGGAAAACCGAAAGTTCGTCACGGTCATGAACCGGTGCCGTCCCACAGAAGATATCCAGCCCGAGATTCGGTATTTTGCGGATCCGATTTCGCTTGCTCGCGGTGGTTTTCGTGGGAACACGATTGCTCAGGGCGTGCTGGCGTTTCTACCCAAGGTCGGGCTTGATGGCGTGTTGGGCTTGGGCGGCAGTATTTCGCTGCAAAGCGAAGAGTTCAACAGCGTTTCTCATGCCCACTTGTTGTTGGCAAACCCTCGCGCTGGCATTTTAGAAATGTTGGCGCTGAAGCCGGGTGACGGCGATCCACAACCGTGGATCCCCGCCGATGCAACCAACTACATTTCCACGCATTGGGATCCGATGCAGGCGGTCAACGAGTTCGAAAAAATTGTCGATACGTTTTCGCCCGATGGCGAGTTCCAAAAGGAAGTCGTGGTCAAACTGAAAGAACGAACTGGGTTGGACTTCTACGAAGATGTTGTCAATACGGTCGACGGTCGATTCACCTATCTCGAATGGGCCGACCCGGAGACGGAGTTCTTGATGAACGCTCGGTCTAGGGCGGTAGCGCTGGGAGTGGTCGATATGGAAAAGGCCAAAGAAGTCGTGGATGAGCTGATCAACATGAGAGCCGGCAAGGATGGAAAAAGCGGATCCTCGACGGTCGAGCACGAAGGCGTGCCGATGTGGGTGTTCGATCCTCCAAGCGAAGAGATACAAGCGCTTCGTGAAAAACGAACCAAAGAGCGAGTCGGGGATCTTCCGATGCGTTTCTCTGACCCAGCGTTCTGTTTGCTGGACAATAGTTTGATCCTTTGTGATTCGGCCGATATGGTGAAGCACTTGATTGACGTAAGTCTCGGGAATGCACCCGCCATGGCGGAGGACGAAGAATATACTCAGCAGATGCAACGGCTGACGGAGGCTGCCGGGTCGGATGTGCCATGTGCAGTAACGTTCTTTAACCCTGAAGGGCCCATGCGTCAGTTTTTCAAATTGATGGGCGACGAGCGTTCGGCGACCATGGTTGAAAAGATGAGCGAGAAGAATCCGATGTTGGCTAGGTTTCAAACAGCGTTGGCCGAGCAACCGTTGCCGGAATTTGACCTGATCAAGCGGTACTTCCGACCGACTGGCATGATCGTCACGACCGATGACACCGGCTACCACATGCTGGCTTTTCAGTACGGACCGAGCGAAGAATAGTAAGGATTTGCTCAATAATAAATTACCGGATGCAGCTCCAAATCATTCGGGAAATCCGGACGATAAAGCATGTCCGTTAAGTAACTTGTTTATCCGCAGATCCTAAATTCGGACGATTGAGCGCACGATGTTGGGATAGATTTTGAATCCAGCTCGTGCGAAAACAGCCTGTCACCGAAAGTCCATTCCAGTATGAACATTATCATCCTTGGCGCGGGAACCGTTGGAACCTCCATCGCGGATCGCTTGTGCCAATTGGAACATAGCGTGACGGTCGTTGATATTGACCCAGAAATGGTTCGAGTGATTAACGAAAGCTTTGACGTCCGCGCGATCGTTGGATCGGCGTCGCAGTCCAGCGTTTTGTTTCAGGCCGGGATTAGCACGGCCGATATCTGCTTGGCGGTCACGGGCAAAGACGAGGTCAACATCGTGGCGGCCAGCATGGCCAAAGCGATGGGCGTTCGTCGCTCGATTGCTCGCGTTTATTCCCCCGTGTTCCGCGATCTTAGCACGTTCGACTATCAGCGGCACTTTGGAATTGACCGCATGCTCTCGTTGGAGCACCTGACGGCGATGGAGTTGGCTCGAGCGATTCGTGATCCCGGCAGCGTGGTGGTCGAGCAGTTTGCTCGTGGTGGCCTTGAAGTTCAAGAGCTTGTTGTTGGGCAACAGGGGAAGGTCACCGACCATCCAATCCGCGACCTCGGCCTACCGTCCAACGTTCGGATGGGGATGGTCCAGCGAGAGAAACGTTTCTGGATTGCGGCTGCCGACGACCAACTGCAGGTTGGCGACAAGGTGACCGTGTTCGGCCGTCCCGAAGATATCAAAGTCGTCAGAGCGCTGTTTAAAAGTGGCACGCCGAAAGCGAAACGAGTCGTGATCGCCGGCGGTGGCGAGACTGGATTGCAGCTGGCTAGAACGCTGGAACGAGAAAGCTACAAGGTGATGGTGCTGGAGTCCGATGAGGCTCGCTGTCAAATTCTGGCGGGAATTCTTGAGACTGCCGCCGTTGTTCACTGTGACGCAAGGCGGCGTGAGAACCTTGAAGAACAGCGGGTCGGCAACGCAGATGTCTTCGTTGCGTGTACGGGCGACGACGAGGATAACATGATGTTGGGCGTCGAGGCGGACGATCTGGGTGCCGACCAGATTATGACGGTGATTGATCGTCCCGATTATTGCAGCATCACTCAAAAGTTGGGCATTAATTTGGCCGTCAGCGAACAGAACGTGATGGCTAGACAGATTTTGTCCTACTTGAACGACGGAATCGTCGTCAGCCGCGCGAAAATGCCTGGCGGCTTGATCAACGTGATTGAAGTCGATGTGCTGGACGGATCACCGGCGACCGAATCGGCCGTGAAGGATCTTGGATTGCCGGATCGCTGCCTGATTGTGGCCGTGATTCAGCAGGACTATGTCCGCGTGCCCGGTGCGAACGATCGATTGTCGGCGGGCGACACTGCGGTCATCTTGTTGGAAGACGATGTGGTCGACGCAACGCTGGCGGTGTTCGTTCCTGCGTCACCTTAGCTCAGCGGCCCCAATGTTCGGGAGGGTAAGGCTGGGGAGGTGAAAAGAATTTTCTAGTGTTTCGATTCTGTTACGCGTTTTTTCGTTTTTTCGTAGGCCTTTGTTCTTCTTGATTGGGTAGAGTTTGTCAGGCCTGCATCTTTTAGCCACTGCTTGAGGTCACGATTTT
>CALFUT010000071.1 GCA_937929805.1 uncultured Pirellulaceae bacterium
ACGGAGACGAAACGAACCGCAACCAATTCGATTGACCTACCTTCAGTTTTTTGCTGCCAGTATCAATGGCAGCTGACTTACTTATTTCGATTATTTCTATTCTGTTCAGGTGTATCATGAAATCAAAAACACGTGACAACCACGCTGGATTCACGCTGGTTGAATTGCTGGTGGTGATTGCCATCATCGGCATTCTGATCGGCATGTTATTGCCAGCGGTGCAGCAAGTCCGCGAAGCAGCCCGGCGTTCACAGTGCATGAATAATCTGAAGCAAGACGCACTGGGAGCACTCAACTACGAATCGGCTTTTGGTCACTTCCCAACAGCGGGGGGATGTTCAGATGCTTACCATGATCCTGCCCAAGCGAAAAAAGCTTTGTTTGGATTTGAGAATGCGGGTTGGATGTATCAGATCCTTCCATACCTTGAGCAAAACACCACATACGATCAGCGAGCCACGACAGGGTTCATCGACCCGCCCGTTGGCGCGTTGGCTGTCGCTGAAGCGCAAGTTCCAAGTTTCAGCTGTCCATCGCGTGCACCACGCGTCGCAACCTACAACTTGCTGACGCTTAGTTTGAATGACTACGCGGGCGTGCTTGGCCCCTACGCAGATGCGAATGGTCCAGTGCCACGTCACAATACCTATACCGAACAGAGCAACCGCGAAGAAGACGGAAATTTCGAGGCAACATTCAAGGGCATTATCGTTAAAGGAGGGCATGCACAAACTTCGGGTAATGGTGAAGCCTCATCAATCGTTAAACACGAGCGCGTTGATTTCGGTGCGATTGTTGATGGATCTTCTAACACCATCTTGTTCATGGAAAAATCAGTGAACGCCCAGAATTATTCGTATTCTCGAGTTGGCCAATTTGATGATTGGTGGGATACGGGATACGCCCACAGTGCCGACTATTCCACGATGCGGATGTTCTCGTTTGCTTCCAACTCGGCTTGGTTTGGCAACGAAGATTTGGCGTTGATTCCCGACAATCAGCAACGTTCTGAACAATTCAGCAACCTTTGGAAAGACGGTCGTTCGCATGAGTTGGGCTTTGGCTCAGCTCACCCGGGTACCGTCGTTGCCGCTTTTGGAGACGGATCTGTGCGTTCAATTTCCAACTCGGCCAACGTTGCCACCCTCGTGGCTTTGGGCCAGCGTAACGATGGCTTGGTTGTTGATGCGAACGAGCTGTAGGGATATTCGAGAAGAAGTGCTTTCGTCACGAAACTGACAACCGTTATCACAAAATTCATCGTCGGTCATGGAAGCTCGACACGGAAGATTGCTTATGTGTTCAAAAGAGATTCGAAAAATAGTTTTGATTTTGGTGGGATTATTTGCCGCTGGCGGTTGCCTAAATCGAGTCAATCCCGACTCGATGATCGCAAAGGCCAACGACAGCAATGTGAAGCGATTAGCCACCATGTACTCGATTTTCCAGACGCAAAATGGTTTTCGCGGGCCAAAAGACGAAGCATCTTTTAGGCAGTTTATTCGCCAACAAGATCCCCAAAGGATGAAAGTTGCGGGGATGGATATTTCGGATGTCGACAGCCTTTTTATAAGTGAGCGTGACAATCAGCCGTTCAAAATCCGGTTCGGAGTCAACACTGTTATTCGTGGACCGGCAATGCCTGTTATTTTTGAGGCTGAAGGGATTGAAGGAAAACGCCAGGTCGGCTTTACCAATGGCCCCATGCAGGAAGTGGACAGCGCAGAGTACGAAAAACTTTGGAACAGCGAAACGAAAAAAGTCAAAAGCATCGAACGAGAAGGATGACTCTTCTCCGCTGTCACACAAGCTGCCGACTCACACGACATAACTGAGTAGCGTAAGTCGAACCCGTGGTTGGCAAAGCAACTCACCTTCACCGCTATTCGGAAACTGGGCATCATGTTGAATTGGGCAATTTTTGCAGCACCTCTATCCTGCGCGTCGATCTTGGTTTGGTTCGCTTTACTTGAGGACACGACCATTGTTGCTCAGCAGCCATTGACGCCCGAGCAACGTGTTCCGGCTTGGGCCAAAGATGCGATCTTCTATCAGATTTTTCCGGAACGTTTTCGCAACGGCGATCCATCCAACGACCCAACGAAGGACTCGCTTGAGTTCCCCGGTGTCGTGCCTGACAACTGGTCGGTGACGCCGTGGACCGATGATTGGTACTCGCGTGCGGATTGGGAAAAGCAAAGCGGAGACAACTTCTACGAAAATGGAGTCTTCCATCGTCGGTATGGCGGGGATCTGCAAGGAGTGATCGACAAACTTGATTACTTGGCCGACCTTGGCATCAACACGATCTACTTCAATCCTGTGTTCTATGCTCGATCGATGCACAAGTATGACGGCAATAGCTTCCATCATATCGATCCGTATTTCGGACCGGATCCGCAAGGCGATTTTGACTTGATGGCAAACGAAACGGCGGATCCCACAACTTGGCAATGGACGAAAGCGGATCAACTGTTTCTGTCATTGCTCAAGCAAGCTCACGAACGCGGGCTGCGAGTCATCATCGATGGCGTTTTCAATCACACGGGTCGAGACTTCTGGGCATTTGCAGACATTGTCAAAAACCAATCACAGTCTCCCTATCAGGATTGGTATATCGTCGAGAGCTTTGACGATCCCAACACCGATCAAAACGAATTCAAATACGCTGGGTGGTGGGGCGTCGACACCTTGCCCGAGTTCGCTAACAACGCGGCTGGCGATGACTTGCACCCCAAGCCAAAGGCGTACGTGTTCGCTGCGACTCGCCGTTGGATGGATCCGAACGGTGATGGCGATCCGTCTGACGGAATCGATGGCTGGCGGTTGGACGTGGCCAATGAAGTTCCCAACAAGTTCTGGCAAGATTGGAACACGCTGGTTCGTGAGTTAAATCCAGAAGCCTTCACCGTCGCTGAAATCTGGGACGACGCGGGCGACTACTTGGCCGATTGTGGATTCAGTTCGTCAATGAACTACCATGGCTTCGCCTATCCGGTCAAAGGATTCTTAGTCGACGGCAATTTGCCTGCCAGTGAATTCGCCAAGCAGTTGACCGAACGACTACAGGCTCACGCCCCCGAAGTCCGCGTCGCCATGCAGAACTTGATGGACTCGCACGACACCGATCGACTGGCTTCGATGATCGTCAACGCTGGTAAGCATCAACCGTACATGAACGCTCATCGATTTGACTACGACGTGGGCGAACGAGTCAGCCCTCGCAATTTCAAGCCGTACGATGTCACTCGGCCGACGGATCAACATCGACAGATCCAGCGATTGGTCACCTTGTTCCAGATCGCCTACGTCGGAGCACCCATGTTTTACTACGGCACCGAAGCTGGCATGGATGGAGCCGACGATCCCGACGACCGCATGCCCATGGTGTGGGACGACCTGACTTATCAACCTCGATCTCACGGCCCGTTCGGATCGGTCGATCCGCCTCAGCCGATTACCTTTGATAAAGAACTTCACGCGTACTACCAATCCTCGTTGAAGCTTCGCAGCGAAAGCGAGGCACTCCGGCAGGGCAACATCAATGTCATCGCGACGGATGATGAAGCCAAGACGATCGTGTTCACACGGTCGGTCAAAAACGAAACGATGCTAATCGGAATCAATCGAGGCGATCAACCGGCATCGATCGAGATTCCAACGAAGGGATTACGAAGATCGATGCAAGTCACTCCCGTGCTCTCAAGCCATGAGTCCGGTGAATTCACTCGTGAACGTGGACGAGGCCTTGTGACGTTGCCGCCGCTATCGGGACAGATCTGGCGTGTCGGAAAACCTACACGTGGCAAGGCCAAGAAATAGGTTGATCCATGCTGCGATTCTCAAGCAACATTAGCGCGAGGGTGAGGCTCCGCCCGAACCAAGCTCTGAACCGTAAAGGGAGGGTGAGGCTCCGTCCGAACCAAACTCTGAACCGCAAAGGGAGGGTGAGGCTCCGTCCGAACCGCATCTTGGATCTCGGTTCGGACGGAGCCTCACCCTCCCATCGTGGTGCCTCACCGTCCCAACGTGTTTGCTGCCTCGCGATGGTGTTCCTCTGCCTGCTGACTGGTTGTGCTCCCTCGAGCGACCGGCAGACGATCACGCTTTGGCATCAAATGACGGTCGCCGAACGAGTGGTTCTGGACGAAGAAGTGGCTCGCTTTGAAGCGGCTCATCCCGACATTCGTGTCAACACGCTCTACAAAGAAACGGAAGAACTCCGCAGCGGTTTTCAAGCAGCCGCCTTGGCGGGCACTGGCCCCGAATTGATTTTCGGACCCTCCGATTCCATGGGCACTTTCGTCACCATGGGTATCGTCCAAGACATGCAGCCATGGGTTTCGGAAGACCAAGCAGCCAATTTCGTCGATCAAGGACTGACTCGCCTACCGTCCGCCGAAAATCCTGAAGCGGAACTACTGGTTCAAATTGGCGATCGTATCGGCAACCACTTGGCACTGGTCTACAACCGCAACTTGATCGACCGTCCGCCGACAACCACCGACGAAATGGTTGAGATGGCGGTTCGGGCGACCATCGATAAAGACTCTAGCGGCAAGATCGACCAGTACGGACTGGTGTGGAATTTTGTCGAACCATTTTTTGCGGTCCCGTTTCTGACGGGGCACGGAGCATGGGTCTTCGACGATAGTGGCCAACCGGTGCCGGACTTGGATACGCCCGAGTGCGTTGCAGCCATGGAGTTCATCGCTTCGTTGCAGAACGAGCACCGCGTCTTACCCGCGAACTGCGATTACGAAACCGCCGACGCGCTGTTTAAAAGTGGCTCGGCCGCCATGATCATCAATGGCGATTGGAGCTGGCGCGACTACTTGGACAATCCGAACATTGACGCCGCGATTACTCCTCTGCCGATCGTGTCATCGACCGGCATCCCGATGGGACCAATGGTCGCCACGAAGGGTTACTCGTTGAACGTCCACGCCTCAGGGAAACAAGCCGACTCTGCCATGAAGTTCGTTACTTTCATGACCTCCGAGGCAACCCAACGCAACTTCATGACGAAGCTAAACATCTTGCCGTCTCGCAAACGCCTGTTGGATGATCCGATATTAAAAAGCGACCCGACGCTGGTTGCCTCCGCTCAGCAAATGAAGAACGGTCGAGCGATGCCGGTGGTTTCGGAGCTGCGAGCCATCTGGGATTCGATGCGACCCGAATACCAAGCCTTAATGGCAGGAGACAAATCCGCGTCGGACGCCGCGCGAGACATGCAGAAAAATGCTCTGGTGACCATCGAGCGACTGAACTCCGATGTTCAGCCCGGCTCGACCGCCACGATCTTGAAACTGATCGCTTTAGCGGCGACGCTCGGTTTAATGTGGTGGCAACGCGGCGCTTGTTCGAACTTCATCGGTGACTGGAAGAAGAACAAAACGGCCTACCTACTGATCGCGCCTTCGCTGGCGGTGATTTTTTTCACGATCGTCTACCCGTTTTTCTACAACGTGGTTCTGTCATTCTCCAACATGTCGTTGCGAAATTTTCAAAACTGGCAGATCGTTGGATTCCAAAACTACGAACAGGTTTTCAGCGAGAGCGCGTTCTTCGTGGTGCTACTGAAGACGATTATCTGGACCGTCGTGTGCGTTTTCTTTCACGTCGTCTTGGGATTATTGCTGGCCGTGACTTTGAACGGGCCGGTGAAAGGCAAATCGATCTATCGAGTCATCTTGATTCTGCCTTGGGCCATTCCCGCCTACATCACCGCGCTAACGTGGCGAGGAATGTTCGACTATGAATATGGAGCCGTGAACCTGCTGGCCAATCAATACTTGGGCATTTCTCCCATCAATTGGTTGAGCGACGCGACAAATGCCTTTATCGCGTGCATCATCGCCAACGTCTGGCTAGGCTTTCCCTTCATGATGGTGATCGCGTTGGGTGGCATGCAAGGAATCTCGCAGGAACTTTACGAGGCCGCGCGCATGGATCGAGTACCTCGTTCGAAACAGTTTTGGCACATCACGTTGCCCATGTTGAAGCCTGTGCTGATTCCCGCAATCACGCTTGGCACGATTTGGACGTTCAACAACTTGAACGTCATCTGGCTGGTGTCCAACGGTGGCGAACCATCCGACAAGACGCACATCCTTGTTTCCTACGTCTACAAAGCCGTGTTCAATCTGTACCAATACGGATTTGGCGCCGCATTGTCGCTGGTGATTTTTGCGATGCTGTTGGTGTTCTCGTTATTGTTTTTGTGGCGTACGAATGCGACCGAGGGCGTAGGTTAATGTCGCAGCCCAAAGAACCAATCTGGATCACATTCCTTCGCCACGCCGTGCTGCTGGTGTTTGTTGCATTGTCGGTTTACCCGGTGCTGAATGTGCTTTCAATTTCGCTCAGACCCGGTAACCAATTACGTAGCACCGACCTGGCCATCATCCCCGATGGTTGGACCTTTGACTCGTATGTCCAGCTATTCACCGAGCAGCCGTTTCTGCAGTGGCTGGGGAATTCGCTATTGGTTTCACTGGCAGTCACAGCGTTGGGCGTTAGTTTGGCTGCGGCAGGCGGCTATGCACTCAGCCGTTTTCGATTTGTCGGTCGTAGCACAAGCATGCTGGCGATTCTGACCACGCAAATGTTTCCGGCGACGATGTTGCTGCTGCCGCTGTACGTGATGATCTCGCATTTGCAGTTGGTCAACACGTTCTTAGGCTTGCTGATTTTTTACACGGCGACCGCTTTGCCGTTTTGCCTGTGGCAGATGAAGGGTTTCTACGACACGATTCCAATTTCGCTTGATGAAGCGGCTCGCATGGACGGCTGCACGCGTTGGCAAACGTTTGTCCGAGTCTCATTGCCATTGGCCACACCGGGATTAGTGATCACGGCTCTGTTTAGTTTCATGACGGCTTGGTCCGAGTACATCGTTGCCGCGCAGGTACTGCAAGAACGCCAGTTGTTCACACTGCCGCTAGGGCTGAAAAGTTTTCAATCGAGCCTGTCCACCGAGTGGGGTTTGTACGCAGCGGCTTCGATTCTTGTTAGTATCCCGGTCGTGATCGTGTTTATGTTACTTAGCAGATACCTTGTCTCTGGATTAACGATCGGTGGCGTGAAAGAATGACCTTTGTTGCTTTGTTTAGAGAGCCTTTCAAAACTGTATTTTCCAACGCGATGCGTGAGCAGGGGACTAGCATTCCCTTGCTAACGCGGGTTGAAGTTGCGCTATGATAAGCCCGACGCGCAAACGAGTGGATATCTGCGCGTTCCCCGACCCACTCGCTTGCGCGTCGGGCTTGTATTTGCAACGCTCCTGGAATCGTGGTTTTGAAAGGCCATCCAGTTTAAAATTATCCGCAAAGCGGTAGCTCCTTACTTCGGAAATAAACATGGCGCAGATTCGCCTTAATCAATTATCCAAACGCTACGAAAACGGATTCGAAGCCGTCAAGAGTTCGAACCTGCAGATTGCAGATGGCGAATTCTTGGTGCTGGTCGGTCCATCTGGATGCGGCAAGTCCACGACACTGCGAATGATCGCCGGGCTTGAAGATGTCACGTCAGGCGATATTTTTGTCGGCGACACGCGAGTCAACGATCTTGAACCGGGCGATCGTGACATCGCCATGGTGTTCCAGAATTACGCGCTTTATCCTCACATGACCGTGCGGCAAAACATGTCCTTTGGCTTGAAGATGCGCAAAACGCCCAAGGATGAAATCGTCCGTCGAGTTGCCGACGCCGCGCAGATTCTGTCACTCGAACCGATGCTCGATCGATATCCTCGGCAACTGTCTGGCGGTCAACGGCAACGCGTCGCAGTCGGCCGCGCGATTGTGCGTCAGCCCAAAGCGTTTCTGTTTGATGAACCGCTATCGAATCTGGATGCAAAACTGCGAGTCCAAATGCGGACCGAGCTGGCTCGACTGCACCTAAAACTGAAAACGACCACCGTCTATGTAACGCATGATCAGGTCGAGGCGATGACGTTGGGCGATCGAATCGTGATCATGAAAGACGGAGTGATCCAACAGATTGGTACGCCAATGGAGGTCTATCAACAACCGGCCAACCATTTTGTGGCGGGGTTCATCGGCACACCCGCCATGAACTTTGTCGACGGAAGCATCGAGAACGATCATTTCCAAGCCGATGCCGTTGACTATCCGTTAAGCGGCGATCGCGATCTAGCTCCTGCCCTCGAAGCAACAAGCGGCAAGGTAACGCTTGGCTTCCGCCCGGAAAACTTAACGACCGATCCCAAACATCCTCGGCTGGCAACCGTGAAATTGGACGTCGTTGAGCACATGGGGCACGCGAACGTTGTGTACTTCAATCTGGCAGGAAGCTCGCTGGTCGCGCGACTTGACAGCAAGTCATCCGCGCAGCCCGGTGACCAGATCGACCTTCACCTGCCGGCCAACGATTGGCATCTATTCGCCGCCACGGAAAACGATCAACAGCAACGCCCTCGTTTGGTTTAGGGCCGCTGGGACCAAAACGGGACAGGACCAGCCACGACGCTTTGTAGCTGTTTTCGTGATCGACTTGCGTCTGCGCATCCGCCTAGAAAACTGGAAACGCCCACCGCGAACTCCGCAATTCTCTCTTCGCTCTTGCAAGACGTTATACCCTTGCGATTGACGGCTTCTCACGTGGTGGTCCCGGCCGCACACCAAACGCAGAATTCCGGGCGCAAATCGATTAAACCGATTGGAGTGATTAAACAGCCATAAAAATTCCCGACGCGTAATTACAATCGGTCAGGGTAGCCCCTCCTCTTGCCTGACCCATTGAATGAAAGTTGCGTAATGCACGTTTCGGCCCTCACGGAATCGCCTGTCGCCAAAGAAACAAAACACTTCAGCCTTGAAGCATCAAAAGCAGGTCGGCTGCTGAAGAATATGCTTTTGGTTTTCATCGCATTGGTCGCATGGCATAGCAACTCGATCACCAACGCGCAAAACGCTCCGGTTGTCGCTGTCCCACCGTCTCATGAAGTCGCGGTCGATGTCAACTCGGGATTGGTGGGCAACACGGCTGCCAATCGCCAAGTTGTTTTCCAAGAAGCGGTCGAAGTCGACGGAGCAAAATGGATTCAACTGGAATTCAGCGACGTGGTCCTGACAACAGGCCACAAGGAGACTTCGATCTTGCGGATCACGTCTTTAGAGGACGGTGCTGTTCAGATCCTGAACCCAACCACCTGCGAGCAATGGCAACACAAATCCGCTTACTTCAACGGTGACGCGGTGCAAGTTGAGCTGCTTGCACACGCTGCGGCTGAAAAGAACTGTGTCGTGATCGAGCGCGTCATCGCGGGCGATGCTCCTGATTTAAGCCCGACCGAATCGATTTGTGATGCGGTCGATGACCGTGTGCTTTCGAACGATCCTCGACTGGGCCGAATCGATGTTGGGTGTACGGCTTGGCTATTCGATGGTCGTGAGAATGACTTGATCACCGCCGGTCACTGCGCTCCTTCGATGTCAACCGTCTTTTTCAATGTGCCTCTGTCAGATGCGGATGGTTCGATCAATTTCCCGCCTCCCGAGGACCAGTACGCGATTTGCGCCGACTCAATCCAGTTTCTAAATGCTGGCGTTGGCAGCGATTGGTGCTACTTTGGAGTCTTCAACAACTCCAACACTGGACTTTCGCCACTGGCGGCTCAGGGCGACTCATTTTCGATAGGCATTCCTGATTCCAATACGTTCGAATCAAACGATCTTATTCGGGTTACTGGTTTCGGATCAACAAATTCGCCAGTCAATCCACGATGGAACCTTGCGCTGAAAACTCACGTTGGCTCTTTCGAAGGACTCGTCGGAAACGTGTTACGCTATCGGCCTGACACAACGGGCGGAAATTCCGGATCACCCGTCATCGACGATTTTACAGGCATCGCCTACGGTGTGCACACTCATGGAGGCTGTTCCATTAACGGCGGTTTCAATCAAGGCACCGGGTTCCATCGTCCTGATTTTCTTGCCGCGATCAACAACCCTCAAGGAGCCTGCACTCCGGCGACGGCTCCTTCAAACGACGACTGCGATGCCGCGCTTTTAATCGGTGACGGCACGGAAGAATTTAACACGGCGGCGGCAACCACCGATGGACCAACTTTGCCAGAGGACTGCCGCGTGGGATCCTTCGCGTTGTCGTTGGTGAATGACATCTGGTTCGAATACGAAGCATCCTGCACAGGCGAGGCGACGTTTGATTTCTGTGCAAGTAGCTATGACACTCGCGTCGCTGCGTACTCGTTAGATACCGGTTGCCCCGGAACGTTGCTGGGCTGCAATGACGACAGCTGCGGTTTGCAGTCTGAAATGACGATCGACGTTATCGAAGGCGAGAGCTATCTGATTCGCGTCGGTGGCTTCAGCGGAGGCGGAATTGGTTCAATGACGGTCACGTGCGCTGCGTCTGACGCCCCGATTGATGTCGACTCGGACGATGGAATCATGATCATTGATGGCACGCAGGGGCCCGACGATATCAACGTCTCGCAACTTCCCGGCAGCCTAGAGATCGTGGTCAACGGTCAGCGAATTGGATCCGCGTCCTTGATGGATGTTGATGTCATTATCATCAACGGATATGGCGGCGCTGACTTGATTCAAGTCGACGCTTCCATTCCGACAGTGATCAACGGTGGTTTCGGAGCCGACGTTATTCTTGGCGGTAATCGTCCCGGAATGTTGTTCGGTGGACCCGGCCCTGACCTGATCTATGGAGGTCCGGCAGACGACGTCCTTAATGGCGGGCTAGGAAACGATACACTGTCTGGCCTTGGCGGTGACGATGAAATCTCAGGCGGTAGCGGCAACGACACGTTGAACGGTGGCGCGGGTGATGATGAGCTATATGGCGGCCGAGGCGGAGACACGATCAGTGGCGGAAGTGGAAACGACTTACTGGTAGGCAACGTCGGAGCCGACAAATTGAACGGAGGCGGGGGCGACGACGAATTGATCGGACTGGGCGGACCGGACGAAATGTTTGGGGGCCCCGGCAATGATGAATTCTTTGGTGGTGAGGGTTTTGATACCATCGACGGCGGAAGCGGCATCGATACTTCGTTGGACAACGGCGAATTCGAAATCCGAATTGAAAGCGACTAAAGCCGAGAACGTGCATGCTTGGTTCCATCGCAAACGGTCCCATCCAAAACGGTAAGCTCTACTGTTGCTTGCCGGATGGGTCACGCTTGCGGCGGCATTTCTCGCTGCAATACTTCACCGAATCCCACACGTCCTTCCACTTTTTTCGCCATGCGAACGGGCGTTGACACACGACGCAAATCTTCTCTGGCAGGTTTGCTTTTTTATGAGCCATCAAATCACCTGCGACTCATTGGCGTTTTGCGACTGCCGTGCTTTTGATAAACCGCCGCCGATGCGGCGCGAGTTTCCGGCAACTTTTTGAAGGAATGAATTCGATCGCGAGCCGCCTTGTATCGCTTTTGGTGGTCGACAATCGGTGCGGGGTAGTCAGTGCCGATTTGACAGCCAAACAAAGTTTGCTCCATCCGCGTCATCTTGTGCGGTTCGGCAAGGTGTTTATCGGGCACATCGATCAATTCTGGCACAAAGCGCCGAATAAAAATCCCCTGCGGATCTTGATCGACAACTTGTTTGATGGGCGAGTAAATTCGGACGGTGTTGATGCCCGTCACACCGGACTGCATTTGAATCTGGCTGTAGTGAATGCCGGGCTCGTAGTCCAGAAACAAACGAGCAAGATAAACCGCCGGCTCACGCCAGTGCAGCCAAAGATGGTATGCCGCAAACGAAACCAGCATCGCTCGCATGCGAAAGTTAATCCAACCGGTTTGGTGAAGTGCCCGCATGCACGCATCCACCATTGGGTAACCCGTTTGCCCGTGACACCACGCGTCAAAGTAATCTTGATTAAATTCGTTCTCGCGAAGTCCGTCGTAGGCGCGATTAAAGTTTTCGAATTGGATGCTGGGTTCGTCCTCCAGTTTTTGCATAAAGTGGCAGTGCCAACTGAGCCTCGATCGGAACGAGGATAACGACTTGAGCCACGTTGGCTCCACCGGCAGCCCAGATTTCTTTTGCTGTTTTAGCTCGGCCACGCGGTTGCCCAATCGATGGTGAATCGTCCGCATCGAGATATTTCCGTAAGCAATGAACGGACTCAAGCGACTACAGCCGTGTTCGCCGGTGACCGGACTGGACATGTCGCTGCGGTAGTTCACGCCTCGCGAATCCAGAAACGAATCAAGACAACGCTTCGCTTGGTCCTCACCACCTATCTGGACTTCAACTCGATCGAAAGCCTGAACCTTGAATTGGTCCAGCGGCAATAGCTCGCCTGCATCCAACGACGCCGCTTCGGCAGGCAACCTGATTTGCTTCGGTGGCTCGACCATCGATTGTTTCATTCGCCGATCACGGATCTTCGACCAACCATCGCGATCCTTCAGCCGCCGAACGACACCGTACTGAGGAAGCTCGGTGAACTGGATTCGCTTTGACTTGGCCCATGCACGAACGCGGCGGTCTCGCTGGTAGCTAAGCTGGTTGAAGGTTTCTTCGTGAGCCCACATGCGTTCGAAGCCCAGTCGTTGATGCAACTGGTCGAGCACGTCCGGCATCCGACCGACTCGCAGCAGCAGTTCTCCGCCAAGCTTTCTTAAACTCGCGCGGAGTTCTTTTAGCGATTCGTTGACAAAAGCAAGATGGGCGGCATCGTGATCGCTGGCTTCAATCAGTTCCTGTTCGTAAACGTACAGGGCAACGCAATAGCCTTTGCCAGCAGCGCGGAGCAGGGGTTCGTGATCGTGGACCCGCAAATCACGTTTGAACCAGACTAGTTGCGTTGACACCGCCTAGCCTCGCTGACTTGGGCAACGAAAGCGCCCAACCTCAAAGCTTCGTTTCTGCTGATGTTTGGTTGTTCTGCCCACGGTCCGTTTGCGCCACAGCCGAAACGACCCGGGCTTGAGACTCGACCGCATCAGCTTGATCACTTCGCCCGGCTCAAGGCCAAACTGCTCCCGAATCGCGTCGAAGGTCGTGCGGTCCTCCCACGCCATCTGAATGATGCGATTGGTTTGCGCAGCATCAAGAGCCTCGATTTTTTTCGACGTTTTCATCTGCGATGAACCGTATTTACCAAGCAATGTGTAACCAACGCCAGTCAATTGCGGGTATTTCAACCGGCTTCTTCTAATCCGCAAGTAAAATCGCAACCTTTGAGAAATGGCCAACTTTGAGAAAAGGTCAATAAACGAGGCGACATGACCTCCTAGCCCCACAACCAAGAGCCCCGTTTGTATGGCATCGAAACCAAAATTTGAAACCTACGTTGGTATCGACTACAGCGGGGCCGGGCACCGCGGCACTCGGACGGCGTCCATCTGTGTTTACTTGGCCACTGGCGATCAAAGGCCTCGTGAAATCAAATCGCCAGCGTCCACGTCAAGCAAACGTCGCAATTGGAATCGGCTGGAAGTGTTTCAGTGGCTCAACGAGCTTTTTGAAACGCAACGAAACTTAATCGTCGGAATGGATCACGGGTTCTCGTTCCCAATATCCTATTTTGACCGATACGGGATGAAAACTTGGGACCAGTTTTTGGATGACTTCACCACGCATTGGCCGACTCACGAGGAAAACATGACCGTCAATGACCTTCGCGTGGACTCGCGGCGAAAAGGCGGCAACACCGATTATCGACTGACGGAGCAGTGGACTTCATCGGCGAAAAGCGTCTTTCAGTTCGACGTGCAGGGCTCGGTCGCCAAGTCAACGCATTGCGGCATCCCCTTTCTGGCTCTACTTCGCGAACGCTTTCCAAAACTTCACTGCTGGCCGTTTGATGGATTTTCTGTTCCACGGAATCGATCGATGATCGCCGAGGTCTATCCCTCGCTGCTGCGAAACCGTTACGACCGAGCATCCCGAACCGTTGATCAACAAGACGCTTATGCCGTTTGCCGCTGGCTTCAGGAAACGGATCGTGGCTTGGGGCTCAAGCGTTACTTGGAGCCTCCGCTGACTCAGAAAGAAAAAGATTTGGCACAGGCCGAGGGTTGGATCTTGGGAGTTGGTTGAGTATGAAATGAATGGCAAATTAAAAGCTACCGCTCAGTAGAATGAAACGTCGACAATCAGGTACCTCATCTGGCAACTTGCCGATCCTCAAGCCGCCAAGCTGACAAAGGATGCCAAAACTGTGATTTTCGCGACATCCGCAGCGGTTATGAACACGGTCGCGCAAGCTGCTGATCGTTGCGTTCAGTAAGGCCTTCAACAGGAGCCGCGTCCAATCCTACTGATTGTGCTGGTGACTCGGGTTTTGCCAACGTTCTAGGGGGTTGAGCGGAGCAAATCGCTCGCTCGCCCGCCGAAAGTCGAGAATTCAGCGTACGCATGTTGGGTTCCGGCCCATCCGGGACCTAAACTGGTTCACCATAGAAAGGCGGAAGATTCCCATGTTTTCCCCGCTGAACGGATCGCCTTCGGCGGACGAAAACACGACTTCATTGTTGTGCAAAAGAATTTTGAAAGCGACCCAACGTGACTGACACCCCAAACAACAATCCAATTTCTAGCCTTGAGATCGCTGGCTTGATGCAGCGGATCTGCGAGCATCTGGGGATCGCATTCTCATCGAACAAAGTCTACCCAAGCCTTGCCGATCTCAACCAAGACGGCACGACGGTCAGCGAAGTGAACCAACTTAATGCGATCGGCAAACACTTTGGGATCCGATTTCGTGAAATGTCGGGCTCGTTTCGAGACCTCTCCTACACCGTAAGTGGTGGCGGAGTGGCTTTGGCGAACGCGGACATGACGGCCGGTGAATCCGAAGACGCGATCCTTGTGATGGAATCGAAACCTCGCGGCCGTTTCCTGATTAACCAAAACCGTTCCGATAAAGTTATCACTTCGCGCTCGTTGCGAAAGCAGCTCAAACGTAACGAAAAGAAACAGTATCGCTGGTTGCTCGTTCAGCCGGTTCTGTCCGCTGAGAATGTGTCTAGGTTCCACTATCAAACGGGAGCCTATGGCGATCCGATGAAGCCTTTTCATCGCTTCGTGGCATTGCTTAAACCAGAGGCACGCGACATCCGCACGATCATTATCTTCTCGATTATCATCGGCCTGCTCAGTTTGACGCTTCCACTAGCGGTAGAAGCGGTGGTGAACACGATCGCTTACGGTCGCGCCCTACAGCCCTTGGTCGTGTTGTCGTTGATCGTGCTGGTGTTTCTTGGTTTTCGCGCTGGCTTGAGCGTGTTGATGTCGGTTGTCACTGAAATCATTCAGCGAAGACTGTTCGTCAGAACCGTTGAAGACCTGTCCTACCGTCTGACTCGCGTGCCGCTTTCGACGTGGAAAAAATACCATGGCCCGGAATTGGTTAACCGTTTCTTCGACATCGTGACGGTGCAGAAAGTCACGGCCAAACTGTTACTGGAAACATTGATGCTGGTGCTGCAAACGGTGATCGGTCTTTCGGTTCTCGCGTTCTATCATCCGTTTCTGCTAGGGTACGACATTGGATTGCTAGCGATCATGACCATCGTGCTTTGGGTGATTGGCCGCGGCGCAGTCAAAACGGCCAAACAGGAATCACAACTGAAATACGAAACGGCGGCGTGGCTTCAAGAGATTGTCCGGCATCCATCCACGTTTAAATACAACGGCGGATTGGGCTATGCCATCAATCGTGCTGACGAACTGGCGGCGCAGTACATCAGTCACCGGCAAAGCCATTTTCGTATTCTGGTCAAGCAACTGTCTTTCGCGATGGTGATGCAAGTGGTGGCAGCGACCGTGTTGTTGGCTCTGGGCGGATACCTTGTGATCATTCAACAGCTGACGCTGGGTCAGCTGGTTGCTGCTGAGCTGATCGTGACCGTGATCTTGGGCTCGTTTGCGAAAATCGGCAAGGATCTCGAGAGCTACTACGACTTGATGGCTTCAATTGACAAACTTGGGAAGCTGTTCGATTTGCCGATTGATCGAATCGACAAGCTTCAAATTGCGCGAGACCCGGGCGCCGACGGAGTCACGCTGGTCGAAGTGAAGATCGATGGTCAATCGCCGCATCTGATCAACGTTGATTTTCAGCCTGCCAAAACCTACGCCATCTACGGTGGCACCGAGCTACTGCGTGGGCGGCTCACAGAAATTCTTGTCGGCCAACAAAAACCAGCGTCCGGGCATGTGCTCCTAGATGATTACCGTGTCGATGCGATCAGTGCCGAATCGCTACAGCAAAACATTAGCCTCATTCGAGAAATCGAGGTCTTCGAGGGCACCGTCGACGAGAACTTGCGGATGGGTCGCGAGAACCTCGGCTCTGCCAAGGTGAACGACGTTGTTTCGCGACTGGGTCTCCGGCAAGCGCTCACTGAGCTAACGGATGGATACGCAACGAGCCTCAGCATTAGTGGGTATCCTTTAACCACGGGGCAAGCCGTTCGTTTGGTGCTGGCGAGGGCCTTGATCGCTAAACCCGGGATTCTATTTGTGGATGGCCTGCTAGATCGATTGTCAGACGATGACACCGAGGACGTGCTATCACGTCTGGAATCATTCACCTCCGAAACAACCATCATTATTTCAACAGGGCGAAAATCGATCGCTCGCTGGGCCCAGCAAACGATGGATTTGCAAACCGACGACTGGAATCTGGAAAGATATTCGGGCTAGGCAGTTCGTGAGCCCAAGCATCTACGACCTGATAGATTACAACGGAAATTACGATGATATCAGACAGAGTCAACAGTAAGTTTGGTTCGGTTGTGAAAACACCGAGTCGCAAGTCAACGATCCATTTGGTGCAATCGCCCCGCTTTGCAACTCGTTTAGCGCGGTTGCTATTAATCGGATTGGCGGCCGCTGTTTTTGCGATGGCTTTTCTGCCATGGCAGCAAACATCGCGAGGCACTGGCCAGATCGTTGCGTTTGCCCCTCAGGAACGTCAGCAGACAGTTAAATCGCCAACGAAAGGAATTGTTGCAAAGATCGCAGACGGTTTGGTGGATGGGTCGGTCGTCAAGAAAGGTGAGTTCCTTTTGGAGGTTCAACCTTTCGCGGCAAACATGGCCACACAACTTAATGCTCAGCTGCAAGAGTTGAAAACGAAGGTCGACACAGCCAACGTCAAAGCAGAAGCTTACGAACAAAATATCGGCGGCTTCACCGAAGCACGCGACTTTGCCGTCAGTGCTGCCAAAGAATTGATTTTGGGAGCCGAGGCAAAACTGAAAAGCAAACAAAAACAAGTCGTTGCGTACCGAGCCAAAGAACTACAAGCGAGATTGAACTACGAACGGCAGGAAGGCCTCTTTCAGCAAGGGCTCAAACCAGCCAAAGAGATTGAGAAACTGAAGAAGGAGTGGGATGTCGCGATCGCCGACCTAGATTCGATCGCGGAAGACATCGCAGCGTTGAAAAATGACGTGCAAGCGAAACAGGACCTGCTGGAAGAGAAACGCCGCGTCGCTCAAACGAAAATCGATTACGCTCGGGCGCTGCGGCAAGACGCGCTCGGCGGTGCAGCAACCAGTCGTAAGGAAATCGGCGATGTCAAAATGAAATTGGAAGAGATGAGTCGCTTGACCATCACAGCGCCCCGAGACGGAACCGTTTTTCGCCTGAACGTCAACGAGCGGGGGGATGCCGTGAAGCAAGGTGACCCATTGCTCGTGATTGTCCCCGAGGCAACTCAGAAAGCAGTTGAACTCTTTGTCAACGGAAACGACATCGGGTTTGTCAAACTTGACCAAGAAGTCCGATTGCAGTTTGAAGGTTGGCCAGCCGTGCAAGTCGCTGGGTGGCCGTCACTCGCGGTAGGAACCTTCACGGGAAAGGTTGCCACAATCGATGCAACAGATAACGGCAAAGGCGAATTTAGAATACTTGTTACTCCCGACGAAGACGAAGATCCATGGCCAATCGAAAGCAAACGTTTCCTGCGACAAGGAGTGCGTACCAACGGTTGGGTGGTGCTGGGCACCGTTTCGTTAGGCTACGAAGTTTGGCGTCAAATGAATGGATTCCCAGTCATGACGGAGACCGCGGAGTCGAAAAAGAAATCGGCGAAACCGCCGAAAATTCCAAAGTAACAACGCGAAAGTGGTTCGCTCGCGCGGGGCTGCTGCTAATGGTGACAGCGTGTCTCGGTTGTCAAACAGGGCCTTCTTCTTCACGGGCAAGTCGAACAGCTGAATCACCGCGTGTATCGCAACTGGCTTTCACACGCCAGTCAAAAACGAGCCCCAAGCCCGTTCAAGAACGCTCCAGCAACAAAAGTGACGTCGGGCAAAATCCTACCAGCAACATTCGACTGGCTGGTTTCCAAGACACTGCTGACGCTCTGAAAGCGGGCTTAATTTCGCCCACGATCAATTCGCAAGAAGCCGATGACGCCGATTCCAACGGATCGTCAACCGATTCCGAAGACCGCACCGACCCAACGCTAGACGAGTCGAACGAAGATTCAGATGACAACTCGTATCCTCCTCGCCCACCTTTTGAAGATGCGTCTGAGAATGATGGATCAGAAATCCCTGTCCAGCAATCCCTAAACGATTTTGCTCAGTCGGGCATCCGTCTCGATCAAGTTCTCCAATCCGTCGCTGAATGCTATCCGGAAATCGAAATCGCGATCGGAGAAATCGAATCGGCCAACGGCAAAGTACTTGCTTCCTGGGGAGAATTCGATCGTGTGCTTACCGGGCACAGCATTTCGCAACCGCTTGGGTTCTACCAAACCTATCGCAACGGGATTGGTTTGAACCGCCCACTCTACGGCGGCGGTGAAGTTTACGGGACCTATCGAATTGGAGACGGCAACTTCGAACCGTGGTACGGCGAACGCGAAACAAATGAAGCGGGTGAATTCAAAGCCGGATTCTCACTGCCGTTTTTGAAAGACCGCGACATCGACGAACGTCGAGCCAAACTTCTCACTTCCGGCCTACAACGCGATCAAGTCAACGCCAACGTCGACTCGCGACTGCTACAGTTCCAACGCTTTGCCACTCAAGCTTACTGGGACTGGGTCGCCTCCGGCCAAGCCGTTCAGGTTCAGAACCGATTGTTACAATTGGCCAACACCCGCGTCTCTCAGATCAAGACTCGCGTCGACTCGGGTGACCTCGCGCAGATTGCTCAGATCGATAACGACCGCTTGATCGCAAAACGTAAGAACGATTTGATCAAAGCCAACCGATCGCTAGAAAAAGCCGCGATCAAGCTTTCCCTGTTTTGGCGTGACGCAAATTGCTGCCCAATCATCGCCAGCAAAAGTGATTTGCCGATCGATTTCCCCAATGCGATCTCGATCGATACGCAGCAACTTGAGTCGGACATCGCGACGGCGTTGACCGTTCGCCCCGAACTGCTGGAACTGCAAGCCAAACGTCGCGAGATTTGCGTCGACCGCCGTTATGCCGAGAACTTGACGCTTCCCAAATTAGATGTCAAAGGCTTTGCCGGTCAGGATATCGGTGGAGAAACCAGTAGCCTTGGCGACAAGACGCCGTTTCAACTTCAATTGGGCGTGTTCTATGAGGTTCCGCTGGAGCGGCGAAAGGGGCTCGGAAAAATTCAAGCGGCCAACGGGAAACTGACTCAAGTCGATTCTAAAATCCGCCTCGTCTCTGACAAAATCGGCGCGGAACTTCGAGACGCTGCCTCGGCGGTCAATGCTGCGTCTGAGCAAATTGAGCAATCCCGCGAGAACCTGCGGCTGACTCGGGAATCGCTGCGGCTAGGTCGAATTTCCTTCAACGAGGGAGATATCGACTTGATCACGTTGAACATCTACGAAGCCGCCGTTGCCGACGCAGAATTGCAATTGCTTGACGCCCAATATAAGTTCTTCTTCTATCAAGCGGTGTACGATACCGCCAGGACGGGCGTCGCATTCGACCGCCAACCCCTTGCGGCGCAGTAGGAACCAGCAGGAGAGGTGACCGGTCGCTTCAGAAACAAATCGTCCGTCATTGTAAGTACAAATCGGCGTCACGAATTTCGGGCGAAGAGATTGTTGGCTCCGCGCAGCCTGGGAAGCTTACTCGTTGCTAAAACAGATCGATATTGGTTCGCCGGTTGCCGTCGTCTACAAAGACGATAAAACACACACGCTTTTGTAGCCACAGTCGCCTTAACCTGCGGGCAGGAAAACGTTTCACGCCTAAGCCGGTCAACACTGCATGAGACCGCCAATGCAGACTCCCATCCAACGAATTCGAAACGGTGCCCTCGCACTTGCGATGGTCATGCTGCTTTCGATCGCTGGGTTTCGTTACATCGGAGGCTACGGATGGCTGGAATCGTTGTGGATGGTCGTGATCACCATCTCAACCGTCGGCTATGGCGAGCATCCGACCGGCGGTGCGACAACACAAATCTTGACCATGATGGTAATCCTGCTGGGCGTGACAGCAGGGGCGTACACCTTTGGTGGTTTCGTGCAAATGATGCTTGAAGGCGAAATCGATCGAGCTCTCGGGAGACGAAGAATGACAAAAGAACTGAAACGATTGAATGACCACGTCATCATTTGCGGCATGGGGCACCTAGGCAGTGACCTTGCCAACCAACTGCAACATCGAGACATCCCCTTTGTGATCGTTGACTTCGAGCAACAGAAAGTCGATCGCGCTACCAACGATGGTTTACTCGCCGTGCAAGGCGACGCAACATCGGAAGAAGTTCTGGAAATGGTACATCTCGACCGGGCTCGAGCTCTCGCCACGGCCTTGCCTTCGGATGCGAACAACGTCTTCATTACCTTGACCGCGCGAAATCTCAATCCCGACATTCAAATCATCGCCCGATCAGATCGAGAGAGCAGCTGTCGCAAGCTGCGGCAGGCAGGAGCCAACAAAGTTGTCATGCCTCACCGCGTCGGTGCTCAACAGATGGAGCGCATGATCTCGCGCCCCTCGACGGCGGACCTTGTCGAACTGTTCGCCGAAGCGAGCCATCTGGAAATGGAACTGGACGAATTGCAAGTCAGCAAAGGCAGCCAGCTCGTCGGCCAAACCGTAGCGGAGTCTCGCATTAAGAATCGGTTCAATTTACTAGTCGTTGGCATCCGAGACGATTCCGGTCGCTTTCGCTTCAACCCGAAACCAGAAGAGACAATTCACGAGCACGATACGCTGCTGGTCATCGGCGAGGTCAAGGACATCAATCAAATGAAAGCCAGCATGGAGTCGGCTGGCTAGCCACGAAAAAACCCCGCAGAACAAAACGTTCTACGGGGTTTTCGGAGTGGTGGGTCCTAGACACCAGTAGAACTTTTCTCCGACGGCGTGGAGAACTGGGATACGACGAGTATCGGCTTGCTGGACTCGGTTATATCCGTCGCGGGATCAATCGAGAATCTGTTGAAGTGAACCTCTGACTGCCACGACAATATCGGTATGAGTATTGCGAAACAGCGTCAACCGATCACGATTGAAGACTATCTCAAAGGGGAACAGCCTGCGAAGCACCGGCACGAGTACGTGTTTGGCGAGGTTTACGCGATGGTGGGTTCACGATCGCCCACAGCCGAATCACCATGAACGTAAGTTTGACACTTGGCAACCGGCTCGCAGATGGACCTTGCGAAGCCTTCGGGCCCGATGCCAAGATCAAAATCACAACCAAAGAGGGAGTGCGTTTTTCTACCCCGATGTTTCAGTGGTGTGCGATTCGAACCCGGATACTGAACTGTTTCAGGAAAATCCGAAAGTCGTCATCGAAATCCTTTCGAAATCGACTCGACGTCGGGACCTTGGCGATAACAAAGACGGCTATCTTGATTTGGCGTCGCTCGAGACTTACGTTTGCCTTGAGCAGTCAAGACAGCTTGCGATCGTGTTTCAGCGAACGGCGTTGGGAAACTTTGAAGAGCTGGAATATGAGGGTATCGAAGCCATCGTGCCTTTACCATCGATCAACTGCAACCTAAAGCTGGCTGAGGCCTACCGCAAAGTGGAACGGGTCAAAAAAACGACGCCGACGAGATCGGTGAGTCCGATTGATGAACTCGCGTGATTTGCTTAGAGATGCGCGCTACTTCATTTTGCTCCAAAAAGCTGACTTGCGAGCGTGATTTTCACGGAGCCCTGCGACGTAGACACTGTGGTCTTCGAACTGCCTCCAGTCAGAAACGGATTTCGCGAGAACGTCCATTCGGCGAATATAGCCGACAGCAATCTTGTAGTTCTTGGACACGCCTCTGGCGAGTATTGAATCGGACAACGCCCGGAGGATTAGCGTTGCCGCCAGGGGACTGTCTTGAGTGACAAACTCTTTGGCCAAGTCTGGCAATTTGTAATAACGCTCGCCGTCGATTTTCTCCACACGCTCAAACAAATATCTTTCCGCCGTCTTCAGGTCGAGATCCGACAATGCGAATTCAAGAAACGAAAGGTCAAGGTCAGGACTGTCGTTGAACTTAGTCGTCATTTCTTTGATGACCAACTTGAGTGTACTTTTCGTCATCACATCCGCAAGTTCGGCAAACGTTTTCGAGGAAGGCGATCGAAGAAACTTGCGACGAAGGATTGCGGCAACTTCTTTACTGTTACCAAGCTCCCGATGAATCGCGATCCGCAGCTTTTCCGTCTCATAGCTCTTGAAGTGATCGTCTGATTGGATGTTATCCAGCTTCTTCAGAGCAGTTTTGGCGTTGCCAGACTTCAAGTACAATTCCGCGATTTCATTCCATGCGGCTGCATTAAAATCCGCTTTCCCCCAAGCCTCCTTTTTGGTCATTTCGTAAAGCGGCCCATCGCCGATGCCAGCGGCAAGTTCTTCCGCTGCGGTCCAGTAACGGCAACTGGGCCGACTCCATTGGTCATCCGTATCCTCTTTTTCATCGAGCTCTGCACCCAATTCGCAATATCGGCCGATTAGCTTTCGCGTTTCTGATTCCGGCAAAAATTCGCAAGCCGCACTCAGGATTCCATTGCGAACGCCGTAATCATCTGTTTGGCTCAACTGAAAAATCTGTTCTGCCAGCCATGGTTTGTCGTCACATTGGCTGCCAAATCGAATCAGCAAATTGCGGGCGTCATACTTGTACAGGTCGCCAATGATTCCGCTCGAGTCATCGCAGTTGCCGTACACGGCGTTGTCAGTTTCATAGAATGAGACAACAAGCTGAAACCCTTTTTTGGCAGGCACGTCCAATTGCCCAATGGCCTCAATGAGGAGCTCAATTTTTTCTGACAGTTTGTCAATCGACCTCCAGTCGTAGAACTTCTTTGTTCGCTTCAAACCAGAGATTTGCGAGCGAACTTTTGCCAAGCGGTCCGAATCGGAAGCGGTCGCAATCAACAAGCGTTTTTCAACTGCTTCATCTTTGTCGGCAATCTCAAACAGCATGTCAGCTAGCCGGTCGACTCCGAGGGCCTTCAGTTTCTGTTTGGAAAGCTTTTTCATAGGTTGCCATTTTCTTGTTCAGCATCCGTCAGAGGGGCACGTCCGTCAAGGAGTAAACGAATTTCATTTCGACACTTGGCAACCAACTTGCTGAAGGGCCCTGCAAAGTCTTCACCAGAACTCTGAAATCAGCCACAGGACTTGGGTTCTTGGTTATCCGGAAATGGTTTTTTGGAGGGCGTGAATTTTTTCTGAGGTGCTTTGCTTGCCAAAATCAAGTATTCAGTACACTCTCCTTTTAACCTCTAAATCAATCAAGTTGCTGGTCAACGTGTTTCGCGATTCGTTGTGCGGCGTCAGCGATGAGCATCCAAAATTCGAGCGGAAGGTTGGGCCAAGATTTGATGACCGCTCGCAAGTCGAGGTCGTGGGTATCCACCGCAGAACTGGCGACTCCAAATTCATTGAGCACCTGTGCAAACACCACCTCCTCCACCTTGTCCGTTGCCATTTGAGCACGGACTTTCTCGTCGATCTCTCGCATGTACTCCGGGATGCTTTTGTCGATTGAACAATATTGTTCGTACAGGCTCGATCCTTTTTCGGTCGCCAATCCACGGCGCTGGAGGGCTTTGTAAGACCGGTTTTGATGGCGGAACTTTTTGCCGTCAATTAGATTGGCAAGTGCAATCATCATGTCGGTCGTAAGATTGTGCCCTTGCAATAACTGACATTGCTCGGTGTTCATGGGCTTTCTTTCAACTCACGGGCCCGTTCAATGGCTTCGGCCATTCTTGCTCTGGCGGTTTGGCTGACTCGGCCGATGCCCATTTTTCGGGCGAGGAAAATGACGGGGTCGTCCGACGCATTGACTTCGGCGAGGTTCGATTGCACGAATCCACAAAGCTCCGCCAAAGAGATTTCTGCAATGTTGCGCGTTTGCGCTGAATCACTGGCATCGGCAGGAGACCTGAACGGAATACTCGGTGCGATGGGTTGATCCCAAGACCAGAGAAACCGCCCGCTGCTCTCGTCAGTGGCGGGACAGCCTTTGATTTGAGCAAGAACGTGATCGCGAATTTTTGCGCCCGTTCGCTTGAATCCATGAGCGCGGGCGATCTGGCTGGCAAGCATATCCTCCCGGATCGGGCCCTGAGTATTGAGAATTTTCAAAGCCATGTCTCGCAAAGTTGTTTGATAGTCACCATCGTGAAAACGTGCCGACGCAACCGTGCAGTCTCCCAGATCAACGACGTCGTACGTTGGTGGTGCGCTAGTTGGTTCCTGTTCACTAGAAGCGTCTAATGGCGGGGCGTTGCTGGCGACTAAAGATTCGATGCGATCGACTGAGTTGTCGGTGTCGGTTGAGTTGTCGCTTGAAAGATCGCCCGCATCGTTTGAGCCGTCATCCTCGCTGTCTTGCTCAGCGTCGTCGATTGGCTGAAGTTCGCTTTCGACTTTACTTTCATCAGCTGTCTCGTCATCTTCGGCTCGGTCGGCCTCAAGCAGTTCGCTCAACTGTTCATCCAACTTCTTGACGACCTCGTCTTTTGCGTACCACCAATCGGGCGACCAAACTCGCAGGATGTTCCAGCCGAGCCCTTCCAAAACCAGTTGCCTTGTCTTGTCGCGGTCTCGCGCTGCGGCGCTACGATGGTAGGTAGCTCCGTCACATTCGACTCCGGCAAGGTAGGCTCCCGGTTTGTCGGGATGGCGAATGCCAAGGTCAATACGAAAACTGCCGACGCCAACTTGCGGGATGACTGTCCAGCCACGTAGTTCGAGGGACTCGGCGACAGATTCTTCAAACGGTGAATCAAAACCGCCGACACTGTCTTCGGTTTGGCCGCCGAGTGGTTTTTCGCCGCCAGATTGGGAGAATTCGAGGAACTGTTTGAGATGATTGAGCCCAACCGACTTTGACCGGGAAGCATCCAGTTGGTCGGCGGTGAAGCTGCAATAGACCAGCATTTGCTGGCGAGCGCGCGTGATTGCGACATTGAGTCTTCGTTCGCCGCCGTCTCGATTCAGGGCTCCGAAATTCAGGCTGATTCTCGGGTTGGTCGCCGTCGGGCCAAAGGTAATCGAAAAGTACATCACGTCGCGCTCGTCGCCTTGAACATTCTCAAGGTTCTTCACAACGGTGGGCTCGATTCTCGCATCATCAAAGAACCATTCGATTTCCGGCGAAGCCCGCCGTGCCTCGTCGAACAAATCCTGAATCAACGACTGCTGCTGGATATTGAAAGTGATGACGCCGAACGTCAATCGCTTTGCGGCCGGCCGTTTCAGGTTTGCTTTCATGCGAGCGACCGCATCGTCGACAATCGCCTGAGCCTCCAACTGATTCGTGCGGCTCTTGCCCATGTCGTAAACCGCATCGGTAACCTTTTCCAGCGAGACGCCTTTCTCGTTGTCTTCTGCCGACGGAAAAGTGATTAGTTGATTTCGATAGTACTTGTAATTTGAAAAAGCGATCAGCGATTCGTGGCGGCTGCGGTAGTGCCAGTTGAGCGTCAATTCTGGAAGGCCTGAAGCGAGGGCTTCGTCCAGAATACTTTCCAAATCTTTTTCGTGATCTTCCAGCTCGTCGTCAAATTCATCGTCTTCGTTCTTGCCAAAAAAGTTCGTTGGCGGAAGCTGTTTTGGGTCGCCGACAATGACCGTTTGCCTTCCGCGGGCGATGGCTCCGATCGCGTCCCAAGTTGGAATCTGCGAAGCCTCATCAAAAATTACCACATCGAACGGTTCCTGAACGGCGGGCAAATACTGCGCGATTGAAAGCGGCGACATCAACAAACAGGGAGCCAGTTTGCGAAAAGAATCTGGCATGTTAACGACTACGTCGCGGATGGATTTGCTGGGCCGCTTCAACTGCATCTGATGTCGCAGCGTTCCCAGTTCTGACTTTTTGGCGACCGCTTCAGGCGTTGGCAAGTCGTGCTCGATGCCTCGGCGGGCTTGCAGCGAAGCCAGCTTGCGAGCCTGCCGATCAAGTTCTTTGAATTCTTCGATGGTGTTCTGATGCGACGTCGTTTCGAATTGTCGCAACATGGGCGTTCGGTCGACCAAACGCGGAATAAACCAATCCGCATAGCCTGACGCGAAGCATTTTTCAGATTCATCGTGCGAGATGCTGCGGGTTTCGATAAGCTCGACCAGCGGTTGCAGCCCAAGTGCTTTGGCCTTGGCTTTCGCCCCGCACCACATCGTCCAGCGTTTCAGGAAAGTGCGGTTTTCGATGATCTCGGCGGCGGCGTCCTGAGTCGTTTTGCAAACGGTGGAAGTCTCTTTGTTGACCGGCATCGAACCGGCGATTTTGGCGAACGCATTGATCGCAGCGTAGAATCGGCCAAGTTTCTTCAAGTAATCCGCGGCGGAACTGTGAAGCTGTGATCCTTGCGATTTTCCGTTGATGAACGGATGAATCGCTTTGGAAATCGCATCGGTTGAGTTGTTGATCGCACCGGCCTGCTTGATCGAAGTTCGCAGCTTTTTAGCGAGCTTCAATTGGCTTTCAATCGCTGGCAAGTTCGTTACCGCTGCCGCCCAATGTTTCGACTGACCGTTGAGCAAATTCTCTTCAATCGCTTGAGCCGATTCGCGAATCTGCCGAATCGCCACGAGATCGGGCCCGGGGTTCACATCGGCTGAGCTTGGATCGGCGTAGCTCTTGACCAATTTTTTCACGCTTCGCTTCGCAAACCAAGAAAGCGGCCAAAACTTCGCGTTGGCCGTTCGCCATTGCAAGTCGAGTTCATCAAGTGGAATTTCAGTCAGGTTGTCGTCGTAGTTCCCGACAAGCGAATCGCGCGCCGTTGCAGCCGTTTCAATGTCTGCTCGAAGTGAAGTCAACGAGTCCGTAAACTGCGAGAATTGTTTGTGAAATAGCAGTCGCACATCGACTTCTGCCGATTCGACCAATGATTTGGCAAGCTGCTTCAGGTCATCGAACTGAGGCACCGAACCGTCTTGAAGATCGGTCATCCCGAGTGAACTTGTGAAACGATCGACCGCCTTTTCGAGTTCTTCGGAAGTTAACTTCAAGTCTTCCGTTGCTGCCACCAATTCACCTTCCCACTTCAGCGACCACTCAGTCGCCTTGATGATCGGCAGCGACTTGGTATCACCGACAGCTTCAAAACTGACGTTCAATTCTCGGGCGGTTTCTTCCAGCTTCGCGTAAGCCACGTTGTCATGGCGGACGGAATCAGGCCAATTGAATTTTGGCTTGACGTGATTCGTCGAAAGCGACGCAACGCCAAACGCTCGGAACGCAGTCCAGCCGTTGGGCTGCACCGTATGAATCGCGGCAACGTACTCGTTCAACGAATCGCGATGAATGCGCAGCCGATCACTGACTTTCACCCAATCGTTATTTTTGACGTGGCGATTGTGTTTCCAGCTTTGCTCAAGCTGCGACAGAAACTTCTTCCGCTCCGCTTTGTTGCTGTGAAGCTCGACACAACAATCACCCAGACCGTGTTGGCAAAGCCGCCGATGCACCACGTCCAATGCCGCCGTTTTCTCCGCGACGAACAGCACGGTCTTTTTGTTGGCAAGGCACTGAGCAATCATGTTTGCGATCGTTTGGCTCTTGCCCGTTCCTGGCGGGCCGATAAGCACGAGGTCTTTGCCTTCGGTTACCGCCATCACGGCAGCCAACTGTGACGAATCGGCATCAAGCGGGTGATAGATTTCGCTCGACTGGTAGCGGCGGTCGATGTCAATCGGACGCGGCATCGCGCCGCCCCCGGAGTCGAATTCTTTGTCGGGATTGTCGAGCAGATGTCTGACGACGCGATTGTTCTTCAACTGGTCCGTTCGGTCGACAAGGTCACGCCACAGCAGATACTTCGCGAACGAAAACCTGCCAAGCGCACATTCGTCGACGACTTCAAAGCCCGTCATGTCGCGCACGTGAGCACGGACTTGCGACAGAATCAGCGGAACATCAACGCCACTATCGTCAGTCGGCAAGTCGGATTCGAATCGTGACAGGTCTTTGCCAAAATCCTGTTTTAGTAGTTGCAACAGCGTGGCGTTGAACCGCGTTTCGTCCTCGTGCATTCGCAAGTAGAAAGGCGACTGGCTGCTCTTACGAGTGAGCTTGACCGGAATCAGCAGCAGCGGTGCTCGAAAGGTTCGTTTGTCACTTGCATTCTGCCGCCATCTCAAAAATCCAACCGCGAGGAACAGCGTGTTCGATCCACCTTCGGCCAAATCATTTCGAACCGCGCGATAGATCGTAGTCAGCCGCTTGTCCAATTGATCGGTCGTGAGCACGCAGGAAACTTCTTTACGCGACAGAGCCTGCCGCGCGAATTCGACGTCGAGATCGCGGTTGGTTTTCTGGCGATGAAGCTCTGGGTCGCGTTCGCCGATCGGATTTTGATCGGGCAACGAGATCAGCCGAAGCCGCTTGTCGTCCGCCAGTAGATCTTCGAGCTGAGCAATATCGTCGCAGACGATTGGAATGGATTGTTGCGTCAGCCGAAAATTCAGTAGCCGATTCCGCAACGTCAGATCAAGCAGCTTTCGTTGCCAACGATCAATCCGCCCGCTCGAGGTCGTCGGTTTTTCATCAACGATCGAACCGGGATGCTGTGCAAGTTCCGGCGGCGCCGCCAAAGGCAAAAACTCGGCGTTGACTTCAGCCGTGTCCGTCGCCGATTCGTTTGGCTTGGTCGTTTGGTGCGAGGCCAGCGGAGCGATTTGGGCCATGCGGGCTCGGGCGATGTCGATAGCCGCGACGAATTCGCTTTCCTTTGATTCGTGCACGGCAGCTTTGGCAGCTTTCACCGAGTTTTGAAATTTGGCTGGAGGCGAATGCGTAACCAGCGTGGTTTCAAAAGCCACCAATTCGTTTCCGACGATCGCTTTACGAAGCTCGCTGGGTTCTGTTTCCACGACTCGCTTCATCGTCTTTTCGGTCAGCCAAGCTCCGGCAAAACAATGCCCATCAGTCATGACGATCACGGGGTTGAGACCTACGGCTTCGATCGCCGCAGAAAACAGGAGCGTCGAATCGAGGCACGTGGCCAAGCCTTGGGCGATGACCGTTTGAGGCGTGCGAGTTTTTTGACCGACTTGTTCAAAGCTCTTTGGCGGATTCGCGTAAGTCAGCTTCAAACCACAAATCGCATTCCAAATGGAAGTCACCAACAGGTAAGCCCGTTTAGGATCATTCGATTGGTAGCCATCAAGCGCCGACGAGTGCCCATGCCGCTCAAGTATCCGACCAGCCGATTTCAGTATCGTGGCGATCGCCGGATCGTTCGGCATCACGAAAGCCGCGATCAGTTCGCCGCCTTGATTGATGCCTCCCCACTCTTCGCGAGCCAGCACGCGAACGTCACAATCTGTGGACGCAAGTTTTTCGTCGCCAGCAAAAAGCCGAAAGTTGAGCTGGCTTTTTTCTGCTTCATTAAGCCCACTCAGATAGCGTGGATCGAGATCAACTTTGCAGTCTCTCAGTTGCAGTTCATCCCCAGCCAGCAACCGGTCGATCTTCCAAGTCTTGGGCTTAAGAAAGCCCGACGATGAAGTCAGTCGCAGTTCAAGATCGCCAATCGGATCAGTCGATTCGCTTTTGATCCGCACTTCGGCGATCAGCGGCACTGAGTTCTGCCAAGCCGCGAAGCTGATGAAGCTTGCAACATCAGTGATGATTTGGAATTCTTGGTTCACTGCAACAATACATCTTTCACTATTAGCACGCCGATCTTGAATTCGACTTTCGCAAACGCTCATTCATCCTAATTGCAACTCTGCGGACTGGGCTTAACTTGTTCGGTAATCTCAAACACTATGTTAGGTAGCCGAGCGATCAATCCCGAGCGCCTTCAGTTCTTCCGTGCAGAGTTTTTTCGTAAGTTGTTTCTTTGTTACTCAGCCCCAGTCAAAATGGCACGTCGGGCAAAGGGCAATCGAACTCGAATTCTTCAGCTTCGATTTGCGAGCCTGCATGGTCGCCGTCGTCGAATTCTGTTTCGTAGGAATCCTCGTACTCTAACCAACCAACGAGCAAATTTTGACGCAACTGACTATAGAGTTTCGGGTCTCGCTCGCGGATTCTAAGATACCGTTTTTTCTTGCGAGGAAATTGCGTGCCAATCATTAGCACCAATGACGCAAGTTCGCGCAGTTCGCCGTCTTCTGACTCGCAGAAACCCTTGATCGTCTTTAAGTTCTTGGCTGAGATGCTTTGCTGCAACAGGAAGTCACTCAAGGTCGCTTTCGCATTGATGATCGCAAGGTGCTTTCGATTCTCTTCCTTGGGCCGCTGCAAACACTCGTGACATAAGCCTTGATGGCGGACGGACTCGTTGAAACAGTACTTACACATGCGGTGTTGCCTGCGTTCCTTTCCGCTTTGTCTTCTTGCATAAGCGTGTGGGTTCATTTTGCCTTCCGTTCAATGCTACAGGGGTTTGCCAAGTTCAGCAAAAACACCCACTTCACTCATCCAGCAATCGCGCGAGTGACTTGGCAAGCGTCCGCAGAATGGTTGGGTCTGGCAAATCAATCCTGAGTTGCATCGCTCCTGTCGATTCGTCGCGATCAACGCACTGTTCAAGTTGCTCGGCTAAACGATCAACTT
>CALFUT010000072.1 GCA_937929805.1 uncultured Pirellulaceae bacterium
GGCTTGGTCTTGGGCTTCATGAGAGGGCTCAAATTGCAAGGTTTCGAAAAGTATCCTTCAACTTCCTTGCAATCTAAACCATCAACCTAAACCAAACCAGGCTGCTTTTACCCAACCGAAACTCATTCCGCAGGGACGACTTGCTAGAGTTCGCTGAGAACGTAAACATGAAAGCCTCTCGCGTGGCCGGCACACACGTAAAAAAGCCGCCACCCTTACGAGCGACGGCCTTTTCGATTTTTGGACCATTTGCGAAGCGGTTCGTTAGTCCCAATCCAGCTTGCCACCAGTTTGGTATTCGGTAACGCGAGTCTCGAAGAAGTTTTTCTCCTTCGCCAAGTCCATGGTTTCGCTCATCCATGGGAATGGGTTCTGGCTGTTGTACTGAACCGGCAGTCCGATTCGCTCAAGCCGACGATCGGCGATGTGTTGAACATAGTCACGGAACAATTCCGCATTCAGACCCAACACGCCGTTCGGCAAACAGTCTTTCGCGTACTCAATTTCCAGCTCGACCGATTCACGAATACGGTCCACCATCTGCTGTTGGAATTCCTCGGTCCACAGATGAGGATTCTCGGCCTTAATACCGTTAATCAGATCGATTCCAAAGTTCAGATGGATCGATTCATCACGAAGAATGTACTGAAACTGCTCACCGATTCCCTTCATTAAATTCCGACGATGGAATGACAGGATCATCACAAAACCGGTGTAGAAGAAAATGCCTTCCATGATCAGGTAAAATCCGATCAGGTTCTTCAGCAAGGCTTGGGCACCTTCGAAAGTCTCGGTCGTAAAATCAGGATCAAGAACTTCTTTCGTCAATTCCATTTCGAACGCGTCCTTGCGAGCAATTGCAGGGACTTCGTTGTACATGTTGAAGACTTCACCTTCATCCAAGCCGAGGCTTTCGACCACATACAAAAACGTATGAGAATGCACGGCTTCTTCGAATGCCTGACGCAACAAGTACTGCCGACATTCTGCGTTGGTGATGTGCTTGAAAATCGCCAACACGAGGTTGTTTCCGACCAGACTTTCGGCTGTCGAAAAGAAACCTAGGTTTCGCATAATGACGTGACGCTCTGCCGGCGTCAGCTGATCTGATTTCCAGATCTCGATGTCCTTATTCATGGGGACTTCGGTCGGCATCCAGTGATTGGCACAACCGTTGTCGTAATGTTCCCACGCCCATTTATATTTCAATGGCATCAACTGATTAACATCAACTTGATGACAATTAATCAACCTTTTTTCACTGGCATCAATCCGATCCGTTTTTTCAGATTTCTTGCCAGCCGCTTCTGCCTCACGAATATCAATCGCCATACTCTCAGACTCCATGCATTTGAGATTTGGATAGTCGAACTAAAAAATTGCGGTATGCCATGCAAAACCGCGTCGCGAACTGCCAAACAACGTGGAAACTTCCGATCTCGCCCGAATCGTCAACGTTGTCGGTTTGCGTTGCCGCCATCTTGGAGGCAACGCAGGTTTTCAAGAAAGTGAAACACTTTCGTCCGTTTCAAAGCCTACTGGCAAGCTTCACAGTCTGGGTTATCGACACTGCATTGCTGCACCTCTGGTTGACGTTCAACCAGAACATCCGCCGAAGAACTTGCATTCTTCATCCATCGCGGCTGAACACCAAACTTGTTGATGTCAACGGTTGATTTCTCGACTTGAGTCGCACCCAATGAACGCAAGTAATAAGTGGTTTTCAATCCGGCGGTCCAAGCGTAACGGTACATTTCGTCCAGCCTTCGACCACTCGGCTGACCAAGATACAGGTTCAGCGACTGCCCCATGTCGATCCATTTCTGGCGACGACTGGCACAGCGAATAATCCACTTAGGATCGATCTCGAACGCCGTTGCATAACGACCCTTGATGTCATCCGGCAGACCGGGGATCTCGCCGAGTGCTCCGTCGTAATACTTGATCGCTTCGAGTAGATCGTCACACCACAGACCGCGCCCCTTTAGTTCGTTCACTAGGCTGATATTCACCTGAACAAACTCACCTGAAAGATTGCTTTTAACAAACAAGTGCTTGTAGGTAGGTTCGATCGACTGCGTCACACCAATGATGGTCGAAATCGTTGCCGTCGGAGCAATGGCCATGATGTTACTGTTTCGCACACCATGCTTGGCCACTTGAGCTCGCACGGAATCCCAATCAAGCGTCGTCGACTGATCCATGTCGATGTCCATGCCGCGTTCATCCTGCAGCAGTTGAACGGTATCGATCGGCAGCAAACCACGATCCCATTTGGATCCTTCGTAAGACGAATACGTGCCACGCTCATCGGCCAAGCGGCTTGACGCCATGATTGCGTACCAAGAGATGGCCTCCATTGAACGATCAGCAAATTCAACCGCCTCTTCGCTGGCATAGCTGATCCCGCAGGCTGAAAGTGCGTCCTGGAAACCCATCAATCCCAATCCAACAGGGCGATGACGCTGGTTTGCGTTCTTCGCTTCGAGCGTTGGATAAAAATTGATATCAATCACGTTGTCCAACATGCGGACCGCAGTATTGATCGTCTCTTCTAGTTTCTCGTGATCCAACTTGCCGTCAGCAATGTGGTTACGAAGGTTAATCGAACCCAGATTGCAAACGGCTGTCTCATCTTTCGATGTGTTCAACAGGATTTCGGTACACAGGTTACTGCTGTGAACCACTCCTTGATGATCTTGAGGCGATCGTACGTTCGAAGGATCTTTGAACGTGATCCATGGGTGTCCCGTTTCAAACACACGAGTCAACATCTTTCGCCACAAATCGACGGCGGGGATGGTTCGATGTAGCTTGATTTTGCCATCAGCAGCGTCTTGCTCGTACTGCGTGTAACGTGACTCGAAATCCTTACCATATAGATCGTGCAAATCGGGCGTTTCATCTGGGCTGAAAAGAGTCCAGTCCTTTTGCTCGACGACTCGCTTCATGAACAAGTCAGGAATCCAGTTCGCGGTATGCATGTCGTGCGTACGACGCCGCTCATCACCCGTGTTCTTGCGAAGGTCGAGGAACTCTTCAATGTCCAAGTGCCAAGTCTCCAGATAGGAGCAAACGGCGCCTTTCCTTTTTCCTCCCTGATTGACCGCGACTGCTGTGTCGCTGACCACTTTCAAAAACGGAATGACTCCTTGGCTCTGACCGTTAGTGCCTTTGATGTGAGCGTTCGTTGCTCGAATCGGAGTCCAGTCGTTCCCCAGACCACCGGCCCATTTTGAAAGCTTCGCGTTATCAGCAACCGCTTTGAAAATGGAATCGAGATCGTCGGGCACAGTGCTCAAGTAGCACGAACTCAACTGCGGGTGCAAGGTTCCTGAATTGAACAACGTTGGAGTTGCCGAAGTAAAGCGGAACTGAGACAGAATGTTGTAAAACTCGATCGCCCGAGCATTTTTATCCTTCTCCTGAATCGCCAGTCCCATCGAGACTCGCATCCAGAAAAACTGAGGTGCCTCGAACCGCCGACCATCGATGTGTAGCAGGTACCGGTCGTAGATCGTTTGCAAACCAAGATACGGGAACAATGCATCTCGCCCTGCATCCAAAGCGCCCGCAAGTTGATCAAGATCAAAGTCGGCAAGCTCCGGAGCGATCCGCTTTGCCTCGATCCCCATCTGAATAAAGTCAGCAAACTTCTCGCGGTAAAGCTGGGCGACATCACCCTCGCTGGCTGACTTGCCAAGTGATTCGCGGTAGATGATGTTCCGAACCAAGCGACCGGCCACCTGATCGTAATCAGGATCATTTTCGATGCGTGCCCGAGCCGCCAAAACCATTGAGCGAGCAATTTCTTTTGGCGTGATGCCATTGTAAAACTGCTTTTTGACTTCGACTAGCAGCTCCTCGGCCGAACAGTTGTCGGTGAAACCCTCGCAAGCCGATTCGACCTGAGCTCTCAATCGCTCAAAATCAAGATTCTCAAGCTTTCCGTCACGAGTGATCATGATCGAAGGAAAAGCTTCTTCACTTTCCATTCGTTCCTCAGCACGCAACTGCCGCATCTTCGAATGCTCTGCACGATACAGAATGTACCGCCGCGCCACTGAGAAAAATTCATTTTTCATCAGTTCGCGTTCGACCAAATCCTGAATGTGCTCGACCGTCACACTAGCAGTTGCCGCCGAATCGGCATTTGCCTGCTCAACGATAGCCGCCGTCATCGTCGTGATCTTTTCGAGCAAACCCGCTTCCAAACCCGTTGGATTTTCCACGTCGTGCTCAGCACAAAACGCCTTTTGAATCGCCTTGGAAATCAAACTTGCTTCAAACACAACCACGCGACCATCTCGCTTGGCAACATTGAGTTCTTCTTGAACTACATCCTTAAACATTCCTTCGCACTCCTGTTCAGTTGACCTACCGCGGGAGACAAGACATTCACTACTGCCATTGCCTACCTAAAATTGAACACCGCTTGGAAAGCAATTGACTCAACAACACCGACAAGCTCGAGTGCTCTAAAGTCAGACTGACCAAAAACTAGATCTGCAGAGCTTGAGGCATCAGAATGACACGTCTGGTCTACGCTGCTGTGAAACTGATTCATTCGTCCATGAACGACGTGCAGAGCAAGAAACCGGCTTCCGTTCCGCTGACTGACATCCATGACGGCAAAATCTGAATTACGGCGTGCGCCGAACCTTCAAACCTCTTCAAATCCCGTTGCTTTCGAACACCAATGTCGTTTACTGAGAATCTGGAAATTTGTGAAAATGGGGCATCTAGGGGCTCCCGGGGGAAAGGCTCGATCCTGAGCCGTTCCAATTCACATTTCAGTGTTTTATTCTCGATGATTCTGACATTCGAAAAGCGACGGAGGCCCAATATATCGATACCTTAACATCTGTCAACACAAAATATTGTGCTTGCACATGTATCGATCGTTCCGGTGATACTCATCAGTAAAAGATTGAATTTCGATCATGTTGCAACGATTTCGACTCCGAAAAGTGCATGCTTCCTATGCCAGCTGCGCATCAGAATCTCGTGTTCGCAGTGATCCAAACAACGCTTTTCGACTAAATCAGATTGGCAAGGTTTGATAAGTTAGAGATTCCTTCGGTGCGCAGAGAGCGACCGGAAGTTGGTGAAATCAAATTCATGGAAAGCGGAAAAAGATACCGTGTTCAGGAAGCGTAAACGCAACTTTGCTGAACGAGCCGCGCTGACGGATTTGATCCGGCAGCCCGCGGCTTCAGTTGCGGCCCGACAGGCACGCGACAAAACAGTTTTTGATCATGTACTCAGCAACTCTAGCTGCATTCAAAAGCCAGACTTTCAGAGTGTCTCGCCCGCGGACCTAGGATTGCTGTTTCAAACCACAGACGAGCTGTTCTTTGACGGTCTGGTTGGAAAAACCTGCGAAAGAGTAGCTGCGCGGCCTCTCACATTCCGACTCTCCACGCGAATGACTTCCACTGGCGGCATGACAACCATGCAAAGGTCGGCCGAAACTGGCGGCCGTCAATTTGAATTCGAAATCGCGATCGCCACCACGCCTTTGTTCGAAACGTTCAGACACCCGGGTGCGGCAAGCGTCGGTGGAGTGCCCTGCGACAATCGCCTTCAGGCCTTACAACGGATCATGGAGCATGAGATGGTCCACCTTATCGAATTGCTGCTGACTAACGACTCAAACTGCTCTGCCAAGCCGTTCAAACGGATTGTCAGAAACTTTTTCGGCCATACCCAGTCGAAGCATCAGCTACTGACACCCAGCGACACAGCGAGAAACCGCTTTGGCATCTCTCCGGGCGACCGTGTCAAATTTAAATGCGGTCAGAAGACGCTGAGCGGAACTCTACACCGGGTCACCAAGCGGGCGACCGTTTTAGTCAGAGATAGCAACGGCACTCCCTACAACGATGGATGCAAGTACTCAAAGTATTACGTCCCACTCAGACTGCTACGCCGCGCATAAAAAAACCCGCTGCTGAACTCAGTCAGCAGCAGGTTTGGTATTCATTGAAGGCTTAAGCCAAATTGCACATTCTATAGCGACGCAGGAGAAGCAACGCTCGGCACTTGATCAGCATCGTCGTCTCCACCCGCAATGGCAATTGGAATAGCAATTCCTGCTGCAAGCAGCCCAAGTCGACGGAAGTTCAATCCGCCAAGCAAACCACCTGCTGATCCACCGCCGCCGCAACTGTTGCAAGCGGTAGCGGCTGAGAAATCTCCACAGCTTCCGCAAGCTCCACCGGCAGCACAACCACACCCGAGCGACTCACTCGCGTACTCGATGGGCGATGAATCGTAAATAACTTCTTCACCACAGGTGTCACAGCCCGCGTACTCGATTTGTTCTTCCACAAACCCGGCATCTTGCTGACAAGTCAAGCAAACGTCTAGAGAATCGGAGAAACCACCGTCTACGATGCCACCGTCGTAGAAGCCGCCATCGGCGATTCCGGTGTCAAAAGGAATGTCAGTCGGAATAGCGGCGGAAGTGCCACTGCCTTGAGCAGCTGCTGGGATCGCAACTGGAATCTCGTCGCTATCTGCAAGAACCGAGTCGCCGATCTCGCCGACTTCAACATCAACCCCTGCATCCACCGCTTGAAAACTGACGGCAGCAAAACCGCTTGGTCCCGCAGCGACAAAGTCGTAAACGCCAGGCTCAAGATCAGACACCATAAAGCTACCTTGCTCATTCACTTCGACCTGAGCAACTTGCTCGTCGTCTTGAATGATGTGGACTTGAGTTCCTTCAACAACTGAAACCTCACCAAGCATTGGAAGTACGTGGCCGACCAGTTGTCCGTCGTTCAAGCGAACACGGTTAGAGCCAACAACACGTTCAACCGAATCGTTTTGTGACACGGCGATGATCTCGTTCGCAACGTCTGAGGGAAGATTCTTTTTCAGGATTGATTTAACGACTGAGAAGTGCGGTGACACGGCAGCCGCTTCCATCACGTTAACTTCTGACGCATCTTCGAACTTAAGAACTCGAACGCCGTATGCGGCAAATCCCGACTCGCCCGTCGCAACAAAGGAGTAAATACCTTCGCTCAGACCATCAACGGTGAATGTGCCGTCTTCCATTGTCATCGTTTCTTGGGCGATCTCACCATTACGAACGAAGAAGATTTTCAGATCAGCAAGCCCTTCAACTTGGGCGTTCTCATCACCAAAGCTGGCGATTCGACCTTCCACTTCACCGGCACGGTTCAGCGAAATCGTGTGAACGCGGTTCGCAGTAAACCCGGCAGCGTCTGCCGTCGCAACTGACTCATTCACAAGCGGAGCAGAATCAGCAGCAAAGTGCTGAGCGGAAGCGACCGCGGTTGCAATCATCGGCAATGCGAACAGCAAGCCAATCATTCGAGCGTTCATCCAGTTGTTTTTCATTATCAACACCGTGAGGGATCAAAGATGTAGTAGTTTATTAGTAGTTTCAGGCAAGAAACAGAAAAGATGCTTGAACTAATCACGTTAATCGACGCAGCCGATTGAACTAGGTAACGTTTTCCAAGCAAACAGGTCAGTCAATCACCCTCAGTTGTACACGCCCTCATCCTGACTGTCAAGGAATTACTTCAAGTTAAAACAGGAAGATTATGCCGAATAGGCATGCGATTCGGTCTACCGAAGAATTGCCCTCGATATCGCTCGCCTTGAGCGTCAAAACAGGCGTTTTTCAGGCTTTTTTTGATAATTGACTTTCCAAACAAGCCATTTGTTGACACAAACTACGGATCTGAAGCTCGCTTAGAAATTACGCCGACTTCCGGACTACTGGCAGACGCGTACCTAGATCGAGGTATTCGCCCCCCCTGAAAAGCCATCCGGCCAGATTTAACCCCGTAGTTCATCGCCCAAGACATCATCACCGGATCAGCAGCACGGGCCACGGCACTGTTGAGCAACACCGCGTCAAAGCCTAACTCCATAGCGACCGCAACGTCGCTGGCAGTCCCAACACCAGCGTCAATGATCACTGGGTAATTCGGATCGTCACGTTTCAAGTCATCCAAAATGATCAACAGGCTGTTGCGGTTGATTACACCAAGGCCCGATCCAATCGGGCTGCCGGCTGGCATCACACTTGTCGCACCGGCATCCTTCAGCCGCCGCGCGATGATTGGGTCGTCGCTGGTGTAACATAAAACTTTGAAGCCATCGGCAACCAAAAGCTCGGTTGCTTTCAGCGTTTCAATGGGATCGGGCAGTAAAGAACGGCTATCGCCCAGCACTTCCAGCTTCACCCAGTCCGCGCCTGGGTTCTCAAGACCCCGAAGAATCTCCCTGCCCATTCTTGCACAGCGGACGGCAGTCTGAGCGTCATAGCATCCGGCTGTATTTGGCAGCAACGTTAACCGATCGGTGTCCAAGTAATCGAGAATATTTCGGCCCGAGCTATCGTGCAGCTTCTCGCGACGCACGGCGATTGTAACGCACTGAGTGCCACTGGCCTCAATCGAGTCTCGCATGATCTCAAACGAGTCATACTTACCGGTGCCCAGAATCAAGCGACTATCAAACTTGTGCCCACCGACTTCAAACGGTTTGTCCACCACAGGATTCTTCGCATCGACCGGTAGCGGTTCAGGTGTGACTGCCATCTATCCGCCCCCAACAAGAGTAACGATCTCGAGTCGATCGTCTTGATTAAGCACAAAAGTTCCATGCGTATCCCGCGGCTGCAATTGCTCGTTCACCTCAACTGCAATCGCGCGAGTGTTCAGGTCCAACTGCCCCAACAACTGCTCAATTGTCGCGTTTTCTGGCACTTCCACTCGGTCGCCGTTTACATTCACTTCCATTTTCATCGTCCCAATCGTTGCCGACTTACTCGAACGTTTCAGCCATATCGCGAGCATGGTAGCTGCTACGGACGAATGGACCACTGGCGACTTTTACGAAGCCCATCGCTTTTGCTTTTTCACCCAGCCATGCGAATTCCTCAGGGGGAATGTAGCGAACGACCGGCAAATACCGATCCTGAGCCGGCTGTAAATACTGGCCCAAGGTCAGAAAATCGCAGTCGACATCTCGCAGATCCGCCAACACTTCCAACACTTCTTCGTGCGTCTCGCCCAGCCCCAACATCAACCCGCTTTTCGTACGAACGTTGGGGTTCAATTGTTTGACCCGCTCAAGCAGACCCAGCGTCCATCGGTAGTCGGACTTTGGCCCTCGAACACGCCGATACAAGCGAGGAACCGTCTCCGTGTTGTGGTTGAAGACTTCCGGCGCCGCTTCGACGACACGATCCAAACCCGCCTTGTTCTTGATAAAGTCCGGCGTCAGTACTTCGACCGAAGCCCCGGTTTTCTCACGAACAGCCATCACACACTGGTAAAAGTGCTCGGCACCACCGTCGGGCAAATCGTCACGGGTCACCGAGGTAATCACCACATGCTTGAGCCCCAATCGCGCCGATGCTTCGGCCACGCGATCGGGTTCGTCCAGCTCCAACGCCTCCGGTTTGCCACGCCCAACCGCACAAAAACCGCAGGGCCGAGTACAAACGTTCCCCAGAATCATGAACGTCGCCGTCTGCTGGCTATAACATTCGTTCCGGTTGGGGCATTTGGCGTTGTCGCAGACAGTTTCTAGGTTCAACTCCTCAAGCAGTTCCGCCGTCTTACTAAACGTGTTGCCGACGGGCACCTGCCGCTTGAGCCATTTCGGCAAGCGACGCCGCGAGTCACCCGTCGGTAAACCGTTGACGTCGTAAATATCCGGGCTACATCCTCCGCCACCGCAGGATCCACCGGCGGACGAAGATGGAGTTTCAGTAACAATTGGCAGGCTGCTCACGCGTTTTTCCATAACATGGGTTAGTCTTGCGATCATTACCGAAACGGCGTTGATCGCTTATCATCAAGATCTCCCATTGTACCAAATTATTCGATCGACCGATGGCGTCAAAAAAGTCCACCAAGAAGAAATCCTCTAAAGCCAGCCAGAAAGACGGCGGCTCGAAGACGATCTCAGATAACCGAAAAGCGACGCACAAGTACGAGATCCTTGAAAAGATCGAGTGCGGGATCATGCTGCTCGGCCCAGAAGTCAAAAGCCTGCGCGATGGCAAACTTTCGCTGGCCGAAGCCTACGTGCGAGTCGAAAACGGCGAACTATGGCTGATCGGAGCCGATATCGCTCAATTCAAGCAGGCCAGTTTCTGGAATCATCAGCCGAAACGCCAACGCAAACTGCTTGTCCACAAGCAACAACTGAAAAAGCTTTCCGAGCGTGCATTCGAAAAGGGCCTGACCCTGATCCCGTTGCGAATGTTCTTCAACGCACGTGGCATCGTGAAAGTCATCGTGGGTGTCGGGCGAGGAAAAAAGGAACACGACAAACGTGAATCCAAAAAGTCGGCCGAAGCGAAACGCCAGATCGGACGCGAAATGCGAGAGCGTCGCAAATAGAACCTTATCGAACGAACCATCTGATCACCGCGACGTACTGAAACCCATCGCACTGATCTCCTTTGCACTCGACCCGTCATTGTCCACAATGCGTCCATGTTGAAACTGACCAACATCAAAAAAACGTACACGCAACCGGACGGGACATCCGTTCCGATTCTGGACGTGCCCTCGTTTGAAATGTTGGCCGGCGAGCAAGTTGCATTAATTGGCCCCAGCGGCTGCGGCAAAACGACCTTACTGCATACGATTGCGGGCATCATCAAACCAGACACCGGAACCGTAACGCTCGACAACGTTGAGCTAACTCGTTACACCGAGGCGGCACGTGATCGAATCCGAGCCGACAAGATCGGCTACGTGTTTCAAACCTTCAACTTGCTACCCGCCTTTACCGCTTTTGAGAACGTCGTCCTTGGCATGTCGTTCGGGAAACAGCCCGCCTCAAAACAGCGAGCCAAAGAGTTACTCGAACAAGTCGGCCTTGGGCACCGCATTCACAACAAACCGGCCGCCATGTCGGTCGGCGAACAGCAACGAGTCGCCGTGGCCCGCGCTTTGGCCAACCGCCCTGCCCTGCTGCTGGCGGACGAACCCACCGCCAACATCGATCCGGCCAACCAGCAAGCAATTGTGCAACTAATCCGAGACCGTTGCCGTGACGAAAAAGTTGCTCTGCTGATGGTGACTCACTCGATGGAAGTCGCCGACCAGTTCGACCGCGTCGATCAATTGGCCGAACTCAATCGCGTCGTGGCCGACGCTCGCGCGGCCGCTTCCTCCGATACCGCCGCTGGAACCTCGACCTCGGAGGCTGGCCAGTGAACGTCTTGAAGATTGCTTGGCGAAGCATTCAGCATCGCGGACTAGGATCACTGCTAACCGTCATTTCCATGGCGTTGGGCGTTATGATGGTCGTCGCCGTGCTAACCATTCACGGTGTGGTTTCTCAATCGTTCAAAAACAACAACAGCTTCGGCTACAACATTTTGGTCGGAGCCCGTGGCGGTGGACTGCAGCTGACTCTCAACACGGTCTACTACCTAAGCAAGCCCGTCGAGAACATTCCCTACGAGTACTACCTAGCGTTTTGCGATGACGAAACGCGTCAGCGCGAGCTAAAACATTCGATCGCCAATGTGGCTCGGCAACACGAAGCACAAACTTTGGCTCTAGCGACCTCGGCCGTGGGTAACATCGGCGGGCTGGCGACCGCACTTACCAACGAGCTAACCAAAGCGACTTTCGATTACCAACAAGATGCCTCAACCAAAATCAACGACCCCGGCTTGTACAAAAGGTACACCGACATCGCAGTGCCGATTTGCCTAGGTGACTACTACGTTGACGAGGCGACCGGAGCCGCGTTCCGCTGCGTTGGCACGAAGCCCGACTTTTTTGACAAACTGGTTCTGGACGTCGACACCGAGGAGAAATTTTCGTTCTCGGAAGGGCGCGCCTTCGAAGAGTTCGGTCCTGAGCTTGGCTATTACGAATGTGTCGTCGGAGCCGTTGTCGCCAAACGATGCGGCCTGAAGCTGGGCGACGTTCTGCAACCAACGCACGGTGACCCCAACAGTGCCGGGGCTCATATTCACAAGCAAGGGTTCACGATCGTTGGTATCATCGACCGAACCGGCACGCCTCATGATCGCGTCGTTTTCTTAAACCTAGAGGGCTTCTTCCTGATGGAAGACCACGCCAAGCCAGTGGAAGATGATTCGCTGCTGGGCGTCAACCGAGACGATGAAGAAGAACAGGAAGCCAAACCGGATGAAAAACAATCCGATGTAGCGAATGAATCTGCAGCCCCTGACTCGTCGCTCCGACGCATCCCGCTGCCGATTGAGCAACGCGAAGTGACCTCGATCTTAGTCCGCACCTCGCGCGACGATCCGTACGGCACTCTGGCGACGTTTCTTCCGCCTCAAATCAATCAAGGCGACCTTGAGACCGTGCTAAACTGGAGCCCTTACCGCCCCGAGCGCAGCCAGAAGGCAGCTCAGGCAGTCAACCCAATCGAACAAATCACGTCGCTCTTTAGCGTCTTCGTCGATCCCGTCCGCTGGTTGTTGTTGGCGTTGACATTGATGATTTGCATCGTGTCGGCAATCAGCATCCTTGTCGGAATCTACAATTCCATGAGCCAACGCACGGGCGAGATCGCGGTCATGCGAGCGTTGGGTGCCGGCCGCTGGAAGGTAATGTCCATCATGCTGTGCGAGTCCATTCTGCTAGCGGTCGCGGGCGGTTTGGTCGGCTGGTTCGCGGGTCACGTGCTTAACGCCATGCTGGGCCCGATCGTCGAAAATCGAACCGGCGTTTCTCTTGGATTTTTCGATTTCGCACCGGGAATCCCGCTGGCTTACTTGCTTGGTGGGCTAAGTTTACCTCAGGGTCTTGCCCAGTTTACGATCTCGCCCGAACTATTGATCATCCCGGGGCTAATCTTGGTGGCGGTATTTGTCGGGATCTACCCCGCCGTTACAGCCTACCGAACGGATGTGTCAAAATCTCTGGGCAAGTGAAAATTTGCTCGGACGTATTCCGTTTTTTCCCGCCAGCGACCATAACTACCAGCATGTCACCGAGCCCAAATCTTGGCCAAGTATCTTTATGTTCGCGAATCTTCGCGCGGCCATCGGTTCGGCTGTGCGCGTTGACGGTTGCGATCATCGCTTCGCTGATGGTTTCGGGAAACGCTTTCGCAGGAGCCTGTCCATTCTGCCAAGCGATCAACCTGACCTTTGCCGAGCAACTGGACTCCAAAGACGTCGCCGTTGTGGCCAAGCTATTAAAGTTACCCAAACCGGTTTCCGACCCGGACGCCGATCTCCCCAAAGCGTCTATGGAGATCACCAAGGTGCTCAAAGGCGACGACTACGTGGCCGCTGGAATGAAGTTCAACGTGGTGGTCGTAGGCACTTATCCCGTTGGTCAAAAGTTCTTGGTGATGGGTGTGAATCCTCCCGAGATTTCGTGGACGACTCCCATGAAAGCCAGCGACCGAGTCTTTAAATACCTTGAAACGATTCAGTCGTTACCGGAATCAGGAGCCGATCGACTGGCGTTCTTCCAAGACTATTTCGAAGACGAAGAATCGGTGCTCGCATTTGACGCCTATGACGAATTCGCGAAAGCCCCGTACGAAGACTTGATTGATCTCAAGCCGCGAATGCAAAAAGAAAAATTGGCCGGTTGGATCAAGGACTTGGAACTTTCTCATAACCGCCGCCGTCTTTACCTGACCATGCTGGGCGTTTGCGGAGGTGCCGAAGAAGCCAAAGTGCTCGAAGGCTTCATCGAATCGGGCGACCGCCGTCAACAGGCGGGATTGGACGCTTTGCTGGCCTGCTACCTAACGCTCAAAGGAGCCGATGGACTGCCGCTGATCGTCGACACTTTCTTGAAGAACCAAGAAACCGAGTATGTCGATGTGCTGGCTGCCGTTCAAGCATTGCGATTCCACGGCACCGAGGTCGACATCGTTCCTAAAGATGACATTGTCGCCGCAGTGCGTCACGTGCTTGACCGACCCCGTATGGCGGACATGGTGATCCCGGATCTGGCTCGTTGGAAAGACTGGTCGGTGATGGAACGGCTCGTGACGATGTTCAAAGACGCAGACGACGAAACCAACTGGCTTCGCGTCCCCGTCATCACTTATTTGCGAGAATGCCCAAAGCCGGAAGCGGCGGCCTACATCGAAGAACTTGCCAAGATCGATCTTGACGCGGTCGCTCGAGCCGATTTCTTCTCGCAATCGCTCGATGGGTTTGGAGAAGAGGATGATAGCGACGACGAAATGGCTGACGACCAAACGGCAGGAGAATCCGAAGTGGAGTCCGACGCCTCCGACGAAGAAAACGCTCCTGTTGCCGACGAGAATTCGAAGCTGAAAACATCAGAACTTCACGGCCGCTCGCTCAGCGAACCACTTGGCAACCAAGAAACGTTCGCGATCAGCCAAACCAGCGCGAAGCACACGGTCATGCGAATTCCGACCGAGCCCGCGGATTCCGACGAAATCGCTCAAGCCATCGCCGTGAACTCATTGGACTCAGCCAACGTAGCAAAAGTGGCAACCACAACGGCAGCCAACCCCGCTTCGGAAGTTGCCTCGGCAGGAACCGCCGCTGCAGCGATCGCCGCTCAACCACCTGCGCCGGTTGCCGCGATGCAGGTTAGCCGGAAATTGACTTTGTCCATCATTTTCATTCCGATGGCTGTTTCTGTGGTGCTGTTTGTCGTTCTGTGGTCGGTCGTCAGCGGCTGGTTTGAGCGGTTGATTTTTTAATTCACATCCAGATTCGAAGTGCGCCGCCGTGGACAATCAGTCTCAATTCCAATACCGCTCTGTCAGCAAAGCGGCGATCTGCTGCGTCGTCTTCACGATCTTGAGCGTGCTGATGTGCTGGCTTTCCCCAATCTTCGTGATGTTGCCCATTTTAGGCGTTGGGTTCGGCTGGATCGCGCTGGCGAACCTGAAGCGGTTTCCGGACGAACTAGTCGGCAAACTGGGCGCAAGAATCGGTTTTGGTATTTCTCTCCTGTGCCTGATCGCCAGCGTTGGAACGCACATGTACGTCTACGCAACCGAAGTTCCCGAAGGCTACCAACGGATCTCGTTCACCGATCTTAAGCCGAAAAAGCGCGGCTCTTTGCCGTACGGAGAAAAAGCAGAACAAGTCGATGGAGAGAAGGTTTTCCTTAAAGGGTACGTCCGTCCCAGCACAAAAAAGAAGGGGCTCAAAAAGTTTATCATGGTCGGGGATTTTGGAGACTGTTGCTTTGGAGGCAGCCCAAAAATCACAGAGATCGTTGCCGTCGACATCCAGATCCCCAAAACGATCGACTACGGTTGGGGCCTGAGAAAAATTGGCGGCACGTTTCGGCTCAATCCAAACACCAAACCGATTCGCGAAAAAGACATCCCTCAAGTGTTTTACGAAATCGAAGCGGACTACGTAAAATAGCATCGAAACGTTGAAAGCGCGAGCTATCCGGTCTTTGAGAACTTGTCATTGGCCCTTCAACCTCGAACAAACGACTCATTGGGCGAAACTAAAGTGACCCGAAAACTGCGAACATGGATCGGCCTGATGTTCGTCGTGATGACGGTCGGCTGCTCATCTGATTCGCCTCCGGCAAGCGCTACGTCAGCCAACGCCACTCCTCCAGACGTGACGATCGAATCTGAATCCTTGGCATCCGAAATCGCTGCCAAGTCATCCAATTCAAGTTCACTGGATGCAACGTTGCCCAACCCAGCCGCTGGCGGAGGCACTGCATCAAGCGACGCGAACGATGTCGATGTCAATAAGTTCATCGGTCAAGACGGACGAGAACGGATCGTTCCCACCGGGCCACCGCCCACGGACTCGGAGGGCCGGCTCGAGCTAACCTTCGACGACCTAAGTTTCGAAATTGAAAAAGGCGGTGACTTCGACCGCTCCATGCTGACCGATCGAATCAAAACCTTCGACGGTGCTGACGTGCGCCTTCGTGGCTTTATCCGACCAAGCACTCGTCAATCCAATATTCAGAAGTTCGTTTTCGTGCGTGACGACAAGGAATGCTGCTTCGGCCCGGGAGCCGCGATCTACGACAACGCGCTCGTCAGCCTGAAAAAAGGGACGCACACCGAGTACACGGTCCGACCAGTCGTCGTCACCGGCAGACTTTACTTGAAAGAATACGTCGTCCCGGGAGGCATGGTTTTGTCGATTTATCGGATCAAAAACGGCAAAGTCGAATAGCCTTTGCCGATTGGCGCGACCTTTCCGTGACTCGCTGATTTGCTTCTCAGCTGTTACAATTTCCTGCCAATCAACAGCCTGTTCCATCCATCACTTTCTTCACGCTGGTCCATGCCAGCGAACTATTATGGCGATTTTCGACTGGGTCAGTCGACGGATTTTCAAATCCGTTCACGGCAACAATCTTGTTTACAACACCTGCTGGGAAGACCCAAGACTCGACCGAGTCGCCTTGGATCTGGGACCGGATGATAACGTTCTGGTAATCACGTCCGCTGGCTGCAACGCGTTGGACTATTGCCTAAACGGTTGCAACCACGTTTACGCGGTGGACATGAACCCCAGACAAAATGCGTTGCTGGACTTGAAGATGTCCGCCATTCGCAATCTTGAATTCGATGACTTTTTCAAGATGTTTGGCGAAGGCCGTTTGCCCGGCGCGGCGGGAATTTATCAACGGCATCTGCGTGAAGAACTTCCTACTTGGTCCAAATCGTTCTGGGACAAGAAGATCAAATGGTTCGACAACCCCAGCAAGACGTTTTACTTCCGTGGCACATCAGGCTCGGTGGCTAGAGTCGTCAAGATGTACACCGACAGTGTGATCCGCGTCCGTCCGCACTTGGACGCATTGCTGGAAGCGAAATCCGTCGAACAGCAAAAAGAGATCTATGACTCCCAGCTGCGAGAAAAATTCTGGTCGGGACTGATGAAGTTCGCCATGAATCGCGACACGACCATGTCGATGTTGGGAGTCCCCAAGGCTCAACGTCGTCAAATCGAAAACCAATACGAAGGCGGGCTTGTCAAGTTTATCCAAGATTGCATGGAGAGCGTTTTCGCTAACTTGCCGATCAAAGACAACTACTTTTGGCGAGTCTATCTAAACGGACAGTACACGCGTGATTGTTGCCCTGAGTACCTGCGGGAAGAAAATTTCGAGCGTCTGAAAACCGGACTCGTTGACCGCGTGTCGACTCATACCGATTCGGTTCAAGGGTTCCTTGAAAAGCACGACGGTACGATTTCTCGGTACATTTTGCTTGACCACATGGACTGGCTAAGCGATCAGTACTTCTCCTTGCTCGAGTCGGAGTGGCAAGCGATTGTCGATCGAGCGGCTCCGGGAGCACGTCTGATCTGGCGAAGTGGTGGACTGAGAACCGACTTCATCGACGAAGTGAAAATCAATCGCGATGGACAGATTCAAAAGATCGCGCCAATGCTCAACTACCACCCTGATCTGGCCAGCGAGTTGCATGAAAAAGATCGCGTCCACACCTACGGTAGTTTCTACATTGCTGACCTATCGGCGTAGTCGCTGCCTAATCACATTGCCCGTGGCAGCTGCCAAGACAAGCCCGAAGCGCAAGCGAGTCAACTCCTCACGCATCCTTAATTCGCTCGCTCGCGCTTAGGGCTTGTAACTCCTCAACATCACCCTAAACAGAAGAAACAAACACATGGGCTTTGCAGCCGACATGAAGGTGCTGTACCACATGCTCTTCAAACCCGTGCGCGGGGACGACCATGCGGAAAGGATGGAAAGTTTCTACGGTGGTCAGGCAGGAGCCTACGATGACTTTCGCCGGCGACTGCTCAAGGGCCGTGAGGAACTGTACTCCGCTATCCCTAAGCCCGATCAAGGCGTGTGGGTCGACATGGGCGGCGGCACCGGAGCCAACATCGAAAATTTGGCTGACGACATCGATCGCCTGAAACAAGTCTACGTTGTTGACCTTTCGGAATCATTGCTGAAGGTCGCGACCGACCGCTTTGCAGAACGTGGCTGGTCCAATGCCACTTCGATCGCCGGTGACGCAACCACTTGGCGACCGCCCGAAGGTCAGGCGGACGTGGTCACGTTTTCTTATTCGCTAACGATGATCCCTGACTGGTTTTCGGCCATCGAAAACGCAAAAGCCATGCTCAAACCGGGCGGCGTCATTGGCGTGGTCGACTTTTACACCGGCCGCAAGTTTCCGGCCGAAGGTTTGAAGAAGCACGGCTGGCTGGCTCGAACGATGTGGCAACCGTGGTTCGCCACCGACAACGTGTTTCCCTCACCTGACCATCTGCCCTTCCTGCGCCACCATTTTGAATCGGTTCAACTGGAGGAGCATCGCAATCGGTTGCCCTACGTTCCTCTAGTCAAAGCGCCCTACTATTGGTTCATCGGGCGAAAAACATCCGACCCAACCGGCGGGTAACGCTATGTGGCGCAACTATTTGCTGGGCAAGATGTCGTTGGTCACGCTGGCGTCACTGATCATCGGAGCCGTCTGCATCAGTCATCCTTGGCGAATTCCCGGTCCGCTGTCTGATTCCGTCGGCTGGCTGGCAACCGGAGCTTTTTTCCTGCTGCTTGCCGTCGGCATGCTGGTGACAATCTTTGTTTTGTTTCGCAAGCCTAAGTAGTCATCACACTCCGTGTGATGTCCCACGAAAAACATCACACGGAGTGTGATGACTACTTTCTTTACCTCAGCCGCCCCAACACTCGCTGCAATGCGGCGACGAACTGATCAACTTCCTCTAGCGTGTTGTACAGATAGAAACTTGCTCGGCAGCTGGCTCGAATTTCCAAATGCTGATGCAACGGCATCGCACAATGATGACCGGCTCGAATCGCGACTCCCTGCTGGTCGAGCAAAATGGAAATGTCCTGCGTCGCGACGCCATCCACGACGAAACTGATCAATCCCGATCGACTATCGGCCGCCGGTCCCAGAATCGTCATCCCATCAATTTTCGCCAGCTCCTCGTACGCCGCCGCCGTCAACTGACGCTCGTGCTGAGCAATCGCCGCCAGCCCGACATCATTTAGGTAATCGATCGCCGCTTTTAAACCAATCGCTTCCACAATCGGTGGCGTGCCTGCTTCAAATCGAGCAGGCAATTCACCCCACGTGAAACCGTCGGTCGTGACCTTATCGATCATGCCTCCGCCACCCATGTACGGCGGCGTGTTCTCTAAAATTTCTTGCCTGCCCCACAAGACACCGATCCCCGACGGCCCGCACATTTTGTGTCCGCTGAAGACCACAAAGTCGGCTCCCCAAGCTTGAACATCCGTTGGCTCGTGGGGAGAATGCTGAGCCGCATCGATCAGGGTTTTAGCTCCCACTGCGTGAGCCATTTCGACCAACTGAGTGACCGGCGTCATGGTCCCCAAGACATTGGACACGGCGGCAAAGGCGAACATTTTCGTCCGTTCGTTCAGCTTCGAACGCACGTCATCCAGATTAAGCTCGCCGTCGGGCGTAACGCCAGCGAACCGAACCGACGCGCCAACCTTCTCTGCCAACTGTTGCCACGGGACGATGTTCGAGTGATGTTCGAAAATCGTCAGCAGGATTTCATCTCCTTCGCCAATGTTCGCAACACCCCACGATCCGGCGACCGTATTGATCGCGGCGGTCGTTCCCGCTGCGAAAATGACCTCGTTGTTATTAGGAGCATGAATAAACTGCTGAACGGCCGTGCGAGCGTTTTCAAATTGCTCGGATGACTGTTCGCTGAGCCAGTGGATTCCACGATGCACATTCGCGTAGGTGCGGCGGTACGAATCCGACATCGCGTCGATCACCGAGTTCGGATGCTGCGTCGAAGCCCCGTTGTCGAAGTAAACGAGTGGGCGATCGCGGTGGATGGTTTGATCGAGAACCGGAAAATCTGCTCGAATGGCCGCGATGTCTAGCGGCGTTTGCGTGGCGTTGTTCATAGGTTCATTTCAACAGGCGAGCGAATCCTACACAAGGACCGCTGGCGTGAGCGATCGGTTCACTCACAATTCGTCGACTCAACCACAAGTCACGAGTGTTAACGGAGGGCGTGCAACGGCGGGAGGGCGAGGCTGGGGAGGTGAAAAGAATTTTCTAGTGTTTCGATTCTGTTACGCGTTTTTTCGTTTTTTCGTAGGCCTTTGTTCTTCTTGATTGGGTAGAGTTTGTCAGGCCTGCATCTTTTAGCCACTGCTTGAGGTCACGATTTT
>CALFUT010000073.1 GCA_937929805.1 uncultured Pirellulaceae bacterium
CTCAAGTCGGTCTTCGGTGGCAACCTCAAGAACCGAAAAATTCACAACCAAAGAACAGAAGCCGCTTTACGTTGCCGAATCCTAAACCAATTCACACGCATCGGCAGGCCAAACTTTCAATGGAATTAAGCGACAAGGCCAAGCCAGTCTATCAGAAGGTGGCGTGATCAACCTTGTCGCCATTCCCGAGCCAGGCTCGATGACAATCCTATTGATTGCGGGGCTGGTGACGTCGCTTCAGCGCCGTCGGTGATCTGAACTTGAAGCGTCTCAACCTAACAAACTTGGAGCAATCACGATTCAAATTACCAATAAGAGGCGAAGCATTTCGGGTTTGCTCTGTGGTGTTGGGCTCGATTGGTATGTAGCCTAAGCAAAACATCGGCGAAGACTCGCTTTTCAGGCTTAGCCCAAGAATCGCCAAGCCTATTCGGTGGTGGCTGTTCCGTTTTCCAGAACCCTGCCCCATTCGGCAACAGCCAGGGTCCGGCAGGCCACCTCATGCTGCGACCGGGCAGTCGCTTAGAGATTTATGGCAAATTTTCTATTTCTCCCATGCAAAGCCGTCTAGGAAAGTGGATCTGATCTTCACGACCAGAATCGGTCGGTTGTTTCAGAGCCTGTGCCTAATCGAATCCTGTACTTCCGTTGATTCGAGGCGTTGGAGTAACCGAAGATCTCTGGTACCGCATCAGGTGTGGTGGACTAAGCAGCCTAGCGGCGACCGTGATGACGTGTTTGGGGCAGGTGCCGCCCGCCGACTACGATCCCTCGATCGTTGAGGTGGGGTGAGTCGTTACCGCCCTTTCTGATACCAAGTCGGTGTTGAAAGACAAAGTCCGTCGCGTTCCGTTTTCCACTTGACCTTGACGGTTGCGCCGATGAGACCGATGGCCTTGGTGAAAATCACCAGCGGATATTCGATACAGGTTGATCAACTGTCCGTTCGGGTGATTTTTGTCAGACGGGGGACGACTGGCGACGATAACTCGTGACAAGTGTTTGCTGTTGTACAGGTTCGCGATTTTATTCGCAATTTCCTGTGACCCCTTCCTCAGTGGTTTCAACAAAGCAAACCATGAACGGTTTTTGGCAAGGGATTGCCTGGACATGGTAGCGATTTCTGAAATTTCGGCGCGGCGGCCGAACGTTTGATCGCGCTAGGACAATCACCAGAAAATGAAGGAGCCAGCCATGCTGGTCTTATCGCGACACCGAGACGAAAGCATCATGATCGGCGATAACGTGATGATCACGATCGTTGACATTCGAGGGGACAAGGTCCGCCTCGGCATCGACGCGCCTCAAGAAGTTCCTGTTCATCGGCAGGAGGTCTATGACGCGATCAAACGCGAAAACGAAAAAGCCAGTCGTCTGGGCCCATCGGAAACGCGTGACATTGGGAACTGAGGAAACTCTTTTGCCCCCAAAGCCGGATCATATCGTCCTGCCTACCCGAATCAGGCTCAAGGGAAACCTTGCGGCCTGTTTTTGTTTGCGCGATTCTTTGAAAGCGATTGCACTTAATCTGGAACACCATCGATCGCTGCTGTTTCAATCAAGATTGTCGACGGCTCCATTTCGATCACCTTGTCTTCCTGCAAGTACGGATCGTCGGCCGCGCTCCGGAATCAAACGCCGCACGCAGTCAGCACTTTTTCTGCCGAGCAAACGTAGCTAGTGTAAAACGGTCCGAATTCGGCATACTTGGCGCTTGCTTCGTCGAAACGCATGTCGTACACGATTTGTTTTAGGTGCATCGGGTTGGTGGCCCAGAGGGTGACACCCCACTCCCAGTTGTCCAGTCCAACGCCGACCGTGATCAGTTGCGATACCTTGCCAGCGAACTTGATCCCACTGCGTGCGTGTTCCGACATTAGCGCGTGGCGTTCTTCGGATGAAAGCTGGAACCAGTTTGCTCCCGGGTAACGCCACTTGTTCATCGGATAGAAGCAACTGACCGGCCAGTCGGGAAAATTGGGGGTTAATCTTTGGAAATTCATCTTTTCCAATCGCACGGCGTACTTTTCGACCTTGGTTTCCAAAGCCGAGCTCCCTTCCTCTTCGCCGCCGTCAATCATTCGCTGGCGATACCCATCGACCGACAGCGCGTATTCAGAAACTTCGGAGATGGAAACGTAGGACCAAGTTGGGTTGATCGCCTGACCAAGCGGGCAGCTCATGAGTGCCTGGTGAACCGATTCAATCCGAATCGGATCGGGATCCATCATCATCAGCGAGAAATCTGATTTGTGTCCTGAGGTCAAACCAATTTGCATTCGTGCAGGTCGGCCTTCGGCGTTCGCATCAAGGATGTGAATGAACTGTTGTTTCGCTTCGTTCAGTTCGGCGTCCGAACACTCCCAGTCCGAGAGTCGTTGACGATCAAAAGAGTAAAAGAAATGGCTACAGTGCCAGCCTTCGCCCGGAGTCATTTGCTCGGTCGAAAACCCAAAATCAGATTGATTGAGAAACATTGACTTCAACTGTCGAGAAGTTCGGAAACACGCTTGAGCAGGGCATCAATCGTGAAAGGTTTGTGCAGATAATCGTTGACCCCCAGCATTTCTGCGTATTGCTGATGACGCCGTCCCTCGTTGGCGGTGATCATGATCACGGGACACGGCTCGCGGTACGATTGCCGAATGCGTTCGAGTACCAAGAAGCCACTTCGTTTGGGCATCATTAGGTCCAGAATCAGAAGGTCTGGACACTTCGTCTCCACGATAGCAAGCCCGGCATTGCCGTCAAAGGCCTGAGTCACGTTGTACCCGCGGGATTCGAATGCGTGAGTGAGTGATTGAACGATCTCGAAATCGTCATCGATGATCAGGATGTTCTTTTTGGTTTCATCGCCTGAAGTCGCAGAAATTTGAGAAGCGGTGGAGGTTTTATCGGTCATGTGCGCGGCATCCATCGCAATTTGTAAGCTGTTCTAATCGACGAGAAAGCAGCCCAGCTGATTCTCGCGAATTCAGACCAAGGGCAACACAAACGCAAGCTTTGAATCCATTAGTCTATCCGGGCTTGAAACCGTTATCAACAACCTGTGCGAATTGAACTTGGCTTGGCGAAAGCACACCCAAATTGCGGGTATCTTCGAGCCGGTTTTTTCTGGGGATTCCTCTCGGGATTGCCCTTTACGAAAGCCTTCCAGCGAAGCTGAAAGTACCGATTAGCTATGGTTTTCTCGTAGGGGAAATAACCTGCAAAATAGGAGCAAACACAACGCTTAGGATAGTCGTTCACGTAGAGCCAGCATTTCCTGATTGAATTGTTTGGCGGTCACGAAACGCCCACCGTTTGGTCGATGACCCATGATGGTATCGAACGTTGCGAAGGATCGCTCGCCGATGAATATTGCCCGAGCGTGCGGGTGACTTTCTGAATCTGGTTTGGGGTGATAGGCACAATGTGGCGAGCTCTATTTTATGCGGTTGGTATTATGACGATTTTGCTGGGAGTGCAGAGCCTTGTGTTCGAGCAAGTGCAGCTTGCTCCCGGTAAAGATGCGTTGCAGATCGTCAAGCGATTACTTCGTGACGACAACGCTGGCCCGATCGCGGTACGTCCGGAAACCGGAAATTTCGCGGTCCGTTCGAATAATGGCCAGCGTGTGTTCCAAAGCGCGAGCGATTCAACCTTTGGGCGGTCTCGTTTTCCAAACGGTGGATTCGGCGGCACGACGTTTTCCGCTGCCCCGTATCGAGACCTAACACAGAGCGGAGGTCTTGCTGTGCGAAGTGGTCAGGCGTCCAATGTCCCGCCGGCTGATTTCGCAAGCTATCAAACCAGATCGCAGCGGACTGGCTCTGGGGTTGCCGGCTTGACTCAAACAGCAGGGCGAGTCATTCAGTCGAAAGATTGGATGCCTTGGAGCCTGTTGGCGATTGGTACCGTGATTGTTCTGTACACTCGCTCGTTCGGTACTCGGTCGTTATGACCGGCTGTGTTTATTTGGCGGACTGTTGTGCCACGGTGTCGCTTAAGAAAGAGCCCGCAACGACGACGCAAATTGCCCTGTTTGTTGGTGTTCGGGTTTACTTGATAAGTCGCGGGGCATAGCATGACGAATCGATCTAACCACCCAGCGGAAGGGATGCCGCATCCATCTTTGTCTTGAAATACCTGCGTCCCGCAGGTGTGCAAAACAATTGCTTGCCCTGTGTTCCGGTTGTTGTAACTAGGAAGGCACGCAAGAGATCTATTCTTGTTTCATGACCGCTGAAGCGGTTCTCCATTCCATTCAACCTTCTGCCGTCGAGTCGCCTGTTATGAACGTTCCTGAAAACATGACGTTGCAGGCAACGATTGAGCAGAGCGAAGCAAAACCGCCGGCCGGTGTTTTGCTGGCTGAGTGGTTTTCTTGGCCGGGGCGTATTGCGGTGCTGTTTGCGGTTCTGCTTGCGCCGTGGATGTTCGGAAGCTACGGTCCATGGGCACAGCGGCTGATCATGTTCTCGTTGTTGATTGGAATTGGTTTCTGGTGGTTCGAATCGGCTGTTCGTCGCAATCGAACTCAAGTGATCCCCTTCGTCGCGGTGCCGTTGATGCTGGGATTGCTGATTGGATTCATGCAAACGCTTGCCTTGCCCGGTTGGTTGGCTGACTTGCTCGTGGGACGCCAGGCAGATTTATACAAGCAGTTTGTGCCCGGAGACGAAGTGCCGGTTAGGATCTCGATGGATGTCGAGGAAACGCTTGGCCAGATTCGATTGATGGTGATTTGTCTTTCTGCGTTGCTGCTGGGGTGTCGTTACTTTCGCTCGCTCCGCGATATGTACATCCTGCTGGCAGCTTGCACGATCAACGGTAGCGCGATCGCGTTTTTTGGTTTGGTTCACAAGTTAACCGCGGCGTCTGGGAAAATCTTTTGGACGATCGAACTGACTGCGGGCGGCGATCCATTCGGACCATTTGTTAATCGAAACAATTGTTCGGGGTATCTATTGCTGTGTCTTGCGTGTGCCCTTGGGCTTTGTGCGCTTGTGATGTCTGAGCGAAAGACATCAGGGCCTGTTCAGATGGTCAGCAAAGAGATGCCATTTTGGCGACAGTTTAACTTTCATCTGTTGTTCTTTATTGCCGAGTTGACTGCGACAAAAATTGCGGTACTGATCTCGGTCGTGCTTATATCCTCGGGCGTTGTCGGAACATTGTCCCGTGGAGGCGTGGTCGCGCTAATTGTCGGCTCGATGGCTACGTTGGGTATGTACGGGATCGCTCGAAGGCCAAAGTATTCGGGGTTTATCTTGCTGCCTCTGGTTGGATTCATTTTCGCTCTGACGGGGTGGTTGAATTTTAGCGAATCGCTGGTGGAACGCTTTGAGCGTACAGACATCGTTAGTTTTTCCGACAACGGCAGGCTGGAGACTTGGACTGACACTTGGCCAGCAGTTGAGCAGATGGGGTGGTTTGGATCGGGGCTCGGGTCGTACAGCAGCGTGCATCGACTGTATCGAAGCAGCAAAGAGAACGTGCTGTTCGAGTATGCCGAGAACCAGTTTTTCCAAGGGTTGGTGGAGGCTGGCTGGCTTGGTTTGCTTTTGTTCTGCCTCGCTTGGTGGTTGCTTTACAAGTACTCATCGCTTTGTCTTTTCAAAGGAGTCTCGCCTTCCACCATTGCAGTGGGAGTGACGGGCATTTTTCTGTTGTCTTCTCAGATTCCTGCGTCGATCGTTGATTTCGGTTTGTACATGCCGGCCAATGCGATTTTGTTGGCGACATTGACAGGCTTTGTTGCCTATCACGCTCAATCGTTTTCCGGACGTTTAAAGCGATCCAACTGGCTACGTTTTGAAACGCCTAATGCACTTGTGCAAGCGATGCTGTTGATCGTGTTCGCTGCTGGATTTCTGTGTCTATTGCAGTTTCATCGCCATGCAAAGCAGGCAAGTGCGATGGATGTTCGTTATGAAGATTTGCTGGATAGAAAGCATGACTTAGGTAGAACAGATAACCGGATCAAAAACGTCACCGAGGCGTCCAAGAATGCACCTTCCTCTAAAGCGATGAACTATTTAGGGCGGTTGTGGGTTCACCGAGCAAGGCTGCAGTTTTTCGAATCGATTCAACAAGAGCCGGAGTATCAAAGTGCTCTAACGTTGAAAACCGATGAAGAAAGAGAGATCATCGAAGACAATATGTGGAAGCTGACCAGCTTGCCATGGATGCAAGAAAATGCCTACATGCTGAATCGAGACTATTCACCGTTTCGTGCTAGGCGGTTTCTCAAAAGTAAGTTCATACGCGAAAATTTACCTGTCGCACGACAATACTACGACTACAGCCGCCGCCGACGTCCACTTCAGCCATTGGCGCACCTAGAGGTAGGTAAGATCAGCGGGATACTGGCCTTGGGGCAAGATGTTGGAGACGTTGATATTGAGCGTGCCATCGCACTTGCGCCAGCCAATGCAAACTATCGAGAAACAGCTGCCAAATACTATTTGCAGTCCGGTAAAGTCGACGAAGCGACCGGTCATTTGCGAGAACTTCTGCGTCTCGAGCCGCGTTCATTGAAAAGGACTCTGAACCTGCTGTCCGGCAAAACCAACCGCACCGTGGCCAAAGTCGACGAGTTGACCGTGTTCAATCAGGTGATTCCGGACAAGCCGGAAATGTTATACACGTACGCCAAAGACTACTTGAGTTCCGATTCTGAGATCCGAGAGAAGGTGCTTGAGAAAGCAGATCAACTGGTGGGAAATCCCGCTGCGGGGGAGCTTGAGTTGGCCAAACTGAAGGCCCAGATCAAACTCTCGATGGGCGAAGTTGAAGCGTCCATTGAGTTCTTGAAGCTGGTCCTAGTGAGCCGGCCTGACGATGTAAAAACGCGATTTTCGTTGGCCAAGCTGCTCCAGAAGGTTGGTCGCCTTGACGAAGCACAAGAGGAGATTGAGTATTTAATTCGGCTCACTCCGCGTAACCGAGGTTACAATAAGCTGGCCGAAGAAATCCGAGCGGAACAGCGGCAGCGAGAGAAACCCAGAAGGTCTCGGTTTTAGAATAGCGTTTTGCAAAGGTAATCTTGAACTTTTGGTTGGTGCGGTGACGCATGAAGATTTGCTTAGGTTGGCTCGGTCCACGCTTGCGGCGTTAATGGGCGGTTGTCTCTGAGCGAACTGACCGTCAGTTAAAGACCTTGGGCGGTCCGTCCATACATTTTCATCGATAACACCCAGCGGAACTTGACCACAACTCTATGACCTTAGTCGTTCTTGCATTCACGTTATCACTTTGTATCGCACTTTTTCTGGTGCCGATCCTTTCAGTGGTTGCGCGTCGAGTGGAACTCGTCGATCGTCCGGACGACAAACGGAAATTGCACAAAGTCGCAATTCCCATGGTTGGTGGTGTCGCTTTGTTTTTGGCGGCGACTTGTTCCACGTTGCTAATCCCCCAGTTGGACGCGATCTGGCGTCCGGTCTTTGAGCAGTTTGATTCGACCGTGGCGTCGTACACGCCGTCTCGAATCGCAAGCCGGCTGACCCGTGCCTTGGTTGTTAGGGAGAGCGATGTTTTTCAGTTCGTTGGCTTGCTGCTTGGGGCAACCGTCTTGCTGCTGGTGGGCTTGGCCGATGATCGGTTTGGGATTCGAGGAAGGCAAAAGCTGGCGGGCCAGTTCTTGGCGGCGACGGTTCTGATCCTGTTCGGTTATCAATTCGAGTTAATTACCGTCGCTGGATTCGACATCGAATTCGGAGTTTTTTCCGTGTTCGTGATTTACGCATGGGTCATTGCGTCGATCAATTCAGTCAACTTGCTCGATGGAGCTGACGGAATTGCTTCGACAATCGGGATCGTCATGAGCGCCGCGATGACGGTCATGATGGTTTATCAAGGGAAGATCCTTGATGCGGTTGTGGCAGCTTCGATCGCCGGTGCACTGCTGGGATTCTTGAAATACAACTTTCCTCCCGCCAAGGCTTACCTTGGTGACACCGGCAGCATGTTGATCGGTTTTTTGCTCAGTGCACTCGCAATTCGCTGTACGTTTAAACAGAGTTCCGCCTACGCTTTTTTTGCTCCAATCGCACTGCTGGCGATCCCGTTTGCCGACACGTTGGCTGCGATCGTTCGACGACGATTGACGGGTCGCAGTATTTTTGCTGTGGACCGAGGGCATCTACACCACTCTTTGGCCCGCCGTGGATACGGTCCCAAAGCTAGCGTGTTGTGGGTTGCCATGTTTTGTTCGGCTACGGCAGCGGGCGGAACCATGTCGTTGATTTTCAAGCAAAGCGAGTACGCACTCGTTTCGATTTTGCTCGTCGGATGCGCGATGCTTTTCTTTCGCATTTTTGGCGTTGGCGAACTTCAGCTAGTGACACGTCGAGCATCGTCGGCGGCCCGATCGATGATGCGAGTTACTCCCAGCGAGCGACCTGATTTGCTGCAAAGTGCGGTACATGTTCAGGGAGAAAGGAGCTGGGACGCGATCTGGAACGAGTTTTGTCTTTTTGCAGAACAATATGCTCTCGACAAAATCACTTTGGATGTGAATGCCCCGTGGATGCACGAGTCGTTTCACGCGACGCGCCGCCGCGCGGACGCGAGGGGAGAACTGAATCACCAGTGGTTCGCAGCCATTCCTATTGTGTCAAATGGAAAGTTGTTTGGAAAAGTTGAAGTGTTGGCATCACCGGAATCCGGCGTCACGAATCATCAAATTATTAGCGAGTTATTGCAGGTGGTCGGCTTAGTTGAAGCCTCTTTGGTCGAGGAAAATCCTGCGCCGGCAGGTACTGACGGCGCCCCTGATGAGGAGGCAGCGTGAGCCTGCTCAAACGAATTATGGCTTGATGAATGGCCAGATGGTTTGCTAAATTTTACTCCTGAAGGATATCGGAAAGCGGTTAAATCGATATTGGAGGCACGCTATGAGTCGTGATCTATCATGCGAATCGTTTTTTGTCGTCGTTTGCCCCGGCTGCAGACGACGTGTCTCGGTGGCACTTGCTAATTTTTCGAAGCGGGTGTCGTGCTTGCGGTGCCGCACAAAGTTTCGGGCGATTGATCCTCAGACTAGTTCGGCAGCCGAGGATGATCCGATGAAATACTGGGCTGAGTTTACCGATCGCGTCGACTCTGACGAATCTGCCAAGCCCTCTGGAAGAGATCTGTTTCGAGTCCCTCGATGATCAGTGGGTCGTCACTGGCTGAATGTCGGCAATCTCTCGACGCCCGTTTGCGGTTGATTGGTGGCGGTATCGCATAGTTCTTGTGAGGTCCAGTTCTACCAGAGAGCCGCGTTTTGGAGATCGGTCTTCGCCAGATCGCCGCCAAATTGAGGGGGCTCAGCACGATCTCTCGCACCACATCACATCACCACCCGTTTGTCGCTGCGTAGTAGCCTGTGATGGGGCATCAAATGCTGCTGTCAGCCGGTGCCGGAACAATTTTGTCGTCCAACGGTTCAATCAGAAGCCCTGAGGCTTGTTTCTTGGGTTAAAAGTGCGAAAATCAGACCGGCAAGTTTTTCAAATTGCGGTTGTTTCGATTGCCAAGCCTCCAGCAGTTTGCCGATTCAAGAGAATTCCTCGTCCTTGCCAACAAGTACCGTTTATTGACATTTCGGAGAGACCTATGAGTATTTGTCGTCGTATTTCTGTTTTCGCCATGACTGTGGTGGCGTTCGTCGCGTTCAGCTTCGCCTTTACCGTGACGACAGTTGACGCCCACACGGTGTTCAAGAAAGCGATGGAAAAAGAATACTCGGGCGTGAAAGTCAGTTGCAATGCCTGCCATGTGAAGGGAAAACCAAAAAGTGAGCGCAATGAAGAGCTTGGCAAAGCGTTTTACGAGGAAATGAAAGAGCTAAAGTTGACAGAAGAATGGAAATCCAAAAAAGGCTCGGAAAAGCGAGAATATCAAAAGGAAGTGATGCTTCCCGCGTTCAAAAAAGCTTTGAAAGTTGTCAAGGAAAAGAAGAAAGACGAAGACGGCGAGGCCACTTGGCACCAGTTGATCGAAACGGCTCAGCTGGACGGGCTAAAGCTTAAAGAGGCTGAAGACGAAGAAGAATAAACGTCCGCGTTAGAGCGGTGGCGGAGTAAGATTTGCTCGATGGCTGGTATGCCTTGGCTGCCAGTTGGCCGGTGGATCTTGTTCCCCGGTGCTTAAAATCTTGCTTGAGGAACTGATTGACACCTTGTGTTGGTTGGTAGTAAGATTTGCGGATCAGGGCGCTTAGCTCAGTTGGCTAGAGCATCTCGTTTACACCGAGAGGGTCGGGGGTTCGAGTCCCTCAGCGCCCACTGATATTGCACCGTCGAGAACCTTGCGTTCTCGGCGGTGCTTTTTTTGTGGGTGTTTGGATTTTTTAATCTATTGGCAGCCATTACCTTTGTCGTTGACAGCCAGCAGGGCAGCCGTGAGTTTGGGCTATGCAAACAGCGCCGCGACGTGCAGCCCAAAGCCGAACACAAGGGCCAATCCGCCCAGCATCCAAAGACTGAACGCTGCATCCAGATCGGAGTCGGGCAAACATACACGTGATGGATCGGTAGTACGGTCGTTGCCGTGGCGGACATCTTGCGTACCGGCCAAATATTGCTTCTGAAGCCATTCACTTCGCATTAAAGCCAGCACGCCAATGATGTTGAAAATCAGTCCGGGCAAGGTGAAAAACATGGGGGGCTCCGTTCGGAAGTCTGAGAATCATGTTGCAGCGATCTGACTGTTTTCGCTTAGCGAACAGAAAAATGCAAGTAACTTCGCAGGGAACACGCGGCTCAGCGAGTAAGCGTCAAGCAAGAGCCCCGAATTTTCGGTTTCCCCTTTCTCCAGATGGCCACTCCACATTCAAAAATGATCGTGCGGGGAAAGTGTTTTTCCGTCACTCCGTCATCGATGCCACTCGCCAGCGGGAGTTGAACATCCAGATCATGCCGCCCATCAGTAGGCAGTTCAATGCCAACGTGAATCCGGCGTACCAGCCAAAGTTGATCATCGAACGCCAAAAACTGGCACTGTCGACCCCCGACAAAGAAGCGGTAGCGTCGAAGCGAGTCCAGCCAGAGCCGGCTGCGATCGGCAGATCCACCGCTGTCGCAAACGGACTGACGATCGTCAGTTGCGACGCAATCTCGGTCCCTCGTGTTGCAGGGAAATAGGTCTGACCAAAATAGTTCGCGGCGACCGGCAGCAGATACAGCAACAGGATGATCGAGTACGTGGCGATCAAACTGGTCGTCGTTTTTCTAAAAAGTGTAGAGCAAAACAAAGCTAGGGTCGCTGTGGTCAGGCAAGTCAGCAGAAAGATCACTAGGTAACATGCAACCACGATGATGTTGGATCGGATTTCTGGCACCAGTAGTGTCGCCAACACCACGGGGAACAAGAGAAACCCCGACAGGACGCTCGAAACGCGCAGGCCCGACAGCAGCTTGCCCCACAGGATCTCCCACCAACCGATCGTTGTCGTCAGCAGCAGGTCAAGGGTTTGACGTTCGCGTTCGCTGGTGACACTGCCCGCCGAGAACACGGGGCCGATCAGAATGTTGAACAGAACGACGTAGCAAATGTACCACCCTGCCCTCGCTGGAACCACGAACAGAAACACGGCCATCATCGGGATCGCCAACAGCATGCTGATCTGGATCGCCAGCCGCAGCATCAGTGTCCCTTGGCCGAAGATCTCGCTGCGCATTTCCTTGTCGTAGATCGGATTCGCGTTGTCCGGCATCAGCGTTTCGCGGAGCGGCGGAGCAAACAGGCGGTCGGGAAATTGGTCTCGTTGGATCACCAGTCCGACGGCATTGGAGGCCTCAGTTTCCAAGTCGACGACTTCCTTGCCCTCGCTGCCGACATCGGGAGGATACAACATCCGAGCACTGACGACGTAGAACAGCGGAATCGTGATTGCCGTGGCGATGCCGGGGATCACCGTGATCGCCAGCTTCAATCGAGTTTCGCCAAAGCTACTCAGCGAGGACCAGAACAGGACTCCGATCAATGCCAACGGCAGGATCAACAGGTAAGAAACAACCAATGCCGAACTGGTCCGGGAGAAGAAACTGCCGCACGCGACGCTGATCATCCCAAAGGTAATCACACTGGCGATTAACGCCAGATAGGCGGCCAACACTTCGTAAAGCGAGACGCCTCCCAGCGGCAAGCAAAGCATCACGATCGGCAGCGAGGCAAAAATAAGGATTGCCAAATGAGTCAACGCAGCCACCAGTTTTCCCAGCACGATTGACTGAGGTTTAATCGGGCTGGCCAGCAGCATTTCATAAGTCATGCGCTCTTTCTCGCCCGAGATGGCTCCGGCGGCAAAGCTGGGGGCCATCAACGACGCGAGAATGTATTGGCCCAAAAAAAACAGGTCGACCAGTTGGCTGCTGGAGCCGGTCGTTCCCGTCAGGTCCAGCCGGATATTGTCCTTTGGCCACGCGAAGTACACGACCGCCGCCAATGCGACTTGGTAAATTAGCAACAGCACGAACGCACGAGGCATTCGTAGGTTGACGAGAAGTTCGCGTTGTAATACCGGATTCTCTAGCAAGGTAGTGTGAAATTTATCGAAATGGGAAGAAGTTTTCGGTTTTCGGTGTGTGGTGTGTGGTGTGTGGTGTGTGGTTTCAACGCAGAGACTTGATCAACCCAGTCAGCATTTTTGAAACGCCTTTTGCCTCGAAAACCAATTCCTGAAATAGTTCTTCTTGAATAAGTCCAACTTTTCTGGCGATATAAAGCTGCGTTCGAAGTTCGGCAGCGGAGCCCGACGCAATCCTCAAGAAACGCATAAAGTCCTTGCCTCCACGTTCACTGCCTTCCGCGATATTTGAGGCAATGGAAACCGAACAGCGTTCCATCTGTTTTTTAAGCCCGTAGTCTCGCCAGTCTTTCGTCAACTCGTATGTGCATACGGCCAACTTGCAGGCACGCTTCCACACCTCGAGATCTTCAAAGGAACGGTAGGCCACTTTGCTCTCCGCCGAAAACCGAAAACTTCACACCGAAAACCTGTCACCACAACTAATAGCTTCTCGGATTAATTCGTGCCTGCACCCTTCCCGGCAACCCTTGAATTCTCAAAAACCCTTCGGCGTCGTCTTGGTTGTAGGAGCCGCCGCCTTCCATCGTGGCGATGTCTTCGTCGTACAGACTGTTCGGGCTGGACCGTTTGGAGATCATGATGTTGCCCTTGTACAGTTCCAGTTCCACACTGCCGTTGACCGTTTTCTGTGCCTCGCTGTTGAAGGCGAGCAATGCGTCAAATTTTGGACAGAACCAGAATCCGTAATAGACCATCTCGGCCACTTCAGGAGCCAGTCGATCGCGCAAGTGCATTAGGTCGCGATCCATGGTCAGCTGTTCGACATAACGATGGGCGTCGTAGAGCACCGTCATGCCCGGAGATTCGTACACGCCGCGGCTTTTCATGCCAACGAAGCGGTTTTCGACCATGTCGATGCGGCCAACGCCGTTACGGCCTCCGATTTCGTTCAGCGTTTCGACAACGCCCAAGGCGGATAGTTTCTTTCCGTTGACGGCGACCGGTACACCCGATTCGAAATCGATCGTGACCGTTTCTGATTTGTCGGGTGCCTCTTGAGGCGAGACTCCCATGCCAAAGTCGACCAATGAGACGCCGTTGACATCCAGCTCTTCCAGCTTGCCGGCTTCGTAGCTAATGTGCAGGCAGTTTTCGTCGCTACTGTACGGTTTGGACTTGGATGCCTTGACCGGAATGTTTCGATCTTCGCAATACTTGATTAGTTCGGTACGCCCGGGGAACGCATCGCGGAATTTTTTGATCCGCCACGGCGCGATCATTTCGATGTTGGCCTCAAGGGCTTCAGCTGCCAACTGGAATCGGCACTGGTCGTTGCCTTTGCCGGTGGCTCCATGCGCATACGCAGTCGCGCCGACTTCTTTGGCGATCTGCAACATGACTTTCGAGATCAACGGACGAGCGATCGAAGTGCCCAGTAGGTAGGGGCCTTCGTATTTGGCTTGCCATTGGAGAACCGGGAACGCGTAGTCTCGACATAGTTCTTCCTGCACATCGACAATCCGAGCCGATGCAGCGCCGGCGTTGTTGGCTTTGTCGAGCACTTTCTGACGGTCTTCGCCCGGCTGCCCAAGATCCACATAAACGGCGTGGACGTCGTAGCCTTCGTCCATTAGCCACCCTAGAATCACGGAAGTATCAAGGCCACCCGAGTACGCTAAAACGCAACTTTTCTTCATTTCGCTGGATCTCGTCTAAAAATTGTCTGGACGCGGCACGGTGGTGCGGCACGATCGGTAAGTGGCCTCCATTGTAGGTGAATGGCGGGCGGATTAACATCGCCTGAATCGTGGTCGAGGCCCTTCAGTTTGTGGAATTGACCGGAAGAAACATGCCCGAGGTAAATGAGGAAGCAAAATGGTCAACAAACATCAATTTCAAATGCTGGCCAAAGCGTTTCGAGCCGGTAAGATCAGTTTGTCCGACTTCACCGAGCAAGCGTACAACCCGCCGGCGGCCGACCAACCAAAGTCTTCCGCGGTGGGTGGGGCGAAGGAAAAGTCGAGGACCGGTGAGGGCGCGGCGAGTGATGGCACGGTTGCTGAGTAGATCGAGCGGGTCATCATGATTCGATAAGCAAGTCATTGGGTCGCTTTGCTCGCAGGCGTCCGCTGATGTTGATGTTGCTGTTACGCTGTCCAAGTTTTACGGAGCGAACCCATGAGTCCCAACGTCACGCTACCAACACGAAACACAGAATCGCACAAAGGTGATTTCGGCCGAGTCCTCATGATCGGTGGCTCGCGCGGGATGGCGGGAGCGATCGCGATGTCAGGCATCGCCGCGCTCCGATCTGGATCCGGGCTGCTGAAGATCGCTACGCCCGATTCAATTCAAGAATCGGTGGCTAGTTTTTCGCCTTGCCTGATGACGGTTGGCATCGAATCAAAGAAGGGGCATTTCAGTTCAGGGGCGATTGACCAATTGCTCGAGGAAGCCGAGTGGGCGGACGTGATCGCCATCGGTCCGGGCATGGGGCGTTTTAAGTCTCAGCAGAAACTGGTCGAAACGCTCTACACAGAACTTCCTCAGCCGCTGATCGTGGATGCTGACGCGTTGAACTTGTTAGCCGATAGCGATGCGGCGTTGGCCGAGCACAAAGGTTTGCGAATGCTGACGCCTCATCCGGGCGAGTTTCAACGGCTGCAAGAATGCAAAACGACCGATCGCGAAACGATGGCCGACATGGCGCTCGAGATGGCGTTCGAAGCTCAAGTCACCGTGGTGCTCAAGGGAGCCCGGACGCTGGTGACCGACGGCAAGGATCGGTTCATCAATCGTACCGGCAACCCCGGCATGGCAACCGCTGGATCGGGGGACGTGCTGACTGGCGTGATTGCTTCGCTGGTTGGGCAAGGTTTGGAGCCGTTCGAGGCCAGTCGATTGGGAGTTCACTTGCACGGGCTTGCGGGCGACATTGCGGCTGACTCGGTCGGGCAAACTTCGTTGATTGCAACGGATTTGATCGAATTTTTGCCAGCAGCTTTAAAGCAGTATCAAGCCGGCCCGTGATGCGGAAACTGGCTCTGTTGGCGTCGGCGGCTAGCGGCTTGCATGGCCAATAGAATCCCAAAGATTACCGATGGTGATGGTTCCGGAATCGCTGAACTGGCGGCCAGAGCAAACGCTGAGTTGTGATCGATGATCGCCCATGCGCTCGAGTTGTCAGAGCCAAATACGCCCAATTCAGGAGTTTGACCTTCTTCCAGTGAAGCCAAGTACTGGTCGTAGCTTCCGTCGAATCGCTGCTCGTCTAGGTAATCGCTGATTGAAATTGATAGCCCGTCGACCAGCAGATTTGTATTGGGACTGTCGAAGCTAAGTTCTGAGTCCAAGACAATATTGCTGTTCCCAAACACAGCGTTTACCCAAAGATTGTCGTCGTTAAGCCACAGTACTTCCGCTCGATTGACGGACGCGGCGATGGCATCAAAGGTCAATTCGATTACATGTTGAGTGCCATCAAGCCCTGTGAATTCGACGATGTCGGTGAACAGTGGAGTCGTGTCCGTGTCGGCGAAGGTGGTGCCGTCCAAGTTGTCGAGGCTGAAAAACGTCACCTCGGCTTCTGAGTCGCTGGTCAGAACGTCGGAATCAATCACCTGAAAAGTCGTCGGTGTGGATGCGATGAAGGAAGTGTTCTCCGGAGTGTTTTCAAGCGAGATTCCCTCACCGGCGAGCGTCGATCCAAATGCCAGCGTTGCTGTTCCCGTGGTCGCCTGAACGTCGTTGCTTCTTTCGAAAAAGTAATTTCTGGTCTGTCGAGAGTCTGTCGAGCCAAGAACGTTTAAGACACCGTCTCCTTCAGACCCTACATTGCCGATTGAGGTGCCCTCAACCGCCAATCGATTCAGGCCCACAACGCCATTTTGAAAAGTCAGTTCGATCGATGTTCGGAACCGGCGACCGAGGCCTCCAAGTTGATCCGTCGAAAGGCCTGAGTCATCGAAGGTGGGTGTGACTGTCAAAGTGCCGCCTGCTGAAAGGTCAAGATTGTTTAGGCCCGGCAGAGACCAGCGTGTGGAGCCGGTCGTCCGATCGTCAACCAGAAATATTTCCGCTTGAGTCTGGCTGGCGTCGAATTCTGTCTCGTTAGTGAAAGTGATCGAATCCGAGTCGGTGTAAGTTCCTGACTCCGTCGCACTTAGCTCGGTTCCTTGAATATTGATTCGATGGACGTCAAACGTCGTTGTGGCGATGACGTTTTCACCCGGTAGGCCTTCACCCGTGACGCCGTTCCCTTCCGATAGCGTTCGAGTATGAACGTTGTTGTCAAACGGGAACAAAGTTAATGAACGTCCATTCAGCAAAGGGACATCCAGATTCGTATGGGTGATGGTCGAGTTTTCAAAAGCGATCGTGTCATTTCCAATCGCGACTAAGTCCGGGGAAAAATTGCTTTCGGCACCTTCAAAGGAAAACCAAGTAATATCGTCCGATCTGAGGGTGTTGTTTTCAACAACCGAGTAGCGATAGCCTAGGCTCAATCCAGACAGTGATTCACCGGGAAGATTCTCCAAGCTCTGGATCGCGTTGCTTGCGTCAAGGGCAACTCGCTGAGAACCTAATCCGTTTGTTGAATCAATTTGAAAATTTGCCGTCAGATTGACTGACGCGGTGTCGTCGCTTCCGTCAAAGACTTGCGTTCCGTCGAAGGTTGCTGCGATTGAGCCCTCGGTATTACCGAGATCAAAACTGTTTAGCTGAATTTGAGTGGTTCCTTCGTTCGTGCCTCGCGTCCGTAACGTTACCGTGTCCGTCTGAGAAACTGAAACGGGCGGTTGGTTTGCTATAAAGCGTCCCAAATTAACGGTACTGTTTGTGAGTCTACGGTTCGCAAGCACGTTGCCGGATCCTGAGATAGCAGCATTTAAACTTAGGGTCGCGGGGGATTGCCCGTCCACTTGGGGCACTGAAAACAAAGTGTTTTGGCGTTCGAGCGTGAGTGTTTGGTCGTCAGCAAGTCGAAACTCTAGTGGGCTAAGACCTTCAAGATCTAGAGACCGTGGAATCGCAGGAGCGCGGGATGTGGTTTCATTGACTCGTTCATCGATATCGTTGCCCGACCTCTCAAGATCTAGGGTGAGTGGGCTTAAGATCGATGACTGGGTAGGTCCAAGCTCGAATGTGCGAGCGACCGTTTCCGTTTGGCCGGCAATCGTCACGTAATCGGCTTCCCAAAACCAGTTGCCGCCATACGCCGTCTCAACGTCGCCGCTGCCATTGGTGTAGGAAGTCGCACCAGACAGGCCGGTGTTTTGGTACTCGTATCGACCCGATCCGGTTTGGTAAACATCAAACGTGTGGCTCTGATTGGCTCCGTTGAACTGAACGTCTGTCTCGCTCGTGCTTTGGATCAGCAGACCATTGGGCAAAAGAGCGTAGCCACCCGCAGCAACATCGATTGCGAAAGACGGAATCGGATTGTCCACCACACCATCCATGTCCAGATCTTCGTCCGCAAACGTTTCACTTGTTAATGTCAGCGTTCCAAGTCTCAGCAGGCTGCTGTTTGTAACCTGACGCCCACTAGAACCAAAATCGATCGTTCCTGTTAAAGCTCTGTTCAGAAGAACAGGCGGTTCAAGCTGTGGTTCTTCCGCCGTTGCCGAGACCGAGATGATCGATCCCAGAATCAATGCGACGAGGAATGTTGCAGGAAAAATGGGAGTGGAATTCTTTGAAGTGTTTGGTGTCATGATGAAAATGGTCTTGATCTTGGACTTGGAAGCAATCGTTGAGGCGAAAGAAAATTCTCTTTTGTACATGTGTCTCCGCAGAGGGTGCCGCTAACCGGGCGGACCTTGATGGACGACTCATTGGGCGTCACTGATCGAGTCGAGATTTTTGCTCAGGCGTGACGTGGGTTTTCCGATTTTGCGGAAATTTCATTTGAGTTTCCTACTTAGAGACGGTTTTGAAAGTGCCTTTTGATGCCTATGTGAGCCCACAAGTCATCGTTCTGCACGCCAAGAGCCAGCATATCGACCTCCGCTGTTACGGCAAATTTGAGGTTTTAAAACAGTCTCTTAGGGAAGTGGCTGGGTAAACCCCTGCAATCAGCGGAGAAAGTTAATGGAGTTTTGAATGTCCTGAGCGGTCGATTTAAACCTGTCTTTTGCGATCGACGGAAAGCATTGAGGGGGCGAAACACAAGATGCCGACGACGATAGGAAGTGGGAAGAACAACGCGTTCCGCAAGTGTTGACGCTGCCCTTCCCTTCTTCCCCATTCGTGTTTACAAGACGCCGTTCTGGGTCAAGACTCGGATCAGATCGGCTCGGATGTCTGGTCGAGTGTTCCAGACTTCTAAACTCGGATAGCAGATAGTTGCGCCAGCGACTCGCATTTTTTCGTTGGCGGAAAGGCTGTTGATGATCGTGCCGTACTCGGGGAATTGATTTTTCAGTCCGCAGATACTTCCGTTGCTGCGATCCAAGTACGCATTGATCTGGGCAAGGACCTGACCGTGTGGTATTTCACCGCCCTGCCCTTGAGTCATCGTACCGGCCGGTTGCGGAACGGCTTGGACAACCGACTGGCCGCTTGAAATGCTGCCGGTATAGGTGCTGTTATTTGCAGTTGCATCGCATTCTGCGCAACCAGACGATGCTGGCTTGTAAGAAGTCACGGGCGCTGAAACCACAGGCGCTGAATGAACGATCGCCGCGGGAGTGCACGCAGTGACCACTGGGGTTGTGGCCGGCTGGCAACAGACCGTTGGGCTTGGTGTGACGACGCAACATGTGGTGACGATGCAGCATCTTGGAGCGCAGCGTCGCCCCAATCGTCTGCCGGCGGCATCTGCCGTATCAACAGTCATTCCAACGATAGCCAGTAAAGAAAGTGCAAAAATTAGTCGCTTCATGGTTTACTCCAAGTAAGTGTTTGCATTTGGCAATCGAACAAACGCCAAACGTAAAAGTCAAAAAAATGCGGGAAGACTCCTTCCCAGAGTCATGATGTTCGAATCATGGTGTTTCATTCTTCTAGGATGCGGGACTCTCTGAGCACGCGAATGAACGTGCGACGCATGTTGGGTTTTCGGTCCCATGTCGCCTTTGACGGAAAGCAAATCGACAGTCCGGGTAGGACCTCAAACTTTTCGCTTTTGTCGAGTGTGTCCATGATCGCTTTGTAGCCGTCGACGTATTCGACCAGCCCACAGACATCGGCATCGATTCGCTCGACGAATCCAAACGCGGCATCTTTTGCCACCGCAAAGGATGGTTCGGGTCGACCGGCAAAGTTACGTTTGGCAGCGATGGTTCGAGAGTTAAGAACACCCACCGACGTTAAAATACGAATTACGCTGGCTCGAAATTCACGGTCGCCGTACCAGATCGCTTGGCCGGGAAAACAGATGACCGTTCCGCTTAGTCGCAGTTTTTGGCTTCGTGTGAGTTGTTTTAAAACGCGGTTGTATTCCGGGTAATGCTTCTGGAAACTGCAGATGTCAGGGATCTTAGGGTTGTGCTCCACGTGGTTCGTGACCGCTTTCAACACTTCTTGGAAAGTTGGTTCGATGGCCGGGACGACAACGGTTTGCGGAGCCGGTTTGTTGGCCTCGCGTGCCGGCCGATTGGGGCGAAAGTTTGGCTGCGTGCTGGGGAGCTTAATTTTGAAGTCTGCTGGGGATGGTCGGCTCGCAAAATTGCTAATGTTGGTCAAAGAAGACGCGTATTGTCCTCCGCGATGGGTGACCGAAATTCGAAACTGCCCGTTTCGTTCCCGGGTCATCCCAAAGTGGTATCGGAGCTCTGCTTTTCCTCGCTGGTCCGTCGCCGCCGAAGCGAGCGTGATCGATTCTTCTCGATCGATGTCCGAAAAGACTAGCTTGACCTGTGCGCCCTGAAGTTGAGTTCCTTCGTTTGACAACACGTAAACGCGTGCCGTTCGTTCTGGATCGGGTTGCACGACGACGGGTGCGAGGGCGATCTTGCTGGCTTCACCATAAACCACTTGCATGTCAGGAGTCTGGCCGCCGCGTGTGCTCATGGCCGAGCGTACATGTCGATAGAGTTCATCGATTTCAATTTGTTGGCTGCTATCGGCATCCGTCGCCGCGTCACCAAGGACGCTCAAGCCGTCGACCAAATGTTTGGTGAACACTTGCTCGCCCGCGATTTGATCAAATGCACTGCCGGCCAAAATGACAAAGCTTGAGTCAGTCGGGGTGGTTGACGGGGTTCCTGACGGTTTTGTGTTGAGAATGCTGTTGGGATGTTTGGCGGTGCTGAGGCGAATCGCCTTTCCCGGCAGAGGAATTTGGTCCGCCTGAGCCGCATGGCAGCAGTCGAGAATCAATAGTTTTTCGGGAATGTCGGCGGCGGCCAACAAACGTGAAATTTCGTTCTTGGAAAGCGCGTTCGTGAGTGCGCCATTGTTTTCCGCGGCGTCGATCGCGGGTAGCAGCAGGTCTGTTGCTTTTGCTCCTGCGGAGTCTGTCACGGCACAGCCATGCCCAGAGTAGTAAACGATAAGCGTTTGAACGTTGCCCTGTTCGGCCGCGTCAATGAAGTTCTGGATTCGGTTGCGAAGCGTTCTGAATCGTACCTCTAGCATTGCCTTGCGATTTAGCTGGGTCGGTTGATCGACGACCACGGAAATGTTTTTAGGATCGAAACCGCACCGCTCTTGGAGGATTTCTCCAAACTCAATGGCGTCGCTTGAAGATGAAGTCAGGGGCGTCAGATCGAAATAGTTGTCGATGCCAATCAGGATTGCCCAGCGTTCTGGTTGTCGAGCCTCGACGGCTGAGGAGCTTAAGATCGTCAGGATGGCGATCAAGAAAAAACGAATGAGGAGCTTTGGTGCGAAGCCTGAACGGTCGGTGGACTGCATTGTGTTTCTCAGACCAGTCCCAAAGAGGATTCGTTTCGTTGTTTTCTTGTTGTGCATAGTTGTCTCAGCAGGCTGAATAGGGGTGGCCGACAAGTGTTGGCCTCCGTCATTTGTTTCCGTTGTTTTGATTTTCGAAATGGCGTACGTGAACGGATCGCATTTCGTTTAATTTGACTTTGTCCTGCATGTCCAGCGATCAGTGGCCCATTCGTTTGGTGAAAAATTCTGTTCGATCGACGCCGTCGTTTGGTCGAGATTTCCAGCTGTATCGCCGAGTGTGATCAGTCCCTGCGACGCCAGACGCGAGGGCGTGACACCAGCCAGCGGCAACGGTCGCTTCGTGGCGATGACTTTCATCGAGGTTGAGCCGTGGGGTTCACCCACGACTAGCGTCATCCCGTTGCGGATCATCTTGGGGGTCGGGAAAACGTAGCGGCGCCCGGGTTCGATCTTGAACTCCGGGTGATGAGCGTTGGGAAGGAGCAGCGTTGTCTCGCCAGAGGGATCCGTTGAAACAACGGTGACGAAGCAAGCCTCATTGGTTCGAATTTCGCACTCAATGTTCTCGCCCTCAAAGAAGGTGTCTTTGTCTCCGAGAGCGTCCATCGTGACTGAGAGCTTGCCCCCTTTGTGGTAAACGTTCATGAGTCCGTTCTCTTGAGTGATCGCTTGGCCTTTGTCGGGATCACCACCGAAAAATGGGAACTGAAGTGGGGTGAAGTCACGGACCTCGCCCATTCCAATCCGCGGAGCAATGTTCCGATAGGTTGCCACGTATTTTTGCCTTTTCAGTCCTCCAACCTTTATTCTTTGCAGGATGCGACGTGTTGATTCGTTCCGCTCCATCAGTTCCTCGAAGTCCTCGACCGAGAGGCCAAACTCTGCGGCGGCCGCTTGAACGTCCAGCACCTGAGCAAACTGGTCAAACAACGCTCGAACAGGTTCGGTGGCTCCGATGCGAGTGATGCCCGTCCTTTGCAGCACGGCAAGGAACCGGTCCCGATCTTCTTTGACCAACGGGACGAATTGGTCAGCGGCCGGATACAACTCCCGAATCCTCTCAAGTTCGTCCAAGCTGAAACGGACAAATGCGTCCTCCGCATTGATCCGGACTTTGTCCAACGTGTTCAGTTTTGCCTCGTTCTCCGGCTTCATGCCTTGGTAGTGGCACGACATGCAGGAGATTCCGTTGATGATCTGGCCGCCTCGCATGCTGTCGTCATGAACGATCGAATTGGGGGCAATGCTAATTCGACGACCGTCTGCAGTGGCCAGCACGTAAGCCTGATATCCGTTTGGCAGGGTGTAGATGACTTCGCCACCATCATGCTGAAAGCCGAATTCTGAATTCGTGATGTCTGCTGGTCCAAGTGGATTTTGGAACAGGTCTTGTTTCGCCGTGTTGCCTTCGAAATCGTAGCTAATCCAATAAGACCCACTGTTGCCGGCCGAGTGGCGTTCCACCATTCGGTTGTTTTGTGACACACCAGATTCTCCAAAACCCGCGCGAGCCACCCTGCCGTCGCGGATGTTCTTGGCACGGTCGACTTGAAGCCGATCCTCGAGTGCCTGAAGGTTGGGTTCGATCTTCAGTAGGTCGTGATACAGCGGCGGTTGGGATGCCGCAAATACAAACCAATCGGCGCGCATGTGAGGAAGCAAAGCAGGTGTGGCGGAGGAGATCACCTTCCGCAGACCATCGCGAGATTTTTGGCCGTACGGGTAGTGCGTGACCATTCGGTTCCAGTCTTCGTGATCCCAGCCGATGTCACGAAGATCAAATCGAAAGATCGTCCGAGCCTTATCGACGGCAATGACGCGTCGTGAAGTGGGGGCGTTATCCATCCCCAGAATGTCTGGTGAACATGACAGACTATTCAGAAGTTTCACCATTCCTTGGCGGTACAGTTCTAGCTCATCCGGGGTGATCGATTGATTGTTGTGTAGATTAGTGAGCGTTAGGTAGCGAGCAAACTCAAGTCGACGACCGCTGAGTGCTTGTAGGTCGAGGGCAATTGTCTCGATGACGCTCTCTTGATCGATGATATTGCGGACGGATAGTTTTTGGTAACCTTCGCGATACTGTTCGCTAGGGCCGCCCCTAGCAATCCATTGCGTAACGACATCGATTTCCTCGGAGGTCAGCGCACCATTCCATTGGATGTCCTTCATCTTGCGTTTGGGCATCTCTGGATCATCACCCTCCAAGACTTCCTGCAAGCGAGAAGCTGACGGTTCGTCCGCATCAAATTGATAATTGTCGGGATCGACCAATGCGACAAAATCCAACAGAAAGTCGACTCCTCCTCCCGCGTCTCCGTCGCGTTGATCGTGACACATGGTGCATTTTTGCTGGAAGATTTTTGTCAGTTGTTGGTCCAGTTGATCACCGACCGGCTGAGCATGCGTTGGTTCGGTTCCAAAACCAAAGGCGATCAGCGAAACGATAGCCGCAGCGGCGAAAGGAATTTTGGAGCGACTCATGTCAGGCGGTTCCGTTTGAAGCAAGTAAGCAAGTTGGGAAGTAGGTTCTGATTTCTGAGGAAAACCATGCCGTGATGCGATTCGGGCCGGTTTTCCGTCGATTTTGGATAACCGGTGATGACGGTTTTCTTGGTTCCTGCGAGCGGCCGACGCTGCGTGGCTACCTCATTGGCCGGCAAAAGCTCGCATTTAACGTTTTGTTGCAAAAAACGTCCTAACGAACGCACCTAGCAACCATCGATACTGAATTTCAGCAATCTGCCAGCGGGTCTCCGAACCATCTCATTTCGAGGGTCGGGCGGTGGCCGGGAAAGTGACGAAGTGAAGCAGAAAAATCACAAAATTTTTTGTCACTTCCTTAAGTGCGCCGAATGCGCGAAAAAGTTTCGAAAAAGTTTTTCTTTTTGCGTCCCAAATGCCTTTTGTGAACGACTTATGTAGTTGCGGCGTCTGGTGATCGATGCAGGAAGATATTTTGTGTTGTCCCTAACACAGTTTTCTTGATCTTTGATCGATTGTCACCCTTTGTGATTAACAAGTCATTGCGCTTTGACTATGGTGAGAGGGTTTTGACCGCCGCTATTTTTGCGTTCTGCTTTTTCAGATCTTTGGCACTGGAGATAGATGTGAGCTATTGTTGTTGCCGTCGTAAAGCATTTACGTTGGTTGAGTTGCTGGTGGTGATTGCGATCATCGGGATATTGATCGGGATGCTGCTGCCGGCAGTTCAGCAAGTGCGTGAGGCTGCTCGTCGAGTCAATTGCGGCAACAACATGAGGCAACTGGGGCTGGCGGCAATGAACTACGAGGCGGCTCGGCGGAAATTGCCAGGTGGCCTGTTTGTCACGCTCGGTTCCAACCCCGGAGCAGCTGGGCAGCCTGGTTTTCCCTATCCCGGAATCGCTCATTCTTGGGCAGGCCAATTGCTGCCCTATCTGGAGAATAGCCAGTTGGCAGATTTGTACGACTTCAATTTCCCTTGGTTTTCATCACCTGAAATCGTACCTGGGACCCCGGACAACCAAGCAGTGTTACGCAATCGAATACCGTTCTTGCGGTGCCCGTCGACGCCTGTGGACGACCCCGATGGAAACTCAGGCCAGTTCATGTTCGGTCCGGCGACTTTCCCCTATCGTGGTCTTGCTTCGTCAGATTACGCGCCATGCACCTACATTCATCGAGATGCTCACATGTTCTTTGGATACGAAGCACGCGATAACGACGGCTGGCTTAGCGCTTTGGTCCCGGTCTACACCGGGCCGGGAGTCGCATTACTGGGGGCTTCTCCTTCAAATGCAAAGCGAGTCGCCGATATCTTCGACGGGACTTCCAACACAATCATGATTAGCGAATCGGCTGGCAGGCCTTTCCTGTACATAGATCGTCAGTTGCAGGAAAATCAAATTCCTAGTGGCGGTTGGGGGCATCACGAGAGTTTCTATGCGTTGGATGGTGCGATCGAAGGAACGATTGACGGGCCGGGTAGCTGCGTCATCAATTGTCACAATGATCGAGAAACCTTCGCATTTCATCCCGGCGGAGCAAATCATGCGATCACTGATGGCTCTGTGCGTTTTATCGCTGACACCGTTTCGTCGGCCACTTACGCCGCTTTGGTGACCTCGGACGGCGAATCAACGACGGCCGAAGAAGTCAGTCCTTGGGGCAGTTGATTAGGTTTGGTTTTAACATTTGGCTGCAATATATCAGCGAGAAGATTTCAACTGCGTGAAGCTTTGTCTCCAGCGGCAGCGTTTTCGGCAGGTATCGTGAAGGGCATATAGAAACCGTTGACACTGAGAAAACCCGTGGTTTTAATGAGCAGCCAAGCTTTCAATTTTGCCTGAGCACACGTAGGGGCTCATGATTGAATTTTGACCACTTGTCGTTGTGACTTAGTCTTCATTTCTTCGCTTTAACAGAAAAAGTAAACCTGTGAGTGATGCGTTGTTAGAAAAATCAATGGACTGGGCTGGCTTGATTCAGCAGGCGCGGGCCGGCAGTGATTCTGCTTTGGGGATTATTGTCTCGCGTCTGCGAAATTATTTGCTATCCGTCGCCAATGCTGAGATGCAGACCTCGGTTCGCAGTAAATTTAGCGGCTCGGATATCATTCAGCAGAGCATGCTTGAGGCGCATCAGTCGATCGGGACGTTTTGCGGCGACTCCGAAGGCGAGCTCAAGGTTTGGCTTAAGCGAATTGTCTTATCTAACTTGATCGATGAGACGCGTCGTTATCGGAAGACAAAGCGGCGCGATACCAGTCGGGAAATTTCTTACGATTGGAACGCACAGCCTTTGGCTCAACCCAATGGCCAAACTGCCAGTTGGTTGGTCAGCCGGAACGAGTTTGACCAGCAACTGTTTGCGGCTGTTCAGAAGCTTCCCGCCCGGCAGCGGCACGTGATTGAGGCGCGGCATCGAGACGGAAAACGATACGCGGAGATCGCGAAAGAGTTAGGAATCACCGAAGAAGCTGCTCGAAAGCTTTGGGCGCGAGGCGTAGCTGCTTTAAAACTCGCGATAGGCAAGTCCGTTTCCGGGACTCCATAGGCCCTTTAATTCATGGACCCTTCATTCTCTGATCACTCGGGCGATTCTCAGCCAAGTTCGTCAAGGGACCGCGGGCAGGAGGTGGATCTTGAAATCGTTCGGCGGCTAGATCAATTGTGGCCTGCTGTGTCTTCACCCGAGGCAGGCAAGCCAGCCGAGTTGCGGACGATTGGGAAGTACCAGCTGCAGCGGATTGTGGGTGGCGGATCGTTTGGTGTGGTGTACTTGGCGATCGACTCCGTTCTTGATCGGCCGGTCGCGCTCAAGCTTCCGCGACTGGAGGTCTTGCTGGACGAAGGAAAGCGGGCTCGCTTTGCCGTGGAGGCAGAGACTGCGGCAAGTTTAGAGCATCCGGGGATCGTCCGGGTCTACGAGGCGGGGTTAGCTGGGCCTGAGCCCTTTATCGCGATGGCTTATGGCGATGGGCCCAACTTGGCGGAATGGATGGCCGCTAATTCAAATGCACATTCTTGGCAGGCGTTGGCTGCGTTAGTGGCAGAGATTGCCTTGGCTGTCGATTATGCTCATCAACACGGAGTGCTGCATCGTGATCTCAAGCCCGCCAATATTTTAATGGTGCAACGGACATCGCCGGTTGCGTTGCGGTTGCAACAAGAGTTGGCTTCTCTGGGACGGTTGCCGATGTTGACCGATTTTGGTTTGGCTAGATTTCTTGGCGAGGAAGGTGTCGATACGCGGTCCAGTGTCTTGCTGGGAACGCCTCTCTACGTGGCTCCTGAGCAGCTGATTCGTTCCCGATCGAAACTGCAAGATCTACCCACGCCCGCGTTGGATATTTACAGCCTTGGTGTGATTCTGTTTGAACTGTTGACCGGTCAGATGCCGCTTGATGGCGATGATTACTTGCAGGTGATCGAATCCGTTCGAGGCCAAACGCCAGCCAAGTTGCGTACCCTTCGTCCCGATCTGCCGAAATCACTCGAAACAATTTGCGCGAAATGCTTGGAGAAGCAACCAGAGCATCGCTATCAAACGGCGGCTGAGCTCGCGGAAGACTTAGAGCGGTCCATTCACGATAGTTCGATCGAAGGTCGGTTGCCTTCGGTTCGGCAGCGCGCGGCTGTTTGGGTGACTGCTCCCCAGCGTGTTCGCTGGGCGGGGTGGTATGCCATCGCTTGGCATTCGATTGTGGCGCTCTGGATGGGCTTGGCGCTGGCGGTGGTGCCGTTGAAGGTTTCGTTGGGGCCCGGGGAGTGGGCCGATTTGGCATTCCGGTATGGCTACGGTCTGCTTTTTAGTTTTTCACTGGTGTTCTTTTTCGGCTGGTGGACGGTCAAGGAAAAGCGGTGGGCAATCTATTGTGGTTTTTTATTGTCGCTTGGGAAAATGCTGGCTTACACGAACGCCGTCTTTCTGAAGCCACTTTCTTTTTACGCTTTTACAAGGGTTTTTGAGGACGTGCCCGCCTACTCGGTCGCCGATCGTTTTTTGTTTTTGACGTGTATCGCGCTGCAGGTGTTCTTTTATGGCTGCGCGATTGCTGCAGATCGAAAGCATGGAGTCTGTGGGTAACGTAATTTCAAACAGATCAACCCAAGTGTGTGCAGGATGAAGGGACGCCCGGAGGCATGACCAACGAGGACCAAACAATGGACGACACTGTCTCTTTTGAAGAGGACGATGATACGAACTCGCTGGTTGAGCGCTTGGATCGGTTGTGGACTCGTGGAAGGCTTGGTGCCTCTGGCCAGCAGATGAAAAAAACGGTCGGGAAGTATCAACTTCAACAGGTTGTTGGAGCTGGAGCGTTTGGCATCGTTTATCTGGCTCGAGATACCGAGCTTGAAAAAGCCGTTGCGTTGAAGCTGCCGCGATTGGAGGTGTTGCTAGATGTCGATAAACGAAAACGTTTTGCCGGCGAGGCAGTGATGGCGGCCAAGCTTGATCATCCACAAATCGTTCGTGTCTATGAGGCTCGCCTGGAGGGGCCAGACCCTTACATCGCGTCCGCGTTTTGCGATGGTCCGAATTTGGCTGAATGGTTAAGCGATCGACAGCAGGCCACTCCTTGGGTTGCGGTCGCAAAGTTGATGGCGGAGGTCGCCGATGCGGTCGAACATGCTCATTCTCGAGGTGTGCTTCACCGGGATTTGAAACCGGCAAATATTTTGCTCGTTGCCCGTGAGGATCTCAGTGGCGATCAAGCCGACAAGCAATCTGACGGGCAATCGGACGATGACTTTCCTTTCTCGCCAAGGCTTACCGATTTCGGGCTGGCAAAGTTCTCTGATATGCACGAAGCGGATACACGATCCAGTCAAATGCTTGGGACCCCTCTGTACATGGCTCCCGAGCGTCTGGAGGGGCGCGAGGCGACGGTCGCCGCAGATGTCTACAGTTTGGGAGTCATTTTGTTCGAGTTGCTTTCGGGCGAGTTGCCAATCGAGGGCGAAAATTACTTGGAGCTGGTCGCGAAAATTCGCCATCAACCTCCCCGGCGGTTACGCTCTCTGCGGCGCGATGTTCCGAAGGATCTTGGCCGCATCTGCGCGAAATGCCTTAGCAAAGAGGCTGACGCTCGCTATCAATCCGCAGCCGAATTGGCAACAGACTTACGACGGTGCATCGATGGAATACAAATCCAAGGGCAACTGCCCACGTGGCGAAGTCGCATTGCCTACTGGTGTACGCGTCCAGAACGGGTCGTCAACGCCGGTTGGTTTGGGCTGGTGTCTCATCTGGTTTTAATCGCTTGGGTGGCGTCGGCGGTGATGCTGATCCCAACGCGCTTTGACCTCGACGAGATTCAATGGTTCAAGCAAGTTTCTCAGATGCTGTATGGCGTTTGTTTTGGCTTTGGTCCGATCGTCTTGGGCAGTTGGCTGGTCGTGCAACGCTATCGATGGGCCGTCTACGTTGGCTTCCTAGTCACACTCGGGAAAATTCCATTTCAGTTTCGCGCGATGGTGTATAAGCCGGTGTATTTTTCGGACCTATATGAGACCGGAGGCGTCTACGTTTTCATGGATCATTTCATTGTTGCTGTGTTGCTGCTATTTCAGCTGTTTTTTCTTGGCTGTGCGATCATGGCAGATCGTAAGCATCACGTTTGCCGGTGACGGATTGCGAAAGCGTCGGTGGCTAAGGTGATTGGGTTGGTGGTGCGGCGACAAACTTGCGTCTTAGTCCATGAACGGCCACGAGGGCTGCTACGAGGGCGAGGCTCCACTTAATCCAGTTGGGCCAAACTGCCATTGCTGGAATCAATACCTCGTTGGTGGTGCAATCAAATTTCAATGCCAGCCAGATGAAGGTCGCATTCTCGGTAAAATCAGCGATCACGATCGCCAGCGGAATCAGCAATAGGGCTCGGCCTGCTTGGCCGAACAGCCACCAGAAAATCAGTCCAATCAAAGTTCCGTAGACGATTGGAAACGCGACATCCGTCGTCGCTTCAGTCGCGGCATAGTAACGCCGAGCCTCCCGAGGGGTTGGGGGCTCAGTTTTAAATTGCCAAGGTCCGGCCCCTATCGCGAAATCTGCTGTAAGTTCGGGCTTTCGCGGGTCGCGGATAAACTCTTCAAGTTGTTTCTTGAAGGGATTGAGTACGTGTCCATCGGGAACAGGTTTTAGAAAGCTGCTGCGTAAGGAAAACTCAGCTATGCAAACAATCAATGCGATTACCAGTATGCAAAACGCTCTCACGTTGAGCTGACTTTGAATGAAACGCTCTAGAAAATTCAACACGATGGAGAGTGTCCGGAAGTTTAGAGATTGCTGTTTGGTTTGGGCTTGCGAGAACTGGTTGCGGCAACGATCGCGTGGGATGGACGATGGAGCATGTTGCGTTTTATTGACGAAGCAATGACGATTTGCCGACAGTCCTACGCATCCGTTTAAATTGGCAACGCGTGGTTGTTTCAGTCGGCGGATTTTTTGTCGGAATGTCCGAGGTCGCGGTTGGGCTCGATCACGTCGCGGACTTTCTGCTTGAGCACTTTCGCTTCTGGGAAGCCGCCATCCGTCTTGCGGTCCCAAACAAGGGTGCCGTTTGCAAAGACTTGGAATTGTCCCGATTCGCCCGGCACGAGCGCGACTTCGCCCACCGAGTGCTCGAAGGTCGACAGCAATTCCTGTGCAAGCCACGCCGATCGCAGTAGCCAGCGGCACTTGGTGCAGTAGTGAATTTCGACTCGTGGAGTGGACGTGACTGGAGACATGAATTTGCTTAAGGCAATTTTTTTAAGGTGGGGTACGGTTTTCTTATTCCTGCTGTCGGTCAACGGCTTGGTTGTCAGCCAAAATCCCTTGGAAATTAAACCGTAACCGGTTCCACTTCGTCCCGCAATTGCGGATGGAACTTCAATAGCCGCAGTTTGCCTGCTATTGAAGATCAAGTGCCGCATGGGCACAATTAAAACACAACCCGTATCGAATCGAAACTCAGGAGAAGACTCGTGGCTGAAACGAACTCAGGTAGCAATGACTATGGCAGTGTAACCAGCTGGAGTGAAGCACTCGCGCGGCTTGAAGCGGGCAACGCTCGATATAAATCAGGTAAATATGAACATCCGAATCAGAGTCCGGAATGTCGTGAGCTTTGGACCGGGAAACAAGAACCTTGGTGTATTGTGTTGTCTTGTGCCGACAGCCGTGTGACGCCAGAGATGGTTTTCGACACCGGCATCGGTGAGTTATTTATCATCCGAGTCGCAGGGAACATCGCGAACGCTTCAACGATTGCCAGTATCGAATACGCAGCCGCGAATTTGCCGTCGGCTCAGGGGATCGTTGTTTTGGGGCACGAAAGTTGTGGGGCTGTCGGCGCGGCGATCAGTATCGGTGAAAGCGGCGGTGCTGCGCCTAGTCCGGCGTTGCAACACTTGGTTGGGCACATTGCTCCGGCGTTGCAGAAGAAGCCTACGGGTAAGGACCAGATGGCCGGGTACGTGCGAGCCAACGCGCGGCTGGCTGCGGAGGATCTGATTGCTCGATCAAAGATCATTCAAGATTCGGGTCTGCCCGTTGTTCCGGCTTACTATCGATTGAAAAGCGGTGACGTTGAGTTTCTGAGTGTCACCAAGTTGGCATAGCTGCGACTTGATTCGTTTGTCACACGAGCCAATTTGTAGAATTCCGGCTTGATGCTTGCTTCGACTAGATGAACCTTTGCATCGGTTGGGCGAGAATTTTTCGCCGAGTGAGACGGATGCTTGGACGGGTACGGCTCCGTCCGCATCCGGGGTTATGGTTCCTTCGGCCCCCGAGTCGACGGCTGAGCTTGTTGCTGCGTGCGGATCGGGCGAAGCGGCTCCCCCTCCGGGCGGCACTGTCGTCAAAACAGTAGGTTCATTTTCGCTTAAATAAAAAGTTATCCCGGCCTCGTTTGCATCGTACCGTAGGGCCTAATTCTGCCATATTCCTGACTGATTTTTGTTCTTCATCGAAACGGATGCTGCTTGGGCCGTGTTCAATTTTTGTGAGCGTTTGTTATTCTCGCTCGCCGCATCAAGTGAACGAATTTGTGTCGTGAATGGACAACTGGTTGCAGGGGCGAGTATTTTTTGCGGGAATATCCGTGGAGCAACGATTACTAATTTAGTTCTGATGGTTCCCGTAGGTCGATAGTCGTTGTTTAACATGCGAAGACCGTAAGCTTTATTGAGTGCGTTTTCTCGCGAATCGTTGTCGATTCAGATTCGTCGTTCATTTTTTGGCGTTGTTGTGGGATACTGATAAGGTCGATCCACCCAAATTGCAGGAAGAAAAGACCAATGAAAAATAATGGCTCTACCGCAAATTTAGTTCGCTGTGCCGCGCGATATGCGTTCGCTTTCTATGTCTGCCTCTTTGCCGTCGTTTCAAGCTCTACGGCCAATGGGCAAACGTGGCAAGCAGGATTGCAGGGCACTTTTCCTTCGAACGCGGGACCCGATGTTCCATCTGTTCGCTACCGCTATTACTTGCCCCAACATTTTGATTCGACTCAAGACTACCCGCTTGTATTAGCGCTCCATGGCTCAGGGCAAACTGGCACGGACAATAACCATCCGCAGATCGGTTTTCCTCCTCTTATTAGTAAAACGTTCAACGACTTCCCAGCGATCTTGGTGATCCCGCAAATCCAGAGTGGATCGTGGTCCCCTAACAATCCGTTTGATCGAACACCGGGGCTGCTGCAACTTTTTTTGGACTTCTTTCCCGTCGATGAAAACCGAATCTACGTTACCGGAATTTCAATGGGCGGATTCGGAACGATGACTTACCTTGAGTACTTTAACGTTGATAACCCGAATGGGCTACGTTTTGCGGCCGGAGCGCCTAGCGCGGGTGCGAACGTTTCTGCCAGTGCTGCTGCGGAACTAGGCAACACCCCAATCTGGTTTACTCACAACATGGGTGACCCGGTAGTTGATTTCAATTTCTCTCTCGAAGCGTTCAACACGATTGCTGGCTTCCCCACGGATCGACCATTTATGGCAAACGCCCCCAGTGGAGCGATTGGGGGCAGCCTCGCTGAAGTTGGACTGACCCGCTTCACTGCCTTTGATGTCAACAATCACAACTCGTGGGGACCAACGTACAATTCGGATCAATTTTACGAATGGATGTTCAGTCAAACTTCAGCCGTGGTGCCTGATGTGATCGGTGATTTCGACGACGACAACGATGTGGATGCCGATGACATTAATTTCTATCGTGGAAATATTGGTTTCACAGCCGATGGTGAACTTGCTCAGGCGGATTTTGACGGAGATGGTCAGGTCACGGCCGAAGATTTAAGAATTCACGTCGAGACCTACGTTCAGACCTCCAATGGACAGTCAGGAACTTTCTTGGGTGACTTGGATTTGGATGGAACGGTTAATGTTCTGGGCGACGCCTTTACTTTGGTGGGTAGCTTGGGCAGCACCGTGGTCAGCTATTCCCAAGGTGACATCAATCTTGACGGTGCGGTCAGCGTTCTTGGTGATGCATTTTTGCTGGTGGGAAACTTGGGCCGAACAAACGAACCTTAGCACTCACGAAACGACAAGTCGTGATACTTCAAGAGCGTTCGAGATGCTTAAGAAACCGAAGAACTACGTTTGCTTGTAAAGAAAGAGGCAGCTCAAGTGGGAGGGAAGACTGCGGTAACAGAACTTCCCACCCACTCTCGCCTCTGGCGACCCCAATTGCCTGATCGGTGATGAGTTACAAACTTCGTTGTCAGGTAGTTGGCATCGGGACGCCGCGTCCAAGTTGAAAGAAGTTTGCCTCGAAGCAGGAGAAGTCTCACGGTTCCCTGTTACCTTCGAGCCGGTTTCGATCGTGAACCTGCCAAGGTTCGACTTGAACGCCCGCCGTCGGAGCACATCTGAAAGATAGGTCAGCTTCTCTTTGGAGGTCGGGCTTCTTTCCTAGTTTTCGAAAGAATTTATGGCTGGTTGAGTTTTGTCAACGTTGCCCACGTCGCGGCGAAGCGTTGCTTTGGTGCAGAGAAATTGGGGCTTCCGATCAAAAAATGCGGCAGCAACTGAACGTGATGTTTTGCCAAAGCCACAAAAAAATTGGTGGAAGTTGGCAGAAACTGGGCTGAGGATTGGCTTAGAGATACGTATTCGTTAGGCATTTAGCCGCAGGCATCGGTCGCTCAGTGTTTAATTCATATAAAAACGGACGGCGGCGATGTTTCGATGTTTGATCGCGGGAAAGAAGTGGCTTATTCTGATGATGGTTCGCCTCTAGGGCTTAGTTACTTGGATTTGACTCGGTTGTTACACACTGTTGCCCGCATAAAATGCCCGCATGCTGAACTTTTTCTCGGCCAATATCAAAAAGTTGATTCACCATGCCAAAACAACACAGTTCTTCATCGCGTCGTCGACAGCCAAAACGAAAGTCACATCAGCACTCTTCGTTGACATTTGATCGTTTTGAAGACCGTCGCATGTTGGCGACGTTTACCGTGACCAACAACAGCGACGCGCCGGTCATGGCTTCCGGTGATGTGCCCGGCAGTCTGCGGCAAGCGATCTTTGATGCGAATGCTCTGCCGGGTGTTGACACGATTGCGTTCGCGGGCTCGGTTTCCGGTTCGACGATCGCTCTGACAGAGGGCCAGTTGGTGATCGCTGATGATCTGAGCATTGAGGGGCCCGGTGCAGCCGCGGACCTAGTGATTGACGCTCAACAGCAGTCGCGAGTCATTTGGGCAACGAGTTCGGTCAGTAATCTGACACTCGATTCGCTGACGACTACAAACGGCCAAACGACCGGCGACAACGATGGCGGCGGCGGGATTCGATTCGAAGGTTCCGAAGGCACGCTAACATTGACGAACAGTATCGTTTCGGGAAATTCAACAGCAGGCGAGGACGCTGACGGCGGCGGGATCTTTGTCGGCGGAGTTATTGAGTTAAGTCTGATTGATAGCAACGTTTCTGGAAACAGTACTGCGGGGGGGAATGCTGAAGGCGGAGGCATTTTTTCAGAGTTTGGTGTGACTTTAAGCAACAGCACGGTAGCGGAGAATACAAGTGGAAGTTCGGGAGGCGGAGTCCATTCCGAGAGCGGTGTGCTGTTAGTTGACAGTACGGTTTCCGCCAACGCCGCTATTGGCTACGGCGGAGGAATTAACGCTCCTCGTGTGACGTTGACCAGCGGCAGTGTGGTATCGGGCAATTCGACGACAGGCGGAAGTGCATCTGGCGGCGGAGTTCATGCCTATCGTGTGTCGTTAGTGAACGCCGAGGTGTCAGGAAATACGGCGACCGGCGTGAACGCGTCCGGTGGTGGTCTCTTCGCAGGCGATGGCGGTTTGGCGGTGCTCAACAGCGAGGTTTCTGGAAACACGGTGACTGGCCAAGGCGCGCGTGGCGGTGGAATCGAGTCAAGAAACGAAGCAATCGTGACCAACAGCACGATCTCTGGGAATTCCGTAAGTGGTGAGGAAGCACGCGGTGGCGGAGTTCATTTTGGTTATGGTGAACTGAGGTTGGTCGACAGTACCGTGTCCGGAAACTTGTCAACAACAAGTGTTTTTTACGGCGGTGGTTATGGCGGTGGAATCGCGACCGGCTATGGCGATGTCGATTTGGTTGTCGTCAACAGTACCGTCTCGCAGAATTTGGCTGATCGAGCGGGCGGCGGAATTCACATGTTTGGAGATGGTGATTTGACTTTGAGCAACAGCACCGTCTCTGAAAACACGTCAGGCGGAATCGTATCCGCAGGTAGTGTGACTTTGACCGACAGCGAGGTCATTGGGAATTTCGGTACCGGAATCAGTTCAGCGCGATTTGTGAGCGCGACCGGTAGCACGATTTCGGAAAATGTCGCGTTTGGTTACGGTGGTGGAATTTTCGCTGGTGCAGGCGTGAGGCTGATTGACAGCACGGTCAATCAAAACACAGCCGCGGTGGGGGGTGGAATTCACGCTGAAGAGGGTGACGTGATCTTGACGAACAGCACGGTGTCGGGAAATACAGCAATGCTGCAAGAATTTTCCAATTTCGATCGCAATTACGGCGGCGGAATCTCGGCAGCCTCGGGCGGTGTCGCGTTAACAAACAGCACCGTTTCAGGAAACACGGTGTTTGGCGAGAACGTGTATGGAGGCGGGATCTTCTCAGTTGACGGTAATGTGCGTTTGCTTAACAGTGAAGTCACTGGTAACACAATCATTGGCGAACCCAATGCGTCAGGTGCAGGAATTTTTGCTGAAAGCGGCAGTGTCAGTGCGATCAACAGCGTTATTTTGCAGAACACGATGATCAGCGAGCAAGGGGAAGGTGGCGGAATCGCCGCAAGTAATGTGACGTTGAGCTTCAGCGAAGTTTCTGGCAATACCTCTGCAGGACGCGGCGGCGGGATTTCCGCACGTGATGTAACACTGCGGGAGAGCTTAGTCTTAAGTAACCGATCGGGCGATGACGGTGGTGGAATCTATTCAAGCCGCGAAGTGACGTTGATCGATAGCATGGTCGCTGACAATGTTGCTGCAAATAGAGGCGGCGGAGTCTTTACATCTCAACGTGTCGCGTTGACCAATAGCTCGGTTGCAGGGAACACTTCCGATAGAGACGGTGGTGGTATCTACTCACGCGTTGGCACCGTGACGTTGACCAACAGTACCGTCTCCGGCAATACGACGACGGGTTATGGAATTGGTGGCGGAGTCCGTGCGTTTGAAGTGACATTGAATAACAGTACCGTGTCTGGCAACACGTCCGTTGCATCCTATTCCGGAATAAGTTCCGGACGCGGCGGCGGAATCTACTCAATTACAGGTGTCAACTTAACGAACAGCACCGTCAGCAATAATGTGGCGGGATTGGCCGGCGGTGGTATTGCCACAATAGACGGCTCGTTGACACTCAATAACTCGATTGTTGCGGGCAACATTGGCGGTGGTGGAGAGCCTGATTTATCGATTAGCTCAGACCTGACGGCGAATCACAGTCTGATCGGAGATACAACCAGTGGGCTAAATCCTGCTCAACTGCAAGCGATCACTGATGGTGTCGGCAATCTGCAAAACGTTGACCCGCTGCTTGGGCCTCTCGCAGACAATGGTGGTCCAACCCTGACTCATGCTTTGTTGGCGGGCAGCCCAGCGATCAATGCAGGCGACAGTAGCTTTGCATTTGATGCCGATGGTAATCCGCTGCTGACCGACCAACGTGGGGCGGGGTTTGATCGTATTGTCTCTGATGTGGTGGATATCGGAGCGTTCGAAGCGGCCGGCGTTGTGGGAACGGCTCCGGTCGTAGCCAGCATCGTTCGCGATGAAGGTGGCGTGTTAGAGCGGCCTGACTTGATCAGCACTTATGCCGTGACGTTTGACCAAGATGTGAATGTCGACGCAGATGATTTGCTGGTCTTCAATGATACGTTCGGCGTTGCGGTTGACTTGGCCAATGCGGCGTTTGCGTATGACTCATCCAATCAAACGGCCATTTGGAGTTTTGATTCGCTGTTGTTCGACGCAGGGTTTTACACGTTCGAAGTGTCCGGTGACATCAATGGCGCCGTTGGCGGTTTGAGCCTCGACAGCGATGGCGACGGGACCGAAGGAGATAGCTCCAGCGAGGTCGTTTACGTGGCGATTCCGGGTGACACGAATTTGGATGGAACGGTGGATGTGCTTGGCGATGCCTTCGCGTTGGTCGGCAATCTTGGAACTGCCGGCAACGCGATGTGGGCTCAAGGTGATTTCAACGATGATGGGAACGTAAATGTGTTGGGGGATGCGTTTACGTTGGTCGGAAATCTTGGCCGTAGCGTGGTGCCGCCATCGGTTGCCATGGCCAATTTTGCTTCGACTTCGCCATTACAGCGGACACCGGTTTTGATTCAGGCGAGTCCAAATCAAAGCGAGGCTGCGGATGAGTCACGGCAGAAGAAAGCGCTTCCTGTTTCTGAATTCGCGCCAGCCTTGGCCGGTAGTCAATCGCTGGATGAAGCATTCGCATCGGAGGATTGGCTGGTTTAGGGTGGCAACGCGGTCGCCTTCGGCTTGTCGTCAAACGAAGTGCGTACTGCCATTGTTTGACGTTTAACCGCAGGCGTCGGCGTTTTTGGCGAGGTGTACGCGGTCGCCAGAGGCACACGCGACATCGCCTTCGGCTTGTGAAGCGAAAGCGACGGTCCGAGAACCTGTACCCTGTCAACTGTACCCTGTAAACTAAAGGGTATGGGAAACATTGAATACCAATACGACGTCATTGTTGTCGGAGCCGGTCATGCGGGAACCGAAGCCGCTGCCGCTGCCGCCAGACTGGGCGCGAAGACGGCGTTGATCACAACGAACTTGGATACCGTCGGCCAGATGAGCTGCAATCCGGCGATCGGCGGGGTCGGCAAAGGCCACATGGTTCGCGAAATCGATGCGTTGGGTGGCTTGATGGGCCAAGCGATCGATGCGACCGGCATTCAGTTTCGCATGTTGAACATTCGCAAAGGCCCAGCCATGCACAGCCCACGGGCTCAGGCAGATAAGAAGGGCTACCAAAACTGGATCAAGTTCGCGATCGAGAACCAACCGAATTTGGAACTGCGGCAGGAAGTGGTTACCGATCTGATTGAAGAAAAGATGGGCGACCAAACGGTGATACGCGGCGTGCGAGTCAAAGGCGATGTCGACTATCTGGCTCCGGCGGTGATCCTGACCACCGGAACTTTTCTGTCCGCCTTGATGCACACGGGCGAAGCCAAAACCGCGGGTGGCCGCGCGGGGGAAGGCACGACCACCGGCATCAGTGCGGCCCTCGATCGGTTGGGCTTTCGAGTCGAGCGTTTCAAAACGGGCACGCCGCCACGGCTCAACAGCCGCACGATCGATTACTCGAAAACGGAAATTCAGCCGGGCGACGATGATCCGCAGCCGTTCTCATTTTTAAGCGATAACTTTCAGGTCGATCAGATCCCGTGCTGGATCACTTGGACCAATCCTCAAGTCCATCAACTGATTCAAGACAACCTACACCGCGCTCCGATGTACAGCGGGCAGATCCAAGGTAGCGGACCGCGCTATTGCCCTTCGATTGAAGACAAGATCGTCAAGTTTGCCGACAAGGATAAGCATCAGTTGTTCCTTGAGCCCGAGGGACGAAACACGCACGAAATTTATGTCAACGGCGTGTCGACCAGTCTGCCACGTGATGTGCAGGATCAGATGTTCAAGCTGATTCCGGGTTTGGAAAACGCTCAGATCATGCGTTACGGCTACGCGGTCGAGTACGATTTCTGCCCGCCCGATCAGCTTCGGCCGACCTTGGAAACGAAGTCGGTCGCTGGTTTGTACTTTGCGGGGCAAATCAACGGCACGACGGGCTACGAAGAAGCGGGCGGTCAAGGCTTGCTGGCCGGAGCCAACGCGGCACTCAAACAGCAGGGCGACAAGACGTTGATCTTGGACCGCGACCAAGCCTATCTGGGCGTGTTGATTGATGACCTTGTGACGTGCAGCGTGGACGAACCGTATCGGATGTTCACCAGTCGAGCCGAATATCGTTTGCTGCTGCGGCAGGACAACGCCGATCGCCGGTTGACTCGGATTGCTCATGAGTTCGGCTTGGCAAGTGATGATCGGTTCGAGCGATTAGAAAACAAGGAAGCGGAAATCACTCGGGTCAAAACGTTTCTTGATGAAACCAAGCACGACGGAGCGACGTTGCATCGGATGCTCAAACGGACCGAGTGCAAGTGGGAAGAATTGGTTGCGGTGAGTGATTCGTTGAACGCGGTCGACGCCGACGTGGTCCAGCAAGTTGTTTACGACGTGAAGTACGCCGGCTATGTCAATCGCCAGCAAGCGGCCATTGATAAACATAAACGTCTGAAGGACAAGCGGATTCCCGATCACTTCAACTACGATGGTCTGACGCACTTGCGGCGTGAAGCGCGTGAGAAGCTGACACGATTCCGCCCCACGAATCTGGATCAGGCTCAGCGGATCAGTGGGATTACTCCGGCCGACATCGCCATGGTGATGCTGCACTTAGAGGGGAAGTAGTTTCTCTTTCGAGCCTTCGTGGTTCCAAGCGAAGAGAATTAATCATGAATCTAAAAGAGAATTATTTCTCTGGCCGGAGCGGGGCAAGCGACTGACTGTTAGGCGGCGTTGGAATTACTTCTTCGTAGTTCACGATTCTTGCGGTGGACGCTGGTTTGGAAACGCCGTTTTGTTTTGATTTTGGCGCCTTGCCGTTTGGGCTATTCGTCTCTGTATTTACGGTCACACGAGCCGCTTCACTCTGCGGATCCGAAAACAATCGTTCCATCTGGTGGCGGTCGGCATATTCGGATTCGTTCAGCAGCCCTAGTTCATCCGGAATTTTGCGACCGGCGAAACGTAGGCCTTCGTAAACGGTCCCTTTTTGGAACGGTCCGGCACCCAACACCCAAGTGTTGTTGCTGGTGGTTTCTGCTTTCGCAATTCCCGACTGCCAGATCGGTTTCCGTGAAACTCGATCGTAGGCAAAGACCGAGACCTTGGCGATTCCCGATTGAGAATCGTTTTTGCCGAATGCGATCTCAGGAATAGCGGGAAGCGGAACCGGAGTGCCCGACAAAGCGTTTGCGGCGCTGGCGATCGAACCACCTTGAGGCACTCCGTAAACGATTTCGTGACCGTCGGTCCCCAAGGCACCGATCCGAGGCTCAATCACGATATCCGCATCAGTCCGCAGTTCTTGAAGCAAAGCACCAGCGGTGACAATCTGCTGGCGCAGCGAGCTGACGATATATTCCGAATTGACGATCCCGGTGTTTGTGTTCTGTCGCAGGTAGTTCGTGTCCAGATAACAACGGCGGCCTCGAAAGTGTGAGAAGTCAATCTGATTGACTGCGTCGTCGACCGCATCGGAAAGCAGCAGTTGTTCTGTGGCGACTCGGTTGATCGTCGTGCCACATCCGAAACAACAGAGTGTTAGCAGTAGCGTGTTCGCGATCCAAGTCAGCGGCCGGAGCCCATGCGTTTTATGGAAGTAGTTCATCAATTTTGATTTCGGATGGTTTTGTGTGTCTTAGCTTCTGCGTGTCTTAGCTTCTGCGTGTCGTTGCTGTACACAAAGGATTACGATTGCTCGAATGCGGAAAGTAGCAACTATTGCCGTCTTGCAAAACAGTCGTTGTCGCTTGCATCCGGCGAGAGGTCGCCGGGTGTGCAAGTCGCCCAAACCACTTCATTTATTTGATAAAAATATCGAAACATGGAGGTGCTGTTTGCATAAGTCATTATTTCCCTTGGGTTTGCGTAAAACAGATCGATGTTGACCGACTTCGCGGTTTAGATATAATCCGGTCGTGTTGGCAAGGTTGGCAACCTTGGGGGAAACGGCTGGCGGTGCCAGTTAGAGTGTTGCCGTAGTTTGCGACAGTGCCGTGCTTTGAGTTGTCTGCACGGTTGACACGAAAAGGGATTGGTTCGATCGACGGATTGGGTGACTGCCACCCGGTCGGTTCAGGTCGGGAACAAACGAACAACAGACCAACTACGGAGAGGGATGGTCCTGATGAGTGCAAAGACAGTTTTCACGACGGGCGAAGCAGCCAAGATCTGCAAGGTCAGTCAGCAGACGATCATCCGGTGTTTTGACAACGGTAGTCTCAAAGGTTTCCGGGTTCCCGGTAGCCGGTTCCGTCGAATTCCTCGCGAACAGCTTTATGCGTTCATGAAAGAGAACGGGATCCCGACGGAGGCCCTCGAAAGCGGCAAGCGAAAAATCTTGATCGTGGATGACGACGAGGATTTGGTGGACTTGATGCAAGACGCTTTCGCCCGCGACGGTCGCTTCGACATCAAAACTGCCAACAACGGTTTTGGCGCGGGGATGTTGGTCAAGGAGTTTCGCCCTGACCTAGTCGTCTTGGACGTCATGCTTCCCGATATCAACGGGAAAGAAGTTTGTCAGCGAGTCCGCAACGACCCAACCATGAAGACGGTCAAAATTATTTGCATCTCTGGCATGGTTGAGCAAAACAAGATCGCTGATCTTCGAGCCGCGGGTGCCGACGACTTCATGAACAAGCCGTTCGCGGTTGATGCGTTGGTCGAACGAGGTTGCCAGATGCTGGAAATGGAAGGCAAGTCGGCAACGGGTTCATAGATCGCCGCAATGTTGGCCGCAAGTTGGAGGCCGTCAGTTCGCATACGGTTTGGGAGGGTGATGCTCCGCCCGAGCCGTTTTGTGCCCGCGCGTGAAATTGAAATTTGGTGCTGGCAGAGGCTCATCCTCCCTGAGTTGGCTCGAATCGAGTCTTAGCCTGCCAGCCCGCTGTATTTTTAGGCGACATTCATACGTCTTCGATTGACGAAACGATCCTCTATGCTCTTGCTTCCTCCAATTCACTGGTCGCAACGGCAGGACGAGCCATCGGTTTCCCTGCCCTGCCCTATCGACGATTGGGTTGGTTTGATTGCCGGAAACAAAGTTTCAATCTCGCGGATTGTCAGGTCCAACCCGTCGTTGTTTCTATTTGCGTGTTGCGGCTATCACGCCGAAACGAACTCAACCGCATCCGATTGGACCGACCTGCTACGTTGGTGTCGCGATCGCCTAACGCTTTTGCTTGTCGACCAGTGTTTTGCCACGACGGGAGCACCGGCCGTCGGCTCCATTCGCAACGTGCGTGGAACTTCGCGGGCCGTGAAACGCTGGTTGAAAACGAATGGTGATGTGGACGTACTTCAACGGCTGAGCAAGTTTGTTGGGTGTGCGACGGGCGTGATTGGAGAAGCGGTTCAAAAAGATCATCTGGCTTGGTTACCTAAACAAATGGACCTTGAATCAGTTCGCAAGCGTGATGCGACGGGGCGGTTGCTGCGACGCCCGCTGGTCGACCGTTGGGCTGAAGGTGATCAGCCGGAAAAAATCGAGCAGGTCTTGCAGTTGTTGCGTTTGAAGCATCAGTCGCTGGAAACATCTCAGCAGTTTGAGGTCCGTCTGCAACAGGAAAAGCTGGAATCGATGAAGCAGCTGGCTTACGGAGCCAGCCACGAGATCAACAACCCGCTGGCCAATATCGCCAGCCGAGCTCAGGCGATGGTTCGGTCAGAATCCGATTTGGGTCGTCAGCAGAAACTGGCCACGATCTACGAGCAGGCCATGCGGGCTCACGAGATGATTTCGGACATGATGTTGTTCGCCAACCCGCCTCGGCTTCAGGTTCGTCAAACGGACCTGCGGTTGCTGATCCCTTCGGTCATTCGCGACGTCGAAGCGTCGTTAGCCAAGCAGGAGAAGTTTCACGACAAGCAAATCCGTTTCGCCGTGACGCTTGGGCCTTGTTTGCAACCTGTCGAGGTTGACGCAAATCAAATTGCGGTGCTGTTGCATTGTCTGGTAAAAAACTCGATGGAAGCGATTGAATCCAAGGGCTCGATCGAACTGGATGTCCGATTACAGGATGGCGGGCAGCTTCAGATTTCAGTTACCGACAATGGCGTGGGCGTGACCGAGTTGGCGAAACGGCATTTGTTCGACCCGTTTTACTCAGGGCGGGAAGCAGGTCGAGGCCTTGGGTTCGGGCTGTCCAAGGCTTGGCGAATCGCTCAACTGCATGGGGCAACTTTGACGCTGGACGAAAGTCACTCGCCCGGAGCCCGTTTCGTGGTGACACTGCCATTGGGGGCCGAGGCAACTTCGGGGCATAATAAGACGGTTCAAGAATCGTCCGTCCGACTTGCTGATCCTGAATCTCATGCTGCCTGAATCGAGTTCTTCTCAGTCAGATAATTTACGTCCCGATGTGGCTCTCTGGGCTGCTTGGCTGCCGGTGGTCGTGCTGATCATTTTGCTGGCGGTCAACGTCTATATTTTCTCCGACAACGCGACGTTTGGCTCCAACCAGATTGCGTTGTGGTTGGCAGCAATGGTTGCGGGGGTTGTTGGACGCTTTCATGGTATCGGTTTTCAGTCGATGGCCGATGGAATTGCTCGCAGCGTGCACTCCGCAATGTCGGCGATCCTGATTTTGCTGGTAATCGGTGCTTTGATCGGAACGTGGATGATCAGCGGAGTGGTCCCCGGTATGGTCTGGCTTGGGTTGAAGTTGTTGGCGCCGGAGTACTTTCTGTTTGCTGCGGCGTGCGTGGCGGCGATTGTATCCGTTGCCAGTGGAAGTTCTTGGTCGACCGTGGCGACAGTGGGCGTGGCTTCGCTGGGCGTTGCCAAAGCGTTGGGCATGTCGGAACCATGGGCCGCCGGAGCGGTCATTTCCGGAGCCTATTTCGGAGACAAAGTTTCGCCGCTTTCGGACACGACAAACCTTGCGGCCGCAATGGCCGACGTTCCATTGTTCGTTCACATCCGACACATGTTGTGGACGACGGTTCCTTCGATGACGATTGCGTTAACCGTTTACATGGCGGTTGGTTGGTCTGGCGAAACGCAAATGGTTGACAGCCAAGCCGAGGAATTGTTGGCCGCGATCGACCAGAAGTTTTGGCTCTCGCCTTGGTTGGCGGTGATTCCGATCACCGTGTTCGCGTTGGTGCTATACCGCGTCCACGCATTGGCGGCGTTGTTGGTCGGGACGCTGCTGGGCGGCGTTTTCGCTGCCGTGTTTCAGCCCGCCGTCATTCGCGAGATTGCGGAAGCTTCCCAGTTTGGAGGAAGTTATCTGCAGCAGGCGTACAGCGTGGTCGTTGAAACGATGGCCAATAAAGTCACGCTGGAATCTAACAACCATTTGGCCAACGAGTTATTGGCAGGCAAAGGTATGTCCGGGATGCTGAATACCGTTTGGCTGATTATCTCCGCGATGAGTTTTGGCGGGGTGATGGAGGCGTGTGGCTTGTTGCAAAGAATTACAAAATCGCTGATGCAGTTTGCTCGATCGACGGGGTCGTTGATTGCGACCACTGCCGGCAGCTGTCTCTTTCTTAACCTGACCGCATCGGATCAATACCTTGCGATTGTGGTACCGGGTCGCATGTTTGGCAAAGCGTATCGCGATCGCGGCCTTGCCGGGCAAAATCTTAGTCGCACGCTCGAAGATTCCGGCACCGTTACTAGTGTGCTTGTTCCGTGGAACACATGTGGAGCATTTCAAGCGGGCACGTTGGACGTCGCCACGCTCGCTTTTGCTCCATTCTGCTTGTTCAACTGGATCAGTCCGCTGATGACGATTTTATTTGGCTTTCTTGGAATCGGAATTGCAATGGTGCCCGCGGAAGTCGTACCCGAGGAAGTCGTGACTCCACGCGAGTGACACCGAACGCAGAAAGCTGCTAGCGAAACCGATCCGGCGTTGGCTTGGTTACGTAGATATGCTAATTCCAACGCCCCACCCGACTTTCGCTGCCGGAATCTCTGCGTCGAAGAATACGAGGAATATGATGCGCTTTGTCCGCTGTTGCTTGATCCTGTCCCTTGGTTTCTTTGTGAATTGCGAGGTGCAAGCTCAGTCAGTTGGTGGCTCGCAGACTCGTCGATCGATCACGGCCAACGAGTACATTGAGTCAACCTCACCGCTGCAAAACGGTGGTAGTGTTACCAGTCGCGTGCAGCCGGGCAGGAACGTGCAGACGGTGACGACGATTGCCAATCTGCCGGTGCTTGGTTCGGGCGGAGCAGCAGCAGGAGTTGCTCAAGGTGCAGCAACCGAGCAAAGCAACGGCTCACAGACAAGAAACACGGCGGCATCTTATCCTTACCCGGCAGCCAATCGCCCAGCGGCGACCGTCGCCCAGCTTCCCACGCAGCGGCCGCAGCTTCCAGCGCAGAATCTTCCGACTTCAACGAGGCAAACGGCGTTTCAAGTTCCAACACTTGGACTGACTCCAGTGGCTCGGACGGCACAAAATTGCAACTGTGCTCCGGCTCCGCCTAGGTTTTTTCAGCCGCAGCAGCAAGGATTTGCGCCAGCGGCGGCCCAAGCACCGTCTTTGGGCGGCGTCCCAAATATTAACATTCAGGTTCCTAGTCAGACGGGTGGATTTGCCCAACCGGGATTCGCTCAGCAAGGCTTTCAAGCGTCCCCTTTTCAATCCGGGAATCAGGTTTACACACCCAACTACGGATTGCAAAGCGGAATCGGGACGCCACAGTTTGGGAACACCGGTTTCGGAGGTGGTTCAAATTGGCTGACCACTTTTCTGACGGGGCGAGGTCAGTATCCCAACCTTTTGAGTTTTCGAAATCTGCCGCCCGGAACGCAACTTGGCCAAGGAATTATCGGTCAGCCGACGGCGTATGTAGATGGGCAACCGGCGAGGAACTTGTTCCGCTGGCTGCTTCCGTTTTAGGTTGCCGGGAGGGCGAGGCTCCGTCCGAGCCATGCGTTGATTCAGCGTTCTCATGGAACGGGTGCGGACGTAGCCTTGCCCTTCCGTTTCTGAAATGCGATTCGGGAAGTTGATTGCCAGTCAATCTAGGTCGTCAGCGTTCTTCTTCTGACACGGGTCTTTCCCCGGAGAAAGTTCGCACGTTTTGCAGAACGGGCACTCCTTTGGATCGACCGATTCGTCTTCGTCGTCCATTTCGTCGCTGCGGAAGCCGATGGTTTCACGCCAGCCGCAGTCGAGACATTTCAATTCCCACGCGTCGATGGTCAGATCATCGGATTCGAAGTGGTTGTACTTGCATGTCAGCGGACACGACTGTCGGTCGGCGGCCTGAGGACATTTGTCGTTGGGTGGTTTTGCTGGGCGCATGAGTCACTCTAATGCGGCCAAAATTGCGTCGCCCATTTCGGCGGTCGAGGCGGGTTTGTCGTTCGGCCCGGCGATGTCGGCCGTTCGCAAGCCATTTTGCAGGACTTTGCGAACTGCGGCTTCGACCTTGGTGGCCAAGTCCGCTCGATCGAGCGAACTGCGAAGCATCATCGCCAAAGACAAAATGGTCGCGATTGGGTTAGCAATGTTCTTTCCGGCGATATCCGGGGCCGAACCATGCACGGGCTCGTACATGCCTTTTCCGTTTTCATCCAGCGACGCGGATGGCAGCATGCCGATCGATCCAGTCAGCATCGAAGCGGCATCGGAAAGGATGTCACCAAAAATGTTGCCGGTGACGATCACATCAAACTGCTTGGGAGCTCGGATCAGCTGCATGCACGCGTTGTCGATGTACATGTGAGAAAGTTCGACATCCGGATAATCCTTGCCGACTTCGATCACGATTTCGCGCCAAAGTTCAGAAGTCTCTAGCACATTGGCTTTGTCGACGCTGCACAATCGCTTGTCGCGTTGCATTGCAATTTTGTAAGCCGAATCGGCAATGCGACTGATTTCCGATTCGCTGTAGTGCATCGTGTTGTAGCCGCGACGTTCACCTTGATCGGTTGGCTCGATTCCGCGAGGTTGACCAAAGTAGATACCGCCAGTCAGTTCCCGGACGATCATGATGTCCAAGCCTGACACGACCTCGGGCTTCAGCGTCGAAGCATCGGCCAATTCTGGGTACAGAATCGCGGGACGCAAGTTGGAGAATAGCCCCAACGCAGAGCGAATTCCCAGCAGGCCACGTTCGGGCCGCAGACTTCGTTCGACCGCTTCCCATTTCGGGCCACCGATGGCTCCCAGCAGAATGGCGTCACTACGTTTTGCCAGATCCAGCGTGACTTCCGGCAATGGCGAGCCGTGCAGGTCATACCCCGCGCCGCCGAAAGGAGCTTCTTCGTAGGTGAGGTTGGCGGCGTGTTTTTCGTTCAAGCAGTCGATGACTCGGACGGCCTGAGCGATCACTTCGGGGCCGATTCCGTCACCGGGCAGGATTGCGATGGATTTGGATGTCGTCATAGCAGATCGTGTTTTCGAAACGCGGAGGCGCAGAGATCGCAGAGCTGTGTGCGTGAGTCTCCGCGAACTCCGCGCCGCTGCGTTTCAGGTTGTCGAGAGTTACTTCGCGAGGAAATATTCCATCACGTGCCAGCCGGGCAGCTTGGCCAAGCCGCTGGCTGCTGCGGTTTCCTCGTCGTAAGTCGTTGACGAATCAGATTCGATGCCGGTTCCGCAAATCGTGAACGGAACATCGCCGTGCGTGTGCGTCTTGGTGCTGATATAAGTCGGATGATCGGGGCTAACCAAAATTCGATAGTCGCCCTGCCCTTCCAAGTAAGCCAGAATCGGAGCCACGATGTCTTTGTCGATCGATTCGAGGGATGCGATCTTCTTGCCGCAATCGCCTTCGTGGCTGGATTCGTCGGGAGCTTCAACGTGAACGCAGACGATGTCGTATTTTTCGAGTGCCTCGATGGCGTAACGACCTTTGGCGGCGTAGTCCGTGTCGGTGTAGCCGGTCGCGCCGGGGACTTCGACTCGGTCCCAGCCGATCAACGCAGCAAGCCCACGCAATAAATCAACGGCCGTGATCATTGCGCCTTTTAAGCCGTGCCGAGTTTCAAAGGCTTCGAGTGACGGGCGTTGCCCCAATCCCCACAGCCAGACGTTCGTCGCAGGCGGTTTGCCTGCGGCAACACGTTTTTCGTTCACCGGATGACCCTCGAACCATTCCACGCTTTGGTTCATCAGTTCATTGAGCATCTGGCTGCCGGGGCCGCGAGGAAAATCTTCGGCGACGGACTTGTCGGACAAATCGTGAGGCGGAGTCGCACGAGTTTCGTTAGAAAACGGAGCGGGTTCGCCACCGCCGGGCCGTAGCATCAGCAGGTTGCGGTAGCTGACGCCCGGAATGAACTCGAGGCGATCGTCGCCCACTTTTTCCTGAGCCGTAACGAGTAGGTTTTTGGCTTCTTCGGATGAGATGTGCCCAGCGGTGAAGCTTTTCATCGTTTGGTCTTGTACCGTGACGACGTTGCAACGAATGCACCAGTCTTCGGGGGCCAACTCGATGCCTTGAGCCGCCGCCTCAAGCGGAGCGCGGCCGGTGTAGTTAGCGACCGGGTCGTAACCCAGCAAACTCATGTTCGCCACCGCGCTGCCGGCCTCGAATTGAGTCGGCGTGTGGTTGGCTCGACCCACGACTCCTGCCGCCGCAATTTTGTCCATCGTCGGTGTGTTGGCAGCAGCCAGTGGCGTTTTCCCGCCCAGCGATTCTTGAGGCTCGTCGGCACAGCCGTCCGGGATGATGATGACGTATTTCATAAGTGGTTTTCGGTTTTCGGTGTGAGGTTTTCGGCTATCGGTGTGAAGTTAGTCCAAGATTCGCAGGCGTTCGGCGACTTGTGCGACGCAGTCAAGGTTTTCAATTTCGGCTACCGCCAAGCTGGCGTTCTTTTCGGCCGACTCTTTGGTCACGATGACCAATGGTACGACTCCGCTGTTGGTCAGGTCGCTGTCGTGCTGATACACCGACGCGATCGAGATATTATGCTTGCCCAGCACGCCCGAAATTTGAGCCAATACGTTTGGCTCGTCCTTCACATCAAAACGCAGATAGAATCGACCCTCAAGGTCACCCGGATCACCAACGTCGACTCGTGTTTGGCCCTCGGCCCACAGTTCAAGCGTTTCGAAGGTGATTTTTGTGCGGCCAACGGCCATGTCGATCATGTCGGCCACCACCGCCGATGCGGTTGGCATCTGTCCGGCTCCTTGGCCATGAAAGAACACGGGCCCAACCGCGTCACCGATCGCGCTAACCGCGTTGTAGTTGGCTCGGACTTCGGCCATCGGCGTCCCGATTTTGATTAGCATTGGGCCAACGACCAACTGTAGTTTGCCGTCGACCAGTTTCGAATACGCGATCAGTTTGACTCGATAGCCAAGCTGACGAGCATACCGCAGATCGGATTCGTCCAGTTTGTCGATGCCTCGTTTGGGAATCTTTGTCCAATCGGGACGGGCTCCGAAGGCAAGGTGCGAAAGAATCGCCAGTTTTTGAACGGCGTCGGTTCCGTCGACATCCATCGAAGGATCGGCTTCGGCGTAGCCAAGCTCTTGTGCTTCCTTAACCGCTTCATCGTAGGACGCACCTTCTAGGTCCATCCGAGTAATGATGTAGTTACTCGTTCCGTTCAGGATCCCCTGCAAGGAGACGATCTGGTTTGCGGACAGGCACTGGCTGATGTTGGCGATGATTGGGATCCCGCCGGCGACCGATGCCTCGAACGCGATGACTCGACCCAGCTCGCGGGCGCGGTCGAACAGCTCGGGACCGTGCTGAGCCATCAACGCTTTGTTCGCCGTGACAACATCTTTGCCGGCTTCCAACAGCTTCAGCATGATCGTCTTAGCGGGCTCGATGCCACCGATCAATTGAGCCACCACTTTGACGCTGTCGTCATCGATGACTTTCTGGACATCGTCAGTGACGACGTCGGCAGGCAGATCGACATCTCGCGGTTTGTTCAAATCACGCACAACGGCATGAGTCAACCACAGCTGCCGTCCGGCGTGTCGAGCCACGCGGTCTCCGTGGTCGTAAAGAAGTCGAGCCACACCGGCTCCCACGGTACCCATCCCGACGATGGCGACGCCTGTTTTTTCCATTTTGTTCAGCGATGATCAGAGGCTTGGGTTTCAAACAACAATGAACGATTTTGCTGTCATGAAACGCGATTTTCGAAGCGACTATCGTAATTCGAAGCGACCAAAATCACCAGTCGGGGTCTGTTCACGATTCAGGAACGCGGATTAACCTCGTTTTGCAGAAACTGATGCCTCAGACCCATTCGTCTGCCGTCTGGAACTTAGGGAGTTGCCATGAGCGCTTGTCGATACTGGAAAGCGATTTATCTGAGCGTTCTGCTGGTGATCGTGGCCGGGTGCAGGGAGTCGGCTCGTGTTCCAAGCGTGTCCCCGCCTACGTCAGAATCGCATCCGACCCTTGTGCAAGTGGAGACAAAGGAACCGCAGGCGAAGCTTGATCAAACGCCATCAATCTCCAGCGATCAAAAACCGGAGGCAACGGAATCCGAGGCGTTGGCTGCGTTTCTAATGAAGTTCGATTTGCTTTCCAAGCAAGGCTTTGTGCCGACTCTCAGACGCGGATCGACCGGGGTTGGCTACACGTTGGAAACGATGTTGGGCGTGCCGGAAAATAACTCACCGGGCGGTGACTTTATGGGGATGGAACTCAAAGCGTTCCGTGATGACGATCTGCACATGGACGATGCGGAGAAGATGAACTTGTTTCTCAAAGAGCCGCAGTGGGTCGACGGGCTGGTGGGGAAACAGAGAGTGCCAAAATACGGATACGTGGACGAAAACGGTCGCCCCGCCTTGTACTCGACCGTGACGATCAAAGAGAGTTCTCACGGGTTTGTGTTTCGGGTTGATTTTGAATCGCAGCGGCTGTGGCTGGTGAAGGATGGCAAAGACATCGCGTTTTGGAATTTTTTGACGCTGGAGAGGCGGCTGATCGAAAAGCACTCGGAGGCAGTTTTCGTGTCCGCCCATGCCCACGGAGCCGGGAAGAATGAGCGATTTCGCTATTACGGTGTCACGTGGTGTGCCGAACCTTCGGTCGATTCCTTTGTCCGACTGGTGGAGGCGGGAGCCGTGATGCTGGAGCTACGCATGCACCTGAAGCCGAATGGCAGTTTGCGGAACCACGGATCGGCCTTTCGGATCAAGCAAAATCGCATTCCGGATCTCTATCGCGTTTCGCGGCAAGTCCGGCCATAATTCGAGAGGCGGATTGGAATTCTTGGAAGCATAGAGAATGCCTTGCGTTTCCAGAATTACCCAGACGTATGGTTGATCTCGACTTTCGCTTAACCTGAGCTTGTCGTTTCGAGCGGTTCTGTTTAAAATCTCCCACCTAGGACGGATGGCTGAGTCTGGTTTAAGGCACCGGTTTTGAAAACCGGCGTGCGTTCGCGTACCGGGGGTTCGAATCCCTCTCCGTCCGCTGTTTTTTCTTGCCTCTCTGGCAAAGCTGGCCGGCCTTTCGAGGTCGAGACCCTTTCAAACGGTGAAAAACGTCGGTCTCTTGGCGTCGCCCTCTTGGGGAAGACCATTCAGGACCTGTTTGCTTGACGCGCGTCATTCAAGCGATGCTAGGACGCCCAAAATCAGGGCTGGGTTTGAGACTCTGTGCCCTGAAGCGTCGCTGATGGAATGTTGGTCAGCTGGAAGCTATTCCGCATGATCGTTTGCTGGCCGACGGACACGGTGGCGTTAAAGTCAAACATTTGATTGACTCGTTCGTTCAAGCGTACCGTGATTTGAATCTCGTCGCCCGGTCGAGCGAATCCGCGGTAACGTGCTTGCTTGACTTTGACCAGCACTCCCAACGCGTACTCATTGAAAAATGGATCGTGAGTGTCGTACTGCTCCATTGGGTTGTACTTCGCTGCGATCAGGATTCCGGCCGACTGCGTCGTCATCTCCTGCATCATCGCGCCGGGTAGAATCGGAGCACCCGGAAAATGACCCTCAATGAAGAACTCATCCCCTGTGATTTTCGCCTTCGTGATCACTTCTTGGTCCGAGATCGAAACAACATCCTTAACCAACAAGTAAGGAGTTCGATGGTGGAGGTAGTCTTCGACTCGGTCAAAGTTGTGTTGGTAGAGTTTCATGAGTGCTTCACTGGGTCTAGATGATTTGGGTGTTCCAACAGAGTCGTAAAACCGCATGCGGAAGGTCATTATTCACTGGACCTGATCGCCTAGCAACGCGTGGTACAAAAAATGGCGTCTCAACTTTTCGTCGAGACGCCATGGTTGTCCATTGTAACAGCGGTCTATGTAAAAAGAGAACTAGTCGTCTGGGTTCGCTTGATGGAACACTGATCGGTAGACGATCCCTGCCAACGCGGCACCTGCGGCCGGAGCGGCAACGAACAACCACAATTGAGCCATCGGCCAAGCCTGACCATTGGTCATCGCGACGAGTGCCGGGCCTAAGCTGCGAGCTGGGTTGACGCTACAGTTGGTCACTGGAATTGAGAACAAGTGAATCAGTGTCAGGCACAATCCGATCGCCAAACCAGCAAAACCTGCTGGCGAACGCCAATCGGTCGCTCCAAGGATGACCATCAGAAAGATAAAGGTCAGGACGGCTTCGGTAACAAAGGCGGCAACCATGCTGTACTGGCCCGGAGAATGCTCAGCGAAACCGTTGCAGACTCCTGCGTAACTTGCCGGGTCATACCCTGCTTGGCCACTACAGATGAAGAACAACAAAAACGCAGCAATCACACCACCGGCAAACTGAGCGATGAAGTAAGGGACGACATCTTTCACGTGGATCCGGCCTGCCAAAAATGCTCCCAGTGTGACAGCCGGGTTCAGGTGAGCCCCGGAAATGTGCCCGATCCCGTAGGCCATCGAAACCACCGTTAAGCCGAATGCCAGTGACACGCCAACGAATCCGATTCCTAAATGAAGGCCATCTGGAGTTGTAAAGCCTGCTGCCAATAGTGCTGAACCGCAACCGGCAAAAACCAGCCAGAATGTGCCAATCAGTTCAGCAACAAACTTACGAGAAACGTCCATTAAATTTCCTTTTGAAAGAGGTAAGAGTCGAGAAAGGCAGAGCGTTTGTGCCCAACGGTGATTAGATGGTGGTTGGGAAAAGCTTCGCCGAGGAGAGATAGAAATATACGTATTGAGGTGGCCACCGGCGAGTTTGCGATTTTGTCACCCTCGATTCGTACACATGGTCCCTCAGTCAATTTGCTCGATTTGCCTAATTTCCTCGCGTTTAAGGGTAAAGTTGCGCAGGAGCGAACCGGTTCTGCGAGGTTTTCGCGTTGTGCCACGTTGCGAGCGGCACTTACTCGACAGATTGGGGAAGCCGACCGAAACGGCTGTTGTCGGCACCTTAAGTCCACCTATCATGAGTGCTCGCTAAATATCCCTAACCTATCTCGGGTCAATCAATGGCTTCAATCAAACGTATTCTGGTTGCCGGAGGCGCCGGCTTTTTGGGCTCGCATTTGTGCGAGCGGCTGGTCGATCAAGGTCACGATGTTATCTGCTTGGATAACTTTTTCACCAGCCAGAAAACTAATGTGACTCACCTGTTAAACCTGCCCAACTTTGAGCTTATCCGTCACGATGTGGTGGCTCCAGTTTTGTTGGAGGTGGACGAAGTTTATAACTTGGCCTGCCCCGCTGCGCCCGGCCATTATCAGTACAACCCCATCAAGACGATGAAGACTTCGATCCAAGGATCGATCAACCTGCTGGGGATGGCTAAGCGATGCAACGCCAAGATTTTTCAAGCTTCGACCAGTGAAGTCTATGGCGATCCGGAAGTGCATCCGCAACCGGAGTCCTACCGCGGAAGTGTTAATCCGATCGGTATTCGTGCCTGCTACGATGAGGGCAAACGAGCTGCCGAAACGTTGTTCTTTGACTATCACCGGATGCACAAAACGAACATTCGGATCGGTCGCATCTTTAACACTTACGGACCCAGAATGCATCCATTCGATGGCCGTGTGGTCAGCAACTTCATCGTTCAAGCGTTGTCGGGCGAAGACATTACGATTTTTGGTGACGGCTCGCAGACTCGGTCGTTCTGCTACCGAGATGATCTCGTGGAGGCATTCATTCGCATGATGGACGCTCCGGACGATGTCACCGGTCCGATCAATATGGGGAATCAAGGTGAGTACACGATCAAAGAGTTGGCCGAACTGACGCTTGAGATTGTGGGAAGTAAGTCCAAGTTGGTCTACAAACCACTGCCACCCGATGATCCGACTCGACGCCAGCCAGATATCACGCTTGCCAAAAAGCACTTGGGCTGGGAGCCAAAAGTTCCGTTGCGTGAAGGTTTGACAAAAACAATCGAGTGGTTCCGAGAGATTAATCTGGACAGCTATCGGCCGCCGACCCCCAACCATTGATTGTTTTTACGATGGGATAGC
>CALFUT010000074.1 GCA_937929805.1 uncultured Pirellulaceae bacterium
CGCCGCTGCCGACCATTGGGGCCCGCTTTCTCTTTCGACGACACGATCCCTTTGGCTTCGAGGTTGTACAGCATCGGATAGAGCGTTGACTGGCCAAGCTTCAACACGCCATCGGTCTGACGACTGAGCGATTCCACCAATTCGTAGCCGTACTTTTCGCCGCCGGACAGCAACTGCATCACTGCCGTCGGGCCGGCTCCCCGCATCATTTCTCGTTCAAGTTTCATAACTCTTCCTTCGGCTTTGAAGTTATGCCAATAAGACTATGCAGAACATAGTATTAAATCGTCCGGCTGCGTCAAGTGAATTGAGGAAATATGGATCTCCTTGAAACAATTTCGTTCGGGTGGATGCCCGTCAGAAAAGCGCTGATTTTGCGACGGCTGTGATCAAATCGTTGGCGCGATAGCCTGAAAAAGCCTTGGTTGAGCACGTTTTTCTATTCGGCCCAACAATTGCAACCTTGTGACGACAGCCATCTTTTTCGAACCAGGCGCCAAGCCGACTTTTTGGAGTTCAACATGAAAGCAATTATCTTGTCCCGATCTGCAACGCCCGTCACGGCGGCCGCATTGACCCTGATCATGTCGTTTGGCTGCAACGTTTTTGCTCAACTCGATGGCTCTAGCACGCGGTTCCCGCAGTCAGACGGACCGGCTTTGCAAGGACCGGCCGAGTTTGACGGTTCAATCGATCGCTCCCAGTTTGACGGTTCAATCGATCGCTCCCAATCAGCCCCGCCAGTTTTCGATTCGCTGGGTAGGCTGGTCGACAATCCTGACTTTGAAACGTTTGAACAACAACGCTTCGAACAGTCGACACTTGAACCGGTCCCCGCACCCATCGGTCCCCAACGTGCGTCCCAAACACCCGAAAAATCATTTGCCGAGTCATTCGGTCAGGCTCAACCATTCGCTAACTCACAGAATATCGATCCTCGAGATCAACTGCGACAGCCTCCGGTGGTCGTTGAACGAGCCAGACCGCTTGCGCCGAATGCAAACGCGTACCCATCGCCCGAAGCGTTTCCGCCGGCTGGTCAGAATGCACTTCGCGCGTACTCGCGGGCCGACATCGAACGTGCTCTTTTACGACTCTCAATCATGGAACATCTGCTACGACAACAGCTGCATCAGGAATCCGCCCTGCGTTACGCGCCCTCGCCGAGTTATCTGAGTGCGGCACCCTACCCGAATGTGTCTCGCTATCCGAACGTGTCTCGCTACCCGAGTGCGATCCGCCCTCCTGTTTCGACAAGGTATCCAAACCGTCAGACGTGCGGCAACGGCTCCCGAGGCAGTTACGGCCCGTACGGAAGACCGGGCGGCTATTGATTCGAGCCGCGAAAGCTGCCCGCGCCAATTTGGCCGTAGCTGGAATGAATTCGATCGACTACGATTTGAACTTACCAAGCCTATACCGATCGACGACGAACATGCCCGATTTTCCGCCCACCGTTGAAGAACTGCTAGAAACGTTTGAAGACCTGCCCGAATGGGATGAGCGTTATGACTTCATCATCGACCTCGGACGAGAGCTTCCTGCGCTGCCGGCTGAAAAGCAATCCGACGAAAACATCGTCGAGGGCTGCATGAGCACCGTTTGGATGGCGACCGATATCTCGGCGGCGGAGCAGCCCGTCGTGATCCACGCCGATAGCGACTCGTTGATCGTCAAAGGTCTGATCGCGGTCCTGCTGGCGTTCTATCACGGCAAAACCGCACAGCAGATTGTCGATGCTGACGTGTCAGAGTACCTGACGTCGCTGGGATTAAATCAGCACCTCAGCCCGCAACGTCGCAACGGACTCTTTTCGATGATCAAACGGCTCAACGCGTTGGCTCAGCAACATTGCGAATAGCCAACCGTTAACCTGCTGAACCCAATTCGCAAATACTTTACGGCGTTGGAAGCGGTGCGGGCAATGAGTCCATCGGTGCATCCGAGTCACTTGCGATTGGGCCACCAAGTTGATCCAGCAGTTTCTGGCACTTGTTCCGATAGAGGAACAGCTCGTCCGCTTCGAGCGCGGACTGAAACGCTTGTCGAGCCGCATCTTGTTTACCCAAAGCGTTCAGTAAGCAGCCAAAAAAGTATGCGATCTCAGACGACACACGCTCGCCACGAACAACGGGCAACAATAATCGCTGCGGCTGGTCGGTGACGCCCTGTTTAAGCAAGATATACGCCAGTGAAGCCTTGGCAATCGAGCTCCGGGGTGCCCGACCCAACGTCTGCTGAGCAATTTTCTGGGCCTGTTTCAGTTTCTCTGGTTCGGAACTTTCCGCCAACGCCAAGGCGTACAAGTTGACAGCCTCCAGATTGCGACCGTTCGTTTCTTCGATCACTTTAAACAAAACTGATTCGGCTTCGTTCATCTTTTCGTCAGCAAAAGCGAGTTGACCTTTGAGTAATCGAATTGCGGTCGTCTCACCTGTTAGCGACTCAACCTGCGGCAATGCTGCACGGACAGCTTCCAAATCTCCTTGTCCCATCCGCCAATTCACGTAGTCCATTTGGCTGGCACCGTCTTTGGGATACTGTTCGGCAGCCGCCAAGATCCATTTTTCAGCTTCTTTGGTCTTTCCCATGTCACGAAACCAACGCGCGAAAACGGACTCGAACGGGCGAGCATCGGGAACCATTGACTTTACCTTCTCCAAGTAAGCTTGGCTCTTTTCAAGATTGCCCGCTTGGAATTCGATTTCGGCTCCCGTTAGGTAACACTTAGGATTATCGGGCAGCAAAATCATCTGCTGATCCAGCAACGCACGCGCATCTTGAAACCGCTTCTGAGCGACCGCGACTTTTAACATGCCCGTAACGTACTGCTTGTCGAAATGGGTTTTCACTTTGTCGCTGACTTGGCTCTCACTAACCATACGAGCACATTTTTCCAGCAACGCCCCGGCATCGGTGATGCGGCCTTCGTTCAACGCCAACCGAGCAAAAGCCGCATAGGTTCCGGGATATCGTGGACTTTCCACCGCTGATTTCTCGAGAAGCCGCCGCCCTTGAGCCGCATCGCGAACGCGGTAGCTCAGTGAGGCCAGCAATAAATGTCGGGGCGGGAAGTCGGGATCGAAAGCTGCTTGCTGATCCAGAATTTCATTCAGTGTTTTAATATCACTATCGAGAAACGCGTTGATGGCTCGCTCTAATTCCGCCTTCTGCTTGCTGCCCTCTTCGTACTCACCCGGCACCATGCTGTCTAACTCTTGCAACAACACGTCAAAATAAAATTGACGGCGTTGGGCAACCTTCTGTTTGAATTCCTCTTCCGACGCACCGGATTCTGCGGCCGCGGCGCCAGCAGCTGGCGGCTGGCCCGTTTGCATTGCCCACGCAAACGGGTTGCCGATCGGCATGAACGAAAGCACGCACGCAAAAGCAATGGGAGCCAACAACTCGGGCACAGACTTCACGACCGTGGTCGAGAACTTAGAGGAGAAAGCCATTTGATTCTCAAATTATTCTTCTTCGAACGGCGTGAGTGCAAACTCGCTGGGATGCGGCGTCGCTAAAAGCGTGACTTTAAACGCGGTTAAAATCAACGGCGTTTAGAATCTCCGAAGTCGCATCGGAGCGATTGAGCACGTACCAATGCAAGCCTTCAATCCCTGCGTCCAGCAAACCGCGAGTCTGCTCAATCGCGTGCTCGACTCCAACTTGATACTGCCACTCTTTATCATCCCGCTCACCAAGTCGATCCACGAAACGTTTTGGTAGCGTGGCGGCACACATCGACGCGATGCGCTTCACCTGCTCAAAATTCGTCACCGGCAGCAAACCCGGCACGATAGGGATCGTGATCCCCGCGTCAGCACACAGATCACGAAACCGGAAGAAGTCATCGTTGTCGTAAAACAACTGAGTCACAATCGCGTGAGAACCAGCATCGACCTTGCGTTTCAGGTTTTCCAGATCGACTTGCATGTTGGGTGCTTCTTTATGCTTTTCCGGGTAACCCGCAACCAACACACCGAAGTTCGAATACTCGGCCGCAATCAGATCGACCAACTCATTCGCATAGCTCAGACCACCGTCGACTGCTTCAAAGCTTTCCGAGCCCTGCGGTGGATCGCCACGCAACGCCACGATGTAATCTACAGACTGATCTTTGGCCGTTTGCAAGTAATCACGCAGTTGATCGACGGTACTGCCAACCACCGTCAGGTGCGATGCAACCGGAACATCAAACCGCTTCTTGACTTCGTTGATAATCTCGAGCGTCTTGCCTTGAGTCGATCCGCCGGCACCGTAGGTGCAAGTCAAAAAGTCGGGATTGAACGCCATCAACTTCTCGACGTGACGGTACAAAGCGGCTTCGCCCTTTTCCGTCTTCGGCGGGAACAGCTCGAACGAGACAACAGGCTGATCTTGTTTAAATAACTGAGTCAGTGAATGAGTCACTGTGATACCTTCATAGAAATAAAACGCTAGTCGCCGCACAGCGAACAAAACCGCCAGTATGCGAAACGGGATAACCCGTGCCGTAACGATTCCTCATTTTACGCAGCCAAACCACGACCAAACAGACCGCAAAACGAATTAGCTTGGCTTTTTGCCGATTCACGCCCGATCACTGGGCCAATATGCGGGGCTTCGGCAAGCCAAACTTGAAGCAAATGCCCTAAAACTGAGGCGGTTCGTCCCGCAGACCCGCAGGCCGCTCTTTCGCTGTCAGCCGAAACATGTCGTGAATCAGCTGAATGTCGCACGGACGTTGCTCGATCGATCGCCGACCAAACATTCGCTGCTGAGTGGTGATCATCACCTCGGGCGACATCAAACTGGTCGAGCCAAACGTTTGAGCGTAGTTGACGAACGATGGAACGTTCTCCGTCGCCCAACCGTAAACCATACTGCCCACGCCGATCTGCTTACCTGTGAAAATCGCGGTTTGAATGGCAGTCTTTGCATAGTCGCCAATGATGCAACCCATGAACTGCATCTGCGTCGCGACCTTCTTGCCATCGTAGACCATGTTCACTTTGCCGTAGGTGTTCTTCAAGTCGCTGTTGCAAGTTCCCGCACCAAGATTCACCCAACTGCCCACATAGCTGTGACCCAGAAAGCCATAGTGTTGCTTGTTCGAGTACGGCTCGAACACGGTGGCTTCGACTTCGCCACCGACTTTGCACGTGTGTGAGATACACACTTCATCCTTGAGTGACGCGTGTTCGCTGACTTTCACGTTCTGCCCGAGATAAACAGGGCCCTTCAAATAGCTGAACGGACCGAGCGTCACACCGGCTTCAATCACAATCGGCCCATGGCTTGCATCCATCACCACGTTGGCCGGCGGCTGCTTCCCGTCGGCGACAAAAACTCCTTCGGCCATTTGCTGATAGTGACCGCCGTCGATTCGATGCTGCATGTTTTCCGCGAAACAACTCATGTTGAACCGGACGACATCGTGAGGATGTTCGAACAAATCAAAATCGATGTCATGGCTATCACAATCAGCCGACCCGCCGTTGCCCAGCGACGCAACGAACTGAGCAATTCCTTCTTCATCGTCGTCTTCAATCATCGCCGTTGGCACCAGCGCCGCAGCGACCGCCCAGCTGGATCTGACAATGACTGGACGGGCATGCGTTGTCGCTTGCTGGTCATCACCGGTCAGATCAAACAATTGTCGTAAATGATTTACGTTTGCTTGGGAGGGAACCATGCGAGCATTCACGACCAGCGTCCAAGCAGAGTGACGATTCAACTGGCGACCCAGCTGAGGAAAATCATTCAGCTGAATCAGCGAAAGATGCGATCGCACCAACCCCAGCAAGTGTGCATCGAACGTTTCCAGCCTATCAATCAACCGGAAACTGGCACACGTGATCGCGTACGCCGGCCGTCCAATCGCGATTGCCCCCAATCGCTCGACGCCCGAGTCTTCAAACACGATCAAATTCATGGATTTCTCAACAAGGTGATTGTCAGCGCCGTCGGAGAGGCAGTGATACTAATTCGTGTAGCGAAAACAGTGTTCCCTTTCGCACCGCGGCTGTGATTTTTTCGAGCGCAAGGTTCGTCGCAAAGCCTTTGGGCTATCGGCGATCGTTTTCAAGCGACTGAAGCCGCTACGACGAACGGCGCGGCCCCGTTAGTGAAACGCCGATCACAAAAAATCCCAGCCTTGGCTCAGAACGTTCCGCATCATTCTAAGCCAGCGGGTGACAACGGCGAATCGGTGGCGGGTCGAATCGTCCAAGAATGCCCTCTTGCGCGGCGGACTTTGCCGATCAGCGGCGACTTTTCGCCTTGGTCATCTGGATACTTGGTCATTTGGATACTTTGAAAGCGCAAACAAAAACGGGCCGACTCGCATTTGCGAATCGACCCGCTCCCTGTTTGATTCTTAAAAACAATCCCGAAACTTACTTTCGAGTTGTCGTGCCGGCATTAGCCGATGCAGAACCCATGTTCTGAATCACCAAGTTGGTCAAATCTAGGCGACGGTGGAATACAACCGGACGATTCACGCCCTTGATAACTTCCGCACGATTGGCCGGATCAATCTCTTCGCTATCGAATCGAAGAACCAATGAAATTCCGTGCTGGCCAGCGATCTGCCCGACAACGGATTGCATTTGCTGATAAGTGGCGAAGTAAACGCCTGCTTCGCGATTAAGCAAATCGGCTTCCGCCTGACGCGCCCGCGTGCGAAGCGCGGCTTGCTTCTGCTCAAGCGTCGCTTCCATCTCATTGCGTTCGGCCGAGCCGGGCTCGTACTGTCCCAGTTGCTGAGCTTCCGCCTTGATGGCTTCCTGCTGCTGAGTGATCTGAGCCTTCAAGCCGTCCGCTTCTTGGCGGATTGTTTTCATAGCCGTGTCAAACTCCGGGTTCTCTTTGAACACGCGAGCGACATCCAAGACTGCGACCAGCCCTGCTGCTTCGCCTTCTTCCTGTGCAACGGCGGTCGAGCCCGCAACGGTTGCCAAAACTGCTACCGCCAATGATCGCACCAGCGCCATTTTGAATGTTGTCGATTTCAAGACTCGTCCTCCGTGACAGACAAAAACGTTTTTGCTTCAAGCACCAACGATTCCTTCGCTGGCCTGATTGATTTCATAAACCCAAACAACATCCGCGCGGGCGAATATTGTTTTCCGAAGCGGTTTTAGAGATTCCCGCAACCTGATTCAATAGCGACATGGATAGCTGTCGCCAATTTTGGACGATTTCCATTTCAGTGCTAGCAATTTAGCGATCCGCCCATCCTTAACCGGACACCTCTAAGGCAAGTGACAGAATCGAACCCATCCATAAGTGATGCAATTCGGTCGAGGTCTTAGCATCCTTGGCGGCAGGTTTAAAATTGCCTTCTACCTAAGTTGGCATCGTCCGCCCAACGCCCAATTTTCGAAGTCGGCCATCAACTTGCGGTCGGCGACCCAGCCGCACAGTCTATTTCGCCTAGCGAGGCTGATTGTCTTTCTCGGATCGAGGCATCAGCTCGGCCACGTCGAACGGAGTGATTCGGCACTGGTGAATCGCCGATGCCGCCAATACGTGATCGCACCCGGCGTCCAGCCACAACTGAGCATCTTCGGCGGAACCGATCCCACCGCCCGACGTCACGCGGAGATCTGGAAACTGATCCACGGTTGCGCGAATCAATTCCATCGTTGCCGCTTGATCCTGATCAATGTCGCGCTGCATCGTGCCGACCAAGCTCAAATTCAAGACGATCAGATCCTTCACGCCTGCACGGTGAGCCCGAGCGATTAGCTCGAGCGGGTCTTGTTGACTAATCTCTGCTGAACCGCCGACCAAGTCCGAGCCCTTCATGTCGAGGCTAAAGATCGGCCGCACCCCCATCTCAATCAGTTCGCCAAACACGTCAAACTGCTTCGGGTCCGACATTGTCTCGGTAGACAAAATCACGCGTAACCGATCGAGTACCGGCATCCTTTCGGTCAGCTGGCGAAATCGATTCGCTTGGAGCCAATTGGCATCCACCCAGACACCAAAACCGGCTTCCAGCAATTGACCATAAACGTGCCATGCCGGTGCCGCACCACTAAAGCTGTCGATATCCGCTAGGTAAACCCAATCGCAGCCCGTCTGTTGAAACATGGCCCGCGCAACATCCAACGGTTGTGGACTACGAGTCAATTTTGTATCGACGGGCCGATACTGATCTCGATTGCCTCCTTCGGCCAAAACGATTTGCCCGATCATCAGATCAAGGACCGGTATGATCGGCGAGATGTATTCGAGTTGGTTCAATGGGAAGACTTAAAAAAACGGTGGTGCTGAACAACTCGCCTGAACGGCCGGCGGTAGCTTTCTCTCATTCTAACCGTGAGCGCCGTAAAAGCACGTGGCCATGGGGTTAAGGTTGACAGTCCTTGATGAACGCCACCACTTTGAACGTTCGAGGTCAGGGCAACTGCCAAAAAATCCAATGGAAAGAACCGCAAAAAGAACGCCAATGGACATGAATAGAAACCTGAATTTCTATTCGCGTTTATTTGCGTTCATTCGCGGTTGAAACCCATTAGTCAGAGAGGCTTGTGCCCCGTCCATTGACAAAAATGGTGGCGTTGAGCGAGACGTCTCTTTGGGCTTGTTGATTTAATGAACCACTTGGGCAAGCCTTTCTCGGGAAGGCCCAGCAAACCCTTGTTTTTGCGTAAAAAACTGAAATCCCACCGAAAAATGAAACTTATTTGGCCCCTCGCTGGCACCGGCTACGCATGGAAGTAAAGACAAACAACTGTCACTCACAACAACACTTCAAGGGATAGAACAATGACAACGACACGAATCATCAAAACCGTAGCTTTCGCCGCCTTCGCAATCCTGAGCAACAACGCAAACGCTCAAAGCTCAACTGCCCAATGGGTCCAACAACAAGCCGTTCCGGTTACCGGTCAAGTGATCGAACGGTCAATTGAAACACGCGTCGTACCTGAAGCTCCTGTCATCGCGCCGGCACCTGCTCCAAAGCTTGGATTCACTGGACAGATCGTTTACGGATTAGGAATGCGTGTCCTGACGGTCAACTTTGGCAGCCCGGCTCAGCGAGCAGGACTTGAGCACGGCGACATCATCATGAGTGCCAACGGAGTTCCGATCCGATGCCAAGCGGACTTGAGCCGAGCGTTGATCAACGCGGTCCAGTTCAACAACGGAGCAGTTAGCTTGTACGTCAAGAACATCCGAGGCTGCTCGAGCCGAGGCGACCTTTACGTCACTGTAACGGCTCACTTGTTCGGCCCGCCGATTCCTACGGCACAGCAAGTTTCAGCCAACTAGTTGATCTGAAACTGAACGAATCAAAAGGCGAGCCATTTGGCTCGCCTTTTTTGGGTTCTGTCCCATGTTTGACGCCGGCCTGACCGTTCACTCGGTTGAAACTTCTTGCGTGTCCTCGAACGGTTCGTAGCCGTAGAGCGGCAAAAATCGGTAGTAGACTTCCAGCGTCATGGCCGCCATGGCGGTCGAATACAACCGGCCGCCTTGTCTGCCCGTACCCAACGCGTCCTCAAAGTGCCAACTACCCGCTTCGTGACCGGTTCGCACCTGCTGGTCAATCAGAAAATCACGCATTTCCGGATTCCACTTTTTCCAATAGCGTCCACGGCGATGGTGCAGCACCAATGTTGCATAGTAGTTGTAATAAATATTGCCCGTTGAGTAGCCTTGGTCCGACAGGCCGAGCGTTCCCTCACGAAGATCCGGATGGTCCCGGCGTTGGCCAAGATACATTTTCATTAACATCCCGACCGCCGACGAAGCCGGTTCGCCGCCACTACGTTCGGGGCCGTATCGATAACGACCCGCCCGAGAAACCTCCAACGAATCAACAAAACGATCGACTTTTCGCAGCACCTCGTCATCGACTTTGAATCCCGCCCGCTGAGCACTCTTCAGCGCCAGCAACTGCCAACCGGTGACCAGCATGTCTCCCGGATATCCCGCTTCGTACCGCCAACCGCCGCGACCATGCTGCGCTTTTTGGATGTACTCGACCGCATCAACAACGGATCCGGCAAGATCTGAACGCTTGGTCATCGCAAACGCTTCGCTTAAGGCCATCGTCGCCATCCCTTGCGCGTACATGCCTTTTTCGCCTTCACGGAACGAGCCGCCGTAGCTGGTTGACCGCATGCGTCCCAGCAAAAAATTGATCCCGGCGGCAACCTCTTTTTGGTACGGCCCCGATTCGCTGGTGTAACCGGCTCCCATCAACGACAACAAAGCCAAGCTGGTCGCGGCGTTGGGCGATTCCATGAGGCCCTCATCGTCACATCGACCGTTGCACGGACCGTCATGAAACTGAAGTCGCCAGCCACCGTCTTCGAACTGATGTCGCACGATCCACTCAAGTGCTCGTTCAACGGCGGCCTCGCTGGCTGCCGAACCGCCACGCTTCGCTGCCAACGCGGCGCGGGAATCGGCGTCGCGACCTTGCAAGCCTCCGCCAGCCGGAATCGCAGTCATCTTGGCAGTCGAAAGAGTCGCATCATTGGTCGAAGGTGTTTCGGTTGGGACTTCGGCCGGCACCACGGAGGGAGTCTCCGAATCCGCCATCGTATCGGCTTCCGTGGCTAAATCGACCGACGTATTTTCAAGCGGCGAAACATCCGGCTGAGGAATCTCGACGTTGACGGGCTGCACCGGATCGACATCCAGCTGCTGGACGTCCGAGGCGTCAGTGAATTCAGCCAACACCCCCGGAGCCAATTGCGTTGCTTGTTTCCACTGGGTCGCCAACCACAGCAGGCATAACAATACAAAAGCGTGAAAAACCGAGCTCGCCAAAATTGATGACAACGATTTTTGATTTCGTTGGATGCGATCTCGAATTGTAGCGTGCTTCGCGATCGTCTGATCGTCGTCCGATTTGATGTGAACTCGATGGACGATTTTAGCTTCAGAAATCGCCGGCCCAACTTGGGGCAATCGAGGGCCCGGTTGCACTCGCGGTTTGATCGTCTCCAGCCGGCTAACTCTCGGCCGCGACGAAGCGTCAGGCTCATTGCGCGAAGCTGCCGAAGGTTCTGGTTTCGGCATTTCGGTCATCGAAAGTTTCTCAGAAGCAATTTCAAGGTCGAGGTTCCAGAACGCACCGTCAGCGGTTCAACGAACGGCACCACTTGAGCCATCGAGGTTCGGCACTTGGGGAGCAACCGGAAAATGGTCGCTCTTTGGGGCGGCATCCGAGTCACCGTTGGCTTCAGCATTCGATTCTAACTGGTATTGCGCCGGGCGGACGAGCGGATCGCGAACAGGAGTCGTTAAATTGGGATTCGAACTGAAAAGCAGCCGCCGAAAACCGGCCGGATTGGGTTTCAGACTGGCCTGCAGCCCCTTCAGTTCCACCGACGACGCACCCAACGACTCAACGCCTTGCTCGACATCTGGCCACACCGCTTGTCCGCGATCAATCTTCCGGCAGACCTTCACGCCCCAACCGCGAGACGCCGTGTCTGCCCGGTGAGTCGGTTGATCCGGAGCTCGCTGGCTTAACGCGGACATTGGAATCGCAAACTCAACACTCCACGTGTCATCGTCCTGAGCAGCCGCCACAAACCAATCGGGATTCCAGTCCTTGCCTGCGAGTTTCGACTCGGATACCCAGCCTCGATAGTCCAACGTTAGCTTGATTGCTCCGCAAAAGTTCAAACCCGGATCGAGCGTCAGCTGGACGCGATCCTGTTGGGACAAATCCGGATCACGCGTTCGAGTTCCCTGCCGCTGCCGGTACGCTCGCCCTGCAAGTTTGTGACAATGAATCGCACCGTAGAAAAACTGGTCATCATACGCGAAAACGATTTCGTCGGTGCCCTGCCCCGCATCGGCTGCGGCCATTTCAAACGTCTCCACGTGTCCTTGAGCGCGAGCATTTTCCCACAGTTCGTCATCCAAGCGGCCGTCGAGCTTTGGTCGCTCTTTGGCGAAACTGCTGTTCAAAGAATCGATTTCCTCCCTGAGATCAGCGGCAGCCAAACTGTCGTTACTCGAACGCAACATCGCCAGTTCTTGCTGAGCCAGTTTTGCAAAAGCTTGATCGGGATGATCACGAAGACGAGCCAACTGGGCCAGCTTTGGCTCGACGGATCTCAAGCCACTCGATCGAGCCAGCAGATTCAACTCTATCCATTGCCATGCTGGCTCCAAAACAAGCGACGGATCGTACTGAGTCAGTCTCATGAAGGGATCCAGAGTTTTGCTCTGCCCATCCGACGCATCTGACGCCGCCCGCGCGGAATGAAAATCTTGACTTCGCTTAATGGTCAACCACGCGTTGGCAACCGGCGCAAAAGCGTGATCAGACAAGTACGTTGTCAGCGCCTCAAGCGAGAGGTCGACCATTTTCAATCGGCCGGCCTCAAGATACTGCTCAGCCAAATCCAATAGCCACAAGCCAGCCACGTTCTCCTCAGTCGTCGCCATGACGTTCAGGATCCCCTGCCGCCAAGCCGCGAGGTCTTGGTCGGATTCAACGTGTTGATTCAGCAATCGTTCGCTTTGTTTGTTTCGAGCAAGTGCGTGATTCAATCGATTCAAGTTGCCCAATGCCGTTCGTTGTTTTCGCACCGGAACCGGAGCACCACGACTCGCGAGCCCCGCGAGAAAATCGTTTCCCTTCATCGGCCTGTTTTTAGCGATATGAGTCACTCGCCAATTCGAAAAATTTTCGCCACGAATGGACTGGCCCAATAGTGTTCTGCTAACGGCCGCTTGATCCGACACCGTTAAACCCATCGAAGGCATCATCCGACGTGAATCCAATCGAACCGAACCGGCTAGGTCTGACGAGATCAAGCGCTGCACCTGCCACGGACGCTGTTGATCGCCAGCGGCGGTCGCATCCGCCGCCAGCTCAATCGAATTTTGCACGCTTTTTTGCAGCGAAATCGCTTCTTGATAACGATCCGCGGAGCTCAAGTCGTGGCAGCAAACGATTGCGAGCGGTTTGAAGGAGCGGATGGCGGACACGAGCGATTGGGTCTGCTCAGTTTGGGTGTTCGCGTGCGTCCGCCAGTTGACGACGCTTCCGACTCGCTCAAACGCTTGGGTGGCAGCGTCTCGATCGGCCGACTGATCTTCCATCAAAAACGTTCCACACAACCGACTTTCTTCACCCGCGTTGTACGCCATCAGGGGTAGCGAAACGTCCGTGGCGTGCCTCGCGACGAACAGCATCGCCAATCGGTCGTGGGCTCCCCGTTGCTTTCGCCAGTTCTGACCACCGTCAACGGTCGACAAGATCGTGCCGCAGTCACCCACCGCGAAACCTGCTTCTTTATTGACAAACGCAATCGTTTGAATGGGAACCGACGTTGGCAGATCGATTCGATGAACCGATTGGTCCGAAGTGTTGACTTTCACCAAGTCTCCCGCAGAAGGAGCGATGAACAGGTTTTGTTGGTTGATCGTCATGCATCGGACCGAACCAGTGACTCCAATGTCGATCGACCAACGCTTCCACAAGTTTCCGCCATCGGTGGTTCTCAAGACTAACCCACCCCGCCCGACTGCGAAGCCGTTCAGTTCATCGTGCATGGTCAGACAAGTGATTCGATCTTCTCGCGAACAGCCGAAAAGCGCCGGTCGTTTGAGTTTGCTGCCGGTCACTAAGCCCAAACGCCCGTTTTGATCGATCAGAACGAACGAACCGCCCACCTGTTGCCCAGCAGTCCATGCATTCATTCGCGCTGACGACTGACTGGACCACGTCGATCCACCATCATGGGTGAAGTAAATGCCGTCTGGATGCAATGCGTTGGCATCACCGAACGCCCAACCTAGCTGTCGATTGGTGAAGTGAATTTTCTTCACGCGAGGAATCGTCAAGCGCTCAATCCGCCGCCAAGTTTTGCCGCCGTCTTGGGTTCGCATGATCAAACCGCGTGACCGATCCATCCAAGGAACGTTGTAACCGCCTGCGGCCCATCCGTGAGCCGCATCAACAAAGTGAACGGATTCGAATCGGACTCGGATTTCCTGCCGGCTGGCATCGGCCACCACATTTCGGTGACTCAACCGAGTCCGTGGTCCCTGTTCTATCCGGGCCAACTTTTCGCTTAGTGGTAGCTTGCCGTGCGATTCATTGACTTGCTGTTGGACAGCAGAAACGGAAACATCGCTCGGCTGGAGCCATGTTTTTCCACCATCGGTCGTGCGCAGAATGACTCCCTGAGCCCCAACCGCCCATCCGGTGTTTCGGTCGACGAAGCACACGTCGGTCAGCTCGGCATCGTCTTGCCAAGCGATCGGCAAACTTTCCGTGGCAATCGCGTTATCGGCCAGCACGCTTTGGCCGGGCAAACCGAGAACGGCAATAACACTCGCAAGCAAAATTGCGAACATCGCGATGTAATTCTTCAGCACTGGTCGTCCGTGACCCAGCATGATGCCTGCCGTGAAATTGAGCAAGAAAGTGTTCCGTGGAATCGGCTCCACCCAAACGGCAGTCTACCAAGGGGGAGCGGACAAACCTAGCTGAAACGCGCGTTCATCGTTTTGAACATAAGCCCGGCCAAGAGCAATGCTAGCGTCGTTCTGATGCGACCGACAAATCAGTCGACGACTCTCCCATCGAGCCAGCTTCGCATCGCAGATGCGGTTGGAAACGAGAGGATCAATAGAAACAGCCCAATCGCGACGGCAATCAGCGACAGCCGAGACTCCTCCAGAAGGTAGACCACCAGATTCAAAAAGCAGCCGCCCTCGAGCAACGCCAATCGAATGATTCGGCCCGTCAGGAAAACACCGGCAGCGTTTGACACAAGCTTTTGCTGTTGAGCCGGCGAGTCGTCATCCGAAATCTTCGGCACGCTGTTGGCGGCCAGAGCCGGTAACACGAACGAGAGAATAATAGAGAAAAAGGATGCTGCCGCTCCCAGTAGCGGCAACATCGAAATGTCCATGGTCGATTGAGCCCACGGATGGATCAGGTTGGTGACAAGAGCAAACATCAGTACTCCGGCAGACATCGCGGCGACGATAATCTGGAGCACTTTCAGCTTGGGATGAGCGATCTGAAATTGTTCGTCAGTCAGCATATCAAAAGACGCTAATTTCAGTCATGAGAATGTCGGATGGAGCTTTGGTGCGTAGTGCGGGCGGAGCTTCGATCGCTAGGTGCGGGCGGAGCTTCGATCGCTAGGTGCGAGGAACCTTCATCGCTGGGTGCGGACGGAGCCTTACCCTCCCGGGTTAGCCGGCTTCTTTGCTGATCCGCTGAACCAGCTGTGCGGCAAGCTGTGGGTCATCTTGCTGGATCAAATGGTCGATCGTTTCTTGTTTAATGGATAGCTTGAGCAAATGTCCTTCAAGGCTTTTCCAGTGCTTCTGCCGTTTTTTTCCGTCGGACAGGTAAAGCTCTGTCACCAACTCTTGCGCCCGCTGCAACGAGATCGTTTCGCGGTTGTCGTAGTAGTTGCGAATGATGTTCTGTTGGTGCTTGGAATACTCGGGCACTGAAAGACCTTGGTTTGGAACAGGGCAAGACGAAACGGGTGAACAACAGTCTATTCGACCGGACACCGCCGCGGGAATCGTCGAACTGCTCGACTGCCAGATATTTCGATTTTAGTAGCCAAAAGGGTCGCGCTTATCACCTTGTTGGCAACACTGCGAAAACACCCCAGCTAACGCATCGCGATGCCGAACTAAGACCGAAATTAACGATTCTTCCTTGCTTGGAGGCGAAATCCGCACAAAAACAAGTGAAATCGACTTTTGTTTTGATCAAACGTGCGGGTAGGCTGATGAGGTTCTATAGCGAACTGGAATTTTCGTTCCATTCGTGTCCCAACCCGCAACCTACCGGTTTGCTGAACCAGATTTTCAGTTGGCAACTCACTACAGTCGGCAAAAGTTCAGCTGACAAGAATCTCCAACCAAGAACCGCCAACGTAGAGTTTTGGCTAGAGCCTATTGCACTTACGTGTGGCGTCGATGGTGTCGGACAAACTAAGTTGAACAGAGCCAAAAGTCGCCAGACTTAAATGAAATGCGGTCTACACAAAGCATTACGATGTCGGTCAGCCAAACGGAAATTTGCATCGCCGTCTGCACTCGCAACCGCGATTTGCAACTTCGTGAAGCGATTAAGAGTCTCGCCGCTTTGAATCCTAGTGATGATTTTCAATGGCACATCTTAGTGGTCGACAATGCTTCCGAAGACGACACACAAAAAGTCATTCGGGATGCGATCGCTGCCTACCCACAAATAACAATACACTCGTCTTTTGAACCTCAAGTTGGATTCGCCTATCCTAGAAACCGTGCCGTCAGAGAAACCAATTCAACTTGGATCGCTTTCTTCGACGACGATCAAATCGCTGACTCCGATTGGCTGATTGAACTTTGGGGGGCGGTTGAAACAAACAACGCAATCTGTGTTGGCGGTGCTGTCAAGTTGCGATTCGTCGAACCGAGCTTTCATCCCGGCCCCTACTGTCGACAATTGCTTGGCGAGACCGATCCGGACGCAAAAGAGCGACCTTACGGCCCCGGCTTCGAACCGGGGACTGGCAATTTGTTAATACGCAAGGAAGCGATTTCTGAATGCGGTGGATTTCCGGAGGACCATGATGGCAGAGGCGAGGATGCGATCATGTTTGCCAAAATGCGTGCGCTTGGGCATGTCGCTTGGTTCACGCCACACGCGATCATTCACCACGTGATTCCCGCGAGGCGAAATTGCCCCTCTGCCGACCTCGCGTTGGCAAAAGAGTCATCCAACGCAGGCGATTTCGGATGGATTCGATGGGGATGGCGACTCCCGATCATCTCTACCGCACGGCTGATCAATCTGTCGGTTGTGCAAATCCCAAAACTTGTCTGGTTTCGATTCTTTGGCACTGACGCCCAGCGGCTCGACCAATCTTGCCGGGCTCGTTTCACCTTCGGCCGTTCGATCGCCGAACTGCGTTATTGCCTGACCACGCTTTTTCAACGAAACGGCAAAGTGTTATGAATCCAACAGGATCAATTCTGTTCCAACTGAGCTCTCAGCAGCAACACGCATGTTGGTGCGTGAGTGATTTCGCCACGCAACACTTTCTGCACCGCATCGACCAGAGGCATCACCACCGTTTCAATTTGCTCGGTGCCTTCCGGATCGTCGGCGACTTCCATCAGATCGGTCGCCAGATAAAGTCTTGTTGGCGAAACCATGCAGGACGTAAATGGATCGAGTGTTGTCAGATAAGTCATCCGCCTCGACTTAAGCCCTAACTCTTCTTGAAGCTCTCTGACCGCCGTGATATCCGGATCCTCTCCCGGTTCAATTCCGCCACTGACCGCTTCGACCGAATCACGTCCAACTGCGTAGTGAAATTCTTTTGTGAGATGAACGTTGCTCTGATCATCCAGAGCAAGCACACAGACTCCCGGTTTGATACCCACCACGACGTGCTGCCCCGGCAAGCCGTCAGGACGAATCACCTGATCAACCTTTAGAGTCACGAAAGAGTCCTGATAAATCTCTTGCGTATCCGTAATTTTCCAAGGTCCGTAAGGTTTCATGCCGGTCTTCACTTTCATTTCACTAAGGTTTCAACGCGACGTGCGACTCGCTATCACATCAAAACACGGCAAAAATTAAAAAAATTGGACAGGACAACGAGTTCCTGTTAACTTCAAATGCTCTGAAGCGACGCGTACGTTTGTTCAATAGGAGTCGACCATGAGTATTTGGTTTTCCGAAACAGAATTTCGCCAAAGTGGCGTGTTATCCCTAGGCGTCCACATGGATGTCGATCGCGAAGCCGCGATTGCCGACCAACGCATGACGCTAAACGTTGCGTTCATGAGCGAAATCAAAGAGGACTTTGATTTTCGCGAAACGTTAAACAACGTTTACTATCGGATCAACGACGAACCGCTGATCTCGGCTCGCGATGCCGCGAAAGAACTGGCAGCGCTGCGTGATCAACTGGAAACGTATTTCGCCATGGAAGAGTTTTACGGTTACTTCCAGCAGTCGGCAATTACTAATCCTAGGGTTAGCCATCAAGCCGACGTGTTGCGCAACGATCACGAGTCTCTATTCCTGCAGCTAAGCGAGCTAGTGGATTTGGCCGAACAAATCGTCTACCGCGAGTGCTCCAAGCAAATCACCATTCGAGACCTCGCAATTCAGCTGGACTCGTTCTGCCAAGCTTTGGCCGATCACGAGCAGGACGAAATGGAGCTAATGATGCGGCTCCACAACGAAGAATTCGGCGTGGGAGATTAAGACAAACGTCGTGGCACCAATTTCCTTGTCGCGCATTTAGACGGTGCCACTCGGAATTCAGATTGTGGAACGCGGAATCCTTCTCACCAAAATTCCGCATTCCCCAATCCACATTCCGCCTTAGTTTCACTTGCCTTCGTGCAAACGATCGACGGCCATCATCAACTGACGCCACGTATGAAAAATCGTTTCGGTTTCAAGGCATCCCGCTTCATCGTAGCCGAAACCTCGCTCGCTAAGACGGATTTCGGTGTCGAACTCGGCCAGCCCATCCAGCATCGCCTCATAGGGAATGGCTGCCGGCACACCATCGATCTGGCGGCTGTAGCCATCGGTAAAAACCGACTCTCCCCCCAGTGATTCCCAGTCGTTAATCTTCCCATCGATGACTCGGTGCATCGCCCAAAGAGCTGCACCCTCGGCGTCACACGCGGACACAACAAAAGAAACATCACCCGATTCGATATAGTATTTCGCCATTTACTGTCTCCCAAAAGTGCAGCTTCTGTCTTGCACTCTTGTTATCGCAGACGGTTGGACTCGTTAGGTCACACGTCCTGTATAATCTGTTTTTCGTTCTCAAGAGCCAAGAAAATTCGACTCAGGAGCCCTCGCACAGACACTCCGTTGCTGCGTCGGCTGTATTAGAAACCTATCACCAAAACGCGTCCCTCCAAGCGTTCGCCACTCAATTCGCCTAGAAAACAAAAGGCTGGCCAACCGGTTGTTCCATCTGTGCGGAGTGGTAAAAACCGGTGGCCTACCAGACACAATTTGACTTTCATCATTCTCTGCAAACTTCCATGCCCTCCAACGAACCCGATGCAATTTTGTTTCAAACTTCTCCCTTCGGGAGTATCGATGCAATCGTCCAACACGACGGCCGAGTCGTTTATTTTTACCTGAGCGGTCACGCCGTTGACGGCCAGAACCGTTTTGGCACTCGAGCCGTGTGGGTGCAAAATTTAATTGAGGCTCCGTACGTTCTTGACGAGGACGAAGCCCGCTCCGGCATCGCGCCGATGCTGCCACGCACCTGCTGCAAACAAACTGAACCCGAACCAATGCCCAACCCAGATCACTTGGAGATCGTCTGGTTTGAGGAAGGCAATGGCGCGGCGCTGCGGAGGAAAGAAACCGAAAACTCTCCGCCGGAAACGCTGGCGGTGCTTCCTCCTTGGAGTGGCTTGGAAGGCTTTCACGGTTATGCGGCTGGATGCGTTGCCGAAAGTCCGTTGTGCTGGCCGATGCCCGACAACCCAAAGCTCCAAAAACGCATTGACGCAGCGGCAGAGTTTTGGAAGGCGTGTGAATCCGACGAACATCCATTCGCCAACTTGCAACCAAAAATTTTGGCTGCCTACGATCAGGTATTCGGATCTTCGAAAGAAAACGAGCAGGGTGAGCCGAACGAAAGCCGTTACTTTTCGATCGACGGAGGCAAATTTCCTCCGCGCGGGCTGGTGCAGTACCCGGCGGCAGACGTCATCGCCACGGTCGGGCTATCGCTTTGTGCTCAGCCGGCGGTCGAGCTGTTCACGGATGATCCGACAAATTACCGCCGGATCGAATTGGCGATTCGATTGACGCCCGCACAGATGTCCGATTCGGAACTGGTCGAATCGGTTTCCGGGCAGCTCAGTTCGCTGGCTTCCTACCCTTGGCGAAACCTGACTTGGCTGGGCCCGGGCCACACGTGCGGCTTGGCTGGATTGCAGACCGACAGCCAGTTTGCGTTGCTGGTCCATGACGCTCAGATTTCGCCAGCGACAAACCATGCACCCGTTTCCCTACCAACATTCCGAGGCGATCCGGTCAATTTGCTATGGCTAATGCCAATCACAGCCGAACAACAGCAGCAACTGGAATCAGGAGAGCTCAAAACCAACCAACTGCTTGATCACCTCAGCGGCGCATAAAACGAACGTCGATTTGTCAACGAAGCCCTAATGACTGAATGTGTTGTCCGCTCTGTCCAACCTGACGACATGCAAAAACAATCCGCTGGCCAGCTGAACACAAAACAGAGCATCCTCAGCACCGAATAGCTTGGCCAGCTGTCACGAGTTTTGCCGACATTTGGTCGTCAATGGTCCAAAACAGTTGCCGGATAAGGCGGAGGATTTCCTGCGTGAAATCGAAGCGAATCTGACCGATAAATAGGCTGCCGGCGATCGTCTTCTGAACTCTGAAAACGCCGTTGACATCTTCACCGGTTCGCTTATCATGGAACCCATGAACACGCATTCGCATCACAATCATTTTCACTTGCACCCATTTCACTCAAAGGGGTGACGGTTGTGGCTTAGTCTGCGTTCGCAATAGCATTGCAAAAACGTGAAATTCAAAGACGCTGGCCGTACCGGTCAAGCGTCTTTTTTTTATGGCAAACGGAATACAGTTCCGTTGCCAACCAGCCGAACACACAATCCGAAATTCTTACTCTTAATCGTACTCATAAACTTAGTCCCTTCTCGATCGTTGATCTCTGTTGGCTCCAACGCGCAGAACGATGCGTTGACAAGGAATCGAAGATTACGATTCAGAGCAAGATTAAGAGCAAGATTAAGATTGTGATCCTCGACAAGCTACCGAACAACTAAAACCAAAGAGTTCATTCTTATGTCACCTCAACGCGCCGCCGAAACCGTTCGCCTTGCTCTGCCCAAGGGCCGGATGTTTGATGAGATCGTCAGTCTGTTAAAAGACGCCGGCATCTCAATCCGAAACTCTGAACGTGGCTACCGCCCGACCATCTCGCTTGAAAATTACAACGCAAAAATTCTCAAGCCACGCAATGTAATCACCATGTTGCTGGCCAACGCTCGGGATGTTGGCTTTGCCGGAGCCGATTGGCTGGACGAAATGGGTGTCGAGTTACCCGAACTGTTGGACACAGGAATGAACCCGGTTCGGCTGGTGGTTGCGGCTCCGCACGAGCTACTAAAGGAAGGCGATGGCGATTTGCCCAAACGTCCATTGGTGATCGCGTCCGAGTACCCGAACATGGCTAAGCGATGGGTTGAATCGAAAGGCATCGACGCAACGGTACTGCAAACCTACGGTGCGACCGAGGTTTTTCCTCCAGAAGACGCCGACTTGATCATCGACAATACGTCGACCGGTTCGACGCTACGAGCCAATGGCTTGAAGATCATTGACGAAATCATGACCTCGTCCACACGACTTTACGCTTCGCCCGAAGCGATGGCCGACCCGTACCGCAGGGAACAACTGGAGCATTTGACGTTGTTGCTAGACGCAGTGATGCGGGCGCGGGGTCGAGTCATGATGGATTTGAACGTGCCAAAAGACAAACTGGATGGAGTGCTAGAGATTCTGCCTTCGATGCGTCAGCCGTCTGTGTCGCCGCTCAGCGAAGACGGTTGGTTCTCGGTCCGCAGTGCGATACCTCGGAAGGAACTCGCGTTAATCGTTCCCAAGCTCAAATCGCGGGGCGCTTGTGACATCATCGTGACATCTGCCGAACAATTGATTCCGTAACAAGTCAAAAGTTTACAGGGCACAGTTTACAGTTCCCGATTCCGCACTCCCTATTCCGACTTCCGCATTGGAATCATGGCCTACGATCCTCCAAAATTTGAAAACGAAATCACGCTGCAGCTCAGTCGTAACGAATCGAAGTGCGCAATCGAGGCGTTAAGCCAAACGTTGGGCGGTTTGAGTGAGGATTTTGTCGTACGCTATCCGTCGCATGTCGCGTTACAAGAACTGATTGCAAAATGGGTCGGTGTCGATCCCGATCGCATCGTTGTTTCGGCCGGCGGCGATGATTCGCTCGATCGCATCATGCGAACTTCGCTGGTTGGTCAACGGAATAAGGTCGTCTCGCACACGCCATCGTTCGAGATGATCGACATCTACGCCAGCAACTACAACGGAACCGTTGATGCCGTCGAATGGCTCGATGGTGATTTCCCAACCGATCAACTGATCGCAAAAATTGATGACTCCACCGCTGTGGTCGTTGTCGTTTCGCCCAACAATCCCACGGGTGGCATCGTCTCGAAAGCTGACGTGCTAAGAATCGCCGACGCCGCCGCAAAGAACGGCGCGAAGATGTTGCTGGACAACGCGTACATCGAGTTCGCCAGCGATGAAACTCGCGTCGAACACGACAACGTGATGATTTTGCGAACGCTGTCGAAAGCGTGGGGGCTGGCAGGACTTCGAGTCGGTTACCTAATTGCGCCCGACGCTCAAATGGCAACAATCATCCGCGACGCGGCCGGACCGTTTCCTGTCAGCGCCGTTTCGCTGGAAACGGCGCGGATCGCGATGACCGATCACCAGCCGACCATGCGAGCCAACATTGATCGCATCAAAGCCTTTCGGTCGCAACTGGCAGATTTGTTGAAAGAAGGTGGCGGACAGCCTTTGCCGTCTGAGGGTAATTTCCTGCTGTGCGAATTTGAAGACGCAGAAAAAATCTGGAAAGAACTAGCAGCCGACGGGATCGCGGTGCGGAAGTTTGTCGGTTCCTCTTTGCTGAAGGACAAACTGCGGATTACGGTTCCGGCGACCGCTGCGGAGTATCTGCAACTGTCGAAATCGCTGTGCCGAATCTTTGGCGCGAACCACGATGTTCAAATGGCGGCGGTGGCAGCGGTCATGAAACCCGAAATGGTGACGACTGCCCCGACGCCCGATTCGTCGGTTGCACCGCCTGCTGCCCAAGCCGAAGACCGCACGGCTCAGACCAAACGCAAAACCAAAGAAACCGATATCGAAATCGCGCTCAATCTGGACGGAACAGGAAAGACCGAAATTCAAACGGGTATCGGGTTTCTGGATCACATGTTGACGGCGTTGGCGTTTCACAGTCGGATGGATCTAAAGTTAATCTGTGACGGTGACTTGCACATTGACGACCACCACACCGCCGAAGACTGCGCGTTGGCTCTGGGGACGGCCATCGACGAAGCCTTGGGGCCTCGGACTGGCATCAAGCGTTTTGGATACGCGTACGCGCCGCTGGATGAAGCGTTGGCTCGATCGGTGATCGACTTGAGCGGTCGGCCTTGGCCAGAAATTCATCTCGACTTGCAGCGTGAAATGGTCGGAACGTGGGCCTGCGAAAACATCACCCACTTTTTTCAATCACTCGCGATGACGCTGCGGTGCTCATTGCACGTGGACGTGATTCGTGGCGACAACGACCACCACAAAGCCGAAGCCGCGTTCAAGTCGCTGGCTAAAGCATTGGGTGAAGCAGTAACGAAAGCCGAAGGTGCGGTACCTAGCACCAAGGGTGTGCTGTAATCAACGGGGAGTGCGGAATGCGGAATGCGGAATTGATCAATGATTGAAATTATTAACACCGGCGTGGCGAACATTCGCTCGTTGCAAGCGGCGTTTGATCGCTTGGGCGCGGCGTGGAATTTGACCGACGACGCAAGCTTAATTGAATCTGCCAGCCACGTCGTCCTGCCGGGCGTCGGAGCCTATGCGGCGGCGGTTGCTCAAGTCGATCAACGCGGACTTCGCAACACGATCGTGGAACGAATCAACGCGGGCCGGCCGACGCTGTGCATTTGCCTTGGCATGCAAATGCTGGGACAGTCCAGCGAGGAAAGCCCGGGCGTCGAGGGGCTGGGCATACTCCCCTATGAGATCAAACGTTTCAGCGACAACGTGAAAGTTCCACAGCTTGGCTGGAACACGGTCACACCCAATTCCAATAGCTCAAAACAGTTTTACGATTCGGGCGAAGCATACTTTGCGAATTCTTTCCGGCTTGGCGAACCGCCGGATGCCGCAACCGGTTGGAATCACGCGACGACCGACTATGACGGTTCGTTTGTCAGTAGCATCTGGAAAGACGGGGTGCTGGCGTGCCAGTTTCACCCGGAACTATCTGGGCCGTGGGGTCAGCAGTTGTTGCAGCACTGGATCGATGGAGGACTGGCGTAACATGTTGAAGGCTCGAATTATTCCTTGTCTGGATGTCAACGACGGTCGCGTCGTCAAAGGCGTCAAGTTCCAAAACTTACGCGACGCGGGCAGTCCTGAAGAATTGGCCGCGCACTACGAACAACAGGGTGCCGACGAATTGGTCGTGCTGGACGTGTCGGCGACTCGTCAGGCGCGGCTGGCGATGTTGGAAACGGTCGAAATCGTGCGCAAGCAACTGTCAATTCCATTGACTGTCGGTGGCGGTGTGGGCTCAGTTGAAGACGCGGGCCGACTACTAAACGCCGGTGCGGATAAAGTCAGCATCAATTCGGCGGCCGTTCGGAACCCGGATCTGGTCAACGAAATGTCAACGCGTTTTGGGGCTCAATGCACCGTCGTGGCGATCGACGCCAAAATGACCGACGGGCAGTTTCAAGTTTTAACTCGCAGCGGCACCGAGGCCGAAACATTGGATGCGGTCGCTTGGGCGGCCGAGGCTCAACAGCGCGGCGCTGGAGAGATCCTGTTAACCAGTTTCGATCGCGATGGGACTCGTAGCGGTTACGATCTGCCAATGCTGACCGCGGTGACGAACGCTTGCAGCCTTCCCGTGATCGCGTCAGGTGGGGCCAACAGCGTGGCTCACATGGTCGAAGCGTTCGAACATGGGGCTCACGCGGTGCTGGCGGCATCCATTTTCCACGACGGAAATATGACTGTGAACGATGTCAAACGTGACTTGGCGGATCAAGGAATCAGTACCCGCACGTTGGTTTCGTGATACAATGATTGGGTAAAGTGATGCAGGGTCATTCGAGGAGCCAATCATGTCAACCGATTACCAAAGTCCGGTGAAGCTGGGGTACGAGGAATTCGTACTTTTTCCAAACGATGGAAACCGCCATGAAATCATCGATGGGAGACACTACATGAATCCGGCTCCTTCAACAGGTCATCAGTCGGCCTCAAAGCACTTGCAGTACCAGCTTTACCAAAAGATTGAATTGGCAAATCTGGGGAAAATATTTGATGCCCCGGTCGATGTTCAGCTCAGCGACCATGATATCGTTGAACCGGACTTGATCGTATTGCGAGAACCGTCGACCGCTAAGATTACACCGTCACGAATTATAGGTCCGCCAGAACTGGTGATTGAGATTTTGTCGCCCTCCACCAAGCAAAACGATGAAACCCTGAAGCGGCGGCTGTACGAGCAAAAAGGTGTACTCGAGTATTGGTTGGTTGACGTGGGCGGTCAGAACGTCACGCAGTTGGTCTTGGACAATGGCGTTTATCAAGAACGGCCCGAAAAGTTTTCAGAATCGATTTGTCTCGAAATCCTTCCCGAAATCAAAATCGACCTGACTCTGGTTTGGCGGCCCTAAGGCGATTGGCAAGATAAAACTCACCAGTAGATTGAGGAAACCTGACGAGGTTTCAGAATCCTGATCGATAGGTTTAAAATTGCCTTCTACCTAAGGCAACGAAAAACAGCTCTCCATGATCATCCCCAACCTGACCATCCCATCCTCTAATCCCGGCGAAGGATGGGTCGACGCAGTAACCGAACAAATTCTTTATTGGTCTCTTTACGGCCAGACGTGTCTGTCGATCGTCGGACAACCTTCGACCGAACTGATTGCAGACCTGGAAACCGTCATCAAACGAGTCGGCGGTGCGGTCGATCTGTTGATCCGAAGTGACGCGCTTGCCGAAGACGATGCCCTCAAACTGCTAAACGTTGGCGGTTCTAAGATTGTTTGCGAGGATCCTTTCAAAGATGCCGCACAAATGATTCCGGACGATCGGATGATCGTGCTTCAGCCTCAAGCGTCGGACAAGTTGGCCGCGGGCGACTACGTGCTGATCGATCAAGATCCTGACGTCGACGAGGTGGCGGAGCTAGAAGAAAAGCGAGTCGACACGATCATCGATGCGGTTTGGCTGGAATCGAAGCCCGACTTTGCCGGTGAGTTTTTCGCGGCGGTGCTCAAGTCCGATCGTCCTGATGGACTCTGGCCCACGGTCATCACCGATCCGCTAGGAATCGCACTTGGTTTGGCTTACTCGAATGCAGAGAGCCTGACGCACGCGCTGAAGTCACGGCAGGGAACTTATTGGTCTCGTTCTCGCAACGGGCTTTGGATCAAGGGCGCGACCAGCGGTGCGACGCAAGTGTTGCTGGGTGTCCGAATGGATTGCGATCGCGATTGTTTGCGATTTACGGTGACTCAAGATGCCCCCGGCTTTTGCCATCGCGACACGCACACCTGCTTCGGTGAAGAACGTTCCATTGCCACGGTTGTACAACGGTTGGCCGAGCGGATTGCGGATACCGATCCGAAATCGTTCACGCGAAAGCTGGCCAACGATCCGCTGATGCTGCGGACCAAGCTACTAGAAGAAGCCGAAGAGCTTTCCGAGGCCAGCCAAACGGACGACCTGCACGAAATCGCGTGGGAAGCCGCCGACGTGTTGTATTTCAGCTTGGTCGCGATGCTAAAAAATGGAGTCGGTCTGGAAAAAGTCCACCAAGAACTAGCGCGACGCATGAACCGAGTCGTCCGGCGGAAGAACAAGCTGGAGTCGTAAAATAATCAATAACCACCGGCAGAGCCGGTGGTATGAGGAAGGCCCCTAAAAGGGGCCGTGGTGTGTAGGTTAGTTTTAGTCTAAATCGAATAGCCCGCGTTCTTGATCACGCTCGTGTTTATCCTGAGTTTGAATGTATTCTCG